>CASDUP010000035.1 GCA_949283955.1 uncultured Verrucomicrobiota bacterium | reverse complement strand
GATTTTTTCTTTTTTTCTTCGGTGGAGTCGTGGACGGCAATGGAATATCCGCCTTGGGTTTTTACGAGCTTCATTGCGGGAATATCGGTGGAGCCGTCCCCGAAATATATCATTCTTCTGAACGGGACGGGGCGTTCGCTTTCGGGCATGTAGTTGTTGATTGTTTTTTGAATATCCAATATTCCCTTGTTGATTCTAAACAGAAATTGCATTTTGCCCGTATAGTTTACGGCAAGTGCGGGCCATTCGGCGGCTCCGTAGCTGTCGTACTTGAAGCTGGAGGCGTAAATTTTGTCGAATTTGGAGGCTATAGCCGTCCCCTCTATCATCTCTTTTATTCCGGAGGATATTATGTAGTGCTTTACTTCCGCGCCGAATTTTGCGGCGTGGGAGTTTATTTCCGAGAACCAGTCGTTTCCATTTTCGTCGGGCAGGAGACCTTTAAAGAACTGTACGCTCTTGCCGAAATTTTCGAAGTCCGAATGTCTCACGAGAATGTCGTGTTTTCTTGCCTCCGAGCACATCAAATACATGTATGCGAGTATTTCGTCGGCGTCCGCTTCAGCCGCGATTTTTCTTGCTTGCTCCCAAAATTCTCTCGGTTCCTTTTGGAGTGTAGGAATGAAGGCGTACTCCTGCATATTGTTTGGGGAGAGGGTTCAGTCGAAATAGTAGCACAGGGCGATAGTATATTTGTCCATCTGCATAGCGTGTTTTGTGGAGCGGGAAATTATGCTTCTATTTCAGAAAAATATTTTTCGATATTGGGCAACAAAAAAACGGCTTCCGAAAACCGGGAGCCGTCGAGAAATAAATTTTCTAAGCTTTGTTCCGTTAGGCTACAACGGATACTTTTCTGTGCGCTCCGTCCCATGCTACCTTTCCGTCCTTGAGGGCGAAGAGGGTGTAGTCCTTGCCCATTCCGACATTGGTTCCTGGGTGGAATCGCGTTCCGCATTGTCTTACTATGATATTGCCGGCCAGAACGTATTCTCCGTCGAATTTCTTCACGCCTCTGCGCTGTGCGTTTGAATCGCGTCCGTTTTTAGCCGAGCTTTGTCCCTTTTTATGTGCCATATTTGAAACGCCTTTCTATGACTACGCCTTGATGGATTCAACCTTGACGACGGAGAGTTCCTGGCGGTGGCCTCTTTTGCGCTGATAGCCTTTTCTGCGCTTTTTCTTTATTATGACCACTTTTTCTCCGCGTTTATTTTCGAGAATTTTAAGAGAAACGCTTGCGCCTTCCAAGAGAGGCGCGCCGAACTTGGCGTTCTCGCCTTCGCCGGCCATGAGAACTTCCTTTACCTCGACGGAATCCCCCGCCTTCGTATTTTCAAAGCGGTTCAGAAAGAGCACGTCGCCTTCCTTGACGGTGACCTGCTTGCCTTGTACCTTTATCGTTGCTTTCATAAATTTTCAAAAACGCGTAATAAAAGGTCTTTTATTTTACTGTGCAAGTCTTTTTTTCGCGTTCCAGCCCGCGAATCTGCCTAAAAGTTTTTTGGGTGGGAGGGGCGTTTTTCATGCCTGCGGGGAGAAACCAAAAACTTTTTCGATTTTCACGAAGCTTTGCCTATAGCATGCGCGCGGGGAACTTAATATTCCGTTTTTCCCGAGCGCGGCACATTCTGGGCCTTGTTGCGGAGCCGCTCTACACTTCTCCGAATTTGTCCCATGGAATTTTAACTTCGGCGCCTTTATTTATGATTTCGTCCATGTGGGCAAGGAGGGGGAAATCTGCCTCTCTTCCCCTATCCCTGACGAACTTGGCCATTCTCGTAATTATGGAAACCGATTCGAGCGTGACACCGTTTAAAATTTCTTTTGCTTTTGGGAAGGGGAATCCCCTGCCAAGAAGAGTTCCTATTTTGCGAGTTCTTCCACCGAAGACGGTCACGTAGAGGTCGCCTGCTCCGGGTATTCCGCCACCGAACTCCACTTTTCCGCCGAACATTTCTATTACTCTGCGCATTTCCACGCAGCTTTGTCCGAATAGAGCCGCTTGAGGGTTATATTTTGGGTTTCTGTCGACCGCTCCGGGCTTTGAGACGCCGACTAGGTCGTCGCATGTCGTTATTCCCGCAGCTTTTTCCGACAATCCCACCGCGAGTGAAACTCCGAGCGCGTAGGCGTTTTTCATCGCCACCGAACACTCCACTCCCTCGACGTTGTCCGACACTACGAGATGGTAGTAGTCGGTTTTCATCACGTTTGCCGCTTCTTTTGCGGCTTCGATATTTCTCGAGCAGAAATAGACGAGGGTGTGCATTTTGTCCATGAGTTCGAAACAGATGCACGGTCCGCCCACTGCCACGAATTCGAGATCCTGCCTGGAATTTTTCCAATAGTCTGGGAAGGTGACGAGGCCTTTTTCCGGGTCTGGCTGGAGGCCTTTTGTTATTGAGAGAACGATTTTGCCGGAGGGCAATTTTGGTAGAATTTCGTTAGCGAACCATTCCGCTCCGAAACTGCTCACTCCGCACACGATAAAGTCGGTGCTTTTGAGAACTTCGTCGAGCTCCTCAATCTGAAAAGCCCTGACTTTATCGCCCATATTGTGGCGCAGGGTGGGGTGGTATCCGGTTTTCTTTACAGAATCTATTATCTCTCTGTCGAGAGGGGTTCCCACGAGGTTGACAAAATGTCCGTTGTCGTTTGCGGGTCCTGCCATTGCGGAACCCATCATTCCTGCTCCAATGATTGTGATATTCATTTTCTTACATTTAGTTGATGTTAAAATGCGGAGTCCATATTTTCATTTCCCGCAGGAATAGTAAAGTTTAAATTCTTTTGCTGGACGATTCTTTGAGCGCCTCGGCGATTTGGGGCGGAACGATTCCGTGTCGGGCGTAGATTTCGCAGGTGGCGTTTCTAATTTTTGCCCTATATCGCTCGAAGACGAGGGCGGTGGTCACGCACACGATTCCGCTTGCGAGAATGACGGTCTCGTAAGAAAAAATTCCCGCCAGCCAGCCCTGAACAAGGCTTCCTACCGGAGGCATTCCGAAGAATGCCATAGTAAATATGCTCATGACCCTTCCCCTCATGTGGTCGTCGGTGAGGGATTGGAGCATGGTGTTGCACGAGGCGGCGGTGGCTATCATTCCGAATCCTATTGGGAAGCACAGGAAATATCCTATGGTTGGATTTTTTATGTGAGATATTGCTATAAGGCCAACTCCGAGTATCATGCAGGCTGCCATTATTACGCGCCCGAGTCCGAAGACGCTTTTTCGCGCTGCCAGGTACAGGGCGGCGGTCATGGAGCCCGCTCCGACGAAGCTCATCATATTTCCCAATATTTCGGCGTCGCCACCCATTTGTCCTTTTACGAAAGCCGGCAGCAGGAGCGGGAAAGGAATGCCCGAAAAGCTGAATATTAGCATTAGGATTATGATTACTCGAATCGGGAGTGTATTTTTTGCGTAGGAGAATCCGTCGAGGATTCCCCTCCATGTTCCTGTTTTTGGAGTAGATGGTTTTTCAGAGTTTGTTCTGATAAGGTATAGGGCTCCGAGTATGAAGAAGAAACTTATTCCGTTGATCAAGAAACATGCGGTTTCTCCCCACTTGGATATTACCACTCCTCCGATGGCAGGTCCTATGAATCTTGTCGAATTTATCGCAGTGGAATTTAGGGCTATTGCGTTGCTAAGGTCTTCGTGTGGAACGATAGTTGCGTAGAGGGACTGTCTTGCCGGGGCGTCGAAGCTTATTACGAGGCCCGAGAATAGGCTCAAGGCGAATATTATTGATATGGTTATCGTTCCTGTTCCGACGAGTATGGCGAGAGTGAAGGCTTGGATCATCATCAGAGACTGGGTGACGAGCAAAATTTTTCTTCTATTAAATCTGTCGGAAAATACGCCCGTAAATGGTGTGACGATCAAGTTTGGTATTTGTGCCAGGAAGACGGCCAGGGATAGCATGAAGATGGAGTTTGTCATGTTGTAGATGAGCCACCCCATGGCCACCTGCTGCATCCAAGCTCCCGTGAGGGAGACCACCGTTCCCGCGAAGTATATTGCGAAATTTCTATTTCTAAGGGATTTGAATATTCCGAGAATTGCGGACGGATTGTGCGGAATAAACACACGCAAGTTTCGCCATGAAACTCGCTTGTCGTTTGGGTTTAAAATTTTGTTTTTCATATTTTAAGTTTGAGCCCGCGTTTTCAAAAAAATTCCCGACGCGCCTTTTGGCAGGGTCGGGAACGAGGCGCGAAATTTCGCGGAAATTACAGGATTCCGCCCTTGCGGGGATAAGCCGATCCGTACTTGGCTCCGATGGAGGTCAAGTTCGCGAAAGCTCTGGCGAGGTTTGCGGAGGCGGAGTCGATTTTTTCGGAGAATTGCTGCCACTCCTTCTTGAGGGCTACGACGGCCTTTGTTGGATCGGTCTGGTAGTCGCTGACGAAGTTTTCCATATCGGTTGTGGCCTTTGGCATATTGACGGAATACATTTCCTTTTCGAGGGAGGCGAACTTATCCCAGGCTTTGATGTACTGTCTGTATGCGTCGACGAAGTCGGCGGGGCAGGTGTTAAGTTTTATGGACTGCATTTTCGAAACCACTTCTGCAGCGCTTTTCGATTTGCCCATCACGTTGTTCAAGTTCGTGTTGTAAACCGCGTCGACGGCGAGTTTTTCGGGGGAGGCCTGTTCTGTTGTACAAGCGGCCAGCGAGGCGCACGCGAACAAGATTATCGCTAATTTCTTCATACTATTTTCCTTTTTTAGTTCCGTGGATAAATTATCGTCAAAATTATCCAACTAAAAAGTTTCCTTAGTCAAATGAAATCTTTATAGTTATTTTTGCGAAAGCGTTTGACTTTATTTTCGTTCGATGGAGAATAGTGCACATGGGAAGCGGTTTTGATTCCGAGGGGCGAGGTGCAGATTTTTGGCGGCTTTTGCGGGAGCGAATTTGCCTTAGTTATCGCAAGATGTGGATATGGTCTTTTGTTTCGGCGATTTTCTTTCTAGTTTTTTTCATAGTGGGTTTTTTCGAGTTCCCTAAATTTTTCAGCGCCCATGGTCCGAGCGTTTGGGAAACGCTTGTTTTGCTGTTTCTGCTTTGCGTTTCCATAGCGACGTTTGTAATAGGGGTTGTTTACGCGGTTTTGTTTCTTGCGGCCTGTTGGGAGAGCGTGACCAAAAAGTCGGACAAAGTTTCCCCTCTTTTGAGGGTACTCTTGGGCTTCTTGCCGATTTTTAATTTAGTTTGGAATTTTTTCGTATATTGGAAGTTTGCCCTGAGGGCGAACGCGGAGGCGGACAATTTAAAAATCGAGAAAAAGATTTCGTCGGGCGTGGCATTGTCTTATTGCGTGGTGTCGCTGTTTCCGGTTTTTGTTTTCGGGCACCATGGGCATGCGGGGATAAGGTCGTCGCTTGCTACGATGTTCGTGTCGCTGTTGTCTCTGATACTTCTCGTCATGTTTGTCATTCAGTCGCGTGATGCAGCCGTTTCGATAGCCGAGGAGAAAAAACGCTTAAGCGAAAGCAATTCTGCGTTTGACTGACGATTGTCCAATCATATAACACTAAGCGTGTTTGATTAAAAATGTCTCGGCGCGTAAGAATAGTGACACCGCTTGTTCAGACGGTGGTAGGGTTGGCGATAATAGCCTTTGCGGCGGCCATACCGGCGTATTTTACGCGCGTAGATAAGGACGCGGTGGCGGCCGCGGGAGTGGGAACCGTATCTCCGGAGAGGTTGGCGCGCCTATATTTGGACTCGTCGAAAGTTTCGTCGGCATATCTTGTGGCGGAGTGTGCTGCGGAGGGGGACTCCGTGCTGCCGGAAATAAAGAGGCTAGTTTTGGAGAAACCGTCGAGGGGGATATCCGGAGGCGACGAGCCATTCTTCGACACATACGTGACATCGCTGTCGAGCCGTGTACTGGAGAGAAAGAAATCTTCTCGAGTGGAGTTTCCTCCGCTTTACGATTTGTTGTCGCTTGGGGAAAACAGGGACAAGCTGTCGAATTTTTTGAAGCAGAGCCAGTCTCCTATTGTGGGAAAAATTCTGTCGTTGCGCGATCTCAACACGACCGAAATTCCCCCCGCGTTTTCATCTGCTGGAGCCCCGATGGAGAGCGCGGTTTTGTCGTTGGCGCTTCTCGCGCAGTCCGGCGACTTCAACGAAAAACTGCTCAGGGATTTTTCCGAGATGATGGAGTTGGCACCTTCGACTTCTGAGGAAAGGGCGAAGTTTGAGAAGTTTGCCCTTTCGGTTTTGTATCTTGAAAGGAATTGCGACTGGAATTTGTTCCGGTCGGTATTTTCGCAATTTTCCGACTTGTCGCATCCGTACAATTTTGCTCGGACGGCCGCGGATTCCGGGGGATCGTCGAGGTCTGTTATGGCGGCGCTGCTGATGTCGGGGAACGCTCCGGAGATATGCGAATTTTTGGATTCGGCCCGCGATTGGGAAAGGGCGTCGAGAGTGGAGGATTTGTCTTTTGCGTACTTGAATGGGGAGGGAGGCTTGTCGTTTTTGCTTGGGGCGCAAAAGCCAATATATAGGCCTTCGAAATTCATGGAGGCGTTCGATGAGGCGGCTCGTCCAGTGAAGTTGTTTCTTGCGGGACTGGCGTCGAAGTGGGAGTCGGAGCTGGCGTGGCTGAAGGTAATAATGGCGGCAGTGGGAGGCTGGTTTTTATTCAAGGCTCTGGGGGGATTTTTCGGTTTTGGAACCGCGAGGCAGGGAGCGGTAATGTCCGTTCTCCAAGGGGTTGGAGTGGGAATTTTGGTTGCGGCGGCGTTTCTTTTTGTAGTGGAGCCGTCGCTTTTTGAAATAAAGTTTGGGGGAGAAGCTCCCAAGGAACTGAAGTTTGCGTTTGTTCAAAATATAAACAATCTCGGAAAGGAAATTATGAACATTCAACTCGATTCCGCGACTATGATCGCGGTTGGGGCGTTTCTGCTTTTGCAGTTTGTGGTCTATTTGTTCTGTTTGGCCCGCCTCTCGTATATAAAGCGTGCGGATCTTCCGGCGGATCTAAAGTTTAAGCTGCTCGAAAATGAGGACAACCTTTTCGACTTGAACCTGTACGTGGGACTTACCGGAACTGTGTTTTCGCTGATTTTTCTCGCCATGAACATAGTTTCGGCGAGCCTCATGGCGGCGTATTCATCGACTCTTTTCGGGATATTGTTTACCGCCCTATTTAAGATAGGGAATTTGCGTCCCTACAGGAGGCGCTTGATTATCGAATCGAGGTCCGTATGATACACGAGACAGCTATTGTTTCCGAAGCGGCGAAGATAGGAAGCGGAGTGGAAATCGGCGCGTACGCGCTGGTGGAAGGGGACGCCGAGATAGGAGACGGTTGCGTTGTGGCTCCGCATGCGAGGATTTGTTCGGGTGCGAGGATAGGCAAAGGGTGCAGGATAGGTTCGTTTAGTTTGATTTCTGGTGATCCGCAGGACTTGCATTTCGACAGGAGCGTGGTTTCCGGAGTCAAGATAGGAGACGGGACGGAGATCAGGGAGAGCGCCACCGTGCATCGTTCCACGGCGGAGGGAGGTTTTACAGTGGTGGGAGAGAATTGTCTTCTGATGGCTTCCTCCCACATAGGGCACGACTGCGTAGTGGGGAACAATTTGATAATGGGATGTTTCTCAGCTTTTGCGGGGTTTGTGCACGCTGGCGACAACATATTTATAAGCGGCGGTGTGATGATACACCAATTTGTCCGAGTGGGAGACGGCGTGATAGTCAGCGGGAATTCGGCTTCGAGCAAGGACATACCGCCTTATACGAACGTTTATGGCAGGAATAATCTTGGGGGATTAAATTTGATAGGGCTCAACCGGAGAGGAACTTCGCGCGAATCGATAGCGGAGGTGAAGAGTCTTTACATGAGGGTTTACGCGGGCGGTTCGCCCCGCAAGAGGGCGCTTGAGGCGCTGAAAGAGAGCGCGGCGAAAACTCCGGAGGGAAAGATGTTTTTGGAATTTTTCGAGCCGGAGAGGCACTATCTTACTCCGAGATGATGGGAATGTTTAAAGGCAAAAAGATAGCCGTGACAGTGGGGGATCCTTCGGGAGTCGGGCCTGAGATAATAGAGGCTTGGGCAGCGTCCGATTGCTGTGGGGACGTCGAAGTGATAGCGCACAGGGAGCTCTTGTCGAAGCTTCCCGATGGGGTTTCGAAGCGCCGGGTTGGCGATTCGGATTTCCGGGCGGAGAAAGGTGTTCCGTGTTTGGAGGGCGCCCGCATAGCGTTTGAGTCGCTCGAGCTTGCGGCGGAGGGTTGTGCGGAGGGCAGATATTCTGCCGTTTTGACTTCTCCGATAAGCAAGATTCAAATGAGGAAGGTCGGTTTCGAGTTTGCCGGTCAGACGGAGTTTTTTGCTGCCAGATGGGGAGGCACTCCGGTAATGGCGTTTGCCGGAGAGAGGCTTACGGTATCGCTTGCGACATGGCACGATCCTCTCTCGAAAGTTTCGTCCCTTTTGACTCCAGAAAAGATAGGGAATGCGGTGCGCGCGGCGGATAGCCTCGTTCGATTTTCCCGCGGTGTGGAGGAACCTCGGATAGCGGTATGCGGCTTGAATCCGCACGCGGGCGAGGGAGGTCTTATGGGCGCGGAGGAGGAAGAGATAATAAATCCCGCCCTTGAGGATCTTCGAAAGGAATTTCCCGGTTTGAGCGTTGCGCTTCCTCCGGACACTGTATTTATGAGGGCTCTGAGGGGAGAGTTCGACTGCGTTGTGGCGATGTACCACGACCAGGGCCTCGGGCCCTTGAAGGCGGTGGAATTCGACAGCGCGGTAAATGTGTCGATGAATCTTCCTTACCTGAGGGTCAGTCCCGACCACGGGACGGGATTTTCGATAGCAGGAAAGGGCATAGCAAAACCCGACAGTTTTATTTCGGCATTGGCTCTTGCCCGCAAGTATTCCGGAAGGTTTTCTTAGATGTAAATATCGGTTAGAACTTGGAAATGCTGTCTTCTGCCTCGGCCTTTCTTACTTTGTTTTGGTCGGAGTAGAGTTTTTCCATTCTCTCCCTCATAAATTTGTCGAACTTGGACGATATGAACAAAATCCCCTCCTTAAAGAGTTTTGCCCTGACGCTTCCGTCGGAGAGTACGTAGTCGTATCCGATGCACGTGTCATCTTGGAAGGGTATGTTCATTGGGATTTGTATAATTCTATCTCTATTTACCTTTGGCCTGCCTCCAAAAAGATAGTTGAAGGAATTGTATTTTACCAAGGACAAAACTCCGCTTCCGTTTTCGTTGGGAAGGAAAATCGGCGTTTCCAAAACCCTGAACGGATTTCCGTCGAACTTGTTGATTTTTTCAGTGCTGGAGGGCTGGGTTTTCTTTTTAGATTTTTTGTCGTTTCTTTGGGTTTTTAAGGCGCGGTATTCGGCCTGGTCGCTTATTCTCTTGTTGTACGCGTCGTGGGCTCGCTGCTGTTCGTCCTCCATTATTTTCGCCTGCAGGCTTCCGGAGTATGCGCTCGAGTTTTTAAAGTCTGGAAGAACTTCGACGTAAATGAATCTGTTTTTATTTTCTGGGAGTATGTCGCGGAGATTCTTTTCCGAGGATTTTTTCTTTTCCGAAAGATTTTTTCCGTCGAAGGACATGTCTATTTGGTTGTGGACTTTTATGAAGTCCGACTTTTCCCAGTGCGCGTCACCCCGGGATTTGGCGACTGCTTCCATCAATCCCTCGAGCTCTTCTATCGTCATGGGATTTCCGTGGTGGGTGTAAAATTCCAACACTGAAGATCCTCCTTGGAACACTATGTGCAACTCCCAGCCGACGAGGTCGTGCTGTTGTATGACGTCGCTGTTTGTGGCGGTGACCCTGTCGAATCTTTTGAAGTAGAAGCAGTTTTGGGCGTCTTTTGGCATGAGCAGGATCAAGTACTTATAGGGAAGCTCCATTGCTTCGCGGAATTTTTCCTCCGCCGAGGAATAGAAATACGCTCCGTTTAATTTGGACTGGAATCTGTTTTCGATAGAGGTGCGGGGCTCGCCGATTCTTGCTTCGAGCGAACTGGCCGCTACAATCGACGCGGCAAGGAGGTAGAGGAACCTTTTCATGGTGCGGATTATGCTGTTTGAATCCGGTGTTTGCAACTACTTTTCTTTTGAGGGATAAACGACGTGGAAGGATATGTCTCCGCTTCTGAAGATTTCCAGGAGTATTTTTTCGTCGGAGTATTTTTCGTAGATTTTTTCCAGGTCTTCGATGCTGGAGATTTTTTGTCTGTTTACGGAGACAATCACGTCGCCTTTTTCGATATTGGCGAGATTAAACGGGAAGTTGTATTTAACCCCTATCACGATAAGTTTTAGATCGGTCGGAATTTTTTCCTCTCTGGCGAAGGGTTTTGTGATTTCCCTGACGCCGACTCCCCATTTTTCGAATAGAAATTCCCTGCCAATTCTGCTTTCGAGCAGTTCGGTTTTGACGGTTTTTTTAAAAATTTTTCCGTTTCTGACGCATTCCAGGTCCACGTTGCTTCCGATTGGCAGCAGTGCGATGGAGTTCATTATATCGGGGATTTGCTCTGGGAATCTTCCGTCTATATCTTTGCCGTTTATTTTTAGGATTATGTCGCCTGGGAGAATTCCGGCGGTGGCGACGGGCGAGCCGGCGTCGACATTTTTGACCAGCATTCCGGTATTGGCGTCTATTTCGAAAAACTTTTCCATGTCCTGAAGTGGAGCGGGTGATATACCGATGTAGCTTCTGTCGACCTTTCCGTGCTTGACGATTTTTTCCATCACGGTTTTAGCTACCGAGCTCGGAACGGAAAAGCCGAGGTTGTTGGAGGCGATGTACGAGCGGGTGTTTATGCCGACTACGTCTCCGTTTTTGAGTGCGAGTGGCCCTCCGCTGTTTCCGGGATTTATAGCGGCGTCTGTCTGTATCCAGGTGTTGAAGTTTCCCGTTTCGTAACCTCTTTCTCCGAGCAGGGTTCCCTCGAAAAATCTTTTAGTATTCGAGACGATTCCGTGGGTGAGGGTGCGAGCGAATCCGTGTGGAGTTCCGGCGGCGTAGACTGTTTCTCCGAGTTTCAGCTTGTTGGAATCTCCGAACTTTGCGTGGGAAAATTTTATACCTCTTTTTTTGAGATCCTCCGTATCCATTCTTATTACGGCAAGATCGGTCCAGTGGTCCCATCCCACGAATTTCGCCCCGACCTTTTCTAGGTTTGTGAGGGTGATGACAATTTTCGTGGTGTACATGTTGGCAACGTGTGCGTTTGTGAGGATGGTTCCGTCCGAATCCATTATGACTCCGGAGCCAATTGCCCTTGAGATGTTGTTGCCACCGTCTTCCTGCACGGTTTCCCAGACGTCGATTTTTACGACGCTGTTGAGCATGTTTTCGAATTCTGCCTCGTCCGAGAGGGAATCCGCGCTTGAGCACGAAGCAAGAGCCAAGAGCGAGATAGCCGCAGTGAAAATCCGGATAGATTTTTTCATGCCTGTCGAAATTTCAAAAATTTTTCGGTGGGATTCCCTTTTGGCACGAGACCGATATGCCTATTCCCCCTCTCACGTTGAAATCGCCGTCGACTCTGCACCAGACCGGGTCGAGTGCTTCGCAGAGGTCGTCCAAAATTTTGTTTGTCAGATGCTCGTGGAAGCAGCCTTCGTTTCTGTATGACCACAGGTACAGTTTCAGCGACTTGCTTTCCACTATTTTTTTTCCGGGAACGTACCTTATTCTTATTTTGGCGAAATCGGGCTGTCCCGTGGCTGGGCACAGGCATGTAAACTCGTCGGTATGGAGGTCGACCACAAATTCGCGGCCCTCATTTTTGTTTGGGAACGACTCGAGTTTTTTCGAAGGCTTTGCTTTTTTTCCTTTCCTCGAATTTCCGAGCAGGGTCAAATCTTTCAAATCTTTTTTCGACGTTTTAGGCATTGGAATTTTCCGTTTAAAATTTCAAAAGAACTTTTCCGTTTCTGGAGTTTTCCGAAGCTCTCGCGACGGCTTCCCTGACGTTTTGCATTTCGAACACTGAATCTACCGGCGCGCTGAGCGTTCCGTTCCGGATTAAATCGAACACCTTGGAATAGATTTTTTCCGTATCCTCTCTCGAGTGGGTTCTCTTCCATTTGTCCCACCAAAATCCCCGCAGGCGAAGGTCGTTGAATATTAGAAATCTCGTGGGGAAACGTATTGGCTCGCCCGTCATTCCTCCTATTGTCACTATCGTGGCGGAGTTTCCAACCGCCTTTATCATGTTCGACACGCTCGTTCCGCCTATCTGGTTGAGCCCGAGTTTTGCCCCTCCGCCGCACAGCTCTTTGACGGCTTTATAGTCGAAATCGCTTTCGTCTATTACGAGTGTGGCGCCGATTTTCTCGAGGGATTCGCGCTTGCTTTGGGAGTTTCTTAAAATGTTGGCGGTTTTTATTCCGCGCGAGGCGCATATTTGAATGGCGAAATAGCCCACGGCGCTTCCGGCTCCGTTCTGGATAAACCAGTCTCCGGGTTTAAGCTCGGCGAAATTGTCCAATATGCACAGGGCTGTCGGAGGGTTTATAAAGGCCATAGAGCAGATGTCGTCCGGAAGGTCGCTCGGTATTGCGAAGAGGTCGTTTGCTTCGCAGACTGAGTATTGAGACCATACACCTGCGTCCTCTGGAATCTTCACTTTGGAGCCGACGGGAGGAAAAGTGGTCCCCTCCCCGAGTTCCTCCACCACTCCTATTCCCTCTCTTCCGCCCACTGCGGGGAGGTTTTTCAAGCGCCCGTAAGATCCCGCTATCATTCCCAAATCCGAGGGGTTTATAACGGCTCTAAGAAGCCTTACCAGCGCCTGGCCTCTCTTTGGGGCCGGGACGTCGATAGTTTCGGCCCTCAAGACTTCTGAGGGCGTTCCGTATTCGCTATATACTGCCGCTATAGATTTCATAAATGAGTTTCAATTTCCGAAAACGCTTGAAGTATATTTCGATATTTCGAATATAAAATCAAATATAAACGTTGAAGAGGTTTGCTACATGGGAGCGTTTATTCCGAAGAATTCGAACATAGACTGGAAGTCTATGAATGCCGGGGGCGTTCTAACGGACGTTCGTGAGGCGATAAATATAGCCAAGGGTAGGCTTGAGAAGATAAAGGCGGAGGAAAATCCGACGTGCGAGAACTGCCTGTTGGCGTTCGACAGTGCCACTGACGAGCTGGATACGGCTTGGAATTTGGCGAACCATTTGGAAAGCGTCGCGGACGAGCCGGCTCTAAGGGCGGCGATAAACGAGGCAATTCCGGAAGTCAGCGGTTTTTTAACTTCGATTTATTTGGACGGCGTGCTGTTTGAAAAAATTTCTTCGTTTGCGAATTCGGAGGAGGGAAAGTCTTTGCGCGGTTCGAAGGAGAGGCTGCTAGAGGAGGTGCTCAAAGATTTTAAAAGCAACGGGGCGGGGCTTCCGCCCGAAAAGAAGGAGCGGCTCAGGGAGATAGACAGGCTGCTTGCTCTAAAGACTCAAAAGTTTTCCGAGAACGCCCTCGATGCTACCGAGGCATGGAAAATGCCCCTGTATGAAGATTCCGACATGGAGGGAATTCCGGAGCACGCCAGAAAGGTGGCGGAAAAGAAGGCGGAAGATTACGCCGCCGCCAATCCCGGAGAGCGTCCGAAATATGTGATAACTTTAGAGCAGCCTTCCATGGTTCCGTTCATGACGTATTCCGAGCGCGATGAGCTCCGAAAGAGAGTGTACGAGGCATTCGATGGAGTCGGCAGGCAAGCTCCGTGGAGCAACGAGGGGTTGATTTCTGAGATATTGGAGCTGAGGGACGAGTACGCGAAAATTCTCGGCTTCGACAACTTTGCGGATTGCGTGTTGAGCCGCAGAATGGCGCGGAGCGGTGAGAGGGCGGAGGCGTTTGTGGAGGATCTCAGGGCCCGGTATCTTTCGGCGTTCGAATCGGAGTGGAGGGAGTTGGAGGATTTTGCCGCAAAGAACGGATACTCGTCTGAAGGCGGAAGGATAGAGCCTCATTCGGTTGCGTTTTTGAGGCAGAAGTTGAGGGAGAAAAAATACTCTTTTAATCCCGAGGATCTCCGCCCCTACTTTGAGGCTTCGTCGGTGATGGAAGGGCTCTTCCACATTTGCTCCGTCTTGTACGGATTGAGAATAGAGCGCAGGGAGAGGGGAACATTTTCCGCTTGGGCGGAGGATGTCGACATGTTCGACATGTTCAGAATGGACGGCGAAAAACATTTGGGTTCCTTCTACGCGGATTTGCATCCGAGAAAGGGCAAGAGATCAGGTGCATGGATGAATCTTCTGTTCGATGGAGACGGCGGAAAAGTTGGTGTGATAGCGGGTAATTTGAGCGAAGGGTCACCGTCTCTTCTCTCGTTTGACGACGTTGAGACACTGTTCCACGAATTCGGCCACTTGGTGCATTTCTTCATGATGGATTCCCCTGAAAAGGGATTGAGGGAGGTGGCGTGGGATTTCGTGGAGCTTCCTTCGCAGATAATGGAGAACTGGTGCAAAGACAGGAAATGCCTGGACATTTTTGCGAGGCACTGGAAGACGGGCGAAGCTATTCCGGACGGGCTTTTTGAGCGGTTCGACGCGTCGAGGAAATTTATGGCGGGAAATTTCGCCATGAGGCAGCTTGGCTTTGCGAAGATAGATTTGGCGCTCCACATAAGGCCCAAGGAATTTTTGGGCGACGTGGAGGGGAACGCCCTTTGCGAACTTAAGCCGTACAGCCAGGTTTTGTCGAAGCCCGCAAAAACAGCGCTTCCGCACTTTACGCACATATTCGGTGATCCCGTGGGGTACGCGGCAGGATACTATTCGTACAAATGGGCGGAGGTGTTGAGCGCCGACGCCTTTACCAGATTTAGGCGCGAGGGAATATTGAACCCGAAAACCGGCTCGGATTTCGCCGAAAAAATACTGAGGGTGGGAAATGAAATTCCTCCCGAAGAGGCATTCCGCAACTTTATGGGCCGCGATCCGGACCCTTCGGCTCTCATAGAGAGTACTGTCGGAGATTCTGAAGAATAGCATTTGGTTCGCGTATGCGGCTATAGATCAGTCTATTGAGTTTAAACATACATTTTTGTACAAAATTCAAAAAAAATATTGTACAAAAATGTAAAATTGCGGTGTTTCTTTGCCGAACGCTTGACGAGTTCGGCTGTGTCTAAAAGCATTCTCTTTCATTTATTCCGGGGTTAGCGACTTCGGGGCGCGGCTTTGAGAGAGGCCGGATTTTTAAACAACGAAAGGAATATCGAATATGAACAAGTATGTATCCAGAGTTCTCGATGAACTTACGGCGAAGCAGCCCTGGGAGAAGGAATTTCTCCAAGCGGTGGGAGAAGTGTTTTCGTCGTTGAGCGCGGTTCTCGACCGCTGCCCGCAGTACGAGAAGAACAAAATACTCGAGAGAATGGTGGTTCCGGAAAGGGTGATACTCTTTCAGGTTCCCTGGGCGGACGACAAGGGTGTTCTCCACGTGAACCAAGGATATAGAGTCCAGTTCAACAGCGCCATAGGGCCCTACAAGGGAGGTCTTCGCTTCCATCCCTCGGTCAACTTGGGCATATTGAAGTTTTTGGGCTTTGAGCAGGTTTTGAAGAACTCGCTTACCACGCTCCCGATGGGAGGAGGCAAGGGCGGTTCAGATTTCGACCCGAAGGGCAAGTCGGACAATGAAGTTCGCAATTTCTGCAATAGTTTCATGCGCGAACTCTATCGCCACATAGGTCCCAACACGGACGTTCCCGCTGGAGACATAGGCGTTGGCGGAAGGGAGATAGGCTATCTTTTCGGCCAGTACAAGAGGATTAGGAATTCGTACGACAGCGTTCTGACAGGCAAGGGTCTCGAGTGGGGCGGAAGCCTTATAAGGCCGGAGGCCACTGGATACGGCAACGTTTATTTTGCGCAGGAGATGCTCGCTACGAAGGGCGAGGGCTTCGAAGGCAAGAGGGTTCTTGTTTCCGGATCTGGAAATGTCGCGCAGTACACGGTGGAGAAGCTCAACCAGCTTGGAGCGAAGGTTCTTTCGATGTCCGACTCCAACGGAACCATAATCGACGAAGACGGAATAGACGAGGATAAGTTGGCTTGGGTGATGAACCTCAAAAACGTGAAGAGGGGCAGGATTTCCGAGTACGCCAAGAAGTTCCGCAAGGCGAAGTACCTTGAGGGCAAGAGGCCGTGGGGAGCCACGAAGGCCGACGTTGCGATGCCTTCGGCAACCCAGAACGAGCTGGACGGCAAGGACGCGAAGGCTTTGGTAAAGAACGGGTGCAAGTGCGTTTCGGAAGGTGCGAACATGCCCTCCACTCCGGAGGCAATAGAGGTTTACATGGCTACGAAGGGATTCCTCTACGCTCCCGGAAAGGCTTCGAACGCGGGCGGAGTTGCGACGTCGGGTCTCGAGATGTCCCAGAACGCGATTCGTTTGAGCTGGACTCGCGAAGAGGTTGACGAGAAGCTGCACAACATCATGCGCGCCATTCACAAGGCTGCGTCTGAGGCAGCGGACGACTACGGAACTCCCGGCAACTACATGAACGGCGCAAATATTGCCGGATTCACTAAGGTTGCGGACGCGATGATAGCGCAGGGCTTCTAATTGGGCCCGTCAAAAAAGCGGAAGGAGTTTTCCTTCCGCTTTTTTTTGTCGTTTTTTCGAATAGTATTGCGTATTTTGTAAGGCAAGAGGCGAAGAATGCGAGCGTTGCCGGCTCGCGTCTCCGGCGCTTTAAATCACGTTGACTCCCGAAGTCTTTAGCCTGTCGACTATGGATTGGTCGGCGGTGGGGTCTGTTATCATCACGTCGACGAGCTCGAAGGGGCAGAAGAATCTCGGCGCCCTCACGGACAATTTGCTGCCGTCTATGAGCAGTATTCTCTTTGCGCAGAGGGGGATCAAATTCTCCTTAAATTCGGCGTGAATTTCCGCAACGTCGCTTGCCCCGCGCTCCATGTCCATTCCTCCGGACGAAAAGAAAATTTTGTCTATGGCGAATTTCTTAAGCATGTTCATGGCGGTTAGTCCGCCGTAGCTGTGGCTCGTTCTGTCGAATCTTCCGCCGGTGGTTATGATTTCTATGTTTTGCTTATCCAAGAGGGGTGACACAACGTCGTGGGCGTTTGTGATTACAGTCAGCCTTATGTCGGGAAGGCACTCGGCTAGGGCGAGCACCGTGGAGCTTGCGTCGAGGAAAATCGTCTCGCCTTTCTTTATGTATTGGAGGGCTTTTTTGGCTATGGATTGCTTGGCTTCCTGGTTTTCCTTAAGGCGCTCCTGAAGAGGCATCTGCGAGCGCCTCTCTATTCTCAAGGCTCCTCCGTGGGTTCTTATCAGCTTTCCCTCAGAATCGAGAAATTCAAGATCCCTACGAATGGTTTCGTCGGTGACATCGAATAGTTTCGCGAGTTCCATTGTTCTCAGGCTGGGCTGATTGTCCAGCATTCCGAGAATTACCCTGTGTCTCTGTCTTGCGAGCATACGTTTTTACGAATGTTGGTTTATATAGATTTTTGCGTGAAATATTTAGAATTCTTCGCAATTCCACACGAAAATCGTTTTTTCCCAATTCGTCAACAGTAATCTATTGCGCAGATTTTTCTTGTTGGAGAAATTGGGATTTTTCTTGCGGGAGGGGAAGTTTTTTTAGTCTTTTATGACGCGCGGGGTTAGTTTTTGTATTTTTGCTCCTTCTGGAAT
This sequence comes from uncultured Verrucomicrobiota bacterium, assembly GCA_949283955.1. Classification (GTDB taxonomy): domain Bacteria; phylum Verrucomicrobiota; class Verrucomicrobiia; order Opitutales; family Intestinicryptomonadaceae; genus Merdousia. The sequence goes on along the minus strand of CASDUP010000035.1, from coordinate 45,851 downwards.
CTCGGTCGAACGCCTCCAGTGCATTGTCATTCCGAATATGGCTACTTTTCCGGAGACGTTGAGCTCGTCTTTTTCCGGCGAATACCACGCTTCGCATTTATACCTGCCCCCGCTGTCCGGATCCAATATGGTACCGTTTGTGTACTTGCCTTTGCTTTTGTCGAATCGCAGTCCGTATATGAAGTCGAAAGAGCACAGGGGTGGATTTCCGCTAATGCCTTTTGCTTTTTGCGAGCAATTTTCTATGGTGTCGGACAATTTTTCGTCGTCGTCGTATATGGCGACCATTCTTCCGTAAAACAGTCCGTCGTGTTCGTATATGAAAACTATGCTGCTCAGTTTTCCGCTCAGCAAGTCCGTTAGGTTCCAAAATCCCGATATTCCTCCTTTTTTCTCCTCGGCGTATCCTTCCGTTCCTGGTATTCCGAAGCGCAGCAGCAAAAACAGGCAAGCCGTTCCGGCAATTATTATTGCAAGCGTTTTTTTTATCATGGCCTATCCGTCTTTTTGATCCAATAGCTTTCCATTTCGCACAATTTCGAACCGTCTTTTTCGTTTCGAAGAAGGTGTCGAAAGACCCCGTTTTTCCCGGAGGCAAAACTCTCTATCCTGTCGCCGAAGCGGGCCTCTTTTTCGTATTTTATCCTATATCCCAGAAGGGAGTGCGAGATTCTAAAATTCAGATCGAGGGCTTCGAGGGCTCTTGGAATGTATTTGACGTTGTTCAAGTGCATGTTGAAGTCGAGATCGTCGAAGCGGACGGCTTGTGCAGTTTCCGGGTTGTCGCAGTCGAAATCGGAGGAGAAATTTCCGAAGGGCTCACTGAAAACATCTTCGTATTCCGTCTCGAAGCGCCCTGCTATTTCGGAAATTTTCCTTGGGCGGTGGGTTTCCGCGTCGGCTATAAGCTGGACGCTTTCCCCAATAGCGACGACTCTATTTTCGTGCCGAGCTTCGAAGTTTACAAACATTCTTGCCGCTCCAGCTTTTCTAACCCACGAGGAAACTTCCACTTCGCTTCTCCAGAAGGGCATAGGGTGGAAAAATTTCGCTCTTGCGTGGCTTGTGAGCCAAGTAAGTCCCGATTTTGCGACGTCGAATGCAGCGGCATTTTTCGAGGTTGCGTACTCGGCGAAACACTCCTGAAAATACATTCCCGCGAAGTATTCTTTCAGGAGATACTCCGGAGTTATTTCTGAACTGCGAACCCTGTATATTTTGACAAATTTCATTTTGTCTTGCTTGGGGTTCCTGGAAGTCACACGTTTAGTTTTCTGACAAGCATGAACGCTTCGGCGGCGGGCATTCCCGCAATGGCTCCCCTCAGGACGGCCAAGGCGCGAATCGCCTCCACCGACCTCACTTCCGGAAACTTTTTCAGCTGGCTGCGGTAAGCCTTGACGGCCTTTACCTTTGTCTCGAGAAAATCGGTTATGTCGTTGTACACGTTTGGGAGGAATCCCCCTTCCACCTGGTCCATGTTCCAGTGGGTTTCCGAAAGGGTCTCGTACATGTAGATTTCAGATATTCCCCTACCCACGGGGGTGCACGTTCTTGCGGCCACCTGGACGGCGTAGACTATTTCGCGGTGGTCTTTGTGAAGGTCGTTTAAAAACGGGAGCAGAATCACATCGGGGCGCACTCTCTCTATTACCCTCATTACAGTTCGATTCACCTCATGGACAGGTGTGTCCGGAACGAGCACGTTTGGCAAATCTTCGAAAATCACGTTCGATTTCGGGACTCCCAAAATTTCCATGGCGCTTCTCGTTTCCGCTCTTATGTTTTCCCTGTTAGGTTTCAATACGGGGTGCCCCTCGGCTATAGAAGTAAACACTGCCACGTGGACGCTGTCCCCGCGGCTTACGCACTTTGCTATAGTGCCTCCCGCTCCGAGCGTTTCGTCGTCGTTGTGCGGCGCTATTACGAGTATTTTTTTCATACGGGACTGGTTTTTCTAATGCCTAATTTCTCTCGAGGCGTTCGGGCGAAATTTTCGTTCGGATTTATCTCCAGGAGTCTTTTAGCCAACCGGGAGTTATTACGTGCCGAAACAGTTTTTTTATTCCCCTTATCTTCCCTTCCATGGCGTCCTGGGGAGTCGGATTACCGTGGAATATTATCATTTTTGCTCCCTTGGGAATGATGGGTTCTTTGAAGAAGCATGCGGGGAACGCCCTCATGCACTTGTACTTGAAGCTCGGAGTCCATTCGCTGGGCCAGAAATCGAGCCTTCCCTCTTCCCCGAGTTTTCCGCAGACATAGGCTTGTTCATGGCGGTATTTTGCCTTTACCTCCATCATGTGCTCCGTGAAGTACTCGTACAAATCTGAAAATTTTCCCGCTTTAAACCTGTACACACCCGTCTCCCCGATCCCCTGGGTTTCGGAGGGTTTCCAATGCCTTATCAGGCGGAAGTCGCCGTCTATAGTAAAGAACGGGTCGATGTTGCCGACTATTACGGTGTCCAAGTCCAAGAACAATACTCGCCCTTCCAATTCCGCGTCTTTTGCGAACAAGGATAGCTTTCTCCAGCCTCTTTCGACGTTGTCTGGAAGCTTCATTTCGGGAAGAGGCCTAATTTCCACCTCCGGCGACACCCCTTCCGGAATCTCCGTATAACAGATGAACTTGAACGGAAGAGTGGTGTTTCTCTTCACCATATTGTACAGCCTGTTGACATATTCGGAGGAATATTTGTTTCCCCACTTCATGCAGACTGCCGTGTAAGTTGTAGCCATATCGTCCTTTATTTCGCTAAGAGAAGATGTTTTGGGCGCTTTTGTTGTCAAGGTTGAAACTATCTTGACTCTTTTTGCTTCGCCGTTTTTGTCAGTAGCCGATGATAGTTGTCACGAAACCGACGTTCAAGCATAAGGCGTTCGCCATTTTGGTGTTTGTCATTCTTCGCTTTTGGTACGCCACGCTCAGGATAAAGGTGGATCGGGAGAATTTCGACTTGGCCTCGAATTCGAGAAAGATATTGGGTTTGGCGTGGCATAACAGGATATTCTTTCTTCCGTTTTGCAAGGTGTTTTTCAGGAAAAAAATTCCCATGTGCGCCCTTATAAGTCCGAGTCGAGACGGGGCGTATTTGGACGCTTTGCTGGCGCTTTTTGGAGTGGTTGCGGTGAGGGGCTCGTCCAAGAGGCGCGGAGGGAGCGCGGTCATGGGTCTTGTCAGGAAGATGGAGGAGGGGTTCGACGCTTTCATAACGCCGGACGGACCGAGGGGACCGAAATACAAAGCCAAGGAGGGGGCCGTCAAAGTGGCGGAGCTGGCGAATGCAAACATACTGGTTGTGCGAATAAATCCCCGCCGATTTTTCCAATTCAATTCGTGGGACAATTGCATGCTTCCGATGCCGTTTACGAGCGTGGACTTCAAGTTTGAACTTGTCACGTACGAGCGCCTCTGCGAGCGCGCGGAGAAGGAGGGAGTTTCTCCGTCGGAAGTTTTGACCGAACTCTTGCGCTCGGGGCAAAAATAAAGATTCCATTTTTTGTGTTGCCGACGTTCAGTCGGAGGGCTTTTATGGCGTTTAGTTTTGACAGTGTTATGGAAATATTCAAGCGCATCACATTGGCGTTCGCGTCGGTAGCCGCTTTTGCGTTGGCGGTTGTTTTCGCGGGAGGGTGCGCGTCGGATACGACGCAGCATCCGGACACTCCGAGGGAATTTTTCGGCGTCATGGAGTACACCGGGCCCACGTACGCCGTTTTCTACATAAAATCCCCGTACAAGTACGCGTTTAGGGATTTGAACGGAAAGTTTGTGGCGTACATAGACACGAGGCACGTCGTTTCGCGGGATTTTGGAAGTTTGGTCGGGAATCCTGTGTTCATCAAAGGCGTCTTGAAGAAGATAGAGGGCGAAAGTGTAATAATCGCCGACAAGATAAGGTCGAGCAGGCTCTAACTGGGAGTAGATTCAAAATGGCGGTTGAGATAATAGACGGGAACGCTGTAGCCAAGAGCGTCCATGAAGAGATAAAGTCGGAGCTTGCGAAGATGTCGGCTCCGAGAAGGCCCTGCGTGGCTTTGGTGAGAGTGGGTGAGGATCCGGCGTCGGTGTCGTATGTCAGGAAGAAGAGCAGGGTGGCGGAGGAAATAGGCATAGAAAGCAGGCTGAACATTCTTCCCGAGGGAACCTCGCAGGAGGAGTTGGACGCGCTTATAGACAAGCTCAACGCCGACGATTCCGTCGATGCGATTCTTGTGCAGGCACCCCTTCCCAAGCCTCTAGACGAGCGCCACACGTTTAACCGGGTCAGGGCGGACAAGGACGTCGACGGGTTTAGTTCCGCAAATCTAGGCCTTTTGTGCCAAGAAAATCCCGGCGCTTTCGTGGCGTGCACTCCCGCTGGAATTCTAGAGCTTTTGAAGAGGTCGAAAGTGGAGACGCGCGGCAAGAGGGCTGTGATTTTGGGCAGAAGCATAATAGTGGGGAAGCCTTTGGCTCTTTTGCTGATGAAGAAGGGTGTGGACGCGAGCGTGGCGGTCTGCCATTCGAAGAGCGAGAATTTGAAGGAGATATGTTCAAGCGCCGATATTTTGATAGCGGCTGTGGGCAAGCCCGGAGTGGTTTTGGCCGACATGGTAAAAGATGGGGCCTGCGTAATAGATGTGGGGATAAACCGTGTTCCGTCGGCCGAAAAAAAGAGCGGATATAAACTGGTGGGCGATGTGGATTTTGATTCGGTTGCTCCGAAATGCTCGAAGATAACTCCGGTTCCAGGCGGGGTGGGTCCGATGACCGTGGCGATGCTTATGAAAAACACTTTCGAAGCGTACAAGCGCCACGTCAGATAGGGTCTGCTTTTATGTTGGAGAAAAACAAGGGAGTCTCTCCGCGTCTTCTTGCGGTGTTTTCCATAGCCACGGGGTTGTCGGTTGCCAGCTGCAATTACAACCAGCCTCTTCTCGGCAGCATAGCGGCGGAATTCGGGGAGTCTTTGGCAAGCGCAATAGCGGTTCTTACGAATGTAGGAATAATTTTGGGGCTTATTTTTTTAATTCCTCTTGGAGACATTCTCCAAAGAAAAAGGCTAATACTTCTAAACTACGCCCTTTCGACTTTCGGACTTCTTGTGATAGCCTTATGTCCGGGGGCGGCTATCGTTTTGATTGCGTCTTTGATAGTGGGTTTGTCGTCGGTGATGCCCCAGTTTTTCATTCCGATCGTCTCTTTTTATTCCGAACCGGAAAATAAAATCAGGAACATAGGAATCGTACAGTCGTGCCTGCTAGTAGGGGTGTTGGGGTCGAGGGTTTTTAGCGGAATGCTCGGAGGCGCGTTCGGTTGGAGAATGGTATTTTTTGCAGGGTCGGCTCTTGCTTTTGCGTGCTTTGTAATGGTCTTTAAGACGCTTCCCGACATACCGGCGGTTTCGAAAAAAACAAGCTATCCTAAACTGATAATCTCGCTCTGGGAGATATTGAAAAAATATCCGTATTTAAGGATTGCGTCGGGGAGATCGGCTTTTGCGTTTGCTTCGTTCTTTGCGCTTTGGAGCTGCATAGCCTTCAAAATGAAGCAGGCTCCGTTTTACGCTTCGGACGGCGTGATAGGATGGCTGGGATTGTGCGGGTTGGCGGGAGCGTCGTCTGCCCTGTTTGCAAGCGGCATGATTAGAAAGTACGGCGCGAAAAAATCCTCCGTGGCGGGAGCCTCGATAATGGCGGCAGCTTGGCTGGTGGAATGGCTTGGAGGCGGCGGATACTTTGGGATAATCACCGGAATATTGCTGCTGGACGCGGGAATGCAGCTGACCCACATGGCGAACCTGTCGAGCATCGTCGGGTTGGATCTGAATTCGGTAAACAGGGTAAACACCCTGTATATGATAATATACTTTAGCGGCGGAGCGCTCGGGATTTTCTTTGCGGGAATTGGCTGGAGAGTTTTACAGTGGACGGGAGTTGCGGCAGTGGGATTGGCGTTTTTGTCGCTTTCTCTGTTTGTCAGCCTGAGAAGTTCGGATTAGACGTAAATTTTTACTTTTTCCCCCTTCAGGGGAATTATATTCGCGCGCTTTGCCAAAAAATTTTTTCCTGGATTTTTCATAGTCCAACAATCTTTACCCTTCGCTTTTGTGCGGCGTTTTTAGAAAAATTTAAAAAAATTTTCGGGTGGAGGAAAAAAATTTTAGAAAAATTATTGACATGGAGTCGTAAAAAGTCAGCATTCGGACTCTTTACAACTTTTTTAAGAAACAAAATCAACACCTAACGCAGGTCTAAACGGGAACGCCCCGTTTCCTCGAGATACCTTTATTTAAGCCGGTTTGAAGGCGAAAAGGTTCGCGGGGAAAAAGAGGGAATTTTCACCTGCCTCTTAGATATGAACAAAATACTAATCGGAAAAAAGCTGGGTATGACCCAGATTTTCGACGGGACGAATTCTCTCGTCGCGGTGACCGTCGTCGAGGCGGGGCCGTGTCCCGTCACGCAAGTCAAGACCGCCCAGGGCAAGGACGGCTATGAGGCCGTTCAGATAGGCTTCGGCGCCCAAAAAGAGTCGCGCATGAGCAAGTCCGAGCTCGGACATCTTAAGAAGGCTGGAGTTTCGCCTCTTTCGGAGCTGGTGGAATTTAGGGTAAGCGACGCTTCCTCGTACAAGCCCGGAGACGTTATAACGGTGGAGGCTTTCTCCGAAGGGCAGCTAGTAGATGTAATAGGAACCACGAAGGGTCGCGGATTCCAGGGCGTGATGAAGCGCTACAATTTCTCGGGCCAGCCCGAAACCCACGGCCACATGATGCACCGCAGGCCTGGTTCGGTCGGTTGCAGGCAGACACCCGGTCACGTTTACAAGGGCAGAAAGATGCCCGGTCACATGGGCCAGGTTCGTTGCACGACGCAGAATCATTCCATAGTGAAGATTCTTCCCGAAAAAAATCTCATGCTCATCAAGGGCAGTCTTCCCGGCGCGAAGGGCGATTTGGTGATCGTCCGCACTGCCAAGAAAGCCAAGCTTGCATAAGGAGGCGCGCGCATAATGAAACTAAAGGTTTACAGCAAGGACGGCTCCAGCTTCACGGAGCAGGAATTTGAAAATATACCCCAGTTCGAGGGGGACAAAGGCGTGTTTGCCCTGAAGGAGACGGTGGTTGCCATACAGGCCAACAGGCGTTTGGGAAGCGCTTCCACGCTCGACTACGGAGAGGTTAGCGGATCCAACCGCAAGCCTTTCAAGCAGAAGGGCGGCGGCAGGGCCCGCCAGGGGACCATGAAGAGTCCGATTCACAGGGGAGGAGCGGTGGTTTTCGGTCCCCATCCTCGCGACTGGTCGAAGAAGATCAATCGCAAGGTGAAGGTTCTCGCGTTGTCCCGCGCTCTGTTCGACAAGTGCGGAGAGGGAGACTTTGTAGTGATAGAGGACTTTGAATCGGCCGACGGAAAGACGAAGGGGGTAGCCTCTCTGGTTTCGAAGATTCGCCCCAAGGGAAAAGTTCTTTTGGTGTCGGACAACTTCGACGAAAAATTCTTCTTGGCCGGTAGGAACATTGCGAGGGTCGATTTTTGCGAGACGGCCTACGTCAGCCCCATAGACTTTTTGGAGTACGACGGAATGATAGTATCCCGCAAGGGTCTGGACACAATCTTAACCCGCGTTTCCGCGCGCGCATAGCATAGAGGAGATACGAAGATGATATATCCCGAAAAAGTTTTAAAGGGCTTTCGCATAACGGAAAAGGCGACGGGCTTGCAGTCGGCCAACAAGTACACGTTTTCCGTTGCTGAGGACGCCAATGCGACCACAGTCGGCAAGGCGGTGGAGAAGATGTTCAACGTCAAGGTGACGCGCGTGAACATAATGAATTCCAAGGGCAAGGTGAAGGTGTCCAGGACTCGCAGGGCAACCTACGGCATCAAGGGAAAAATGAAAAAAGCGATTGTCACGCTCAAGGCGGGCGATGCGATTCAGATCGCGTAATCGACAGGAGAGATAAACATGGCTATCACCAAGAGAAGACCTTTGACTCCGGCGCAGAGATACACAGAGATAAAGCGCCACGAAGTCGATAACAAGCGTCCCGAGCGTTCTCTAGTCGAGACGAAGAAGCGTTCCGGCGGCAGAAACTGCTACGGGAGGGTGACGTCTCGCAGAAGGGGAGGCGGTCACAAGAAGCTTTACCGCATAGTCGATTTCAAGCGCGACATCATGGACGTTCCCGCGAAGGTTGTCGCGATAGAATACGATCCTTGCCGCACGGCCTATTTGGCTCTCGTTGAGTATGCGGACGGCAGGAAGCGCTACATTGTGGCTCCCGACGGCCTGAAGAAGGGCGACGAGATAATTTCCACGAACAAGAAGCAGGACGAATTTCGCGTTGGTCTTTGTCTTCCGCTTAAGTTGATACCTCCGGCGATGAGCATTCACTCTGTGGAGGCTCTTCCCGGGAAGGGTGCGCAGTACGCACGCGGAGCCGGAGCGGGAGCGCAGCTGGTCGCCGTGGAGGGCGAGTATGCCACGGTTAAGATGCCGAGCGGGGAAGTTCGTCGTTTGTCGGCGGATTGCAGGGCGGTGATAGGTGTTGTGAGCAATCCCGAGCACCGCAACCAGAGCCTTGGCAAGGCGGGCAGAAACCGCTGGTTGGGGAAGAGGCCGAGAGTTCGCGGTGTTGCGATGAATCCTGTGGATCACCCGATGGGAGGTGGTGAAGGAAAGACGAGCGGCGGCGGACATCCGGTATCTCCGTGGGGTCAGCTTTCCAAGGGCTATCCAACCCGCATGAAGAAGAAGACTTCGAATTCGATGATAATCCTTCGCCGCAACGGAAGGAAGACGGTCAAAAAGTAATTAGGAGAGCAGATCAATGTCACGTTCGATTAAAAAAGGTCCTTTTGTGGACGTCAGCCTTCAGGACAAGGTTGAGGAAGCGCAGAAGACGAACTCCCGCAAGCCGATACAGACTTGGTCGAGGCGTTCGGTCATCACGCCTGATTTCATCGGTTTGAATTTCAACGTGCACAACGGCAAGAAGTTTGTTCCGGTGTACGTCACGGAGAACATGGTTGGGCACAAGCTCGGCGAATTTGCGGCGACGCGCTTCTTCAAGGGGCACAATCCGCACACAAAGAAGGCCGCGATGTAGTCATGAGGGCGTTTTTCGGCAAGATAATGGCGTTTGGGATCGCGGTTTTTATCGCGGTGGGCGCTGCGTGTTTTGCCGAGTCCCCTGCTTGGGCTACTTTCAATTCCTCCATTCCAGCCGTGGTTTTGTCTTCTGATTTCGATTCGGGGCTTGTTCTGATGGACGGCGGTGCGGATCGTGGTTTCAGGGAGGGTGCGGCGTGCGAAATTTTTCGCAGCGAGGATAAGATAGGGGAGCTGATGGTAGTGTTGTCGAGCGCGGAGAAGTGTGTGGGCGCTCTTCTGGGGGAAGCCGACGCAAAAACGGGAGACGTTGTAAGGCTGAAAATCGCGAGGTAAAAATTTAAACAAAAGACGAAAATGGAAGTAAAATCCTTAACAAAATTTGCGCGCATGTCCGACAAGAAGGTGCGCGAAGTTGCGAAGAGAATACAGGGGCTGAATGCCGCCGAGGCGCTTGAAATCCTCAAGCTTGTTCCGCGCAAGAGCGCCAGGCTCGTAGCAAAGACGCTCGCAAGCGCCATTGCCAACGCCGAGAACAACAACAATCTTTCCGCGGCGAATCTCAAAGTGAAGAGTTCCGTTGTGAACCAGGGGGTAGCTTTCAGGCGCTATCGTCCGGCCTCCCGCGGAAGTGCGCATCCCTTCAAGAAGCGCACGAGCCACATTTCGATAGTTCTTACGGACGAAAAATAAGGAATAATTTATGGGACAGAAAATAAATCCGAAAGGTTTTCGCCTTGCAGTTCGCCGCGATTGGGAATCGCGTTGGTACGCGGGCAAGAAGGATTACGCGGCCTCCGTCAACGAGGACTATCGCATACGCGAGTTCCTCAAGAACGAGCTTAAGACCGCTTCCGTTCCGCGCATATTTATAGAGAGGGCTGGTAGCAGGATTCGCATCAAGATATATACGGCTCGCCCCGGTGTGGTTATAGGCCCGAAGGGAGCAGCCCTCGAGAGCTTGAAGACTAAGCTTGCGAAGTTTCTCGGCAAAGAAGTTCTAGTCGACATTCAGGAGGTGAAGAAGCCTGATTTGGTGGCCTATTTGGTAGCCGAGAGCGTGGCGCTTCAGCTCGAGCGCAGAATTTCTTTCCGTCGCGCGGTAAAGAAGGCTATACAGATGTGCATGGCTGCCGGAGCCGAGGGGATCAAGATTCAAGTTTCCGGAAGGCTTGGCGGGGCCGAAATAGCCCGCACGGAGTGGCAGAGAAAGGGAAGGATTCCCCTTCAGACGCTTCGCGAAAACATAGATTACGGTTTCACGGAGGCGCATACCGTTTATGGAAAGATAGGAGTGAAGTGCTGGCTCTGTCTCAAGAAAGAGGACAATCTTTAATTTAGAAAGTCGCAACAATGGCTAATATTCTTCCCGCAAAGACAAAATACCGCAAGGTACACAAGGGACGCAACAAGGGTTTCGCAAAGGGCGGAGACACGATCGCCTTTGGGGACTATGCGATACAGGCTCTAGAGAGGGGAAAGTGCTCCTCTTCCCAGCTGGAGGCGGCCCGTGTTGCAATCAACAGAAATTTGAAAAGGCGCGGCAAGCTTTGGATGCGCGTTTTCCCGCAGAAGAGCGTCACCAAGAAACCTGCTGAAACCCGCATGGGTAAGGGTAAGGGCGGCGTAGAGTACTGGTGCGCGGTCATAAAGCCCGGCACGATGCTGTTCGAGATAGCGGGAGTGCCAATGAGCATGGCTCGCGAGAGCATGAGGCTTGCCGACGGAAAACTTCCCTTCAAGTGCCGCTTTGTGGTTCGCGAAGGAGTCGAAGTACTCTAACAACTGGGAATATTTAAGATGAAGACGAAAGAAATCAGGGAACTTTCCGCCGAGGAGCTCGACAAGAAGCTTCGCGACATGCGCGATGAGCTTCTCAATTTGAACGTTCGCAGAGGGGTCGCAACTCTCGAGAATACCGCTCGTATCAGGCAGTTGCGCCGCGACATAGCGCGCTTCGAAACAATCAAGAAACAGAAATAGGGGTCACCATGGCAGAAAACAGCAGAAAGAGCCGCAAAAGCCTCGTCGGAGTTGTCACTTCGAAGTCGGGCGACAAGAGCATAAAGCTCACGTATTTTTACAAGGTTCCGCACCCTCAGTACCGCAAGGAAATTCGCCGCAAGACGGTAATACACGTCCACGACGAGAAGAACGAATGCGCTCTTGGAGACAGGGTGGAAGTGGAGGAGACGCGTCCTCTCAGCAAGATGAAGAGGTTTCGCGTTGTCCGCATAATAGAGAAGGCTCCCGTTTTGGCCGCTGAATAAGGAGGACACCGAACATGATACACATGCAGACAAGGCTCGTTGTTGCAGACAACACGGGTGCAAAAGAGGTGGCGATGATTCGCCGCATGGGTCAGCCGCGCAAATGCGCCAAAATCGGCGACATCATCACGGTTGCGGTGAAGTCTTCCACTCCGGAGGCCACAGTTAAGAAGGGAACTGTTGCGAAGGCGGTTATAGTCCGCACCAAGGCGCCGATTCGCCGCTCGGACGGCTCGTACCTTCGTTTCGACACGAATGCCGTGGTAATAATAGACGCTACGGGCAATCCCAAGGGCACGCGCATATTTGGTCCTGTGGCCCGCGAGTTGCGCGGAAAGAATTTCATGAAAATCATATCTCTTGCACCGGAGGTTCTCTAATATGAAAAGTTTCGTAAAAAAAGGCGACGAAGTCACCGTTATATCGGGATCGGCGAAGGGCTCGAAGGGCAAGGTACTCGCGGTTTTTCCGAAGAAGTCGAAGGTTCTCGTGGAGGGCGTGAACATGAAAAAGCACCACGAGCGCAAGAGCGAGAAGAATCCGGAGGGGAAGATAATCGAGAGGGAATCTCCCATTCACATTTCTAACGTAAGGCCTGACGGGCGCGCGAAGGATTCCTCGAAGAGGAAATCCAAGAAGGCGTAAGCGGAGGCGAAAAGGAAAGCAAAGATGAGCACACCCGTACTAAAAAAGATATACGCGGATAAGATTGTTCCTGAGCTGAAGAAGAAGCTAGGGGTCGATAATCCGCATTTGGTTCCGACGCTGGAGAAGATAGTCATCAGCTCGGGGATACGCAGCGAACTCCCGAAGGAGTGGGTTCAGGAGGTCGTGAAGGAGCTGGCGAAGATTACGGGCCAGCAGCCTATAGTGAGGAATGCTAAGAAGAGCATAGCAAACTTCAAGCTTCGCGCAGGAGTTCCGAACGGTGTGAAGGTCACGCTTCGCGGAGCGAACATGTGGGATTTCTTCTACAAGTTTGTCAACATAGTGCTTCCCTCGATACGCGACTTCAGGGGGGTTAGCGGGAAGCTAGACGGGCACGGCAACTACAACTACGGCGTAGCCGACCACACGATATTTCCCGAAGTCACGGTGGATCCGAATAGGAAGAACAACATTGGTATGGATATAACCATAGTGACCACGGCAGACGACGACAATTCCGGAAGGGAGCTTCTCAGAATGCTGGGTATGCCGTTCCGCAAGCCGTCCAACGTTCAGGCTAAAACAACAAACAAATAAGGTCATGGCCAAGAAATCATCTATTGAACGCAATCTCAAGCGCCAGAGGCTCACCGCCAAGTACGCGGCGAAGAAAGCCGAGCTTAAAAAGATTTTGAAAGACCCGAACGCGTCCGACGCCGAATTTTTCGACGCCCAGCGCAAGATGGCTAAGATTCCCCGCAACGCGAGCAAGATTCGCATACGCAACAGGTGCTCCATTACTGGCAGGCCTCGCGGGTTCATATCCAAGTTTGGTCTATCCCGAATCACGTTCCGCGAGCTTGCCAGCGACGGCAAGCTTCCCGGCGTGACGAAATCTTCCTGGTAATCGCGAAAGGACAAACATCATGGCATCTCATGACAATATAGGCGACTTTTTGACGATAATCCGCAACGCCAGCAACGCGGGCAAGGAATCCTGCGAAGCGCAATGGTCGAGCATTCGCGAAGGCATAGCGAAGATACTCCAGTCCGAGGGCTACATATCCTCGTTGGAGGTCAGCGGTGAAAAGGCCAAGAAGACGATAAAGATAGGTCTCAAATACGTTGGAGGCGTGCCTGCCATAACTGGAATAACGCGCGTCAGCACGCCCGGCTGCAGATTTTACTGCGAATATCGTTCGATTCCCAGGGTTCTGAACGGCATGGGCATATCCATTTTGACCACCTCCAAGGGAGTGCTGAAGGACTCCGACTGCCGCGCCCAGAAGGCCGGAGGGGAAATCATTTGCAAAGTTTGGTAAGGGAGGCGATAACAATGAGTAGAATCGGTAAACTTCCAGTGAAGATACCCTCCGGCGTGAAGGTTTCGGCGGACGGGGCGGTTGTGAATGTCGAAGGCCCCAAGGGAAAGCTTTCGCAAACTTTCGACTCCTCTGTAAAGATAGAGATAAAGGACGGAGAGGTTCATGTCAGTCCGTCCTCGAACTCGCGCGCTTCGATGGCGATGCACGGTACAGTCAGGAGCATAATAGCTTCGATGGTTCGCGGAGTTGTAGAGAATTATTCGAAGGTTCTCGAGATAAAGGGAGTTGGTTTCAAGGCGGAGCTCAAGGGCAAAGTGTTGACTCTTCTTTTGGGGTTTGCGCATCCCTGCGTTTACGAGTTGCCCGAGGGCATTTCCGTGGCGATAGGCGAGACTTCCGACAAGAATCCTCTCGTGACGGTTTCGGGTGCGAGCAAGCACATGGTAGGCCAAGTGGCGTCGGATCTCAAGCACTTCTATCCTGTCGAGCCCTACAAGGGCAAGGGTGTTAGGATTCACGGGGAATACGTTCGCCGCAAGGAGGGCAAGAAGACCGCGTAGTAGCCTTTTGGCGGTTTTTGAAAGGATTATCTCTTATGAACAAAATTTTAAAGAAAATCGACTTGGCGCAAAAGCGCTGCTGGCGAGTCAGGCGCAAAGTTTTCGGCACAGCGGAACGTCCTCGTTTGTCCGTTTGTTTTTCGAACAAGAATATATATGCCCAGTGCATAGACGACACTGCCGGCAAGACTTTGGCGGCGGCCTGCACCACGTCGAAGGAACTCAAGTCCGAAAAGATTCTTCCCAACATGGCTGGAGCCCAGAAACTCGGGGAGCTTTTCGGGGACAAGTTGTCGGCTGCTGGTATCAAAGCGGTCGTTTACGACAAAGGGGCCAGGCGCTATCACGGTTGCGTGAAGGCTTTTGCCGACGCCGTTCGCTCCAAGGGAATAAACTTCTAATCACACAGGACTAAAATGGGCAGAGAATTCAAGAAACAGGGCTTTGGAGCTAAGGAAAAGAGCGAGGGGTCCGAACTCATTGAAAAAGTCGTGCACATCAATCGTTGCGCGAAGGTTGTCAAGGGCGGAAGAAGGTTTTCGTTCTCGGCGCTGGTAGTTCTTGGAGACGGGGCAGGCAAGGTGGGTCTTGGCTACGGCAAGGCGAAGGAGGTTCCGGACGCGATTAAGAAGGCCAACGAGAGGGCTCGCAAAGTCATGAAGGCGATAAACCTCAGCGGAGGAACCATTCCCCACGAGGTCAAGGGCGAGTTCGACGGAGGCATAGTGATACTTCGTCCCGCCAGCCAGGGAACAGGAGTGATAGCCGGAGGCGGAGTACGCGCGGTTCTCGAGGCGGTTGGAGTAAAGGACGTTCTCAGCAAATCACTCGGATCCAACAACGACATGGCAATGGTAAACGCCACTCTTTCGGCGCTCTATCAGCTTCGCACGGCGGAAGAAATCAGCGCAATCAGAGGCAAATAGGAGAATATTATGAAACTCAGCAATCTTTCTAATCCCAAAGGGGCCAAGCACTCCTCCAAGAGGCTTGGTTGCGGAGTGGGAAGCGGACACGGAAAAACTTCCGGAAGGGGACACAAGGGAGCCAAGGCTCGCAGCGGAGGGCATGTTCGCCCCGGTTTCGAGGGAGGCCAGATGCCTCTTTACCGCAAACTACCCCACAGAGGTTTCAACAATTACAAATTCCGCGAGGAGTACGCTTCGGTGAACGTTTCCGCTTTGGAGAATCTCGGCTTGGACGAGGTTTCCCGCGAAGATCTCGTTCTTGCGGGATTGGTGCGCGCTAAGGACGCCAAGGTGAAAATTCTCGGAGGTGGCGAGTTGGCGAAGAAGGTCGTTGTAAAGGCCGACAAGTTTTCCGCAAGCGCCGTCAAGAAGATAGAGGCGGCGGGCGGCAAGGCCGTGGTAGTCGGACAAACCGACAAAGAGTAGTCCGCTTTTTTCGCTTCCACAAAGTTCAAACTCAGGAATAGAAAATGTTTTCCGCTTTCACAAATTGCTTTAAAATTCCCGAACTCCGCCAGAAAATATTTTTGACGCTCGGGCTCATTTTTATCGCGCGAGTGGGCGCGGGCATTCCTATACCTGGTTTTGATCCAGCTCCTCTAAAGGCGTTCTACGACTCGAGTGCGAGCGCGGGGGGGGGCTTGCGGGCCTCTACAACATGTTTACTGGAGGAGCAATGGTCAACGGGGCCATACTCGCTCTTGGAATCATGCCCTACATCAGCGCCTCCATCATACTTCAGTTGATGGGAGCGGTCATGCCGAGCATTGCGAGGCTCCAGCAGGAGGGTGAAATCGGGAGGCAAAAGATAGCCCAGTACACCCGCTATCTGACTCTCTTGATAGGCCTGATACAGAGCACGATGATGATATATGCCCTTGCGATAACTCCGGAGAGTTTGTTCAGGGGATTTAGCGAGGCGCAGTACGGTTCGCTGGTTGTGACAAGCAACATGACGGTGTTCTTTATAGTGGGGATAATCCTCATGACCACTGGAACCATGTTGCTTACATGGTTGGGAGAGCAGATTACCCAGCGCGGGATAGGGAACGGTGTCTCTATCATAATCACCATAGGAATTATAGATCAGATGCCGGGGGCCATAGCCCAGGCTTACGAGCTCTTCTTCCACAGGACTGTAGGTGCTGAGAGCGCAAATCTCGGAGTTCCCCAGGCGATAGTAATGCTCGTTTTGCTGGTTGTGGTGACTGCCGGAATCATAATGATTTTGCAGGCGGTCAGAAAGGTTCCGGTCTTGTATGCCAAGAGAATGGTGGGTCGCAAAATCATGGGAGGACAGGCCTCTTACCTGCCCCTAAAGGTGAACTATTCGGGCGTTATGCCCATCATTTTCGCCAGCGCGATAATGATATTCCCGCAGCAGATTTTCGGAGAGTTTGGCATCACGGCCCACAATCTCGTTTACGGGATTCTCATATTTGCATTCAGCTACTTTTGGGTTTCGATAATGTTCAAGCCCTTGCAGATTTCGGACGAATTGAAGCGCAACGGAGGATACATTCCCGGAGTTCGTCCCGGGGAGCCCACTGCCAAGTTCTTGGACTATTCCATGACGAGGCTGACTTTCGCGGGTGCCGTATTCCTGGTGATTATAGCGGTTCTTCCGAATATTTTGATGACTTATTGGGGAATTCCCCAGAAAATAGCCTATTTCTTTGGAGGCACGGGAGCTTTGATTGCCGTTGGCGTGTCGTTGGACACAATGAGGCAAATAGAGACGTACCTTCTCCAGCGCCACTATGACGGGTTCCTGAAAAAAGGCAGGATCCGCGGCAGGAGCGTCGGGGCGACCCGGCAAATCATAGATACGCGCCAAATAAAAAATCTCTGGGCCCTCTGGACTCCTCTGCTCATAATATTGATTGTGGGCGTGGTTGCGTGGGTCGTGCGCAAATTCGCCCTCGTCTAAAGGCGGGGAACGCATTTGCGAATTGTTCTTTCAAATAAATCGAAAAAACGGTTCCGTATGATACCGATAAAATCCGAAAGGGAGCTTCGAGTCATGCGCGAGTCCTGCGAGGTTGCCGCAACGGTGCTCGACAGGCTTTGCGCGGTGGTGCGCGAGGGAATATCCACATTGGATGTGGATCTTGCGGCAAAGGAATTCATGAAGGAGCTCGGATGCAGAAGCGCGTGCTACCATTACGGGTACGACGGGCTAAAATATCCGGGCTACGTGTGTATTTCTGTTAATGACGAAGTAATCCACGGCATAGGAAGCAAGGATAGGATTTTGAAGAAAGGCGACGTCGTCAGCATGGACGTGAGCGTTTTCTACAAAGGCTTTGTTGGGGACAACACCAAGACCGTCGTAGTTGGCGGGGAGGGGTCGAGCGACCCTGAGGTTTTGCGTTTGATAAAGGCTACCGGAGAGGCGCTTGCGGACGGAATATTGGCGGCGAAGGACGGCGGAAGGGTGGGCGACATATCGCACGCGATACAGTCGCGCATAGATGGGTACGGATACGGGATCGTCAGGGAATTTACAGGGCACGGGGTTGGTCGGAAGATGCACGAGGACCCGCAGATCTGCAATTACGGCAAGCCCGGCACGGGCGCGAAGTTGAAGACCGGAATGACGCTGGCGATAGAGCCCATGATAAACATGGGCACATCGGAGATATACGTCAAGGAGGACGGCTGGACTGTCTGCACGGCGGACGGGAAGCCGAGTTGCCACATAGAGCACACTGTGCTTGTCACGCCGTACGGCGGTGAGATACTGACGATTCCCAGGAAGTAAAAATTTTTCGATTTGGCGGAGTATTTTCGATTTTATTCTCGCAGCGATACTTTTTTACCGAAACTTAGAAAAAAAACTTTTCAAAAGAAAAAAAACAGTCAAACTTCACAATCTTTTTAACAACGAAAAAATATGCCCAGATTATTAGGAGTGGATATCCCCAATAACAAGCGCGTGGAGTACGCGCTCAGGTACATATACGGCATCGGTCCGGCCCGCGCCAAGATAATATGCCAGGAGTGCGGAATTCCGGACGCCATGCGCGCGAGCGAACTGAACGAGGAGTTCATCAACAAGATCATGAACGCGTGCGCGAAGCACCAGTTCAAGTTGGAGGGAGATCTCAGGCGCGAGGTGATAGGCAATCTCAAGAGGCTTGCCGCGATCAAGTCGTACAGGGGGCTTCGCCACGTGAAGGGTCTTCCGGTGAGGGGGCAGCGCACCAGCACGAATGCGCGTACTCGCAAGGGGGCACGCAAGACGGTCGGAGTGGTGAGCAAGAAGGATTAATTTTATAGACAGGACGAAAAATGAGCGAAGAAGAAAAGAAGAAGACTCCCGTAGCCGAACAGAAGGCGGAAGCTCCCGCCGAACAAAAAGCGGAAGTCGCGGAAGTTGTGTCGGAAGGCGCGAAGAAGCCCTCGTCGCCGTCGGCGAGCGATTTGCTTTCCGATTCTCTTGGTGAAATAAAGGTTCGCAAGGCGAAGGGCAGCAAGAACATTCACTCGGGCGTTTGCCACATAAACGCCACTTTCAACAACACGAAAGTATCCTTTACCGACAACGCCGGAAACGTGATAAGTTGGTCGAGCGCCGGGAAGATGAGTTTCAGGGGTTCGCGCAAGTCGACGGCCTACGCGGCGCAAGTGGTCACGCAAGATGCTGGAAAGGTAGCGATGAGCCACGGAATGAAAGAGATAGTGGTGAACGTGAAGGGGCCCGGAATGGGTCGCGATTCGGCCATTCGTTCGTTGCAGGCTTTGGGCTTCATAGTAAGCGCGATAGTTGACGTCACGCCCGTTCCGCACAACGGTTGCCGTCCCTGCAAACGCAGGAGGGTCTAACTTTCAATACGGAGAAAATTCAAGATGTCTCGTTATACAGGAGCAACAACCAGAATTAACCGCCGTTTCGGGCAGGCAATATTTCCCGAAAAGAAGGCGATGCAGAACAAGCCCTATCTTCCTGGGCAGCATGGGCCGCACCTCCGTAGGCGCGTTTCCGACTACTCCACGGGTTTGAACGAAAAGCAGAAGCTTCGCATGATGTACGGTCTTTCGGAGAAGCAGTTCCGTTTGACGTTCGAGCGCGCGAAGCGCACGAGGGGTGTGACGGGCGAGATTTTCATGCAGTTGCTTGAAACTCGTTTGGACAATGTAGTTTACCTGCTTGGCTTTGCCCGCACCCGCAAGGCGGCTCGCCAGTTTGTTTGCCACGGGCACGTTCAGGTGAACGGCCGCAAGGTTGACATACCGAGTTTTGAGTGCGTTCCCGGAGACGTTGTCGAGGTGAGGGATCGCAGTTCTGCCCGCCAGTTGGCGCAGCGCAGTCTGGACGAGTCGCAGCTCCGCGCATCTCCGGCGTGGTTGGAGCGCGACGAAGCCGCTTTCAAAGGGACTTTGAGTCGTCTTCCGATTCGCGACGAGATGGACAAGACCATAAACGACCAGCTCATCGTCGAGTTCTATTCGAGATAACCCTTAAACAAAAATTAGAAATCGGAGCAAAAAAATGGCAAAACGTCTCGGAAAATTCGAACTGCCGAAGCGTCTGATAAAAGACGAGGCGAGCGCTACGCCGACATACGCAAAGTATGTTGCCGAACCCTTTGAAACGGGTTTTGGACATACTATTGGCAATGCCCTTCGCAGGGTGCTTCTTGGCTCCATTGAGGGAGCCGCGATAAGTTCCATCAAGATAGAAGGGGTTGATCACGAGTTCCAGAGCGTTGACGGGATAGTCGAAGACGTCACGGACATCGTTCTCAATCTTAAGAAGATAAAGATACAGAGCGCGGCCCGCGACAAGAAGCGTCTGATGATAGACGTCGATAAGGCCGGGGTGGTGACGGCGGCGGACATTCAGCCTGACGCGGACATAAAGATAGTAAATCCCGAGCAGGTGATATGCACGCTTGATTCCAAGAGGAGGTTTACAGCCGAAGTGGAGATTTCGAGCGGAAGGGGTTGGCGTCCGGCCGATGAGAACAAGTACGAAGACCAGCCCATAGGGGTCATACCGGTGGATTCTCTTTTCAGCCCGATAGAGTTGGTGAAGTATTCCGTTGACGCGACGCGAGTCGGCCAGATGACGGATTTCGACAAGCTCACTCTTGAGATTTGGACGGACGGAAGGATTACTCCCGACGAGGCTCTTAAGGAGGCTTCGGTGATTCTCAAGCACCACATAGATGTGTTCGACAAGATAAACGATCAGGATATCGAATTCGAGACGGTCGGCAAAGAAGTCAGCGAGGAGCAGAACAGGCTCAGGAAGCTTCTCAACATGAGCGTCAACGAAATAGAGCTTTCGGTTCGCGCCGCAAACTGCCTGAACAACGCGAACATCACGACCGTTGGCGGGTTGGCCATGAAGTCGGAGCAGGAGATGCTCAAATACAGGAATTTTGGAAAGAAGTCGCTCAACGAGATCAAGGGCAAGCTCGAGCAGCTGGGATTGTCTTTGGGCATGAAGATAGACGAGCGTCTGATCGACTCTTCCTCAGTACAATAACAATTTAGGAACCAAAAAAAATGCGTCATTCCAAACATAGGCATCAGTTGGGCGTAAAGAAGGAGCACCGCGCGGCCGTGATGGCGTCGCTTGCCTCCGCGCTCTTTCGCCACGACAGAATAGAAACAACGCTCGGCTACGCGAAGGCGCTTCGCCCGTTTGCCGAGAAGGTAATTACTCTCGCGAAGAAGGCGGCTCAAACGGACGATTCGGCAAAGAAGCTCCATTTAAGGAGGCTTGCTTTGTCTCGTGTTCGCGATGTAAGCGCGGTTCATTTCCTCTTTGAGGAGAAGGCCGGAAAATTTTTGAAGCGCGAGGGCGGATACACTCGCATATACAAGCTTGTTCCCCGCGTTGGAGACGCGGCAAACATGGCAATAATAGAGCTTATTGAGGCGGACGACAAGGGGTACGACAAGAAGGCAAAGAAGGTTAAGAAGGCCGTCGAGCAGCCTGTTTCCGAGTCAAAGCCTGAAGAAAAGCCCGAGTCCAAGGCCGAAGAGAAACCGGCCGAGGAGAAGCCTGCCGCGAAGAAACCTGCGGCAAAAAAATCCGCGGCCAAGAAGGAAGCGGACAAAAAGGAATAGGCTTTTTTGTTCTTTGAACTTATCGCAAAACGCGCTCGCTTTCGGGCGCGTTTGCGTTTTTTAGGAGAATTCTAGTCGGGTTCAATTTTACGGACGATGGAACATATAGCGGCATATTTCGCCATTTTGACGGGGGTTGGATTGGCGGCCTTCGCGGTGGTGGCGTATTCCCTTTCGAGGCGGCAGAAGCGCGACTACGAAAATATGGCGAGGGTCGTGACGTTTCACTGCATGAAATGCGATTCCGTATATACCGCTCCGAACGGAACGGAGACGGAGTCCTGTCCGAATTGCGGATACAAAAATTCCCGGCTTAGATTTTAACGCACAAAAACGACAAAATCCCGAAACGCAAAAATAGGAAGCAATATGAACCAGAAAATAATAGTGTTAGATTTTGGCTCGCAGTACACGCAGGTCATAGCGAGGAGAATTCGCGAATGTTCCGTTTATTCGGAGATTCTGCCGTTCGACACGAAGGCCTCGGATATTGCTTCGAGGGAGGACGTTTGCGGGATTATTTTGTCGGGGGGACCGGCGAGTGTTCTTGCTAAAAACTCCCCGATGCCCGATCCGGAAATTTTCCGTTTAGGTTTGCCTGTTTTGGGAATTTGCTACGGGCTTCAGCTGATGGGTAGGATTTTGGGGGGAGAGGTAGTCAAGGGGAAGGAGCGCGAGTACGGATACGGGCTTCTTTCGTTTAAAAAGCCCGGAATACTGTTGAAGGGTTTGAAGTCTCCCGTTCAGGTGTGGAATTCGCATGGGGACAGGATTGAAAAACTGCCCAAGGGGTTTGCGGCGGTAGGTTGGACTCAGAATTCGAAATTTGCTCTCGTGGAAGATGCGAAGAGAAAATTTTTTGGAATGCAGTTCCATCCGGAAGTGGCGCACACTCCGAAGGGAATGAAAATTATAAAAAACTTTTTGTATGGAGTCTGCGGCTGCAAGGGCGATTGGAAAATGTCCGATTACGTCAAGAGCGCGATAGATAAGATTAGGGCGCAAGTAGGCGACAAGAAAGTTATACTTGGGCTTAGCGGGGGGGTCGATTCGTCGGTTGCAGCGGCGCTCATTCACAAGGCAATAGGAGACAAGCTCACTTGCGTGTTTGTTGACAACGGTCTTCTCAGAAAAGACGAGCGGGTTAAGGTGGAAAATCTTTTCAAAAAGAACTTCAAGATGCGCATGAAAACCGTTCGGGCCGAGAAGGAATTTTTGTCGAGGCTTGCCGGAGTGACTGATCCTGAAAAGAAGAGAAAAATAATAGGGAAGACATTTGTAGAGATATTCGACAAAGCCGTTAAAGGTGTAAAGGGGGTCGAATTTCTCGCGCAGGGCACGCTCTATCCCGACGTGATAGAAAGCGTTCCGATAGCCGGGAATCCGGCGTCTCTTATAAAGAGCCACCACAATGTAGGGGGCCTGCCTAAGGAGATGAAGTTGAAGTTGCTCGAGCCGCTAAGGGAGCTGTTTAAGGACGAGGTTAGGGCGCTAGGCAAGGAGCTCGGATTGGCTCACGAAGTGTTGTGGAGGCATCCTTTTCCGGGGCCCGGGCTTGGGGTCAGGGTTGTGGGCGAAGTAAAGAAGGAGTACTGCGACATACTCCGCGAGGCCGACGCTATTCTGATGGAGGAGATGCGCGCGAGCGGAATCTACGAAAAAGTTTGGCAGGCATTTGCCGTATTTCTTCCCGTAAAGACCGTTGGGGTTATGGGCGACGAGCGCACGTACGACAACGTTATAGCCCTCCGCATAGTCGAGTCTGCCGACGCTATGACGGCGGATTGGGCAAATGTTCCGCACGAGATTCTCGCGAAGGTTTCCAATAGGATAATCAACGAAGTCAAAGGTGTAAACAGGGTTGTTTTGGACATATCCTCCAAGCCTCCGGCAACCATAGAGTGGGAATAGTAGTTGGGAGTTTTGCTTGCTGAGCTTTTTCGGAGCGCGTAGATTTTTACTCCCATTTAGGGAAGCCTTCGGCCTTGACTTTCCACCTTCCGTCGCGCGGGAATCCGAGGTATTTGTCGTCGAATTCGTTCGGGGAGGCGCCGTCCCAGCCTCCGGCTAGCATGGCTACTGCCGCCAGAAATCCGCCGTTTGATGGAAAGTACGGGCAGGGTCCTCCGGTTGCGATTCCGTGTTCGTCGAATAGGAATCTTTCCGAGGGGTAAAGCAGCATATTTAAGGCAAGCTCGCTGTTTCCCGATCTTGCTGCCGCCATGGCAAGCATCGGGAAATCCCATCCCCAACATCTGTTGAAGCGCCAGCTTGCGCAAATTTTTTCGAGAGTTTTTTCGAATATTTTTCTGTCGACTCCGTCTCCGGGAAGCATTCCGAAGGTTCCTATTATCGCGGGGTGGTCGTAGTTGAAATTCGACCACATTTGCGGGGCATTCTCGTATATGGAGTACATTCCGCCTTCGACGGGAAGAGGGGCCAGCCCGTCGAGCACGGAGCGCCATTTTTTATTTTCGGGCATTTCCAGTCGCTCGAGCCATTTGAGGGCGGTTCGCAAGCCGTAGCGCCAATACGACAACTCAAATATGGGATTGCGAGTTTTGAAGCAATCTGTGTTTTCGGATACCACAGTTATGGGAGGTTCTAGATTGTAAACTCCCGTTTTTGGTTCGAGAACCGGGAAGTCGGACATGAACTCGGCGGTTTGAAAAACCACGTCTTTCCATTTTTCGAGCGTCTTGCGGTTGGGATATAGCCTGTATTCCTGCTCGGCAAAGTAAATTGGGTGGGGTTGTTGCCAAATCAAAGTGGAATGGATAATGTGGGGCCATTCAGAAAAACTGTCGGCTGTGCACTTTGGCCAGCGGGCCCCGGAATATCCCTGCCCTTTGGCTCTCTCGACGGCGTTCGGGAGATATTTGCGAAAAATCTCCAGTTGCTTTTGTGCCAATTCCGGCCTGCCCCACGCTCCGAAGTGCACGGCATGCCACCATATCATTTCGTAGTGGAATCTGCCGTGCCAACTATTGCTAAGAAGCCCGCTTTCTTGAGGTGGGAGCGATCCGCATTCTTGGACCCGCATCAGATACAAAGATAATATTATTCTGCGTTCGAGCTCTCGCCAGCGCTCGTCCGAGCTTTCTGAAAGATCTATTGCCGCTCCGCTTTCCCAATATTTTTTCCATTCGGTTTTGCTGCGCGCGAGGGTTTCATCGAATGGAGGAAAGGCATTTTCGTTTGTTTTAGAAAAATTGCACGAGAACGACAGGGTATCTGATTTTGGTTCGAGAATGAATTTGTGCGGATCTTTTAAGTCGGGTGAAAATTCGGCGGTTCCCTGCCAGCTTATGTTGGCAAAGTATTTCAAGTCGTCGACCGAACGTTTTATCTCAGCTCCGAATGAAGTCTTTTTGAATTCGGATTTGTGCGCGGAAGAATTTTTCCAATCGCCTATGAAGCTTTGAAATTCCTTCGGATCCCCGTAGGGAAAAGCAAAGAACACTTTTATTCTTCCCTCATTTAGAAGTTTTGAAGAGATCTTTACAGATACCGTATCCGTGAACGGATCGCAAACAGTGGTGACATGCACGGATTCCCCATCGACGAAAAAGCGGCTTTTTGCGATTCCGCTGTATAGATTTATAGTTTGAGAGGCATTTTTTATATCGTCGATGGAGGCGGTCTTTCCGTTGTTTTTCAAGATTTCCAATCCTATGCGGCCCAGATTGAAGGCGTGGGGATTGCGCTTCAGCCATTCAGCCATTTCCGCCTGTTCGGGAGATTGAGCGGGATTTGGAGTGGACTCCCTATACGACTTCGAATAGTGCCGCATTGACTCTTCGGAACACGGATAAACGATATCCCTCCCGTTGGTTTTTATTTTCATTCCCTTGAAGTCTCTATACGGATTTACTCCTTCAGGTGGAGGAAAGGAGTGCCAAGCCCAATGGGACATGGTGTTGAACGGAATGAAAGTTTGCAGTCCTGTTATATCGAAATTGAAGGCGAATTCTCCGTTGCCGACTTGAGACGGGGACTCCGGCCGAACTTCGCTCAAGTTTATGTTGTGGCGTTCCACAACGGCTTTACGGTCTATTTTTGCTTCGGCTTGTGCGCAAACGGCGATTGCGGCGATTAGAATTGCTGAGAACTTCAACATATTGCCTCCCGCGGGAGGCAGATTCTGTATCAGGATTATTTCTGTCAAGCAGAATTTGTCCTAAGGAGATGTTTTTGCGGAGTTCTGGAACTTCGAAATTTTTTCGAAGCATTTTTTTATCGAGAGAATTAAAACAGTTTTGTCGAGAAAGCTGCTGAGCCGAAAATGCGCAATTGCGGTGGAAAGAACGCGCGTTTTTTTCCGTAGGGGGTAGGATTTTTACAGCAAAAATATGGAGCCGAGCCCTAGGAATATGAAAAATCCTGCGCTGTCAGTAAAGCCCGTCGTGAACACCGACGAACCCGATGCGGGATCGAGCCCCATTCTTTTCAGAGTGAACGGAATGAAACTTCCCATAAATCCCCCGAGCGACATATTCGCTATCATAGCCGCCCACACTATCAGCGCAAAGTCCCATCTTCCGGTTGCTATAAGCGCTATTCCCCCTCCGAAAAACCCTATTAAAATTCCGTTTATAAAACCTTTGGCAGCCTCTCTCAGGCATACGTGTTTCATGTCGAATATTCCTACTTCCCCGAGCGCCAGCGATCTTACAGTCACGGCCAAAGTTTGGGCTCCGGTGTTTCCGCCTATTCCGGCTATTATGGGCATGAACACAGCAAGCAGCGGCAGCAGGGCGATGTCCTTGTCGAAAAATCCCACGACCGCCGATGCGACAAATGCCGTGCATAGATTCACCACAAGCCAAGGAGTTCTCGACTTTATGCTGGTTCCAATCGGGTCGAACAATCCCTCGTCCGCTCCGGCACCGGCGAGTTTTTGGACGTCTTCGGTAGCCTCGTCCCTAACGATGTCTATCACGTCGTCGTGGGTGACTATTCCCATTATTTTTCCGTCTTCGCTCACTACCGGAAGCGTGTGGAAATTTGTATCCGCCATTATATGGGCAACAACTTCTTTGTCCATAGCGGGAGCCAAGAGACCTATCAGGTCCGTTTTCATTATGTCGCGTATTCTTGCCCCTTTGGGGGCGAGCAGAATATTACGCATTGAAACGACTCCCAGCAGTTCGTTTTCGCCGTCGACGACATAGAGGTAGTAGATGTTCTCGAAGTTTTCGCTCATTCTGCGTACGGCGGAAATTGCCTCGTCTATTGTCATGTCGGGGAAGAGCTTTGCGACGTGCGGATTCATTATTCCCGCGGCAGTGTCGGGCTCGTAAGATAGCAGTTCTCGCACGTCCTCCGCCGCTTCGGGCTCGGACTTTTCCATTCCCTCGAGAATCCTGTCCCTGTCTCCCTCCTCGAGCTCCCTTACTATGTCCGCGGCGTCGTCCGGCTCCATCTCGTTTAGGACGGAGACCGCTCGGTGTTCTCTCATTTCGGATACGAGTTCGGCGGACTTGTCGGGCTCCATTTCGGAGACTATTTCCGACACGTCGTCGGGCGGAAACCTGCGCAAAATTTGGCGCTGGGTATCCACGTCGAGCCTCTCGAGAAACGTGGAAACTATATGCGGACTGGTTTCCAACAGGAGCTGGTCGTCTATCTTGTCGATTTCTCCGGCTTCCTGAAGTGATACAAGTTCGTATAGGGAGTACCCGCGGTCGCTCTGAGCCTCTATTATCTCGCTCTCGTTCGACATCGCTTTCGGATTTCTTTGCGGAAGACTTGCTACTTTTGGATACCGATTCAAGCATTTTTAGGCGTGCGGGGACTTTTTTTTGAAGCTTTATTTTCATTGAATTGCCTTGTGAAAAGTGTCAAAATTCTCGGCATGCAGGGAGGGATATGTTCAGTGGCGTCGGCGGTGCTAAGCGTTTTGGCGTGTTCGGTGTTGGTGTGCGCGTCTGGGGAAGCCAGTTCCTCCGGGCCGAAAAAAAGTTCCCAGCCTCCCGCCGATTTTTTTAACGACGTTTTCCCTCTTTTGGAAACGTGTTCGTCCGCCTCTTGCCACGGAGGGGCAGCAGGGGCGGGAGATTTGAAGCTGTCTCTTTTTGGGGGCGACAAATACGGAGATTTTTCGGTTTTGAAATATTACTCTTCTGGCAGGCTTTTGAAGCCTTGGGATCCGGACGATAGCCTTCTTCTAAAAAAGACCTCCGGGAAATTATCCCATGGAGGTGGAGTTTTTTTCAAGGGAGGTTCGCCCAAATACGAGCTTCTCAAGAGATGGATAGCGGAGGGAGCCCCGTATGCGACGAAGGGAAGGGCGAGCGCGGAGAAATTGATTCTGGAGGTGGTTCCGGAGCTTTCCGTCGAGAGGGCGAAAGAATCGGAGGGCTTTTTTAACGCCAGGGAGGGAGAAAGTTTTTCCGTAAAAACATCGGCGAAATTTTCGGACGGTTCCGTTCGAAGGGTAGATGCCAACGTTTCGATAGAGGGTAAATCAGTCGAAAAATTAAAGGACGGAAAATTTTTGGCAAAGAGTCCCGGGCAGAGCGTGCTCAGATTTTCCCGTGCCAGAAAATTTGCAACGGTGGTGGTAGATGTCTCTCCCAACGGGCTGTCCGAATTTTCGCCGGGGGGCGGTTCCATAGATTCGTGCGTGGATTCGAAAATAGAGACTCTCGGGTTAAAGAAGGCTCCGCTGTGTTCGGATTCGGAATTTTTGCGCAGGGTATATTTGGACGCCACCGGGCTTTTGCCTCCCCCTGAAGTGGCGGAGAAGTTTCTGGAGTCGAAAAACGCCGACAAGAGGGCGAGGCTTGTCGACAAGCTTTTGGGCAGCGAGGAATTCTCCGACTTTTTGGCTATGCGCTTTGGGGATCTTCTACGGATAAAGAGCGAGTTTCCGAGCAACTTGTGGCCCAACGCAGTCCAGGCCTACAATGCGTGGTTGAGGCGCGCCGTGGGAGGAGGTATGCCCTACAACATATTCGCGAGGGAATTGCTCGACACCACAGGCACGAATTTCAGGTCCCCCCAGGTGAATTTTTTCCGGGCGGTTTCCGAGAAGAGCCCTATGAACTACGCCGACGCGGCGGCTCTCGTTTTCATGGGAGCGAGAATGAACTGCATAAAGTGCCATGCGCATCCGTTTGAGGAATGGACGTCGGAGGACGCCCTGTCGATGGCGGCGTTTTTTGCCCAGGTGAAGTTTAAGGGAAGCAAGGAGTGGAAGGAGGAAATCCTTTATTTGGACGAATCGTCGGTTTTGAAAAATCCCGAGACGGGAAAAGCGGTTGAGCCGAGAACCTTGGACGGATTTTCTCCGGAAAGCTTCGACGATCCGAGAAGTTCCTTTGCTAATTGGCTCACCTCGCCTGAAAATCCATGGTTTGCCAGGGCTGCGGTGAACAGAATTTGGGCCTGGGTTTTCGGGAGGGGGATAATAGAGCCGGCGGACGATATAAGGCCTAACAATCCCCCGTCCAACGCGGAGCTTTTGGAATATTTGGAGTCGGAGTTTAAAAAGGATTTCGACGTGCGCAGAATATTCAGGCTGATTTTTACTTCGGAGGCGTACGCGAGAAAGTGCTCTCCGCCGCTCGACGAGAAGCGGGCCGACGAGGAAGTGAAATTTCTTTCGAGGAGGGTTCCGTCGAGATTGTGCGCCGAGAGCCTGTACGATGTTCTGAACATTTCCCTCGGACTTCCGTCCGATTTCAAGAGCATAGTTCCGGAGCCGTATTCGTTTTGGCCGAAAGATTTTCGCGCGATTAACCTTTCGGACGGAAGCGTGGGGAATGCATTTTTGTCGCTGTTCGGCAAGCCGGCGAGGAACTCGTCTTATCTAAACGACAGATCCAACGCCGTCACGATGCCGCAGGTGATGAGGCTGGCGAATTTTTCTTCGTCGAAATTTTCGGATTCTCCCGTTCTGAGGAAATTGGCGAAGAAAAAAATTCCCGACAGGGAGAAGATAAAAAAGCTCTACCTCACTTTTCTATCGCGGAGGCCGAGCTCTTCCGAGCTCGACAGGATAGAAGCTTTTATGAAGGAGGGTGGAAGCGTGTTCGATGTGGCATGGGTTCTTTCAAACACAAAGGAATTTATTTTTAAGATGTGATATGAAAATTTCCGCGGATATAAACAGGAGGGAATTTCTCAAAGTGGGAGGAATGTCGTTTGCATGCGCGGCCCTCTCGGGAATTTTTTCCAACAGGCTTTTCGGGTCGGAGGTGGGTGTTTCGAAGGATCCAAAGGCGAAGGCCATTATTCAAGTTTGGCTTGGAGGCGGGCCGTGCCAGATGGACACTTTTGATCCAAAGCCCGACGCTCCTGCTTCGTTTAGGGGGCCATACGACAAAGCCATTCCAACCAACGTCGACGGAATTTTGCTCAATCCCAACTTGGAAAACTTGGCCAAATGCGCCGACAAATATTCTCTTCTGCGGTCCATGACACACGGAGTCAACGGCCATGAAACTGCCACGTATCTCGTTCAGACCGGAGTTCCGGCAGGTGGGGAGTTGGTTTATCCGTCGGTCGGTGCGGTGGTGTGCTACAAGAGGGCTACGGCGAAAATGTTGTCGGACAAGGTTCCCCCGTTTGTATCGGCGATGGATCCGATAGGGAGGTTCGATGCTGAGGGATTTTTGGGCGGGGCATACAGGCCGTTTTCTGCGAGCTCCATAGTGTCGAGAAAGGACATGAAGTATGTTCCAAAAGCGGCGGGGGAGGAGGAATCTCCCCGGAAGGGCAAAAAGAAAACTTTCAGCAAGCTCTCCGAGAGGGAGGAGGAGTTCGCCCTTATGAAGGAGAATCGCAGGAGGGAGCTCTTGAAGGAGATCGATTCGGCCAGCGTAGAAATAGATCCCGTGTTTTCGGAATTCAACGACGATAGAATGCAGGCGTATTCGATGATTTCGGGCGAAGGGCGAAAGGCGTTCGACATAACGAAGGAGCCGGATTCCGTACGGGAGAAGTACGGTTCCGATCCCGTGGCGCAGCAATTTTTGCTTGCCCGCCGGTTGGTGGAAGGGGGAGCGACTTACGTCATAATAAATTGGCCTAGGTGGGACACCCACAAAAAACATTTTGAGACGATGTCGGAAATTCTGCCCATTTTAGACAAGGCTTTGGCGGCGCTGATAAACGATTTGTCCGATAGGGGAATGTTGGATTCCACGATGGTTATTTGCGGAGGGGAGTTTGGAAGAACTCCGAGGATTCTCTATAATCCGCCGTGGTTTGGAGGAAGGGGGCATTTTGGCACTGCTTTCTCGTGGCTTGTGGCGGGCGGAGGATTCAAAGGTGGGTCTGTTGTAGGGCAGACGGACTCCACTAGTTCGAAAATTTTGAGCCGTCCGATATGGCCGTGGGATTTCAACGGCAGCGTTTACAAATTGGCAGGAATAGATTCTGGGGGGAACTTGCCGCACCCGTTGGGTTGCGTTTCGAAAGTTATACCTCCGGAGATTTTGGCTATGCCCTCCGGGGGAATATTGAAGGAGATAATGTAATGGCTAACTTTTTGAAGGCGGTATTTTTCTTTCAGATCTCCGCGGTATTTGCCTCGGCAGCGACCTCCTTTCTGGCTGTAAACGAAAGGATTTCAAAGGAAAAAGACTATCCCAAGATTGTCGAATTTTCCCGCGAGAAGGTTTTGCCGAGAATTTCGGCGCTTGCTTTCGACGGGGATAATTTGCTGTCCGCCTTCGACGGCAAAATAGCGGTTTGGGACGCCAAGGGGGGAGCGCTGAAAAAGGTGTTTTCTCCGAAGAAAAAAATCGGAGACATTTTAGGTTTGAAGCCATTGGGCAAAAATATTTTTGCATGCGGGGGAATAGCTGGAGAGAGCGGAACGCTGTCAAAGTTGGATTTTGAAGGAAACGCCGATATAATTTCGAAGAGCGGGGACGTGTTTTCGTCAATGGATTCCGGAGGAAAATTTTTGGCGGCGGGCTCGCTGGACGGGAAAGTTGTGGTGATAGACGTTTCGAGCGGAGAAAAGGTGCTGGAGAAAAAGTTTGAGGGCCTGAGGGTAAAGGGAGTGTCTTTGTCGGAAGGCGGAGAGGTTTTATCCGTTTCGCTGTCTGACGGTTCGGCCCGCATAGCTTTGGCAAAAGACAAGTTTTCGAACGAGGTCGAACAAGTTTCTTCGGGAGGCGCTCCGTGCTCTCTCTCTCCGGACGGGAAATTCGTGGCGCATGTGGAAAGGGACAAAAACGGAAATTATGCGTGCATTCTTCAGCCGCTATTTTCCGAGAATCCTAGAAAAGCCCGCTCTTCTGTTTCCGGACCCTCCGAAGTCGTTTTCGACATGAAGCGCCTTCTGTTGTTCCCACAAAGCGGGAATCCGTTGGCAAGGCCGTTCCGGTACTTTGGAAGGATCGGGCAAGACGCCGCGGGTGGAGGCGAAGTTGGCGACAAATTTCCCAACAATTACAGGAGCGTTTCAGGGGACGGGGGAGTTTATTCGTTTGCGGTTGGAGGGAACGTCTTTGCGGTCGGTTCGGACGACGGAAAAATTTTGCTTTGGTCGAAGCGCAGGTCGGAACAGGTGGCTTTGTATTCGATTTTGGATTCGGAGTGCAAGAAATGGGGAGTTTCCGTATTTAACGGATATGCTTTTTCAAACAGTCCGAATTCGGTGGCTTGGAAAACTAGGGACGGTTCAAAATTTTCAAAGGAGGACAGGTTCTTCTCCGCGGAGAGGGTAAAATCGGTTTTATCCAGAAATTTTGAGCCCGGCAAACATAGAAAGTCTTTCGCAAAAAAACAAAAAAAGAATGGCTGAGAATTTTTTTTCAAAAAGTGTCCCGTCGCGTTTGGCGTTGGCGCTATTTTTTGCATCGGTATTTTTTCTCGGGTCTCCGGTTTCGTTTGCCCGCGCTCCAACCATAATGTTCGCCTATCCGGCGGGGGGCCAGAGGGGAAGCTCCTTTAAAATGGAGCTTGGAGTTTTGGACGCGTATGCCCTTTCGGGTATAAGCATTTCCGGAGGCGGAGTGGGAGCGAAGCTTGGCAAAGTGAAGGAGCTTTCGGCGGAGAGGAAGAAGGCTGCGGCGGCAAGGGACGAAGCCAAGGGAATGAAAATGGTGGAGGTTTTCGTGGAGATTTCCGGAGATGCGGAAATAGGAATGAGGGATATTCGGCTTACCAACAGGGACGGAACGTCCAATAGATTTAGATTTTTTGTGGGGGAGATTCCCGAAGTAATGGAGAAGAAGGCCTCCCTTCAGGTTTTGCCCAATCTTCCCGTATGCGTGAACGGACAAATATTGGAGGCGGACAAAGACAGATACGAGTTTTCCCTTCCGCAGGGGGCGGTGTTTGTTGCGGAGCTTTATGGAAGGGCGATAAAACCCTACATAGCCGATGCGGTTCCCGGATGGTTTCAGCCGGTCATGTCGCTTTACGACGACAAGGGCAAAGAGGTGGTTTACGTCGACGATTACGGAATAAGCCCGGATCCTGTGATAATCTATAAAGTTCCGCGCTCGGGCAAATATGTGCTCGAGGTGAGGGACGCAATGTTTAGGGGCAGGGACGATTTCGTGTACAGGATAAGAATGGGTGAAATACCCTTCATATCCTACGTTTATCCCATGGGGGCCGCTATTGGCTCCAAGACTTCGCTTGGAATTTACGGAGCAAATCTTCCGTCGAGCGGAGTGTCGTACTCTTCTTCGGGAAATTTTCCGCATCTTGAGGAATTCCGAATGAAAAACGGTCGCCTGTATTCGAATCCCATAGTGTTGGATATAGACGAAAAACCGGAATTCGAGATTCCCTCGTACGGAGAAGTTCCCGATGTGGTATCGGAGTATCCGGCTGTATTCAACGGGAAATTTTCGAAGGCAAGAGAAGCTGGATTTGTGAAATTTTTTGTAAAAGCCAGCAGTACTGTCGTAATGGAGACGTTCGCCCGGAGGCTCGGTGGAGTGGCCGATACTAAGCTCACTCTTTACGACGCGAAAACTATGCGGGTTCTTGCTTCGAACGACGATTACGACGATCCTTCCTTCGGTCTTATCACGCACAATTCCGACTCGCGAATAATAAGAAAGTTCGACAAGGACAGCGAGTGTGTCTTGAAGGTGGAGGAGGCTCAGAGGCACTTTGGCGACGAATATGTTTTCAGGCTGAAGATTTCGGAGAACAAGCCCGATTTTACCGTTAGAATATCGCCCGACAACCCGCAAGTCGGCTGCGACAGTTTCACGCCGCTGAAGGTCAGCGTAATGAGAATGGGCGGATTCGACGGCCAGATAGAGATATCTGCTTCGAATCTTCCGAAGGGGTTTTCGGCGGAAAAGTGCGTGGTGGAAAAGGGAAAGAACGACGCGATAATTTGCGTGAAGGCATCTTCCGACGCACCCCGTGAGTCATTCAATCCCGAGTTCGAAGCTACCGCTGTAGTCGGCGGCAAAAAAGTTTCGAAGCCGGCTCAGGCCTCCGAGGAACTGATGCAAGCCTTCTATTATACGCACACTGTGCCCGTGGGACAGATAAGCATGTCTGTTCTTCCCAGGGCTCCGTTTAAGATAGAGTGGTGTGAAATTCCAGATGAGCCGCTATCGTTTGCGGCGGGAAATTCCCACGAACTGGAAATGAGGGTTGTGAGGGAGGACGGATTCGACAAGCCAATTAATATATCTCTATTGAGAGGGTTGCCCGGAATGCAGTCTAAGACCACTCGGGTAAAGCCCGACGAGGAAAAAATAATGGTTAAATTCCAATCAACCCAAAACGTGTCCAGCATAGCCGAGGGGTATCTGATAGTGGTTGGAACCGCCAGGGACGGAAACAACAGCTACCAGACAGTGGCTCCTCTAGGGGCTAAATACCGGGTATATCCGCGCCCTTCAAACATCAAGAAGCGGTAGAAATATTTGCGGATAGTAAAAAACTACTGCGGAGGAAGGATCAATTTTAGCGCAGTATTATTTTGAGGCATGGAAATTTTCCGTAAAAGGACTTTTTACATTTTTCCTACTTGCCGTACGGCAGATGAATTTGCGGAATCAAAAAAAACGCCGCGTTTTGCGGCGTTTTTTGTTTTTTAAGATTAGATACGTTTAAGATTATATCCGTAGCAGTATCTGGTAGTCTCCGCTCTTTACGTTATTTAGAACGGGATAACCATGCTCGTCCATTTCCACTTTCGCGGAAAGGGGATGTCCGTCAAAGCGTATGGAATCCAAATTTTTCGTCGGGAAAACTATCGTTCCGGTGGCGTTGGCGGGAATGGTGACTTTCCATTCGAGAACTCCGTCTGTGTACTTCCATATACTCGCGGCTTCCCCGTAGGGTGTAATGTGTTTGGCGCTTGCGTAGCGCATGGTTTTATCGGGCTTAGGTGCAAATATTATATTCTTGTAGCCGGGCTGTTTCGGATCAAGCGCCAGCCCTCCAACTTCTGAATACATCCACTTGCCTATCGCTCCGTACGCGTAGTGGTTAAAGGAGTTCATACTAACGTCTCCGAATCCCTTGTCTTTAGTATAGCTGTTCCATCTTTCCCACATAGTGGTTGCTCCCTGGTTTATCGGATACAGCCAAGAGGGATACGTTTCGTTTTTCAGAAGTCTCATGGCAAGCGCGTAGTCTCCATATCTAGAAAGAGTGGGATTGATAAGAGGTGTTCCTACAAATCCCGTTCCGATATGGTAGTTGCTGCGCTTTATGGAATCCTTCAAGTTCTCAAACGCTTTCGGCCTAATGTTCTCAGGCAACAGGTCGAAGGAGAGCGCAAGCAAATAAGCCGTTTGGTTGCCCGACTTAACCTTCCCTGTTTCGAGATCCACAAAATTTTTCACAAACGCCTCTTTTGCCTTTTGGGCAATTTCCTCGTACTTTTTAGCCTCGTTTTTCCTGCCGATGATTTTAGCTGTTTTAGCGGTCACCTCCGCGCTTCTTGCCGTGAATGCCGTTCCGATGAGAGACCTAGGAGTGGTCCCTCTGCGGTCTTCGCTAAATGGCTCGAGCCAGTCGCCGTAGCCGTAATCCGGATAAACGTAATCCTTGGATATCGACACGCAGTGGTCGACGTGGCGCTTCATCATTTCGAATGTGTTGCGCAGAATTTTCGGATTGCCATAGGAGAGATAAATTTCCCAAGGGCATAAGGTTGCAGCATCTCCCCACGCAGGCCCTCCCTGTAGTTTGTCGTTTAGTACAGGGGCGTATTTGGGAACGGAATTTCCGGTGGACCTGGCGTCGTCAAGATCGACGAGCCATTTTGTCATAAAGGCGTTTACGTCCATATTGAACGCGGCAGTTGGTGCGAACACCTGAATGTCTCCCGTCCAACCGAGCCGTTCGTCGCGCTGCGGACAGTCGGTGGGAACCGAGAAGAAGTTCGAGCGCTGTCCCCACTGTATATTGCTCTGAAGTTGGTTTATTTTTGGTTCGGAGCATATAAATGAACCTATGAGAGGCATGTCGTTGAACAAAACGCGGCCTTCCACTGAATCGAGTGGAATCTTCTCTCCGGCGGGAAGCCCGCTGAGTTCGACATATCTGAATCCGTGGTAGGTGAAATTCGGTTCCCATTCTGCCTTGCCTCCGGCGCAGGTGTAGTAGTCGGTGGAACGTGCCGTTCTATAATTTTCTACGTATAAGGTTCCGTCGTCGTTTAGCATTTCGGCGAAGCGTATTTTTATTTTCTGGCCGCTTTGTCCGTCTATTTTTATCTTCGCCCAGCCAACCATATTCTGCCCGATGTCGAAAATGTATGTTCCGGGCGATATCTCCTTTACGGAAATAGGTGTGAGGGTGTCTTTGATTACGATGGGCTGGTTTCTGCGAGGATCAAGTGAGGGAGTATTTTCTACGGGTTTAGTAGAAACTTCCTTCCATGCCGAATCGTCGAAATCCGGAGCGTTCCAGCCGATAGGCTCGCGGCGGGCGTCGAATTCCTCGCCGTCGTAAAGGTCCGAATTCAAAATTCCTCCGAGGCCGGCCTTCCAAGTTTCGTCAGTGCAAATTATTTCTTTTGTTCCGTCGCTGTAAACTATTTCCAGCTGTGCCAAAAATTCGGGAATTTTTCCGTAGAATCCCTTGCCTTCGCTCAGTTTCCATGCAAGGCGCCCGGAGTACCAACCGTCTGCCACCACTGCTCCAAGGGTGTTAGCGTCGGAGGCGGAGAGCATATTTGTGACGTCGTAAGTGGTTGTTTGTATTCTCTTGTTGTAGTCTGTCCAACCGGGACTCCAGAAGTCGTCGCCGACTTTCTTTCCGTTTAGATACACCTGATATGCGCCTCTTGCAGTGGCATAGAGCCTGGCTTTTTCTATCTTTTTTGCGGCGGTCTTGAAGTCTTTGCGCAGATAGACGGGTGACCTGTATTCAAAAATTCCAACTCCTTTGTGGGATTGATATTTACGAGTGCAATTTGGGGGAAAGTCCCTATATATCCACTTTCCTTTCCAATCTGAGTTTGAAAGCAGCCCGGCCTCAAAAAACGAGGGATCCGAAGGAGCTCCCTCGTTTCCGTTTTCGTCCCAAACTGAGACATTCCACCAGAGTCTTTCACCGGATTTTACCGCGCGTCCCCCGTAGGGAACGGCCACAGACTGTGAGCTTTCTACTTTGCCGCTATCCCATACATCGGGTGAATCGAGGTTTTTAGGAGATGTTGCTACCCTTATTCTATATGCTGTCTGAGAGATTCCCTTTCGTTCCAAAGGAAGCTTCCAAGAAAACGACAGATCCTCGAGAGAATACCCAACAGGATTTACAAAACCTTCTCCCACAGTCGGATCATAGGGTTTTGGCCCTTCCGCTCCAAAAGATGGCAAGGCGGAATATATAAGTAACAATAAGGCTATTTTTTTCATAGATGTATTGTATTAATGGTTGTCGTTACGGGAATCAGAACGCACTTCGGAATACATTGTCTCCATGTTTTACTCCCCCTGTAATGAGGGCAGAGTATTGAAGCCTGCTTTTGCCTGTCAAACAAAAATCCAATAAAACACAAAAAATAATGAATTTTATCTCACAATAAAAGCTACTTTACAATGTGTCGATATAAAGAATATATACTTCCCCATGACGATATCGGAATTCAAACAGGAAATGGAACGGAAACGAGCCGAGGTTGATGCGGCCATAGAAAAATATCTTCCGTCCGAAGACACGCGTCCCTCTATAATTCACAGGGCTATGAGATACAGCATGAAGGTTGGCGGAAAGAGAATGCGCCCTATGTTGCTTCTTGCTTCCTCAGAACTTTTTGGAACCAAGCTCGATCCCATGCCTGCTTGTGTTGCCATAGAGAGCCTTCACACGTACTCCCTAATACACGACGACCTTCCCTGTATGGATAATTCGGATCTTCGAAGAGGGTTTCCGACTTGCCACAAGCAATTCGACGAAACGATGGCTCTTTTGGCGGGGGACGCTCTTTTGACTTTTTCAATGGAGATATTGGTAAAGGAATATGCCGATTCTCCCAAGGCCGCTATTTTGCTTGTTCGGGATTTAAGCGAGGCCGGAGACAGTTGCCGAATGATAGGAGGGCAAGTGGAGGATATTTTGGGCGAGAGGGACGGTAAGATGACTCCCGACAAGTTGAATTTCATACACGACAACAAGACGGCGGCTCTCATTACGGCGGCTATTACGATGGGAATGCGCCTTTCTGAAAAAGCCTTGCCCGAGGGCGCGCTTGAAAAGGGCAGGAAAATAGGCAGAAACATAGGTTTGGCGTTTCAAATAATAGACGACATTCTCGACGTTGAAAGCGACGCTGCGACTCTCGGCAAGACCGCAGGCCTCGATGCAGCAAACGGCAAGATGACGTATGTTTCCCTCTACGGGGTGGGCGAGTCTCGCAGGATAGCTTCCGATCTTACCGACGAGGCGATAAGCGTGGCAAAATCCCTGTCCGACAAGGGCGAATTTTTGCAGCAGCTCATACGCTACATGCAAAACAGGATTTCCTGAATTGCGGTTGGTTGTTTGTCGAAAAAGGGAATGCGGTTCGTTTGATAAGCGATACCGCAAAGAAAGAAACTTCGCAGATTTTCCGATGAAAATCGGATTGGTTGATGTAATAGGGAAGTTTGAGAAGCGTTTCGGGGTGTGATTCGTTGGTCAGATAGTAGAGATATGTGCCACAAAAAAAACTTTCGATTGCCGGGTTTGCAATCCGTTAGTCGAGAATTTTTCCCGTTTCTATTCTCCCTTTTTGGCGGGGGGATTTGAAACGTATATGGAGAACACTCCGTTTTTTGAGGGCAGGATTTTGGCGTCGAATTTTTGTTCCTCCATTTTGCCCTCCGAGTTCAAGACTGAAACCACTCCCGTGATCGAATCGCCCTCTATTTTCAGCGCTTTAACTCTGGCCAACGGGCCGAAATAATTTTCTATGGTTTGGGTCGCTATGGCGTACGTTTCCTTTTCGGGAATGGTTTTGTAAAAATAATAGGCTCCGCCGCAAATTGCGGCAATCAAGACTAGAATTGCGAGGCATTGCGTTTTCATGGCTCTTTTGCGAAGCTATTTTTTAATTCATGCGAAGTAAAGTTTTTTATGATTGCCGAAGCGATTCGGGGCATCAAAAAAAATTGACGGCGCTCTAAGCTGTCATAGATTTCGAAAAATACCGATTTCTTGAATCCAAAATGGACAGTCCCGACTCAAAACATTTCATAAGGCAGATAGTGGAGCGCGACATCGCCAACGGTCTCGATCCGCGCGAAATTCACACGAGGTTTCCTCCGGAGCCCAACGGTTGCCTTCATATAGGACACGCGAAAGCCTTCTGTTTGGATTTCGGGATAGCCTTGGAAAACGGAGGCAAATGCAATCTCCGCTTCGACGATACAAATCCCGACAAGGAGGAAACGAGGTTTGTCGAATCCATAAAGGAGGACGTGCGCTGGCTCGGTTTCGATTGGGGCGGCAGGGAGTACTACGCCTCCGATTATTTCGAACAGCTCTACGGGTTTGCTGAGGAGCTTATAAAATCGGGAAAGGCGTACGTTTGCACTCTGTCTCCGGAAGAATTCAAGGAATACAGAGGAGTTCCGGGGCAGCCTGGGAAGCCTTCGCCGTGGCGCGACAGGCCGGCGGAGGAGAGTCTCGATCTCTTTCGCAGAATGAGAGCGGGGGAGTTCGAGGAGGGAGAGTATGTGCTCAGGGCCAAGATAGACATGTCATCTCCCAATTTGCATATGCGAGATCCCGCCATCTATCGAATAAAGAAGATTGCCCACCATCGCTTCGGGAACGAGTGGTGCATCTATCCCATGTACGACTTCGCGCACTGTTTGTCCGACGCCATAGAGGGGATAACTCACTCTCTTTGCACCCTCGAATTTGAAGTCCACAGGCCTCTCTATGATTGGTTCATAGACAACACGAGCATAATAAAAAGGCTGAAGATTCATCCCCGCCAGTACGAGTTTGCCAGGCTTAATCTGTCTTATACGATGATGAGTAAGCGTAAGCTTCAGCAGATAGTCGCCGAAAAGATAGTCGACGGTTGGGACGATCCCCGCATGCCTACTCTTTCCGGAATGAGGAGAAGGGGATACACTCCGAAGGCGATAAAAGATTTTTGCGAAGAGATAGGCGTCACAAAATTCAACAGCCTGACAGATTTCGCCCTGCTCGAGCACTGCCTCAGGAGCGACTTGAACAAAGTGGCTTTGCGAAGAATGGCGGTTTTCGATCCCCTCGAAGTGGAGATAGAAAATTACGACGAGGGCAAGACGGAACTGCTCGATGCCGTAAACAATCCCGAGGACGAATCTGCCGGAACGAGAAAAATACCATTTTCCAAGCATATCTACATAGAGCGCTCTGACTTTATGGAAAATCCTCCGAAGAAATACTTCAGGCTTTCCCCGAATTCGGAAGTGCGTTTGAGATACGCGTATTTTCTGACGTGCAAGGAGGTGGTCAAGGATTCCTCCGGAAAGGTTGTGAAATTGCTTTGCAATATAGATCCCGCAAGCAGGGGAGGAAATTCCCCCGACGGCAGGAAAGTGAAAGGAACTATACATTGGGTGGAGAAGTCTTCTGCTTTGAAGTCTACGGCTTACCTTTACGACAAACTGTTTACTCGAGAGGATATGTCGTCCCTTCCTGAGGGCGCCGATTTCAAAGATTTTCTCAATCCGAATTCTTTGGAAATTAAGGAATTTTTTGCGGAGCCCTCCCTCAAAGAGGCAAAGCCGGGAACGCCGCTGCAATTCGAAAGGATAGGATATTTTACGGTCGATTCAAAGGTTGGGGACGGGCTCGTTTTCAACAGAACGGCGACATTGAAAGATTCTTATTCTCCGAATAAGGCTTAGTTTTCGACGTAAGAGTTGAACATTTTTTTTACTTGGTTGTCAAACGGATCGAAAGGAAGAAAACATGAGAAATCTTATTGTGCTTACGGGGGCGCTTGCTCTTTTGTTCGGTTCGGTTTATGCGAATTGCGGTTCGCAAAGGAGAGCTTGCTACAAAGCAGATTGCCCCGCGAGCGCGGCATGTCCTGCGGCAGACAAACCCTCTCAATGCCCGGCAAACAAAAATTGCGTTTCGCCGGAATGTCCCGCCGCCAAAGAGGGCTCTTGCGTTCCGTCGGAGTGCCCTGCCGCAAAGAATGCAAACTGCGTTCCGTCGGAGTGCCCGGTAAACAAAGACGGAGCTTGCTCGTCGTCCCAATGCCCTTCGGGCGGCGCGTGCCCCCCTCCGGATTGTCCTTCAGGTTGTCCAAGAGGAGGGCGATAGAAGCCTATAATATCGGGAAATTTTCCCCGATGGAGTTTGCTTTGAACAAGACGGAGATGCCGCTTTTTGCGAGCTCCGTCTTTTTTATGTTGTAGTTTTTTTTAAAAAGGCGGAAAATCCGGGGGTTAATTTCAAAAAGGTCCAAGATGAAAGTATATATAAACGGAAAGTTCTACGATAAAGACGACGCTAAAGTGTCGGTGTTCGACCACGGTTTCCTGTACGGGGACGGAATATTCGAGGGAATCAGGCTCTATTCCGGAAACGTGTTCAGACTCCCGAATCACATGGACAGATTGTTTCGCTCCGCCAAGGCGATAGCTTTGGATTTGCCTTGGACAAAACAGGAAATAGCCGATGCCGTATGCGCGGCGTGCCGTGAAAACAAGCTTACCGACGCCTATATTCGCCTTGTAATTTCTAGAGGCAAAGGTGCCCTCGGGCTTTCTCCCCTTACGTGTTCCGATCCGCAACTGGTAATAATAGCCGACCAGATTCAGCTCTACAAAGCGGAGCTCTACGAGAATGGCCTAAAAGCCATAACTGTTCCTACCCGCCGCAATTCTCCCGCGGCACTTCCTCCGATGGTAAAGAGCCTAAATTATCTGAACAATATCTTGGCGAAAATTGAAGCCCAAAACCAAGGATTTAGCGAATGTCTCCTTTTGAACAGCGAGGGGTACGTTGCGGAGTGCAGCGGGGACAACGTATTCATAGTGTTTGAGGGCAAGTTGATAACTCCGCCCATCAGTTGCGCTTCCCTCGGAGGTATAACCCGCGGGGCGGTGATAGATTTGGCAAAGAGGCTGAATATTCCCTTCGAGGAAAAGGTTCTTACCCGCTTCGACATTTGGACGGCGGACGAGTGTTTCCTGACCGGAACGGCGGCAAAATTGATTCCTCTTGTGGAGCTCGACGGCAGGAAGATAGGCGAGGACGGAAAGCCAGGCCAAATAACAAAGACCTTGATAAATGCCTTCAATGAAATCGCCTCGAAAGAGGGAGTGAAGATATAATCGATATGAAAGTTGGAAGTAGCGCCCCGTCCGGGGCGCTCTTTTTATTGACTGTTTGATCTGGCATATTAACATAAGCGGTCGCTATGAAACTCAGATATTGTTTACTTGCATGCCTTGTTGTTGCGTTTCCATTGTTTGGTTTCGCCAAGAAGGATATTTCCGACATAGACAAAAATTTTTCCGGGAACAAAAGCGGAATTTCCAAGGCAGTCTATAAAGACGCCCTCAAGCCTCCGTTCAAATTGGAGGGATTTCCGTTTTCGGACACGGCTCCTCTAAGGAGGCTTCCAAAGTCGTTCACCGAGGCCGACGTCAACAAGGGCGCCCTATGGCTTTCCATGCACACTTCTGGTGGGGCGATTAGGTTTAAGACAGATTCAAGGTACATAACTATACGGAGCAAGTTGTTTCGCTCGTACGATATGAACCACATGGCTCGGACAGGCAGTTCCGGTTTCGATCTGTACATGAAAGGCGAAGACGGGAAGTATTTATTTATGGGGGCTATACAGCCTTCTTCGGAGGAGGTTAAGGGGAAAGAGACGGTGGAAGCGAAATTTAAGAAGACGTTTCCGAATAAGAAGATGAGGGAGTTTATTCTCTATTTGCCGCTCTATGGAGGTTTTGATAGTTTAAAGCTTGGTTTTGAGCCCAGATCCAGAGTAGTTGCTCCATCTCCGAGGAAAATTTCCAAGCCTATTCTTTTTTACGGTTCGTCGATAACCCAGGGAGCTTGCGCCTCAAAGCCGGGGAACAACTACACCACTCTTCTTTGCAGAGCGGTCGATGCTCCCCAGATAAATTTGGGATTTTCTGGTTCTGGCAAAGGGGAGATTGCGGTTGCCGAAGCGATAGCTTCTCTTGATCTTGCCGCGTTTGTGTTTGATTACGACGCCAACGCTCCGGACGTTGAGCACTTGATGAAGACCCACGAGCCATTTTTTAAGGTCATTAGGAAAAAGCGTCCCAATTTGCCGATTATAATGATGTCGATGTGTAGTTCTCCTGTTCCAGAGCGCACTGCGGTGATAAAGAGGACTTACGACAACGCTGTGGCTTCCGGGGACAAAAAAGTTTGGTTTATAGACGGGGCGGAGCTCTTTGGAGGGCTTGGGAACGACCTGTGCACGGTTGACAACACCCATCCGAACGATTTGGGATTTTATATGATGTATAAGACAGTGTTGCCGGTTTTAAAAAAGGCGCTGTCTATTCGTTAAATAAAGGAGGAAGAAAAGCACTATGAATAAGAAAATAATATCGGTTGCGCTAGCGTTTGCTTGCGCTTGTTTATGGGGGTGCGCCGGAACGGAGAATTCCGATTTTGTCGTTTGCCAGTTCAACATGAGAAACAACGGCGACAAGAACGACGGCCGCATTGTAAAGCGCGAGAAGAACGCTAAGGGCAAAAAAATTGAAATAAGGGACGGCAGCGAAAAGTGGAGCATAAGGGCTCCCTTGATAGCGGAGTTTCTGAAGTACAACGAGGTTGATATATGCGGATCACAAGAGCTCGTCAAAGTTCAGGTAGATGATCTTTCCAAACTTTTGGGCGACGGCTATGCCCGTATAGGCAATCCCGTAAATCCGGCTAGGCCCCACTCCACGAACAACGTGATATACTATCGCCAGTCTCGCTTCGAGTTGCTGGACAGCGGCAGTTTTTGGTTTTC
The DNA here is from genome assembly GCA_949283955.1 of uncultured Verrucomicrobiota bacterium. GTDB lineage: Bacteria > Verrucomicrobiota > Verrucomicrobiia > Opitutales > Intestinicryptomonadaceae > Merdousia. Next base: position 2,495 of record CASDUP010000035.1, on the reverse strand, counting down.
CGAAACACCCGATGTTCCCGGAACGAAGTCATGGGATTGTTCGTCTTGCATTCGGAACACGAACTGGGCTAAATTCAAAGACAGGAAGAGCGGAAAAGTTTTCTTCATATTTAACTCGCACTTTGACCACATAGGGAAGGTGGCGAGGATAAAGGCGGCGGAGATACTTGTTTCGAAGGTAAAGGAGATAGCGGGGGATTATCCGTTTTTCACCATGGGCGACTACAACTCGAACATCAATAGTGTGGCGATAAAGGTGATAAAGGACTCCGGATTTATGAAGCACGCCAGGGAGGTATGCGAGACGCCTCCGTACGGGCCGAAGTTTACCGACAACTACGGGTATGTGGGAACGGGCAAAGATTGGAGGGAATGGATAGACTATATATTCGTTTCGGATTCCGTGAGGATATTGAAGTTTGCCGTTTTGACCGATTGTATAAACGGCGTGTTTTTGTCGGACCACTTCCCTTTGATTGTTAAGGCGAAGATAAAGTAAATTGAAAGTCCCGCCGGCACAGCCACAGGCGGGACTTTTTTATATCGTTTTATTCTGAAAGCGACTCGACTATGCTTGCCGCGATTCTCACGCACTCTTGGCAGGGAGTTTTTGCCAAGGATTTAATTTCTTTGCATTTTAAGGATCCTGCTTGGCTTGCGAAAAGCTCGTCCAATTTTTGTCTGGAGCTTTCGGGAAGTATTTTTCTGGCGGCGTACAGGGCTCCGCATATTCCTCCTTCGGATCTTCCTCCGCTGTTTGCCTTCATTTCGGAGAGGAATTTTTCGTCTTCGTTTTTGAAGGCAACCCACATTGTTTGGGCGCAAGAGTAGGGCCGCCGAAATTTTGATAGCGCCGCTTCGACTCTGTTCATACCGTCGCCTGCTCTTTTTTTTGCGAAGGGAAATTTTCGAGGGCTTTGTTTATCGCCTCTTGCTGGAGGGCGGAAATCTTTTCTATACCGGATTTGGCTAGCGATATAAGTTCTAAAAGCTGCCCGGAGTCGAAAGTAGACTCCTCTCCGGTCGATTGTATTTCCACGAATTTTCCGCTTCCGGTCATTACAATGTTGGAGTCGACTTCTGCGTCGACATCCTCGGAATATGGCAGGTCCAACAGGCATCTTCCGTTGTGGATTCCTACGCTTACTGCCGCCACGGAATCCGTAAACGGATCCGCATCGAGCGTTCCTTCTGAAAGAGCCTTGGCGACGGCTATTTTGGCTGCTACATACGCTCCGCTTATCGAGGCTGTCCGTGTTCCTCCGTCGGCTTGTAGCACGTCGCAGTCGAGCCACAGGGTGGTCTCAGGGATTTTTTCAAGATCCGCTATAGCCCTGAGAGACCTTCCTATAAGCCTTTGTATTTCCACCGATCTCCCGTCCTGCTTTCCCGATGACGAGGCTCTTTGTTTGCGGGACAATGTGGAGTATGGTAGCATGGAATACTCGGCGCTTATCCAGCCCTTTGGCGGAACGGCTGATTTCAGCCACGATGGAACTTTCTTTTCCACGCATGCGGCGCATATTACTTTCGTGTTCCCAAACGACACTAGAACGCTTCCGGTAGCGTTGGCTGCTATTCCCGTTTCAAATTCTATTTTGCGAAGTTCGTTTGGTTTTCTTCCGTCGGAGCGGATAAAGTCATCTTCTTGCATGTTCCCCACTCTTTACATTTTTCTTGAGTTCGCGACAAAAAAAATGAGAAAATCTGTCGAACTTCTCCGCGTGAGGCGTTGTCTCAACTAAAAAACGCAGAGGGTTGGAGTAGATCGGTCCAGCTAGCTAGAACATTATAACGATTATGAGCGAATATTACGGAGTATCTGAATATGCCGCGGCGGCGGCACGAGGAAATTTTATAAGAAAAACCTATCTGAACCTGTCGGGGGCGCTTGCGGCGTTTGCGATACTTTTGGGAGTATTGTCATCGTGGGAGCCGGCGATAGCGTTTGCAGGCAAAATGGTGACTGGAAACAATTGGCTTTTGGTGTTGTTGGCGTTTATGGGAGTATCGTGGATAGCGAGCAAGTGGTCGGTTTCGTCTACAGGTCTGTCGACGCAATATCTCGGATTGTCGCTATACGTGTTCGCGGAGGCTGTGATATTTCTTCCGCTGATAGTGGTGGCGAGGGCGTACTCGCCGGAGTCGATTCCGCAGGCGGCCGTTTTGACAGGAGCTCTCGTATTGGGGCTTAGCTTTGCGGCGTTTTTCACGAAAAAAGATTTTTCCTTCTTGGGTTCGTTTTTGACTATAGGTTCGTTTGTGGCTCTCGGGCTAATAGTTTGTTCGATATTATTCGGATTCCAACTGGGAATGGTTTTTTCGGGTGCGATGATAGTGTTTGCGGCGGCGGCGGTCCTATACCAGACTAGCTCCGTGATAAGGGACTATTCCGATTCTCAATATGTGGCGGCGGCTCTTGGGCTATTCGCGGCGGTGGCTTTGCTTTTTTGGTATATTCTCCAGATTTTAATTTCTTCGAGGAAATAAATAAT
>CASDUP010000034.1 GCA_949283955.1 uncultured Verrucomicrobiota bacterium | reverse complement strand
GGGTTCTTATAGATAGCGGAAACGGGGCGGCCATATGTTCGGAGTGCGTCGAGACGCTCGGCGGAATGCTTGCCGTGCGCAAAAAGACTGAAGATAGGTCGGGGGGGGATATAAATTTCAAGCTAAAGACTCCCTCGGAGTTGAAGAGAGAATTGGACAAGTACGTCGTCGGGCAGGAGGAAGCCAAGAAAGTTCTGAGCGTTGCAGTGTACAACCACTACAAGCGTCTGAAGTCCGAACTGCTCTCTAAGGGAAAGTCCGACGAAGATTTCGAGGGCGTTGAGATAGACAAGAGCAACATTCTCTTGATAGGTCCAACCGGAAGCGGGAAGACCTATCTTGCCAGAACTTTGGCAAGAATGCTGGACGTTCCGTTTGCGATAGGGGACGCTACGACCGTCACCGAAGCGGGATACGTCGGAGAGGATGTGGAAAACATAGTTCTCAATTTGCTTCGGGCCGCCGACTACGACGTTTCGAGAGCCCAGTGCGGAATCGTTTACATAGACGAGATAGACAAGATAGGCCGCAGGACCGAAAACGTCTCCATAACCCGCGACGTTGGAGGTGAAGGAGTGCAGCAGGCTCTGTTAAAAATTTTGGAGGGAACCGTCTGCAATATTCCGCCCAAGGGAGGCCGCAAGCATCCCGACCAGGAGTACATAAGGGTAGATACCCGCAACATTTTGTTCATTTGCGGAGGGGCGTTCGTCGGTTTGGATAAAATAATGAAGGAAAGGTCGAGGGACAAAGTACTCGGTTTTTCGTCGTACGAGGGAGTCGAGAAATCCGAGCTTTCCGTTCAGCCGGAGGACTTGGTGAAGTTTGGCTTCATTCCGGAATTTATAGGAAGGCTGCCGGTGGTGACTACTCTTAGAGAGTTGTCTCAGGACGATTTGGTCAAAATTTTGACCGACACTCGCAATGCCCTCACAAAGCAATATGCGAAACTTTTGTCGCTTGAGGGAGTAAAGCTTAGATTTACGGACGAGGCTGTCAGGCAGATAGCTAAAAAGGCGATGGAATTCGGAACCGGCGCGAGGGCACTTCGTTCGATCATGGAGTCGATAATGCTCGACGTCATGTATTCTCTGCCCGACAAGGGGGGAAAAGTCAGGGAAATAGAGATAGGCCCAGACTGCAAGGCGCGCGAAATATCCTAATTTTATTTGTTTTTTTTGCTCTTCAGTTCCTTTGCGATTCTTCTGTTCCTCTTGAGCTTTCGGAGTTTTGGCCAGTCCTCCTTCGAGAGAATGTATCCGACACACTCAGGGAATCCGCATTTACAAGGATGTTTCAAGCAGTTTTCGAATTTGTACGAATAGTTATATAGAATCTCTTCGCCTTTTTTTATGTCGCGCAGGGCATAAAAATTTATCTTGAGCCCCTCGAGGACGCATTCGCAGTTTGGCCTGCAAGCGTGGTTTATAAATCTTGCATCGTTGTATTCGAAATTTCCGTCCAGATCGAAATTGTCGTCGATTTCGAAGGTGTAAACGGAAGAATCCCCCCTATTAATTCGAGACTGCTCCCGCTTGTATGATTCCTCTTTGTCTATTATCTGGCCCTTGTATTCGGCAATGAATTCTCCCTTCAATATGTCTCTTTCCGCGAAAAGGCCGAATCCGTGGATCCTAGACTTGCCGATTTTATATGCCTTCATCGCCTTTCACTTCGCGGGAGAAATTTTTTATGGCTTCTCTCGCGGTTTCGCGCAAGTTGGCGTATTTTTTCGCAAACTTTGGAGAGAATTCGGAAAGCCCGAGAACGTCCGTTATAACTCTGATTTCGCCGTCGCAGCCGTTTCCCGACCCGATTCCAATCGTGGGAATATCTATTGAGGAGGAGACTTTTCTTGCGGTTTCTGAGTCGGTCATTTCTATAACCAGAGAAAAAGCTCCAGCGTCCCGAACGGCCTTTGCGTCTTCGAGCATGGATTCAAATTCGCCTTCGGTTTTTCCGAATTTTTTGTACCCTCCGAGCTTTAAAAATTTTTGGGGTTGCAATCCGATGTGCCCCATAACCGGAATTCCCGCTTCAACGAGAGTTGCTATCCTTTCGGCGGATTCTTTCCCACCTTCCATTTTTACGGCTTGAGCGCCGCCCTCTTGAAGGAATCTTACGGCGGCTTTTAGCAGGCTTTCCCCCTTGTAGTGCGATACTCCGAAGGGCATGTCGCCCACTATCATGGCTCTTGGATTGGCCCTCGCTACTGCGGCGGTGTGGTGTATCATCATATCGAGGGTTACGCTTATGGTGTTTTCAAAGCCAAGAACGTTGTTCCCCACGGAATCTCCCACCAAAATTATGTCCACTCCTGCTTCGTCCGCCAGTTTAGCAAACAGCGAATCGTACGCGGTTATGGCTACTATCTTTTCCACGCCTTTTTTTTCGATAATCGATTTGGTCGTGATTTTCATGATGTTTTATCTCTTTTCGAATAGACCTTTTAAAACGCTTCCTCCAGCCTTGGAAAGAACTTCTTTCAAATTTGTTTGAGGATTGTCTATAATTCCGCCAATGACGAAGCGCGGCCCGGTATAGAATCCCTTAAATTGGCTGGATTCGCGCTCGCAGAATCCGGCTTTTCTAAAAAGTTCGAACTTTTCTCCGTTGTTTCTTATCAAAAGCAAGGCGCTTATATTTAGGCTGTTTTTTGAAAAGGGAAGCGAAGGGTCGCAAGAGATGCTTCCCCCGTCGGCGTCGAGAATGAAGTCGGGGGAGAGGAGCTTGCAGCTTGTTATCTCGATATTTTCTGTCTTTCTCTCCGCCCGGATTTCCGCCGAGTCGTACTTCAATTCGGACAGCAGATCAATCATTTCCGCTATGCCTCCCGTTTCGGATACTCTGTTGTTCAGAAATGCCCCCGCTATCTTTAAGAGCCCTCCGGCCATTGCGGTTTTTTGACCGGCATCCGAATTCTTATCCAAAAGACGAATCGTTCCTCCGGAGCCATTCACAGAGGCGTTTCCCTTTAGATTTTTTATTAGCGCTTCGCTGCTTTCTCCCTTGGAATTTAAATCCGCAACCACGTCGAACTTTCCGTCTATGAATACGTGCGAATTTGCTGAGAATATTTTTGAGGATTCAAAATTTTTGAAGGAAAACTTCGCGTTTTGCAGGAAATATCCTAAGCCGGAACTTGGATTGAAGGATAGCAACGCCGAAGCGTTTAGAGTTCCGTCCATCAAGATTCCGCTCAATTCTTGCAATTCCAATTTGTCCTTGGACAGGGAAACTTCGGCTTTTAAATTTTTGCCGAACTCTTTCCGTTCTTTGAGAATTTTTTTGACGCTAACGTTTGCTTTGGCGTCTATTCCCGAGTCCCAAAAAGCTTTGGAAGAAATTGCTTCGGATTGTTTCGGCTCCCTCGAAGCATTGATGTTTTGGAGACCTTCCGTTTTGGAGGCTATCTTCGGCCTTGCTATAGTTTTTTTAGCAGTAAGTGGATTATTTTTTGTTTGCTCCGAAGCTTTGGAGGCGATTTGGGCGTATTCCTCCGCCTCTTGCGAACGCGGGGCAAATGAGAAGGCGAGCGTTTCTATATGTTCCCACACCAAACTTTCGCACTCGGCTTTTAGGGATATTGAGTTTCCTATTGTAGAAACATTCGCCTGCGCTTCGGAGTATCCCTTCGTGCTTGCCGAATTTGCTTTTGCGGAAAGTTTTTTCAGGAAAAGCTCGGCATCGTCGCCGAATTCGGCGGAAAACGAGCCTTTCAGCGATTCAATATTTCCCTTGGAGGAGGGGGTGGTGAGATTGGAAATCTCAAAATTTCCCCCTGCGGAATCTTTCTTTGCTTGCAGTTTTATTTTCGCATTTCCGGAAGCGATATTTAAATATTTCGCCAGGGCAGGTTGTCCGGATAGGGATTTTAAAGATGCCGACGCTTCAATATCGGCGGACAAATTCGATTTTTCCGATAGGAAAACTTCGCCTTTTCCGAAAAGCAATTCGGAGGGTCCTTCGAGAATTCTAAACGAGGGAAGTTTTACTGTTAGGTTTTTCCCGTCGAATTCGGCGGAAATTTTTGCGTTTGGAGATATATTTTTGAGGAGAT
>CASDUP010000033.1 GCA_949283955.1 uncultured Verrucomicrobiota bacterium | reverse complement strand
CGATTTTTTTAATCGTTTTTTCGTCGCCATATTCCTTTGCAAAACGGGCTGTTTTGCCGTATGCGGAATACTTGTCCAAATCTCTCTTTAAGATTTTCGTAATTTCCAAGGCTTCGTCGAAATTTTGTTTTTTTGCAATTTCGCCTATCATTTTTATTAAAAATTTCGATTTTTCCGGAGAATCCGGAATTTGGGACGACACCGCGAGGGCTTTCGTCTCTTCTCCGAACTCAGCAAACACGAGGGCAAGCTTCTCCGCCGCTTGGATTCTGAGTGAAGGAACGGATATTCTTTCTATGTTTTTTGCGGCTTTGTCTAAAAGCTCCCCGAATTTTTCAGAGGTTTTTGCGTCTGAAACTTTCGCGGAGCGGCAAAGCTCGCCAAGTTCGTCGATGGAGTTTATATCGAATACTATAAGATTTACCGCCCGCTCGGTCCTCTTTATCAGGTCGTCCGATTTTATGGAGGGCCCGGAAGGAATTTTCGTGCCGGCTTCTTTTTTGGGGGCGGATTTTTCAAGGGAGGAATTTTTTGCCCTGCTTATCATTCCGTAAATTTCCCTCGCATCGCTTTTGTTGTCGGAGTATTTGGCGCATTCCTCGGCAATTTCGATTGTTTCGCTAGAGTGGGGGTTCGTTCTAAAAAGAGCCTCCGCGAGTTTCACGAAGTTGCGTGAGGAGCAGGCGTACGCCCATGCAAGTTCGACGGATTTTGCCCTGGGGTTGGCTATCTTTTCCATTTCAGGTATGGCGTAGTCTCTCAGGACGGCATATTCGCAGGCCCCTATTCTTATTTTCGGGTCGGTGATTATCTTGAAAGCCACGGATGATTCCGGGTGCTCTTCTACAATTTTTCCGACTTTTTCAACCGCTTTCTTGCAGAGAGAGAGGGCTTCGGAGTATTCTGCGTTGTCGAATAAAAGAGCAGCTTTTGAGACGTCGCCGGCGGCCGAAACGTATTCCCTATTTGCGGCTTGTTCGCCGCTTTCCTTCGAACACGAAGCAATGACGACGGAAATCAGAGCAAAAAACAATGAAAACTTTCTGGTCATGAGGGCTTGGATTTTCGACGAAGAGCCGACGCTTGTAAAGTATATTTGGGAATGCGGCGATGGATTGCCCTAAAAATTTCCCGATTTTTCGGAAAATAAAAAAAAGTCGATTTTTTTGTTTACGCGGCTGAGTTTTTTTTACGATAGTTAAGAAACGCATAGACGGAAATTTTTAGACGGAAAAATATATGGCTTTTCTTTTGTTTATACTTGTTCCCATCATAATAGGACTTTACGCCCAGCTTAGAATATCGAGCGCCTACGAGAAGAATATGCGTAGAATGGTTTCCTCCGGAATAACCGGAAGGGAGGCGGCCGAGGCGGTTATGAGGGCAGCCGGAGTAAACGACGTTGAGATAGTTCCCATTGGCGGAAAGCTCACGGACCATTACGATCCGACAAAGAAGGTTCTAGCGCTTTCCAAGGAGAACTATTCTGGCAGGAGCATATCGGCAATAGGGGTGGCGGCGCACGAGGCGGGGCATGCGATACAGCACTTCGAGAAGTACGCCCCTTTGAATTTTAGAATGAAGCTTGTTCCCATCACTTCGTTTGCGAGCCAATTATTGCCAGTAGTGATGCTGTTGGGATTTTTTATGTTCCACAGCATGGCGGCGCTTTACGTTTGCGTGGGGATTTACTTGATACTTGCCGTGTTTCAGCTCGTCACTCTTCCTGTCGAGTTCGACGCGTCCTTTAGGGCGAAGAAGAGATTGGCCGCTTTGGGACTGGTAGGGGGAAGCGAAAAGGAGGGAGTGAGCGAGGTTTTGGACGCCGCGGCTTTTACGTATGTGGCGGCTTTTGTATCGTCTCTTGGCTGGCTTCTTTACATGCTCGCCTCTGTGAGCGATTCGAGGCGGTAGGCGTTTAGGATTTCTCGAA
>CASDUP010000032.1 GCA_949283955.1 uncultured Verrucomicrobiota bacterium | reverse complement strand
GTACCAGTTGTAGTTTAGCATGAATCCCCTTGCCAATTCCTTTCCCTGGGGAAGAGTGGCTCCCGCCCTCAAGTCGACCTTAGCGCCCAATCCGTATCCGGGGAATCCCGTTCCCGTGTAATAGGGTTCCTCCCATGTGTTCGCCCTTTGGGTTGAAACCAGGAAATCGCATCCGCGGCGTATGTTTTTGTCGTAATTGCAGTCTCCAGCCGCTATGAATGTCATAATGGCCCACGAAGTCTGCGAGGCGGTCGATGGAATGCCCGTACCGGAGTATTTGGGTTCCATGTACGACGCTATGCTCTCTCCCCAACCTCCGTCGGCGTTTTGCTTGGAGGCGAGCCATTCCAGAGCCTTGCGAATTTGCGGATTCTCTTTCGTGTCTCCCATCGCGGTAAGGGCGCACACTACCGACCACGTTCCGTAGATATAATTCACTCCCCATCTTCCGAACCACGAACCGTCGTCTTCCTGTTCGCCGTATATAAATTCAAGTGCCTTTGCCACGGCGGGATGGTTTCTCGAAAATCCGCACATGGCCAGAGCTTCCACCACATGGGCGGTCACGTCGGAGCTCGGAGGATCGAGCATTTCACCGAAGTCGGCAAACGGTATTTTCGTGACTAGATTTCTCGTGTTGTCTTTGTCGAAGGCTGCCCAGCCACCATTTGACGATTGCATTTCAAGAAGCCAATTTATCGTGCGGCGTATTGCGGCGTCTATGCGGCGGGCGCGGGCGCTTTCCCTGGGTATAAACTTTTGTATTCGCTTCAGGGCGCACAACGCGATAGCGGCGTCGTCGATGTCGGGATAATAGTTATTGGCCCTCTGGAAAGCCCAGCCTCCGGGTTCCACGTGCCTGCCTACTTTCATAGACCAGTCGCCGTGATAGCGGTTTTCCTTGGCAAGAACATAGTCCAACGCCTTCATCAGTTCCGGAGACGATTCGGGAGTCTCTCCGGAGTCGAGCAGGGCTATCATGGTCAGGAAAGTGTCCCACACCGGGCTTTCGCTTGCCTGCAGCATTGTTCCCTCTCCGCGCCTTACCTGCCAGTGGAGGTTGAACGCGTCCACCGCTTTAGACATGTTTATCTGGTCCGCCGAAAATCCTTCGACGTGCATAGTTATGATTGCGTAAATCCAAGGCGGCTGAATTCCTCCCCACGCCCCATCCTCGTCCTGGTGTTCGAGAACCCATTGAAGAACGAGCTTTACGGCGCTTTCCCTTAGCGGCTTTATCGGGAACCTATTGTAGGCGTGAAGCATGTGGTCGAGCTTCATGAAAAAGTTTTCCCAACTTATAGTTTTGTCGCTCTTGCGGGGCATTCTGTAATCTACTTTATCCCTGCCTTCGGGGAAAAGTTCGTCGGGAGACAGTGAGGCGGGAAGCTCCTTTATCGGGCGACGTATCGTAACTATCGATAGAGACATCATGGTTGCCCGCGCCCATGCCGCAAAGTCGTATATGTTGAAGGGGCACCAGGTTGGCAAAAAGAAAATTTCGGGAGGCAGAACCGGAGTGTGAGCCCAAGGCCACTGCCCGAACAAAGCCAGCCAATATTTTGTGAACACCCTTATGTTTTCAGTCCACTTGTTTTTTAGAAGCCATTTGCGCGCCTTGGCCATTACGGGATCGTCCGGGCTGAATCCATAGATCCTCAAGGCGAGATAGCACTCGAGGGTTGTATTGATGTCCCCGTGTTCCGAAGCGTAATAGACGTCCCAAGCCCCGTCGTCGCGCTGCCTGTCCAAAATGTAGCGAATAACTCTGTCTTTCTTGGGATCGTCAAAGTCTATGAAGTACATCGCCATCAACCACTGCGCTTCCATGCAGCAGTTTGTCTCGAGCGGAGCGCACCACATTCCGTCCTGCGCCTGCCGTTCCTTAATCCATCTTATCGCTCCGTCAATAGCCGCTCTCACGGTCTTTTCGGTCGATACTCCGGCGTTTTTTAGCGCCTCTATTTCGGGGGATAATTCCTGCATCTTTACTGTCTGTTGAGGGGTATATGGACTGCCGTTTTAACAGGGCGTTTCGCAATCCATTTGCGCGAAGGTCTCAAAAATCCCATTTAAAGTCAAGGCGTGAAAATATATCTCCTTTGCCTACGCCAAAGGCTTTTTATTTTCCCCAAAAAAAACGGATTCCCCAGAAGAGGAATCCGTAAAATTTTATTCTTTAAATTTGGAAACCAAATCCGTGATGGTAGCCTTTGCGTCTCCGTAGATCATTCGCGTGTTCGGTTGATAGAACAGAGCGTTTTCAAGTCCGGAGAATCCCGTTCCCTTGCCGCGCTTCAAACAGAATACCGACTTTGCCTTGTAGGCCTCTATGATGGGCATTCCGTATATCGGACTTCCTTCGTCTTGGGCGGCGGCGGGATTTACCACGTCGTTGGCCCCTATTACTATCGCGACGTCCACGCTGTCCATCATCGGGTTTACATCGTCCATTTCGCGAAGTTGCTCGTAGGGCACGTCAGCTTCCGCAAGAAGCACATTCATGTGACCGGGCATTCTTCCAGCTACTGGGTGTATCGCGTAATTTACCGTGGCTCCGTTGTTCTCGAGCAATTCTCCAAGCTCCTTGACCGCGTGTTGGGCCTGCGCCACCGCCATTCCGTATCCGGGAATTATCATTACATTCTGGGCGGCTTCAAGAGCGTAGTAGGCGTCGTCAGTGGATATGGCCTTCATCTCTCCGGACGCCTGGCCTCCGGCTTTCTGCTTCTTGGCTCCAAAACCGGAGAAGAGGACATTGTGGAGGGTGCGGTTCATGGCTTTGCACATTATCACGGTAAGAATCACTCCGCTGGCTCCCACGAGGCATCCTGCCACGACGAGAACGTTGTTCATGATTACAAAACCCGCGGCGCAAGCAGCCAATCCCGACAGGGAATTCAGTAGGGATATTACGACGGGCATGTCGCCTCCTCCTATCGGCATAACCGCGGCAAAACCGAGTATGAGGGATACTACCACCGCTCCGATGAGGAACCAGTAAGCTGTTTGGACGTCCCCTATAATCGAGAATGCTATTCCCGCCGCTAGAAGCGCAAAGGCTATTATTCCGTTTACGAGTTTTTGTCCGGAGAAAACCTGTGCTCTTCCGGATAGTTTTCCGGAGAGTTTTCCCCAAGCGTAGAGGCTTCCCGTGAACGTTATGCCGCCTATTATTATAGCGGCTATGGTGGCTATTTTTGTGAATTCGGAGATTTCAACTCCTTTGACGAAGCCGTTGTAGTAAAAGTCTTCCCAGCCTACGAGCAAGCTTGCCAAGCCACCGAATCCGTTAAATAGGGCGACCATTTCGGGCATGGAGGTCATCTTGACTCTTTTTGCCATTACCGCGCCTATCAGAGAGCCCAAGACGAGGCAGATTCCGAGCACGTACCACGAAGCGACGTCTTTAGAGTCGAGTATTTGCCTGTCGAAGAGGGTCACCACTACCGCTATGAGCATGCCCAAAGAGGAAATCAAATTTCCCTTTCTGGCGGTCTCGGCCTTTCCGAGCATTTTTATTCCGAAGATAAAAAGCACGGAGGCGACGATGTAGGATATGTTGATGAGTTCGGGATTCATGTTATTTTCCCCCCTTCTTTTTGAACATGGCAAGCATTCTGTCTGTGACCATGTATCCTCCTACGACGTTGATTGCGGCCAGAATGAGAGCGCATGCTCCGAGGGCCGTGGCGAAAGCGCTTCCCGCGGTTCCTCCCGTGGCGATTATGGCTCCCACTATTGTTATGCCGCTTATGGCGTTCGATCCGCTCATGAGGGGGGTGTGCAGTTGGCTCGGCACTTTCGCGATCAACTCAAAACCCAGGAACGCGGACAGCGTGAATATAAAGAGAAGAAGTATCAGTTCCATATTTTGTGTTAGAAAGAGGTTTTATTGGAAACGCGGGTCGTTTATCTTCCCGTCCGACGTGACGACGCAGATTTTTTGAATTTGATCCTCGAGGTTTACTACGAATTCGCCGTCCTTTGTGAAATGCTCTATGAAGTTGTAAACGTTCGAACCGTACATTTGGCTTGCGGTGGTAGGAACATTTGCCTCGTAGCAGGTATCGCCGAGAATTGTCACGCCGTTGGGTGTGACGACCGTTTCGTTGGGAACGGATCCCTCTACATTTCCGCCGCTTTCGACAGCCATGTCGGCTATGACGCTTCCCGGTTTCATTCCGTCGACCATTTCCTTGGTTATTATGCGCGGGGCCTTTCTACCGAAAAGCTTTGCTGTTGTTATGATTATGTCGGATTGGGCGCAGACCTTTGCCATTCCCTTGCGCTGGAGCTCTATTTGCTCGGGTGTGAGCTCTTTGGCGTATCCCTGAGCAGTCTGTCCGGTTTCTCCGAGATCTATCTTCACGAACTTGGCTCCGAGGCTCTTTACTTGGTCCTCGACCACGGGGCGGGTATCGAAAGCGTCGACTCTGGCACCGAGCCTCTTGGCTGTGGCTATAGCTTGGAGTCCAGCCACTCCCACTCCAACCACGAACACCCTCAAAGGAGTTATTGTTCCCGCCGGAGTCATCATCATGGGAAGAATTCTCTTTATAGTGGCTGCCGCTTTGATGACGCTCGCGTATCCGGCCAAGTTGGACTGCGAACTCAAAACGTCCATTTTTTGGGCAACGGTGATTCTTGGAATCATTTCGAAGCTGGCGGCAGTCACCTTAGCTTCGGCGAAGGCTTTTATCAAATCTTTCTCGTTGAAAGGATCGAGCAGGCTGAGGTGAATAGATCCGGCCTTGCGGGACTTCGCTTCCTCTATAGTCGGTTTGCGAACCGACACCACGAAATCCGCTTCTTTCGCGAAATCGGATCTCACTATTTCCGCTCCCGCCGCGACGTAATCGGAGTCGGCAAAGCCCGCCTTCGCCCCGGCTCCCGATTCAACTTTAACCGCCCAGCCAAGTTTTGAGAGTTTTTGCGCGTCGTTTGGCGTGAGCGCCACGCGCGTTTCTCTCGAATTCTTTTCCAAAGCTACAAACAGCGTTTTCATAAAGGCGCGAATTTTACTTCGCCACTCTTTTTTAACAAGTATTTTTTATACCGCATTGACCTATATTGATTCCTTTTTTGGAAAAACTACATTTTTGTACATATATTTTGCGGAACTACCCCAAGGGAAAATCCAGAGAATTTTTCGGCAGGAATATGGTTTTCTTATATATCTGCGAATGCGTATCCGCGAATCCAAAAAAAATCAAAAATTTTTTGCTGTGTAGTTGGTAGAAAAATTTTTCGAAGGTTTTTGAAGGAAGTCTATTTTTATTGTTGGGATTCTACGAACAATTTCTTTGTCAAATTTTCGGCTCTTCTTCTTATTTCCGCCTTTGCCTTTTCCATTTCGGATTTTCTCGAATCCAAGTTTTTATTTGCAATGCGCGAGAGGTCGTCGAGGGTGTAAACGTAGACTCCCTCTATCGCTTCGCACGCCGGATCGCAATTTCTGGGAACTCCGAGGTCTATTATGAAGACGGATTTACCGGGCCGCCTTTTTGCGGCTTCCTCCACTATTTCAAGGCTGAGAGGGGGAGTGGGGCTTGCCGAAGCGCAGATTACAATGTCGAAATTTTCCAATTCGGCGAGGGCGTCCGAGAAATCCTCGTATTTCATATCGGAGGATTCTGCCAGGCGCATGGCATTTTCCCTCGTTCTGCTTGCCACCGTTACATCTTTGCAGCCTCTCACATAGAGAGCTTCCGCCACGCTTTTTCCCGCCTCTCCGGAGCCCAACAGCAGTATGCTTGCCGATTTTTCGTCCTCGAAGATTCTCGCCGCAAGTTCCGCCGATACGCTTCCTATGGTAATTTTTCCCCTGCCGACTTCGGTGTTTGTCCTAATCCATTTCCCGCACTGGGCAGCTTTTTGGAAGACCCGGTTTAGAACTTGTCCGCAATGTCCCGATTCGAAGGCACGGGCGTACGCGTCTTTTACCTGGCCGAATATCTCGGTCTCTCCGGTTATTTGCGATTTTAACCCGGATGCGACCGAAAAAATGTGCTCGACTGCGTCTTCGTCGCACAGTGCGAAGGCCGAATTTTTAAAGTCGAGGTAAGTTTTAGGTTTTTTTCCTGAGAAGAGGAAGAGCTGCCTGGCGGCGTCCAAAAAGTCGAAATTTTTATTTTTTGACGCGAAGTAAAATTCGACCCTGTTGCATGTGCTCAAAATCAAAGCCTCCTCCGCGATTCCTTTTCCGATGGCAAATTCCTCCGCCTCCGATCTGCTCTCCCTCGCGATTCCGCACTCTCCCACCAGCTTTTCTCCGGCGTCCCCGTGCGCTATTCCAACCACAAAAAGATGTGCGATTCCGTCTCCCATTTCAGAAATCTACAAAATGGGGAACAGATCCCTCATGGATTCGCAGAACTCCATGAGGCCTTCGCCTTCCGAGGGAAATTTAGAAAGAATTTTTTCGGCCCTGTCCATTCTTTCCATGAAGGCCGCTTCGCAGTCGTTTAAAATGGAGTTTTTCTCCAGAAGTTCTCTGGCGGACTTTTGGTCGATAGCGTCAAAACTCTTCGCAAGGCGCTTCGCCTCCCTCGAAGGCAATTTTTTCATGAGGGCAAGAAGGGGGAAGGTCTGCTTTCCTTCGGCCAGGTCTGTTCCCAGAGTTTTGCCGGCGTCCTTTTCCGACATGAACCAGTCGCAGGCGTCGTCGTAGATTTGGTAGGCTATGCCGAGAGTGTCGCCTATTTTCTCCGCGGCTTTTGCCCACGGAGAATCGACTCCGCTCTTTGCGCTGGCACCCAAAAAGCACGACAGCGAAAATAGCGCGGCAGTCTTTCCCCTCACGGCGGATTCGTATGCCGAATCCGTAAGCGGTATTCCCCTCTTTGCCAGAGTTTGGGAAATTTCCCCCTCGCAAATTTTTTGAACGCACTCGACCGTTTTCATGGAGAGTACAGTTTCGCACTCCTGAAACGCCAACAGCATGGTGTGGGCGAATATCGCGTCTCCGAGCAGAACTGCCGTTTTTATTCCGAATTTTTTGTTCGGAGTTTCCCTGTTTCTGCGAATGTCGGCTCCGTCGATTATGTCGTCGTGGACGAGGCTTGATATATGTATGAGCTCTGCTATGGCGGCTCTTCTTACGAGGGAGGAGGGATCGCATTTAGCCCCGCGCGCCGACACAAAGACCAGAAGGGGCCGTATCAATTTGCCCCTTGACGATATGCAATCGCGGGCGGCGTTTCTTATTTCCGGTTCAAAATCGCGAACTTTCGACGCGAGAAACTTTTTCAAATCCGAAACGAGAGGCTGCGCGGATTTCGCCACAGCCTCGAACGGTTTAGGTTTTTTTCCAAAAGTTTTCAACGCAGCAAGCCTTTATCCGCTTATGTTTTTTTGCAACAAAAAACCGCGGTTTTACGCATTGTTGGAGTTTTTTTTGGCTTGAAAATTTTCGACGTTGCGCTTCAGGGCAAGCTGTCCGCACGCCGCGTCTATGTCCCCGCCTTTTTCCCTTCTCAAAGTAAACGAAGTTCCGCGGCGCTCCAAAATTTTTGCAAACTCCTCTATTTTCCGCGCGGGGCTTCTCCTCCATTCCAGCGAGGGAACGGCATTGTAGGGAATCAAGTTCACGTGGGCGTGCAGCCGGGAGGCTATCTCGGAGAGCTTTTTCGCCTGTTCTGCGGAGTCGTTTACGGAATCTATGAGAATGTACTCCAAAGTTATCATTCTTCCGTGGGAGGACGAAAATTTCCGGGCGGCGTCCACGAGCCTTGCGATTGGAAATTTTTTATTTATGGGCATTATTCTCGAGCGGACTTCGTCGGTGGCCCCGTGGAGGCTTATCGCGAGTCGGTAGGGGAAGGGCCTTTCAGAAAGCTCCTCGATTTTATCCGCCAGCCCGCATGTGGAGACGGTGATTCGCCGGGCTCCAAAATTGAATTTTTCTGGGGAATTGAAAATTTCCAAAGCCGCAGTGAGGTTGTCGAGATTGGCGAGCGGTTCGCCCATTCCCATGACGACTATATTTTCGAACGCGAATTTTTTTGGGTTTTCAGGATTCGTGAACGGAAGCGCTTGCGAAACGATTTCTCCGGCGGTAAGGTTTCTCTTAAATCCGGAAAGGGCCGAGGCGCAGAAGGCGCATTTGCTCGCGCAGCCAACCTGTGTGCTCAAACAGAGCGTTTTGCGGGGACTAGAGCGGTCGTTTTCGGGCGCTTCGAGAAGTACGCATTCCACGAAAAATCCGTCGCTTAAAGCGAATAGGCGCTTTTTCGTGTCGTCCCTCGAATGCGAATCGCCAACGGGAAGGGCGGGGGAAAAGGAAAATTTTTCGCTTAAAAAGTCCCTGAGCTTTTTCGGTGCGGAGGTGATTTTTTGGGGGTCGAAAATTTTGTTCGAATAAACAGATTCGAACACTTGCCTGGCCCTGTATTTTTCAAATCCCGCTTCGGCGAATACTGACGAAAGCTCGCCTAGCGACAGCAGCATAAATTCGCCCTTTTGCCCGGAATTTCGGCTCGCCGTTTTCTCCTCGCAATCCGATGGACGGGACTCTTCCATGCCTCTCTTAGAACCTCTCCCTGCTTTCCGGGCGCCAGGCGTCTTTTTCGAGGGAACTGTTTTCCTTCCTGACCCTCTCCACGTATCCTTCGGTCGATGTGGTTTCCCCCGTCAACACCGAGCCTATTGGAGTGCGCTTGGCGTCGTCGCCGATTTCGGAGGCGCAAGCGCAAAGAAGAAGGGCGGATAGCAGTGATAAAATTTGGTTTTTCATAGTTTTTTAATCGTCGCTTTTGCTTATGCTCTTGTGGTATTTGGAATCTATTATTATGCGGCCTTTGTAGGTCCATTTTTGGACTTTTGTACCCTCCCTGTCGACAATTTTTACTATGTCGAAAGTTATGGAGTGTGTGGAGTCCCCGACTACGAAGGTTTCAAAGGTGGGTTCCTTGGCCTTCATGGGGTGGGGAAGTTTGGCGGCAGTCTGAATTATTTGGGTAATGGTCGGCGCGTATTTTGAATGGTGGGTCTCGCTTTTTTCGGACTCGGAGCGATGTTCGCTGTGATGGTGGTGTTCTTTTGGCATTTTGTCTCCTTTTTTAAATTGGTGTTATTGCAGAGATGGTCTCTGTTGCGTAAGGCAGTGCACGGCTCCGCCTTCCCTCAAAAATATTCCGCATTCCAAGCCGACAATTTCCCTGCCGGGGAAGGCGCTCTTTATTATTTCACGAGCTTCGAAATCCGTTTTGCGCCCCCCGTACTGGGGAACTATAACCGCTCCGTTTATAGCGAGATAGTTGGCGTAGCTTGCCGGAGCCGTGGAGCCGTCGGGGAAGCATACTGCCGGCTCGGGGAGAGGGAGGGGAACCACGTCGAATTTTTTGCCTCGGGCGTCCGAAAAATTTTTCAGAGTTTCCAGGTTTTCGTCCAGATTCCTCTTCGACGGATTGCCCTGAGGGCATACGCACGCCAAAATTTTTCCTCCCGGGGCGAAGCGGGCTATGTTGTCGACGTGACCGTCGGTATCGTCGTTTGCCAATCCGCCTTTCAGCCAGCAGATTTTTGACACGCCGCAAATTTTTTCCATTAGCCTTTCCACGCTCTCTCTAGTCGCTCCAGGGTTTCTGTTGGGATTCAAGACGACGGACTCGGTGGTTATTAGAGTCCCGTTTTCGCCGAATTCCAAAGCCCCTCCTTCGCAGACAAAACCGTCCACTCGAATTCTTCGGGCTTTCGTTTCCAATGCCATTTTTTCCGCGAGGGCGTCGTCCTTGTCCCACGGGGGAAACTTTCCGCCCCACGAGTTGTACCTAAAATCCAGCGCTGCCAGCCCGCCTTCCGAGAATCCGAAAATAGCCCCGCTGTCCCTGCACCAAACGTCGTTCGTCTCGCATTTGAAATACTCGACTCCGCTCCTTGGACCCACGGACGATTTTACCGATTCTATTTTGTTCTCGGGGCATATAATTCTCACCCTTTCAAATTCGGAAATGGCGGAAACGAGCTTTGAAAACGCCTCTTCGCATTCCCTCCTGAGGTTCGGCCACCATTTTTCCTGGACTGGCCACGCAAGCCATACCTCTTCCTGCTTCGACCATTCGCACGGAATTTTTATAGAGCCGTTCATTTGTCCCCCGATTCCACAGGATTATTTTTCATGGAGCGCTTTCTGCGGAGCAGGGCGAATTCCCTCATGTCAACGGCCACGTCGTCCTTGTCGAAAATTTCCGACCCCAACAGTTTTTCGAAAATGTCCTCCAGCGTGACGACTCCCGTCAAAGACGAGAATTCGTCGACTACTATTCCCATCTGTTGGTGTTTTTTTATAAGCTGCCTCAGAACATTCAGGGCGCTTCCGTTTTCCGGAACGAAAATCGCGGGCTGGGCAAATTCGGAAATTTTGACGTTGTTTCTGTCGTTTGCCATGGCGGTCAGAATATCCCTCCTGCGCACTATGCCGACTATGTTGTCGATGCTTTCCTCGTAAACGGGTATTCTCGAAAAACTAAGGCCCTTTTTAAAGGCGCTTTCCGCCGTCATGGAAGCTTCGAAGGCAACAAGCACGGTTCTGGGCGTCATAATTTCCGAAATTTCCACGTCGTCCAGAGAGAGTGCGTTCGAAATCAAATCTTTTTCCTGGTCAGTTAGCAATCCGTCCTTAGCACCCTTTTCGGCAAGCAGGATTATTTCGTCGTCGCTCGTCGAGGGCGGGTTTACTTTCGGGGTGAATATTCCTATTATGCTTCCGCAGGCCTTCGCGACGGGAGCCATCACCAGGGTTATAATCCAAAGAGGGTAGGTCAGAATTCCCTGAAGGCTCTTCCTGTAAAACACGCTGATTTTCTTGGGCAGTATTTCGGAAAATAGAAGTATCGCGACCGTGAGGCAGGTGGGAATTATGTAGCGCGTTGAAAAATCCGTCCCGAACACGTCGGCGCACTGCACTCCCGCCAAAGTCGCTCCGAAAGTGTTTGCCACGGTGTTGAGCGCCAGAATAGCGGATATAGTCGAGTCGAAGTCTCCGACGAGCTTCTCCATCAATGCTCCGCGGGTTGCGCTTTTTTTCTTCAGAGCCTCTATCTCGATTGGCGTAGTGCTCAGCACCATCGCTTCCAGCGTAGAGCAAAAAGCCGAAAGCAGCAGCGTGGTTCCGATTATGAATACAATCCAAATCATGTACGAGGCATGTTGTCGCTTTTTTTTCCGTGGGCAAATAAAATCATGCCGGTTTTTCCGCAGCCAAAAAAATATCAAAAATTTTCCCCGACCCGAAATATGGTCTTGCGCCAGGCTCCGAAAAATGAGATTCTTTCCCGAATGAAATTTGCAACGATATTGGTGCTGTTGTGCTGCTCCGCGTTTATGTCGGGGTGCGCCTTCACTATATCTCCCTTGATGTTTCTCCTAATAAAAAACGACGCCCCCCAGATAAATTCCCCCTCGGAGGATTTTAATCCCGAAGTCTCGGCAAAAGTCCCGGCTTAGCGTTTAGCCTTCGTTTACCCATCTTGCGTACTCCTCCGAGGCAAGTCCGCTCAGTTCCACCCATTCGGGGCATTCGTAGGGGTGCATCTTAAAGTAGTCCCTCTTTGCCGATTCGCAATTTTTGCTCTTTAGCTTGAAGGCTAGCTTGACCTCTTTTTCCGAATAAAAATTTTCTTTCCAGATGTAGAACGATCTAATTTCTCCCAATATTTGTGCGCACTTTACCGAGCCGTTTTTTACAAGTTTTTTCGATATCTCTTCGGCCACGTCGGCGCTGGGACAGGTTGTCAGGACTATGGAGATTTCTCTATTCATAAAACGATTTTTAACAAAAAAATAGTTGACCAATCAACGAAAAAACTCAATTCTAAAACCGATTGGGAGGAGCGGGCAAGGCTTGCATGTCGGGATTTTATAGTCCGACTATGCGCTGCGTTTTCCGAACAAATTTAATCAACCAAAAAAGGAGCAAAATATGTCAAAAGGCAATAAACTTGGCCGCAGGGAGTTTGTAAAATCCGCCGCGGCCTTTGGCGGAATGATGATTCTTCCAAACTGGATCATAGGAAAAGAAAAGGGGCCGAATTCAAAGCTCAACGTTGCGATAATAGGCGTTGGGGGACGCGGAAAGGCGTCGGTTTCCTCGTTCATGAAAGCTTCCAATTCGCGCGTGGTGGCTTTCTGCGACGTCGACTTTAACAGGGCGGCTAGCCAATTCAAAGAATATCCGGATATTCCGAAGTTCAAGGATTACCGAGTGATGCTCGACAAGATGGATAAGGATATAGACGCGGTGGCGGTTTGCACTCCGGACCACATGCACTATCCGATTTCGTCGTGGGCCATAGCCAAGGGCAAGGACGTGTTTTGCGAAAAGCCCCTTACACGCACGATGTGGGAGGCCGAGGAATTGAAAAGGCTTGCCAAGAAGGCCGGAGTAATCACCCAGATGGGCAACCAGGGCCACACCAACGACGGTTGGAGGCTCGTTAAGGAATGGTACGAAGCCGGAATTCTCGGCGAAATCGAGGACGTTTACATTTGGACGAATCGTCCGATATGGCCGCAAGGGGAGCTTACTCCGCCTCAGGGAGAACCTGTTCCCTCCACTCTCGACTACGATCTTTGGTTGGGTGTGGCGCCGTACCAGCCGTACAGTTCCAAGGTTGTTCCGTTCAACTGGAGGGGCGAGCGCAACTACGGAACAGGAGCGTGCGGAGACATGGCCTGCCACTTTATGGACGTTCCGTACTCGGCGTTTGATTTGGGATTCCCGACGGAAGTTTCGGCAACGCATACTCCATTTAACGATTACAGCTGGCCTTCCGCGACCTCTGTCGACATGAAGTTCAACAATAAGAGAGGCAAAGACGGCAAGATAACCATGCATTGGTACGACGGAGGCAGAAAACCAAAAGACGTAAAGCGCGTCCCGCAGGAATACATAGACAATCCAAAAAATAAGAACTGCACTCTCATAGTAGGAACCAAGCAGACTGTTAAAACTAACGAGTACGGTGCCGGCACGATTCTCTTCCCGCGCGAAGCTATGGTGGAAATGAAAAAATCCGGCAAACTTCCCGAGCCGAAGATTGAAAGATCCAAGTTCAAGGGTAATCCCCAGGCGGAGTTTGCCACAGCTTGCATTGAGCGCAAGCAGCCTCCCGCCAACTTCGACTATGCGGCTCCGTTTACCCAGATGTGCCTGATGAATATGGTCGCGATTACTCAGGACCAGCCGCTTCGCTTTGACGCGGAAAAAATGCGCTTCGAAGGCAACGATTCGGCAAACGCCATGATGAAGTCTCTCTACGAGTATCGTCCGGGCTTCATAGCGTAGGCGCTTCTTGTTATCGCGCAAGCCGCTCCCCGTTTGAGGGGGGCGGCTTTTTTTGTCCGCTTCATGGCGCTTTGGATTCGCTTCGGAAGTGGATTTTTAGCGCGGTCTATCCGTTCGTTTTTTAGCGCTTTTGCTTGTCCTTAGAAAGCAGAGCCCAGTGGATATCCGCGATTTTTTATGAAAGAGAAATTTGCGGGAGATCCTGTTTTTTGAGGGATTTTATAAATCATGTTATAAATCGTTTAAGCTTGAAGTAGTCAGAGCATTTTATATCGTCTTCCAAACTTTTTGAAGATATGGACGCGATAAGTTTCGGCGAAGTTTTATGGGACGTTTCCGGAGATGTTCGAACTCTTGGTGGAGCTCCGCTTAATTTTGCCTATTTTTGTTCTAAGAATGGTTTGCCCTCCTGCGTAATAAGCGCGGTGGGGGACGACGCGCTGGGGGGTGAAGCGATTGCCGAAATGGAACGCAGGGGGATATCGCCAAAGTTTGTGAGGGTTGTACCGGGGCATTCCACGGGTGTAGCGGCCGTATCGGAAGGTAAAGACGGCAAGCCGCATTACGAGATTGCCGAGAACTCCGCGTGGGATTTCATATCCCTTCCGGAGGATATAAAAGGGTTGTCGAAAGAATGCGGAATTTTCGCATTCGGATCCCTTTCGCAAAGGGGGAATTTTTCCAGGGACTCGCTGCGCAAAATTTTGGAAATTCTGCCGGAGTCGTGCTTGAAGGTCTTCGATGCAAATTTAAGGCAGAAGTACTATAATCGGGAGGTGTTGGAGTATTCGCTAAACAAATGCGACATGCTGAAGTTAAACGACGAAGAACTCGTCATATTTGCGAAATTATTTGCGGGCGGAGCGGAAGATCCCGCAAAGAGAATTGTTGAGAAGTTTAATTTGAAGTATCTCGTTTTGACTCTCGGAGCCAAAGGCTATAGGGTTATTTCCCAGGATTCGGATTTTAGGGGGGCTGCGGAAAAAACGAAAGTAGTAGATACCGTCGGAGCGGGTGATTCATTTACTGCAACCTTCGCTTCAAGCATAGCAAAAGGGGATTCTGCCGAAGACGCGGCGCGCGCCGCCAACAAAGTAGCGGCAAGAGTTTGCTCGGCCCGCGGAGCGATGTGCCTTTGAACTTTCCGGATCTTTTTGTTTAGCCTGGAACGATTGGAGGGAACCTCCGGCTTCCGCATCAAAAACATGCCGGATAGGATCGCTTCGCATGTTCGATAGCTTTTGGCTGTCGAAAAGAAGAACGCTTAGCCGCCGTTCTTTTGGTCGCGCTTGACAAACACTTTGGTTTCAATTCCCAGCTTTTTTTCAAGTTCCTTTACCCTCGCGTACAATTCCTCAAGATGCCCTATCAGTATCTCTATTTTGTGCGCCTTCAAGTAGGGTCTCGGAGGGGTTCCCCTCATATAGGACCCGGGGGGAATGTCGCCGTTTACTCCGCTTTGCCCGCCTATCATGGCCCCATCGCCTATCTTTATATGTCCGGCTACCCCGACTTGCCCACCGAGCACGCAGTAATTTCCCAATTTCGTGCTGCCGGAAATTCCAACTTGCGACACGAGCAGGCAACCCTGTCCGGTTTCCACATTGTGTGCGACCTGTACAAGATTGTCTATCTTCGTTCCTTTCCCTATGAAAGTCTTGTCGAAACGAGCCCTGTCCAGGCAGGTGTTCGCCCCCACGTCGACGTCGTCTCCAAGAACGACTCTTCCCACTTGGGGAACCCTGACATGAACCCCGTTTACGAATTCGTATCCGTATCCGTCGGAACCTATGACTGCCCCGGGTTGGATTCTGCATCTCTTGCCGATTTCGCAGTTGTCCATAATTACGGAGTTGGGCATCAAAACCGAGTCCTCGCCAATCTTTACGTTTCTGCCCACGTAGCTGTTCCCGTACAGAATGGCTCCGTCGCCGACGGTGGCGTTGGCGCATATTACGACGTTGGCCCCTATGAAAACGTTTTCGCCAACCTTAGCTTCCCTGTCTATTACGGCGGTGGGGTGAATGGAGGGCTCCGGTTTGGGAAGGAGTATCTTTTCTATTTTTGCGCAGATTTTTGCAAGCTCCGCCGAGGGATTTTCGACTTTTATGACAGTGCAGGGCGGAAGTTTTCCGGAGTAGTTTTTGGGGAGAAGAACCGCGCTTGCTTTGGTGTCGGGAACCAAGTGGGAATACTTCTTGTTGCCAAGAAACGAAATTTCTCCGGGCTTGGCTTTGTCCAAAGCGGCTATGGCTTCTATCGTTAAGTCTATCGGGCCGTCGACTTCGGGTTTGTCAAATAGCGCGACTATATCTTCGAGTTTGAATTCCATTTTTTTGCTCCGTTATTGTATTCAACCCGGGAGTGCATCATGCTGAGTATCGTACTTACGAAACTCTCCCTAATTTTCGAAAGTTGTTTTACTGTGATGGGGCATTCGTCGAGCTGCCCGTCGGTCATCTTCGACTTGAATATCGAGTCGACTATTTCCTCTAGCCCGTGTTGCGTTATGCGCTTCAGCGAGCGGGAAGCCGCTTCGCACGAGTCCGCAAGCATTATAATGGCATTTTCCACGTTTTGCGGCTTTCGGCCCTCGTGCCTGTATGTCGACTCGTCGATTCCGCTGTCTCTCAGCGTCTGAATGGGATCCTTGCCGTCGCCGTTTTCCCTGGCCTGCTTTATAGCCTTGTTGTAGAAGTAGGATATTATCGAAGTTCCATGGTGTTGGGCTATGGCGTCTATGACTTGGGCGGGCATGTTCTTTTGCTTTGCCATCTCTATTCCCTCTATTATGTGGCTCCTTATTATCAGAGCGCTCATAGAGGGAGTTTGGTCGTCGTGGGGATTTTTTCCTCCGCCCTGGTTTTCGGCGAAAAATTCTGGCTTTATTATTTTCCCTATGTCGTGGTAGAGCGATCCGACTCTGCAAACGAGGGGATTTGCGTTCACTTTCAAAGCGGCCTCCTCGGCTAAATGCGAGACCATGACGCAGTGGTGGTAGGTTCCGGGTGCTTCAATCTGGAGTTTCTTTAAGAGCGGGTTGTTGAGGTCTATAAATTCTAGGAGGGCTATGTTGGAATATTCGTTGAACACCCTCCCGAAGAGCGGGAGGAGGGTGGAGGCGAGAATTCCCGTAAGGCCTCCCGAAAGGAGTGCCATTACTGCCTGCCTCCACATTATCTCAAAGGGAACTCCGGCGAGATTCCCGAGTATCTGGGCAAGAAATGCCAATACCGCTCCGTAAATGATACCTCCCATTAAGACCGTCGATCTCTTCTGGGCTCCGTCGCAGAAGTATATTGCTATTAGCGACGACAAAAGCAGAACGATAAAAAACGATACGGTTTGGCCCAGCATCAGAGTTGTGAAAGCCGATATGAGCAGGGCCATTATAAATCCCGTGTATGATCCGAAGAGCAGAACTTGTATCATCGGACCTAAAACTATCGCCGAACTAAACGCAAAAATTTCTATCCAATTTCTACCTGTTCCGAACTCTATGTTAGATATTTCCAATATGAGCCTTTCAAGGGCAAGATTGAAAGTCAGCAGTGTAGAAAAAACTAAAACTGTTTTCGGTTTTTTGTTCCTCTGTGTCTTGCTGATTACTATGAAGAGAGCGGCGGTAGCTACGAGAATAAGGCTTTCCAAAAACTCCTCGACTCCGATTCTCGTTCTCATCTCGCCGCTCTTGGCAAGTTCGCTCCTGTACGCCTTGAGCTTTTCCTGGATTATGGGGGTTATCTTCGCGTTGGTTGTCGTGAGCGGCTCTCCGGCCATCACCTTTACTACCACGGGGGAGACCTTTTCCATGGCCTTCTGCCTGCGAAGATCCGTCTCTTCTTTGTCGAACTCTACGTTGGGGGTTAGATTCTGGTTTATCGTTCTGTAAAGCGCAAAAGTGAGGGGTTCGGAGAGTCCGAGGGATTTCATTCTTCTGAGTAGCCTCGCCCGGGCGCGGGATTCGTTGGAGGCCTTGGCGCTTCCCTTTATTTCGGGCTCGACATAGTCGGAGTTGCGGGCGGAAAATATGGGGTCGTCGTCGGCGTAGATTCCGCTCGATATTATTTCATCGGCGTGGTATTCTCCGAGATTAAAGGCATGGGCCCTACGCTTGGGATCTGCGCTGGAATATATGGTGGAGAGGTCTTCAGGGCTTATTTTTACCGAGGTAGCGCTTCTTAAGTCGGGCGAGAGCTTCGCGAAAAAAGCCACGTCGTCCTCCTTTTCGGGCGTAGAGGCAACAGCTTCGTACTCTTCCTGCCTGTCGTCCAGAAAACGCTTCAATCTGAGCATGTCGCTTTTCAATTTCTCTCCTACCTTCGGATTTATCTTGTACGACGGAGGTATCCTTTCGGCACTGTGCTCCTTGCGGGCCTGCGTCATTATGTCGCTCTCATAGGAGAAATCCAGCGACGACAGAATCTGGTATGGGGCAGTTTTGTTCGCGTGAACTCCCTGCATTAGGGGAACCCTGAACGAGAAACATATAAAATACACTATCAGAGAAAGAGTGAAAACCGCCGTGCATATCGCAAAAAAGCGCCACGATTTGTAAACCCGCTTTTCTATTCCGTCGTCGAGCTTCTTCCTGGCGATTTCGGCCTTGACGCGCGTGTGCGCTTTCTTGTTCAAAGGTTCAAACATATTCATTCCGCGTTTTTCGGCGCCGTCCGCTTAGATTTGGGCCCTGGAATGGGCTTCGTAGGCGTTTATTATCTTGGTGACAAGCGGGTGCCTGACTACGTCTCCGGCCTCGAACTTAAACAGCTTTATTCCCTCTATGTCGTTTAAAATTTCCATCGCGCCCTTCAGTCCCGACTTCTTGATTCTTGGAAGGTCTATCTGGGTGACGTCCCCCGTTATTATCATTCGGGAATTTTCGCCGAGCCTAGTGAGGAACATCATCATTTGCTCCATTGTGGTGTTTTGAGCCTCGTCGAGAATTATAAACGCGTCGGAGAGGGTTCGGCCCCTCATGTATGCGAGGGGCGCAATCTCTATTAGTCCCCTCTCCATAAGTTTCGCAGTATCCTCCGCGCCGAGCATGTCGTATAGGGCGTCGTAGAGCGGGCGAAGGTAGGGGAGGAGCTTTTCCTGAAGGTCTCCGGGAAGAAATCCCAGAGCTTCCCCAGCCTCCACCGCGGGGCGCGTCAAAATTATCTTGCCGACCTTTTTATCCTGGAAAGCCTTCAGAGCCGCCGCGACAGCCAAATATGTCTTACCCGTTCCCGCCGGGCCTATTCCGAAAACTATGTCGTTCTTCTGAATGTACGACAGGTATCTTTTTTGGCTGATGTTTTTCGGAACTATGCTCTTTTTCTTTAGAGCTATTACTATGGGGTTCTCGAAAACTTTGGTGACGTCCTCCAGCAGGCCTTTCGAAGCCTTTTCCATCATGTTGAGGTAGTCTGCCTGCGTGATTCTAAGGCCTTGAGACCTTCCGGCGTCCAAAGATTTGAAGAACGCCGACGCCCTCTCGACGGAAGTCGGGCTTTCTCCCTCTATTTTCATCCACGCGTCCCGCGTCACTATCTTTACTCCGAATTTTTCTTCAGCCGCATCGAGATTTTTTTGGTCGTTGCGGTAAACCTCGGAGAGTTGTCTTGCGCTTGAGAAGGTTAGTGTCTGTTCCATCTTGTATCGTGTAAAGTTCGAGCTTTATTTGTCCGCAAATTCGCGGAGCCTCTCCCACATGGAATCCATCGATTGGGGCAAAACCCTCGTGTCGGATATTACCGGCATGAAATTGGTGTCGCCGTTCCATCTAGGCACCACGTGGCAGTGCAGGTGCGAGGGGATTCCGGCCCCGGCCCCCGCTCCGAGATTGAACCCAACATTGAATGCGTCGGGATTCAGGGCGAGGCGAAGTATTCGCTTGGCTCTTATTATGGAGTCGAAAAATTCGGACTTTTCGGCGGGTTTTAAGTCTTCCAAGTCTCCGACTTCGCGTTTGGGAAGAACGAGAAGATGTCCGCAGTTGTACGGATACTTGTTCATGACTATGAACGTGAACTTTCCCTTCCAAACTATATGAAACTTCTTGAAATCGCGGGATTTCGCCATTTCAGGAAAGGGATTTTTCTTTTCGCCGGATTCTTTTGGAGCGTTTATATAGTTTACGCGCCAATATGAGTGAAGACGTTCCATCATCGGGCGAAAAGTGAAGTATTATTTGAAGTTTTTGTCAAGTCTCCGCGCCTTGGCGGGAAACCGCTACCTTTTGTTCTTTCTTTCGGCCTCTATTTTAACGAGCTCGTCCGGGGAAAGCATTATGTAGAGCTTTGAGCGCGACACCTCTATTATGTACGACTGCTTTGATTCTATGCCGTATTTTTCCTTCAATTTCGCGGAGGCGTCGTTTATAGCTTTTTCTATCGCTCCAAGTTTTTTCGAAAGATCCATCTGCACGTCCGGGTCGGTCGTTTTTGCGAGCTCGGACCTGAGCTTAGTGCTCTCCATTCTTTTCGAAACAGAATACGCAATGGCCCGTTGAAGCTCCTCATTCTCCTTCGTTCCGGATATTTTTTTTACCCGATAGACGTTCTTTTTGTTGTACTGGACTATCCTCATCGGATTCAGCTCCTCGCCCTTCGACGAGCGCAGGTTGGACATCTCTTCGTCGGTGAGGGGAACGCACAGGTATGATTCGAGAAAAGTCAGTTTGAATTTCCTATTGGCGGAAAAATTATATATGCGCTGCATTACCTTGTCGTTGGCGGAAAACTCGTTTTCCATCTGTTTTAGCTTGGCGTCGAGCTTTGCCTTCTCCTCTGGGGAAGCCTCCTCGTCCCGCTTTTGCCTGACCATGTCGATAAGGTGCGAGTGTTTTATCATTATCCCTATGTCCCGCTGGAATGCCTCGTTTTGAGCGGAGGTGGCGAACACGTTGACAAGCATATAAGCCCCGGCCGGGGTTTTTACTATGTCGCCTATTTTTTCCTCTTCGGCTACGGCGCGGGAAAAGAATGGAAAAACCAGCAGAGTGGCCGCCAATAAAAGAGTTTTGCTTTTCATAAAATCCTTCGTGTAATTTGCCATCGTGTCTTATAATAGCTAATCGTCAAGAAGTTCTATGGTATAAAGGGTTCCACCGATTTTTCCGGAGTCGTTTTTGGTTTTTATTGTGGTGGACGATTCTTCCTTAAGGGGTGCGAAATCGCTGGATATTTGGTCGTAGAAAGCGAGAAGCTCTTCGAGGTCCGGCACCACGAACTCCACGGTTTTTGCGTGGGTGGTGGCAGGATAGTTCTTCGAGACGAAATCAACCTTGGTGGATTTTTTAATAGCATTCTCCGCCTTCTTTACGACGGGCAGCTTGTCCTTTATCGGGGGATTTACTTCTGAGAGGGGCTTGGGAAGACGGGAACGGGCGGCGGAAAATATTTCGTCGGCGAGGTTGGAGGGAGTCGCGTTGTAGATTCTTATTAGGGCGTTTTCACCCAAAAACTGCACGTTCACTTCCGTGAGGACGAACGCTTCGAGCCTGTACTTCTGAAGGGATATGGAGACTATCATGTTCTCCTTCCCGAAGAAACTCGTTCCGTCGGGCATGGAAACGGAAAAAATCTCCTTCGACCTGAACGCACCGCGCTTTACTTGCAGGGCGAACGCCTGGGAAGAGGCGGCAAGACACAATAGCGCGCACACGGATACCTTGGCGAAAATATTCATGGTTGCTTTTAGGCAAAAAAAATGAAAAATCTCAATACAAAAAGGCGATGTTTGGCTGCAGAAATCTAAACGTTAGAGTGTCGAATTCCTCGGTTCCAATTTTGAAGGGGGCGTCGGTGGATTTCGAGGGTGGAAAAATGCACGCGGTGATAGGTCCGTCCGGATGCGGCAAGACCACTCTCGTTAAGGCGATGCTCGGAATAATCCCATCGGAGGGCGACTCGTACTTTCGCGGAAGAAGGATAGCGGACGCTTCGGAGTTGGCGGGAAAGGTGGGATTTGCGCCGCAGTTCACGTGCGTCCATCCTAAGCTTACGGTTCGTGAGGCCCTTAAGAGCTCGCTGGATCTGTCCCTTCTGGACGAGGCGGAGAAACTTCGAAGAATGAGGGAAATTCTGGAGATAACGGGACTGGAAGAACACGCGGACAAATTGGTGGAGTCGCTTTCTGGCGGCCAGCTAAGAAGGATAGGCCTGGGGGTGGAGTTGGCGAACGATCCCGAAGTCTTGGTGTGCGACGAAGTGACCTCAGGATTGGATCCGCTTTCGGAAAACGCCATTCTCGACCTTCTGAAAAAACTCTGCTTGACCTCCGAAAAAACGTTCGTGTGCATAATACACAATCTCGCAAAACTCGACTATTTCGACTCAATAAGCGTGGTTTACGAGGGTGAAATCGTTTTTAGGGGAACCCTTCCCGAACTTAAAAAATATTTCGGGATAGAATCGGCGCTTCATCTCTACGACGAGCTCAATAGGTTCGACATATCCCATTGGAAATCCAGATGGCTGGAGGAGGGCAGCCCGCTTCCGGAGAAGCCGGAGGAGCTCGAGGGAAAATCGGAATATAGCCGCCCGTCCATGCTTTCCCAGACATCGACTCTCCTTTCGAGGCGCTACCGGCTGTTCTTCAGGGACAAGACGTATTTTTTGCTGACTTTGGCCATCACATTCGGGTTCCCCATAGTTGTGGTGATTTTTGCGCTGGGAGGACTTCCCCAGATAGAGGGCCTGGCTTTGGAGAGAAACCTCGGGGCAATAGACGAGATGAAGGAAAGCTTGCGGGCACAGATAGAGGCGGTTGAAACTTCGACTCTCGTCACAGGTCTGATTTTGTTTCAAGTCGTGCTGCTTGCCCTAATGGGTTCCAACAACTCCGCAAGGGAGATAGCGGGAGAGAGAAATCTTTATGAAAAGGAGCGAATGTTCGGGCTAAGGCCTTCGGCGTACGCTCTTTCAAAAATTTTATTCACCTCGTCTTTGGCGGTTTTTCAAGGAGTGTGGATGTGCGCCTTTGTCAAATACGTTTGCGGATTTCCGTCGTCGTTTTTCGAGCAGGCCATGTCGCTTACTGCCGTTTGCGTTTCAATGACCTGCGTGTGCCTAGCTTTCAGCTCGCTGTTCTCCTCGGCGGACAAGGCGAATTTGGTCTCCATCTACCTGGTGGGATTCCAACTTCCTCTATCGGGAGTAGTGCTCGCTTTGCCCGAGGCCCTCAGATGGATATGCAGGCCTTTCATAGCCACCTATTGGGGCTGGGCTGGATATATCAACTCCATGTCGGATACGCGAATTTACGACGCGTTTATGCTCGCCAGATCCGAGTGGGAGAGCATGCCTTCGACGAGTTTGTGCGTGGCTGTGTTGGCGGTCCAGGCGGTTGCCGCGATAGCCTTCGTCTTTGTGGGAGTAAACCGCAGAAGTTGGAATTGAGCCGGGAGGCGAATTTTTCATAGTTTTTACTAAAAAACAAAAAGCTTGCGATTTTCGGGACCTTACTTGAGTATCGGGGCGCTTCGGCCGAAGCGTCGGGCGGTTTTGGCGGGGGATTTTTTCAGAGTTTTAATAGTATGAAATCAAAAAATATATCCATTTTTGTTGCGGTTCTCGTTCCCATGGCGGCAGTGGTGGCATCTTTGGCATACGTCTATTTCGACAAAGCCATGACCCCTTCGCGCGATCCGTTTCCGTATTCTTCCTACATTCAATCTCCCAAGGGATTGGAGGGGAATACCTACACCGTTCTCGCCTCGGTCGACGCCCAGCTGGCTAAGACAGACTCGGGGAGAGTCGTTTCGCTCAGGGACAACATGGGCAATCCGAAGTTTGCGGTGTTTATTCCGGATTCCCTCGGCTTGAACGTGTCCGCAAACCAGAAATACAGGCTCAATATAAGGGTATCCAAAGGGGGTTCCCTTCAAGTCGAAAGCATGAAGAAATTCTAAGAAAATGAAAATATATTCGCTTTTTCTATCCTTAATTTTCCTCGCTTTTTCTATTCGGCTCGACGCTCAAAATTTGTCGTCGTTTTCGGATTCGAATCGCGAACCCAAAAGCCAGCAGGTTGTCCACAGCGCTCCCGGGCTTTTTGAAAGCGGAACCCTCGAACGCACCATGGACAAGGCTTTCGACGTGGAAAAGGACTCTCTCGACTTGGAGAACGGGGGGTTCACGTGGAAGGGCAGAACTTTTAATGTAGGCAGCAGCAGAATGGCAAGGGCCCGCTTTGAGAAGTATCTGGCCCTGAATCCGGACGACGAGGGATTGGGAGAATATCAGGCGATTCTAAACGAAATATCTGCCCAGCTATCGGCGGCAAACGACGACATGGATCCGTCCGTGCTGTTTGCGGCCTGGAAGAGACTCTTCGATGCTGCGGAGTACGCCGTCGACGGGGACGCCTCGATGGCTACTGCCAATCTCGTCTATCTGGCGTGGAGAATGCGCGACGAGTATAGGATATTTGCTGCGGACGAGTACGAGAAATCGCGCTTCTACGAGCAGTCTAGGAGAAACCTCGAAAGCATGAGCACATACTTCGAATTTGCCCGCGACAAGTCTAAGAGGGGGTCGTCGAAATCGAATGTCAGCAAGAATACCCGCACTGAAGGGGAGAGCAGGATAGTGATGCAGACGGAGGACATGAAAAACGCTTTTGAGGATCTTGCGGCGTCGAGAATTACCAAAGAGGCGGCAGGTGCGAAGGCTGTGGTACAGTTTCAGTCGCAAATTTTGATATTTACTGCGGCGAGAAAATTTCAGAGCGCTCAGATAGCGTCGATGTTTTACAGACACATATACAGGGGAAACGCGCAGGATTTGAGGGTGGGGGTGGACGAAATAAAAGCCATCTATCCTTCGGCGCAGCTCGTTCCTACCGTCGATGTGTTTGAAAATTCGGCTAGGGAAGCCAGATCGGAAATTCGCGATGGAATGGTGGCGGTGAATAATTTGTACGATTCTGGAGATAAATATTCGGCTCTTCAGAGACTGATGGAGACATTTCTTCTAGGCGAGTACGACTACTACGTAAGGCTTTTCGACTATTCCAAAAAGAGCGATCTGCTGAAGATATACCGTGCTCTTTCGACAATAAAAGATCTTTCCGATTCCAAGGATTGGAACGGCGTAGAGGAGCTCGTTTCGGAAATGAAGAGCTTGGCAAAAGATTTTCCGTACAGGGAGGTTTTGTCGAAGGTCCAGGCGGCCAAAAAAGGCAGCGATTTGCACTTGTTGTCCGCCAAGCATGCTGCGCTTTCGGGGGATAAGGAGACCCTCGCTTCCGAATTGAAGGAGGCGGCCAAGCTTTGGCCACTGAATCCCGGAATAAGCGAATTCAGTTCGGAGATGGTTGGAATGGCGATGGGCTCGATGAAATACGTGGAAAAATTTGACGAGCTGTACGAGAAGGGAAATTACAGGGAGATAGTAGAGGAGGGCCCCGAGTACGGACTCGCGTTTAGAACCGACAAAGATCGCGCGGCCAAGCTCAAGGACGCGATAGTCAAGATAACCCGGGTCGACTCCATACTCGCCCAGGCCGCCGAACTCGAAAAACAGCAGAATCCGTATTTTGCTTGGGACATATTGGAAAACGCCCTCGAGGTGGAGCCGAACGATCCCGTATTGGCACGGGCACGCGCGAAACTCGCTCCCGCGGTGGCCGACTACGTAAAGCTTTTGAGCGACGCCGAGGCGGCGGAAAAACGAGGAGACTATGCGGTTTCCCTTAACCTCTATTTGGCCGCCCAGGATATATTCCCCGCTTCCAGGCTGTGCAGAATGGGCATAGAGCGCGTAGCGCCGCGCTACATGTCGAATTGAGGAATGAGAAGTTTTATTTTCAACTGCTTCAGCGCGGCCTTGTCCTTTGTTTTGCTGTTCGTAGCGGGGGCGCTTTGCGCCTTCATTTATCTGGCGTTTCTCGGGGGGGAATTGCGGAGGGAGGTTTCGGCCGAGAATTTCGACGACTTCTTTTTTTCCTCCCCCAAGGGAAGTTTGCTGAGAATTGAAAATCCTTCTGGAGCTTTGGCGGGAACCTTTTTGAGAATCGCCGAAAAAAATTCGGAGAACTCTTTTTCCGTTCCTGTTCCGCCGCAGGTTTCGCCCGATGGGGACGGATTTTTGAGGGTTTCGGTTCCGGCGTTTGTGAATTTTTTCGGGGCGGGAAAAACATTCGAATTCTGGGCGCTTGTGAAGCCCGAAAAACGAGGCAAATGGACTTTTAGGGTGGTTTCGGCGGGAATAGGCAAGGCGAAGTTTCCCGGTCTCTTCGACGGAATTTTTGTGGAATCTTTCGCAGAAGAATATTCGGATTCACTTCCCGGACTTTCGGAGTTTTGGGAAAAACTTGCCAAGGTGGAATCAATAGACGTAAAAGACGGCGCGGTGATTTTTGTAAAATGAAAACTGTCTTAAAGGGATTTTTTATATTTGCTCTGTCGGCCTATTTCTCGAGTTTGCATGCCGCAGATCCGCATTCCCCTTTCGGCGGTTCACCCTCCGGAAGAGAGCGCTCCGGGGAAATTCGCGACGGGCAAAGCTTCACTCTGCCCGGTGGATTAACCGTAAGAATAAGGGTAAATCCCTCGTCGGAGACGGAAGGGGAAATAATTTCGAAGGATTCGGAAGAGAAAAGAATCGAAAAGATAAAGCGAGAAATATCCGAAATCGAAAAGTCGGAGAAAGAGGAAAAAATCGGTCTTTTGGGGGAATCGCGGAATAAGGAAGATGAAAGCGGAGCACTCAGGGAGAATGTTTCGGAAGAACAGAAAGCTTCTAATGGGGAGCCGGTCGATTTCCAAGCCGAGAAAAAAAAGTACGAAGATGCCATGTCTAAGCTCATGAGGGAAGAGAGGGAAAAACTCTTCCCAAAAGATTCGGAAGTTCCGATAAATTCCGAGTACAGATATTTCCAAAATTCCTGCGTGTATCTCGTAAGCGACGATCCGGTGGCGGTCATGGCCTGTTCAAAGTTGGTGAGGGAATGCACGAAGATGTTTTCCGAATACTTTTCGGAAAACGGCGAAAAGCTTTCGTTTGTAAAGCTGATAGTTTTTCAGCTAATAACCCCGGAAAAGCTGGAAAAGACAGGAATGGAATCCGATTTCAAAGTTGGGGTGGAAATTTTGGAGAACGGAGAGATAACGATTTCGGCCAGATGGGACAAAAATTTAAAATTGTCCGAAGCGTGCATGCTTTTGAGCGGGGCCTTTCTGAGAAAGATATCAGAGATGGAAGGCGGAGACATAAAAGAGTCTGTTTATTGGCAGGAATTGGCGTTTGCAAAAGAGCTTGAGAGCAGAATGAAAACGGGTGTCATACGCGATATGGCGATGGCAGCGTCCAAATATCCGCCCCCGGATTTAAAGGAAATATTTGAGATGTCCCGCGGAAAGGGGGACGCGGAGGTTAACGCGGCGAAAGCTTTTTGGGCCTTGAGATCGCTTCGGCAGATGGCTCCCTCGCAGGGGGAATTGGCAAAGCTGTTGCGTTTTTCCCAAAAGGCGGATAGCGGAGAAAAATTGGCGGAGTCAGTGGATAGGGAATGGAATGCGTCCAAAAACAAGGCGTATTGGAAGTGCGTGTACGAGGGTGAAATTTGGTCCAGGCTGGGAGGAGTGAAAACTCCTTCAGACTCCAGAGATGAAATGGCGTCGATGGTGGCAATACAGTATTCGGCGAAGGACGGGGAAAGAAGGGGAGTGTCGAATTTTTCTGAGATGTGGAAATTGAGGGAGGACGACAATTTTAGGGCAGAAGTTTCGAGGAGAACAAGGGAATTGAGGTATTCTCTTTTTTATGTGAATCCCCTGTGGCACAATGCCGTGGTGTCGCTCGGAGGGATATTTGAGAGCATACTGAACGACGACGAAGATGAATTTTACAAATTTTTTGCCGAGTTTAAAAAGGAATGCGAAAGGGCGTCGATAGTTTCCGAGAAGGCTGAAGCATTGATGTCCGAAAGGGATAATAAAAAATAAGGCTTGATAACGAACGAGCGAAGAATAGATTGGGGCGACTTATGAATACGATATTTGCCTTTGGGCTTCCGGGGGGAAGCGAATGGATTGTAATAATACTTGTGGTTTTGCTTTTGTTCGGAGCGAAGAGACTGCCGGAACTTGCGCGCGGATTGGGGAAGTCCATTCGCGAGTTCAAGAAGGCTACGAGCGAAGTCGAGGAGGACATAAGGGAAGCCATGAAAGAGGAGCCGAAAAAGCAGGAGAAGCCGGCGGAAAAACCGGAGGAGAAACCTGAGGAAATTTCGGACGGTTCCCAGTCTAAATAGATTCGCTCGTTTCTAGACATTCGAAAAAGCGGCGAGGTGAAAGTACCTCGCCGCTTTTTATTTTACCTTCGAAATCTCTACTTTTGAAGTTTCGTATATTTTTTTCAGGGCTAGGAAGTCGTCCTCCCGAGTTTTTGAAAATATTTTATTTTCAAATTTATCAGCCTCTCCCATTTCGAAAACCGCCGTTTTCATTCTCACTTCTATTTGCTCGTTTGTCTCAGTTCCCCTTCCGCGGAGCCTTTTTCGGAGCTCTTCCTCCGAAGGGGGAACTATGAAAGTGAATATGAGACGACCTCCTATTTGCGGATTTTCCTCACCGATTTTTTTCCAGGTTTTTGCCCCCGCGACGTCTATTATTAGAACGAGATCCTTGCCTCTGGAGAAAGCGTCTGCTATGGATTTTTTTGAAGTTCCGTAGTAGTTTCCGTGTACCTTGGCCCACTCGTAAAAGTTTCCGGACTCTATATTTTTTTCGAACTCGGACTTTGAGAGAAAGAAGTAGTCTATTCCGTTTCGCTCGCCTTCCCGCGGAGCCCTCGAGGTGCATGTCACTACGCGTTCCAAATTCGGGGATTCGGAGAGGAGCCTTTCCACGCAGGTGTTTTTTCCGCTCCCGGCGGGGCCGCTTACTATCATTAGGAGATTTTCTGGCATGTCGTTAGTAGAAGATTGAGGATACGATCATGGCAAGGGCTCCCGAACAGCACAGCAAGCCGAAGATTCTTCCACGGGCGGATTTTTCCTCGAAGTATTTAAAAAGATCCCTGGCCCTATAGGGCAGGGAGCCCATGTAAATCGATACGACTACGGCAATGTATGCCAGCGATACCATCACGAGCCGGGAAGCCGGCTCTTCCATGTAGGCAGAGTCGAGGAAGAATCTGCACAATAAAAGCATCAGAACCGAAGCTCCCCTCACCGCGAGAAAGTCGGGCATATAATGGAAAGCCAGAATGCCCGCTCCCCCGAAAACTAGTATCAGTATGTTCTTTATATCGCCGAAGTCGGCCTCGCCTAAATTCATCAGAATCCACACAAACCACACTATTGCCCCCCCGAAAAGCACTATCGCGGCCGTTTTGTCTCTTACAAGTTTAAGAGCCTCTTTCGCGGATTTTGATGGGGAGAGGAGGAAAGGGATTCCGACGACCAGCAAAATCGCCGAAAATATGAAAGTTGCCAGATATAAATCCATTCTCTTAACAAAAAGATAAAATATTTCCAAAATCAACGAAGTATTTTTAATTTTTCTTCCAGATTATTCCGATTCTGGCGCATTCGCGGGCGTCCTTTTCCATGTTTCGAATGGAGAGGACAGTGTAGTTTTTTTCTCCGTCGAAATTCGCATAACAATCCGATCTCACCTCCGAATGGGGAGCGACTTCCTCTATAAAATTTATTTTTATTTTTTGCGGAGTGTAGTTTTCCATTATTTCGTCGGGGACGCTTTCGAAGGCCCAGGAGACGTACGTAGCGTTGTTTACGTGGGAGTTTAGATCGATGTCGTTTCTGGTGGCGCGCAAAGCGACCGATATAGGCCGGGTTTCCAGAGAGGGAATTTTTCCTTCGAGAGAGTCGTCGGAGGCGGGAATTCCATTGGCTCCCAAATCGGCATTGAGAATCTGGAGGCGCTCTATTCTGCGCTTTGAAAGGTCGAAGAGAACCCATTGCGTTCTGACTTCGTAGAGCTTTTCTCCCTCGGAAGAGAACACGGAAAATTCCCTGTTTGTGGATACCCTGCCGACTTCCGATACCCATGTTTTTATTTTGACCCTCTCCCCCCACGGCGGAATTTTAAATGTTTTAATGGAGGCCTTCAACATGGCCCAGCCGAGGCCACGGGGAGATAGGTCCCTCTGTCCTATTCCAATAATATCGGCGTGTTCAACCGCAGCCTCCTGCAGCATTAGCATTAGAGACGCGAATTTCAACAGGCCGTTTTTGTCGGCGTCGGCGGTTCTTACTTTGTAGGAGGTTTCGTACATAAAAGTTTATGGTACGGAAAGGGGGGCTTGCGTAAACAAAAAAGCGCGCGACCGAATTCGCCCGCGCGCCTCAAGTTGAAGTTGGTACCTATTGTTTCAGGGGTTTCCCGTTGAGTTCTCCGGTGAGGGTTTTGAGGAACTTCACGAGATTGTCCTTTTCTTGCTGGGTAAGTTCCACGTCCCTTTGGTATTTGGCCATTATCTCCACAGCTTTGTCCAGCGAATGAACCGTGCCGTCGTGGAAATATGGGGCGGTGAGCTCTATATTTCTTAGGCTGGGAGTTTTAAACTTGTGCAGATCGCGCATGTCGGAGGTGAAGCCCTCGAGGCCCTTGTCGTCGACGTTTCCTATGTCTCCGCGGGCCGAGAAGTAGTCGTGCTTAAGACCCATGTACTCGAAAGTCTGCCCTCCGAGGTTTATTCCGGAGTGGCAAACCGAACAATACGCCTTCTTAAACACTTTGTATCCTTCTATCTCGTCGGCAGTCAGCGCGGATTTGTCCCCTCTAAGATATTTGTCGAAACGGCAGTTGGGGGTAATTAAAGTCCTCTCGAATTGTCCTATGGCGTCGGTTATGTTCTTTTCGGTGAAACCGTCGGGATAGACCTCCTCAAACTGCTTTTTGAACGAGGAGTCTTTGGACAATCTCTCGGCTATCTTTTCCCACGAACCTCCGTCCATTTCGACCGGATTCATCGGCGGACCTCCCGCTTGCTCTTCGAGATTTCCCGCTCTGCCATTCCAAAATTGCCTCTTGTTGAAATACGCGTTGAATACAGTCGGGGCGTTTATTGCCCCCTTTTGCTCGCGAATTCCTGTCGAGAATTGAAGCCCGTCGACTCCACCTTTGCCGAGTTCATGGCATGTGGCGCAAGAGACTGTTTCGTCCCCTGATAGGGCCGTGTGATGGTAGAGAATGGATCCCAGTTTTGCCTTGCGCGGATCGTATGGAACAGATTCCGGAAGCGGGCGAACCGGCTCGTTTAGAAACTCCTCCGCGACATTCAGATTTTCCGCCAATTTCTTTCTCTCCGATTTTATCCATTCCATTATAGTGGTTTCCTCGAGCTCGGACATCTTGCTGTTCCAATGGATAATTCTGTAGGAGAAAAGAGGCATTCTGTCACCCTCCGTGGCGAATTCTATTTTAGCAAGAGATGTTTCGTCGACCGTTTTGCCGCTTTCGAGAGCCTCTATTGTCGGGTCTATGTCGAAACTTCTGATGCCCATTGCGATGTCTTCCTTCACAAACTTTCCGAAAATCGGGAACTCTGCGTAGAAGGGAGCCTTATCTTTTTTCGAGTGGCACTTTAAGCATCCGTTATCCTTGAATATCGCGAGAACTTTTTGAGCCTGCGTTCCTTCCGGAATGTCCGACATGTTCCCTACGAGTTGATAGCCCGCCGCCCAAATTACGGCGACGGCGATTGCGAGTAATAGAAATTTTTTCATGAGCGTGTGGATTCGGCCACATCGAATACTATTGCCTGTATTTTTCAACCAGAATCTTGATTTATTTTTCTTTCCGTAATCTCGAAAGGAATTTTGTGAGAACTTGCTTGCATTCGGCTTCGAAAGCGCCTACCCAATCCGTTAGAGAACGAAATTCCTGGCGTTGGGCGCGTTTTTTTGGATAGTTGCAATCGATAGGAAGGTAAGATGATGTTTTCGTCCGTGTATTTGTCGAAGTTTGGAAGAATGGTTTTGAAAAGTCGAGATGGGGAAAGTCTGTCGGAGGCTTACTTTGAGGGGAGGGAGGTTTCGGAGTCTGGGAAGCAGGGAGTGCTTGCGGAGGCCGAGAAATGGCTCGACAATTATTTCATGGGGAAAAAAGTTTCCCCGCTGGATTTGCCGCTTGATCTTTCCGCGGGAGGGAGTTTCTCCCAATGGGTCTGGAAAAGGCTCTGCTTGATTCCCTACGGCAAGACTGCAACTTACGGAGAATTGGCCAAAGAAATAGCAGGGGAACGAGGACTTGCAAAGATGTCGGCTCAGGCTATCGGAGGGGCGGTGAGGCGCAATCCAATAGCGATAATAGTTCCATGCCACAGAGTTATAGGCGCGAAGGGAAATCTCACGGGATACGCCGGGGGATTGGATCTAAAGAAAAAACTTTTGCAACTTGAAGGTTCATACAGACCGGAATTTTTTTTACCAGGCGCTAAAAAGCGGCGTTAATTTGAAAGAATTGCCTGTAAATTGTTGGCAGCCTCGCATGAATAGAGGAAAAAAGCGAATTTTACTGCTCGAATAATTTAAATCGCACGAATAAATAAAAAGCCGTTCGAGTTTTCGTTAGGCGACGCGAAGTTTTACAGGCGCAGTACGAACCCGAAGCGCCGGATAGATTCAGCTTTCATACGGTCCGAATGTCCAAGAGAAAAAATTTGCTTTTCTATTGTACCGCACCGCCTTTAAATTTCGTATGATTATTTTCCCCGCGCTTTTTTGTGCATGCAGATAAAATAGATGAGGTATTTGCTGAAGAAGAGTTCCGTTTTTTAACTCGCACTTCGGGTATTTTTTTAATTTGAAAAGCCGGGCAGAGCATGAAGCCTTCGATTTTCTAGCAACTATTTTTTTCGCGCTTTCCCGATATTTCCGTTTCGATGGCTTATGTCTTCTTGGGGTGTTTTTAATATTGTACCTCGGTTCAACTCGAAAAAATTTCGTGTTATGTAAGCTGCAACTTCACATGGACATTTCTCTTTTGCGCTTCCTTATTTTTGAGAGTCTATTTAATGCGCGTAAATTGTCGTTCAGTATTTTTTCGCAGTATTTTCGCTTTGCCTTAATTTCTAACGCGCACGAATTTTCACTGCCTCCTCCAAATAATTTTCCCTCCGCTATATATTTCTTCTGCCAAAGAGCGCCTTCTTTTGCCTTCGATATTATGCATGGCATGCGTTATTTTCTGCTTTGAATGGCATTTTAGGGATTCGCAAGAATTTATAGGCACACTCTTTGAGAGATGAAGCAAGCTTCTTTTACTGCGCGACAAATACGAAGCCTTTCATGCGCGTTGTGATATTTGTATATCTTTTAGCTCGTTGAATTTTCGTTTATAAAATGAATGTGGCTTTTCGGAAGAGAAGGCAGCCTATCATCTGGCAAGTATCGCAGCTTTAAAAAAGTTCGAGCCGCCAAGTGCATTCATTTTTTCCATGGCGGAACCGCGTCTTCTTGAAATCCAACACTTCCACCAAGCGCTTGTAATCTTATTTTTTGCTCGAAGCGCGATAAAAGTCTCGTTTGAAAAAAAATTTTGCGGCGTTTGAGGAATTTAAAAATCAAGCAATAAATAGCAAATTTCCGAAAATTTTTAGGTAAATAGACAGCTTGCAAGTACACATTATATTTCCTACGGTTAAATGTTTTTAATATTTTCAATTTGATTTCTTTATTTATTGTTAATCAGCCGTTTTTCCGCAGATTGAATACCAGGCTTCCATGTTTTCGGAGCCAGCAAGAGAGAAAAGGAACGAGTGAGAAAAAGTTTTAAAAAAATATATGAAAAAATACAAAAATATATTTCCAATCGCATTTTTTTAAACAAACTTATTGATTAGAAAATATTGACAAACATGCGCTAAATATATGATCTTTATTCCATTAAGAGCGGGTATTTAGCATGTCTACTTCTATATAGTGAGAGATGGTTTTTGCCCCTTAAAGTCTTATGCTAACACACCTATGACGGAGTCAACTGGAGATGGGAGTTTTTTGCATAGCAAAAGATTTTCGTTCTTCTTAACGCGCTATGAACTACTATGAAGCAAGACAATAGATTACAAACAAAATTGAGTGTGTTCTCAAAGAGATTGTCGGCGATTGCGTCGGCGATTTGTTTTATTCCGGCTGTTATGGCCGAAGACATAATAATAACTCAGGAGGGAATAGACATGGGTTTGTTTCCGACTAACGAATCGTTTTCTACGGGGCAGTACGACAACGTCACAGTCGCCAGTGGTACCGACTACATAATAGACGTTATTGATGGGTCGCAACGTTGGCAGTTTATCAACAATGGCGTTTTCAACATAGAATCGGGAGCTTACTTTAAAGTTTCGAATTCCGCCCATACCGAATCTTCCGGTGGTACTTGCATAAATATTGCCGGCACTATGAACATAGCGGGAGAAGCCACGTTTCTGCGTTATGGAACGAGCCTCTATGCGTGCGGATTGTTTTTGGCTCACAACGGATACAGCTATGGACCGGCAGGAACAGTGACGGTGGATAACGGCGGAATTTTGAGGGTTTATTATACTCCGGAGGTGGGTTCCGTCAATGAACAGGCAACAGCCAGAGTGTTTATCGGGTATAGCGGATCCACTACGTCGAGCAAGTTGGTTTTAAAAAGCGGATCAACGCTTGTAGCGCAGGGGGTGGAACTCTACAACGGAGCTGCTCTTAGAGTGGAGAAGAACGCTTCACTTTATGGTAATCTGGCGCAAACTGCCACAACCTTTGTGATAGTGAACACGAGCGCTTCGGCGACGATAGAGTTTGGTGATGGAGCAAACTATAAGGAGTCAATTTTGGTAAAA
The DNA here is from genome assembly GCA_949283955.1 of uncultured Verrucomicrobiota bacterium. Taxonomy (GTDB): domain Bacteria; phylum Verrucomicrobiota; class Verrucomicrobiia; order Opitutales; family Intestinicryptomonadaceae; genus Merdousia. Next base: position 18,524 of record CASDUP010000032.1, on the reverse strand, counting down.
AACGATTCCAGCGTCACAATATCGTTCGATGAGTTAAAGGATGAGAATGTCACTATAAAATCTATTGTCAGTTACGACAATCAAGAAGGAAACTCCACGAAAGTGAATTTCCTTAACTTCGCGAATGATTATTTGATTTTGACCGACAGCGATACTGTAGTGATAAACGATGAAGACGGGAGCATATTGCAAATTGCTGCGTTTAGTTCGAGCTGGGAGGCGATGGAGGCAATTTTCACGGCTTACAATGAAGAGGGAACGGGATTTTCCGACGGTTGGTATTTTGAGGAAGCGTATGGAGATGATGGAGAATTGTTGGGAGTGTATTTAAACAATTCGAATTTCCCGATACCGGAGCCTGCGGATTTCGCTTTTATTTTCGGGGCGCTTGCTCTAGTTGGGGTGCTTGCTAAAAGAAAGCGCTAAAAAATTTCGAATCTGAGCAAGTCTGTTTTTTACTGCAAAGAAAATACTTAATTTTGGACGCTCGAAAGAATTCGGGCGTCCTTTTTTGTCGGGAGGAATTTCCTTGCAAATCTTGACTGCAATTTTGTTGTATTTTTTTTCGCATCTCAAATAATTTTGGGGAAGTCTTGCATAGGAAATTATAGTCAGATGAGTTTAGTTTTTTTATTCCTTTTAGCGTCTTAATTTGAAGAAACTTCGCTCCGCAAAAAGGAGGAAATATTGTCGATATTTTGAAAAATTTTTAAAGTATAATATCATGATATTCAGTATAATATACCGCAATGCCAATTAAAATAATATGGGGAAAATTGCGTAGTAGCGATATCATGCAATAAATATTTCTGCTCGTATCCCAATCTAGAATTTTTGAAAATATATGCAATTATATGGGAGAAAAAAAGAGCCGGCAAGCGGCAATTTATTATTAAAGTCTACGAAAAAACTTTACAATTGGAAGTTTCTCGTTTAGCAACATTATTCGAAAAGTATTTCGGGCGCTATGTCCGGAGATTTATTAACACACACGAAAGGGAAAGAACTCCTTCGGAAAAAAATTCGAAAGGTTATAAATGAATCAAAATATTGCAATGTTGGAGAAGTTGAAAGGCATGCTAAAGAGGCCATTGTTGGTGGGCTTTGTGGCCTCTTTATTTATTCCGGCAATGGCGGATGATATAACCATATCTCAGGACGACGTAGATATGGGAATGGTATCCACTATGGAAACTTTTCTAATAAATTCCGGAGATACGGTGACGCTTTTAAGCGGGACTGATTTTGTGGTCGATATACCGGATGTACAGCGTTGGCAGTTTCGCAATTACGGGACTTTCAACATAGAGTCAGGGGCCTACTTTAAAGTTTCCAATACCAGCTATACAGGATCTAACAACACGGCGTACAATGTGGCCGGAAACATGAACATATCCGGAGAAGCGGTATTTTTGAGATACGCCTCTTCAAATACTACAGCTGGATTGTTTTTGGCGTTTGACGGTTACGGGAACGGACCGGCGGGAACAGTGACCGTGGAAGCCGAAGGAATACTGAGAACCTATTATACAACCGAGGCCGGTTCCACTAACGAAACGGGAACTTGCCGCGTGCACGTGGGGTGGCTAGATTCGGGCGTGACAAGCAGCAAGCTCGTTTTGAAGACGGGATCGACGATTTGCAGTCAGGGAATCGAGCTTTATAAAGGGGCCTCGCTTCGAATTGAGAAGGGAGTGTCGATGTATGACAATTTGGCACAAACTGCAGAGACGTTCATAATAGTAAACAGGGGAAGTTCCTCGAGTGAGTCTGTAAAAATAGAGCTTGGCGACGGATTCGAATATAGTCGTCAGTTTTTGATAAAGGGTAGCTCCTACACGAACATTATTTTCGACAAGCAAAAATCGGAAGGGGTCTTTCTTGGAGGCATACTCAGCTACGATTCCTTGGACACGAATTCTGCAAGCATAAATTTTATCAACTTTACTAACAATTATTTGTTGCTTGGCACAAACAACGGAATTACGATAAGCGGCGACGATGGAAGCATAATAAAGCTTGCGGCTTTCAACAGCTATTGGAAGACGATGGACATGGTTTTTACCGCCTATGGGGACGATAACATGACTGAAGGATTTTCCAGCGGGTGGTATTTCCAGGAAGCTTACGGCGATGACGGAGAGGTAATCGGGGCGTATCTAAACAATTCGAATTTCCCAATACCGGAGCCTGCGCATTTCGCTTTTATTTTCGGGGTACTTGCTCTAATTGGGGTATTTGCCAATAGAAGGATATAGCGGTCTTTTTGCAGTCGGATTTACAAAGGCGCGTGTTTTACGCGTCTTTTTTTATGCAATAATCTTTTCTATATCTGTATAAAGCTGAGTTGCGGGCTTTTTTTGAGAATATTCAATTATTTAGTTATAGGCAAAGTACCCACATTTTTTTAGAATAGAAACAATGAAAGATTCTTTTTATTGCACGGTATATTTAGATAGGGCTTCCGATTTATGAAACAGCAGAAAATGTCAATTTGCTTACAGAACAGAAGTAAAAGCATAATAAAGTTTTAATCTTGCTAATATTATTTAGTACACTATACAGGAGCATGCCATCATTTTCCTAAAATAAAATAGGCGTAACTCGTGCTATTTTGTTAAGTTATAATTCGTTCGAGTAGCAGATCTAAAAATATATTGACAAAGATATATGTAATACGTAGGTTGCCGGCTAGTGGTGCGCGTGTTGCGTGTTTTGCTTCAGACTTGGTTGGGGTGAGTGTGTAGGGACGTACATGCGGTAGAATAGATTTTTATCATTTAGATAGGGCGGAAACTTTTGAAAGGCTAACATATGAAAGACAAATACAGAATGTTTGAAAGAGTGAACGGTTTTAGGAACCTGTTGGCAGCTTTGCCGGCGGCGTTCTTTTTTTCTGTGGCAATGGCCGAGGACATAACGATATCTCAGGAAGATATTGCAGCGGGAAAGTTTCCCACCTCCACTACACTTACCATCGATTCTGGCGACAATGTGACTTTGCTTAGGGGGACAGACTATGTAATAAACATCGAATCCTCAACTCAGCGTTGGCAGTTTCTAAATTCTGGGATTTTTAATATAGAGGCAGGAGCTTATTTTAAGGTTTCCAATGCGAATAATGCTCTCTCTTCTGGAATGTCTTGTAATGCCGCCGGAAATTTAAACATATCGGGGGAAGCAGTATTTTTGCGTTATTCAACTTCAAATACCGCTTCTGGTCTATGGTTAATTTACGATAGTTATGGGAGCGGGGCTCCGGGAACAGTGACCGTGGAAGATGGAGGTATTTTGAGGGCCTATTATACGAACGTACAGGGTTCCACAAATGAAACAGGAACTTGCCGCATAATGGTGGGCTGGAATAGCAACTCCCAGACAAGCAGCAAGTTAGTACTGAAAGCGGGATCTACAGTTTGCGCGCAGGGCATAGAGCTTTACAAAGGAGCTACACTTCGAGTGGAAAAGGAAGTGTAGATGTATGAGAATTTGAATCAAACCTCTACTACATTTATCATACTTGGATCTGGAAGCACGTCGACTTTAGAGTTTGGCGATGGAGCAGTGTACAAGCAGTCGCTTTTAGTAAAAAACAATTCCAACACGAGTATAGTTTTGGACGGGCAGAAATCCGATATATTGACGCTTGGTACTATATACAGCTACGATTCTTCAACTTCAAACAAGGCTACGTTAAACTTTGTAAATTTTGAGAACAATTATATATTGTTAAACGAAAATTGCGGGTTTACGATAAGCGGGGACGATGGAAGCGCAATAGAGCTTGCGGCGTTTAACGATAATTGGAAGACGATGGAAGCTATTTTTACCGCCTATGAAGACGAGAGCATGACGGAAGGATTTTCCGGCGGTTGGTATTTTGAGGAAGCTTATGGAGATGACGGAGAATTGTTGGGAGTGTACCTGAACAATTCGAATTTTCCGATACCGGAGCCTGCGGATTTCGCTTTTATTTTCGGGGTACTTGCTCTAATTGGAGTGCTTGCCAAAAGAAGGCTTGGATAAAACGGAAAGAAAAACGGCAAAAGGACGCGGGAAAGAAATCGCGTCCTTTTTTTGTCTAAATGAAGCGCTATTTGTCGTATATAACCGGAGAGAACTCTTCAAGGTTTGCCCAGCCGGATTTTCCGTTTTTCATTTTTATATAACCGAATTTTCCGAAAATTTTTTCGAGCTTGCCCGATTGTCCATTATTAGCGGTTGCCACTATCGGAGCGTGCGAAGCCGGCGACAGTCGCAGCGGAACGTCGTCCTTTAATGATACCGCGGTGTTTGCAAAAGAGTTCCACTTTCCCATGGACAACATCGAGACGATTCCCGCAGCGATTGCAAGAACTGCCAGAAAGATCCATATTGCGTGCCGCTTTGCGTACAGGGGAGGGATCACAAGAAGGCCCACCGCCAGCCAAAAAAACACGAAGGTAGCCGCTGTCCATTCCGGTTCCGAAAGTTCGGATATGGGCGAGGCAAGCAGTTTTTCGTGCGGGACAGATATTGCATTGTCTTTTGCGAATATAGCGAAATTGGCGGTTGCCTCTCTAAAGCGCGGGGCCATGTAGATTGCCCTTAGATAGTAGAGTTCTGCAAGTCCGGTTTTGTCGAGTTTTGCTGCCGCGTTTGCCGCGTTGTAGTAAAGCTCGGGAGACTTCATGCCCTTTTCCATGGCTAGCTCGTAATTTGCAAGAGCCTTTTGGTAGTCTCCGCTTTTGAATGCACCTCCTCCGAGCATGAAAAATTCTTCGGCGCTCTGGGCAGTTAGGCTATTGCACGCAAAAAACGCCAACGCTCCGATTATCGCGAGGATTTTTCCGAGCGCGAATGTCGGCGAGATTTTATGGGCGTCAGTTTTCATGTTGAATTCGAGAGCAGATTTTTTTCAGGTTGGAGAAGGATTTTTCGAAATCCACGTCCGAAGCCTTCAGAGCCCCGTATTCTATTGCATCGGATCCGTCGAAATATTCGGAAACTTCCGCATCGGGAATATTTAGAGTTTTTAGAATATGTTTCGCTTCTCCGAGCAGAATCGCGCTGGACTCGGATTCCGAATGGGGGCACAGAACCCACTGGAGGGCGGCTTTGGCGTGGTTGTAAAAGGTCTTGGCATTTTTTTCGCGGGCGCTTTTTTCCGCGGCTGAGAGCTCGCGTTTGAGGCCTATTTTAGCCTTTTGTGTTTTTGCGTAAAACGGGTCGCTGGCAAGCCTTATTTGCTTTTTCTTCGCCATTATAAAAACCGCCAGGGCTACCAGAATAGCCAGTTGGAAAATCCAGAACCATGCGGAGGATAGAAATTCGGATTTTGAAATCGAAGGGGTTTCTACTATTCCGTTGAGGGTTTGTTCGGCGGCCTTGGGAGAAGTTTCGTACACTTCGGCCCTGCGTTTGGCGCTGAGCGCGGGAGCCACGCTCACTTCCACGCCCTTGCCTTCGAGAGTCTCATATTTGCCAGACTCCGGGTTGAAGAAGGAGAAGGAAACCTTGGGAGTAGAGGATATGTCGGCTTTCAGGGGAACGAGAGGAGCCTCGAAAGTTTTTATTCCGCTGTGGGCTGCCCCGTTGCTTTCGTCGAAGAATGAGGACTTAAATTTGTAAACCTTCCAATCTTTCGATTCCTCCATGTTGGGACGCTGAATTCTCGCGAAGTTCCCCTTGCCAGAAATTTTTACAGTCAGTGTGCATGGCTCGTCGACACTGAGCGAATCGGGAGCGGCGGATATGGAATCTATTTTAAATTCCCCTATTGCTCCGGAAAAGTTTTCAGGCCTTCCTTCGGGCGGAAGGGGAATTACCCGCACGCTATTTGCTTTCGCGGAAATTTCAAACGGCAGCTGTTCCGCACCCATGGACATCATTCTGTCGAAAATCGACATATCCATCATTTCCTCCAACGAGGTCTCCTTTAAAAAGAGACCTTTGGCGGAAAAATCCAAAGAAAAATTTCCCGCCTTCAAAGGGGTTATGTAAAACTTGTATACCACTTTTATTTCGTTTGGATCCGAGGTGTCTATTTCGGGTTTTTCCATGTTCAAGCCCGAACATTCAAATTCGGAAACCTTGTCCGTGGAAGGCACGAGTTGAGTCAGCTTAAAGCCCGCGTCGTGGAGCGAGCGGTCTATCGAAAATACGAGAGAGCAGGGCACCGACTCCCCGACATATACGGACTCTCTCGGAAGCTTGGCTGTCAAAGAGGCCTTTCCCTCTATCGATGATATGTAGTTGCGCCCGGAATTTTCATGCCCGGCGGCTCTTCGCATATTGTTCGTCCGTATTCTCGACATTATTCCGCCCATTCCGGAATTGTTAGAAACCGGAGCGTTTGCGTCGGCTATCAGAGTAGCGGCTTCGACGGGATATGTTTTTCCATCGTAGGAAATTTCCCACTTTGGAATTGTGAACGAACCTTCCGTTTCGGGAACAAACGACAGCTGAAGGGATACGCTTCTTGAAATGCCGCTTCCCGAAGTCATCGAAAACGACGACGACTGGTTCTGTCCGACAAATCGCAGGCCTTGGGGAACGGGAATATCCGACAGGTTGATAGTCGGGGACATGTCCTTTATGGTTATGGTATATACCGCCGCTTCTCCCGGGCGTATCGTTCTTGGGGAAAATCCGGGACACTCCACTTGGGGAGCCGCCCAAAGCTTTCCGCAGATTGCCGCAATTAAAACAAATGCGCTTAAAAGTTTTCTCATACTACCAATCCTTGTAATTCTGTTCATAGCGGTTTCTCTGTTCGCCGAACCCGCTCATCGGAAGTCTTTTTTCGGAATCGTGCATAGATTCCAAAAGTTCCTTGGCCTCGCGGCGAGTCATGAATCCCTCTGCCTTTCTGAAATTTTCGTCTTCCTCTCCGCGGGCGTATCCGGGAGATTGTTCCTCCTTCTTCTCTTCGGATACTTCTCCAGCGGGTTGTGCATTCTTGTTTTCAACTGCCTGCTCGTCTTTCTTGTCGGAAATATCTTGAGCGGTTTTTTGGCGCTCATTCCCTTCGTCGAATTTTTGCTCCTCCTGCTTTTCTTGCGGGCCGCTCTTGTCCTTTTCATCCTCGTTGCGGCCATCTTTGCCGTCCCGATTCCGATCCTCTTGGCTTTGCTTGTCCTCTCCTCCGCTCTTATCTTGGGTGTCCTTTTGCCCGTCTCGAGAATTCTTGTCGTCGCCTTTTTTCTCCTCTTTATCTTTCTTTTCGTCTTGTCCGTTTTGTTTGTCGTCGCGGTTTTGTTCCTGGTTTTGCTGTTCTTGTTTTTGCTCTTGCTTGTCTTGATTCTGCTGCTGATTTTGTTCTTGGTCTTGCTGGTTTTCTTGATTTTGCTGCTGGTCTTGCTGCTGGTTCTGTTGTTGATTCTGCTGATTTTGCTGCTGGTTCTGTTGTTGGTCTTGTTGCTGGTTCTGTTGGTTCTGTTGCTGGTCTTGCTGCTGGTTGTCTTGATTGTCGTTTTGCTGGTTATTTTGATTCTGGTCGTCGCGTACAAGCTTTTTTAATTCCTCCTTCAAAAGAGCCATGCGCTCAAATTTCTTCTTTTCGGAAGGCGATTCCAGCGATTTGACGGCGCTTTCATAGTCCGAGGCGTCCTCCTTAATTTTCTTTTCAACTCCGGAGGCAATTTTCAAATTTTTCGAGGCTCTGGGAAAATCGGGAGTTATTTCCAGGGCATTCCCGAAATTTTTTACGGAATCCGAAATGGATTTTTTTGCCTTGTCCCAATTTGACGATCCGTTCTTTTCGGAAAAATCCTTGGCGCTTTTTTCCATTTGCTCCATCTGGGAGATTTGCTGTTTTAGAGTTTGTTGGAAGCTTTCCTCTTTCAAGGGGCTTTTCTGCATAAGGGCTTTCTTCTCCTCTTCGGAAAGAATTTTTCCTTCTTTGGAGGCTTTTGAAAGCATCTCGTTTTCTTTTGCGAGCCTGTTTAGGCCTTCGCGCAGCAGTTCGGTTCCCCCTATCAGAGTTTGCGAGGCTCCCTGCGATATTTGATCGGCCCTCTGTTTTGCCTCTTGGGGAGTTTCGCATTCTGAGAGTGCCCGCTCGGTCATTTTGTAGAGGGAGTTTCCGATGTTGTGGAAAGACTTCGAATGAATTTCTACGTCGTCGGAGTTTCTCATAGCTTCGTCGAGAAGCGAAATGGATTTTTCGTATTCTCCGGCGTTGTAGGAGTCTATACCTTCGTTAAAGAGGGCCCGGGTTTTTTCTATTTGGGAGAGTTCGGAAGCCTTCTCGGGGGAATCGATTTTTTCCTCGGAGGTTTCCGAAGATTGAATTTTTTGTTCGCCCGGCTGTTCCAGGGGAGGTTTTTCCGTTTGAGCCCTGAGGTTTCCGGCGGAGAAGCCCGCCAGCAGGGCGATTAGGGCCAGCGGGAATATTGAGCTTCCCGTTCTTGGAATAAAAAATTTTCTGTTTCCTACGAGGGCGGCAAGAGAAAGCAGCACGATGGCTATTCCGAGTGGAATCTGGAATCTCTCTATTGCAAGCTGCCTCATTCTCGACGACATTTCCTGTTGGGGTATTTTTTTGAGCGCATCGCAGATGTCGCTTATTGCTGCCGCGGACAGCTTGGAGTAGAATCCTCCCGTAGCCTCCGCTATTTCCGCGAGAACTTTTTCGTTTAGTTTGCTCGATACGAGTTTTCCGTTTTCGTCCTTTAAGTATTCTACGCTTCCGTTTGGAGCTCTTATGGGGATAGGCTCCCCTGAGGCACCTCCGACTCCGAGGGCGTATATTGTCACGCCGTCTTTGGCTGCTTGTTTGGCTTTTTCTATGGCGGAGGCTTCGAGCTCTTCCCCGTCGCTTATCAATACGACCACTTTCCTATTGGAAGTGTCTGAGAAGGCGCTTTCGGCTTCCGAAATTGCGGCGGCGATATTGGTTCCGCCCCTTTGAATGATGTTTGTGTCGATTGCTTCTAGCGACATTCTGAAAGCGTCGTAGTCGAGCGTAAGGGGGCACTGCAAAAACGACTGACCGCTGAATGCCACAAGCCCGATTCTATCGCCTCCCAGCTTTGACGAGATGTCCAAAACGGCGAGTTTGGCGCGTTCCAGCCTGTCGGGTTTAACGTCCTCTGCGAGCATGCTCTTAGAGGTGTCTATAGCAAATATCAGGTCTATTCCGCGGGTTTTAGACTCTTCCCATCTATATCCCCATTGTGGGCGGGCGAGTGCGGCGAATATGAAAAACACTCCGAGTGTGAAAAGAATGCCCTTGAAAATTTCTTTGGCGTTGCTGGTTGTTCTGGATATTTGAGGCAGGAGCCTGGCGGAGGCGAATTTTTCGAGGAGTTTTCTTCTGGATCTGCGCTCGAAAAAGAAGGCTATACCAACGAGAACCGAAGCAGCGATTCCCAAGTAAAGCATTTCGGGATTTAGAAAAACGACGCCCGATTTCATGGGAGCCTCCTAAGTCTGGTGTTTCTCAATAAAAGTTCCACTGCAAGCAGAGCAAGCCCGCCCATAGCGAACCACTGAAAGAGCTCTTCGTAGGAGGTGAAATTTCTGAGTTTTACCTCCGTTTTTTCTAGGGAGTCTATTTCCGAATATATTGCTTTAAGTTCGCGGAGATTGTCGGCGGAGTAAAATTTTCCTCCCGTAATTTCGGCGATTTTTTTCAGTGTGGCGTCGTCCATTCTGCTTACCACGTCTCCTGCGTAGAGGGGCTTTCCCCTCGAGTCCCGCATTATTTTCTGATTTTCGTCCACGCGCGCCATGGGGACTACTCCCTGTCGTCCGGCGGCTATCGTGTAAATTTTTGCGTCGAAGCTAGCCGCGGCTTCTGCTGCCGCGAGGGGGGATATTTTCCCGGCGTTGTTTTCCCCGTCGGTGAGGAGTATTATGACTCTTGATTTTGCGTTTTTCAGCGCTCTTAGCCTATTTGCGCTCATTCCTATCGCTTGTCCTATGGCGGTTCTGCTGCCGTCTATAACTCCGATGTCGAGTCTTTCCAAATTTTTTAGGAGCCAGTCGTGGTCGAGGGTTATGGGCGACACCAAAAAGGAATTCACTCCGAAGGCTACCATGCCTATTCTGTCGTTCGGGCGGTTGAGTATGAAGTCCTTCATGACGCGTTTGACGGCGTCCAGCCGGGTCATGAGGTCTGCCCTGTCGACCGTAAAGTCGAGAGCCGACATGGATCCTGATACGTCGACTGCAAGAACTATGTCTATTCCGCTTGCCTCTCTTTCGCTGTATCCCGTTCCTATTCTCGGCCGGGCCAGCGCGACTATGAGGAGGGCTATGGCAAGCAGTCTTATAAAGAAGAGAATGTTTCCCGCCCTCGACTTGTTTTTTGCGGCATCTTTTGCTATGGCGACGCTCGAAAATATCAAGGATCCGCTCTTTCCGCTCGCTCCCCTCAAAATGGCGAGTAGCGGAATCAGGGCGAGTCCCCACAGAAAACTTGGATTGGCAAATTCCATCTTTTTATTTTGCGATTTGCTCGCGTTCGTTTTTCTTCGCTTTTTTCTCCGACCGGATCAGTTCGTCGTCCGATTTGACGAACTCTTCGGCGTTTTTGAGTATGGAGTCGCGTTCGTTCTCTTGAAAGCCGAAGGCCGCGAACTTGGCCAAGTCGGCAAGCTTCAATATCTCCGCGAGCCGTTGGCGCTGGGCGGAGTCGAAAATTTTTGAATCGGCGGCTATGGCGAGGAACTCTTCCGTGGTGCGCTCGGGGGCGGGCAGGTTTCGCTCGGCCTCGAGATAGTCTCTGACGATTTGGCTTACTTCGTCGGCGTATTTCTTTCCTCCTGCCGAGTCGAAGATTTTTGGGGCGGAGGCCAATCTCGACATTGCCGTTTCGAATGGTGTGGGAGGATTTCTTCGCCTTGGTTTGAGCGCCACTCCGATAATTACAGCCAAGGCGGCGGATCCCGCGATAACGTACGGCCAATTTTCCTCCCAGAAGCCTGCTTCGAGCTTTTGTGTGGGGCCTTCTATCTCGGGAAGTTTGACCTCGCGTTTTTTTTGCTGCTGGCCGACTTGCTGAGGCGCGGCTCCGGAAAGAGCCGGAACTCCCTGAAGCTGCTGCGGATTCGGCGGAGTTTGCGCGCCGGCGAAAATTGCAGAGGCGTGCGCCGCAAGTGCGGCGAGAGCATAAAAAATCTTTCGGCTGCGAATCATCTGCGTGCCCTGTCTTTGAAAAATTTTCTGAGAACGGCTATATAGGGTTTGTCGGTGCGTGTCTCCAAGAGATCGACGTTCGATTTTGCAAACTCCATTTTCAAATTGCGAGCGCGCTCCCGATTGAATTCGAAATAGCGCCTCCTGACTTCCGGATTGTTCGTGTCTATCCTGACAATCTCTCCGGTTTCGCCGTCTTCGAGAGTCACTTCTCCAACCGCGGGCAATTCCAGCTCCCTTGCGTCCCCCACTTCAAAGCACACGAGGTCGTGGCGCCTGTTAGTTATGTCGACTGCCTTGAACACCGAGTCCTTGTCGTCCGCAGAGGGCAGCTTTCCGTCGGATCCTTGCAAAAAGTCGCTTATCAGAACCACTATCGCTTTCCGTTTTAGAAGGCGGTTGATTTCCTTCAGGGCAGATGCGATGTCGGTCTTTCTGTGCTTGGGCTCGAAAAACAGAATTTCGCGAATCACCCGGAGTATGTGCCGCCTCCCTTTTCGGGGAGGAATTATAAGCTCTACTTCGTCCGTGAAAAGAACAAGCCCGACCTTGTCGTTGTTGCGCGCGGCGCTGAAGGCGAGGGTGCTTGCAAGTTCCGCGGACAGCTCGCGCTTAGACTGGTTCCCGCTGCCGAAATCCCCGCTTCCCGAGAGGTCGACGGCAATCATCATAGTCAGTTCCCTCTCCTCCCTGTAGGTTTTGACGTGGGCACGGCCGGTTCTTGCGGTGACGTTCCAATCTATGCTGCGGATTTCGTCTCCGGGCTGGTATTCGCGGGATTCCTCGAAATCCATTCCTTGTCCCTTGAAGACGCTGTGGTAGGCCCCCGCGAGCGCGTCGCTGACATGCTTGTTAGTCCGAATCTCTATCTGGCGGACTTTTTTCAGCAGATCTGTTATTTTGTCTCCCATTCGTTCTCTTTGCTATTAGGGAACCGCCACTTTGTTCAGAATTTTTGCGATTATATCCTCGCTTGAAACGCCCTCAGCCTCCGCCTCATAGCTGACGATAATCCTGTGCCTCAAGACGTCTTGGGCGATGTCCTTTATGTCTTGCGGGACGACATAGCCCCTTCCTTGCAGAAAGGCGTGGGCTTTCGAGGCAAGGGCAAGCGCGATAGTCGCGCGCGGGCTGGCTCCGAACTGTATGAGGGAGCCTATATCCAGGCCTATTTCTTTTGGATTTCTAGTGGCAAATATTATCGAGACGATGTAGTCCTTGATTTTGTCGTCCAGATATATTTGGTCGACTACTGCTCTGGACTCCATGATTTTCTGGGGAGTCGCGACCTTGTTTATCTCTTCGACTATTTTGGTTTTTGCCATCAAATCGAGTATTATCCGCTCCTCTTTCTTGTCGGGGTATCCGATTTTAAGTTTTAGCATGAATCTGTCGACCTGGGCTTCTGGGAGCTGGTAGGTTCCCTCTTGGTCTATCGGATTCTGAGTGGCAAGAACGAGGAAGGGTTCTGGGAGTTTATAGGTGTTTCCGCCTATGGTCACCTGCCTTTCCTGCATGGCTTCAAGGAGTGCGCTCTGTACTTTGGCGGGTGCACGGTTGATTTCGTCCGCCAAAATTATGTTGGCGAAAATCGGGCCTTTTTGGGTTAGAAATTCCCCTTTTTGCTGGTTGAAAATCAAGGTTCCAATTATGTCGGAGGGGAGTAGGTCGGGCGTGAACTGTATTCTGTTAAACGAGGCGTCGACCCCGGAAGCGAGAGTTTTTACGGCGAGAGTTTTCGCAAGGCCCGGCACGCCTTCCAGAAGTACGTGTCCGTTTGCTAGAACTCCGGTCAGGAGCCTGTCGACCAGATATTTTTGCCCGACTACCGTTTTGCCTATTTCCGACTTCAGGAGTCCGGTCCACTGAGATGCTTCCCTGACTTTGTCGTTTATTTCGGATAGATTTGCGCTGCTCATATTTTTATAATTGTCTTAGTTATTCTATGCTTGGAGTTCTTTTTGCGGTTTTTAAAGTTAGACAGTGCATGCGACACCGATTTGTTGAAGGTTTTTTGAACGGCGCTTTCGAGTTTTGCGTTCCCGGAAATTCGTTCTTTTTTTAGAGTCGTCATAATTTTGCTAAATTTTAGCTTAACGGTTTATATAGACACGGGTTCTTTTCTAAAGTTCAATCAATTTGGGTTCCGCCCGCGTTTTTAAAATCCAATCTGACGCGCGGCCTCAAATCTGGAACCTCTTCGAAGGTTCTGCCTTCCGAATCTTTAAACGAACCTTCGGCGGCGGCTTTTCTTGCGGCTTTCAGATCGCCCTCCATTTCGAGTTCGCGCAGGGAGGGCAGGCGTCCTCCCGGAATGAAGTCGGGCGCATCGGGGGAGTTTGCCTCCTCTATCTCCGATTCCTTGGCGATGTCCCCGCTTCTGGGATTTTGAAAGCTCTCTTCGAGAGAGTCTGACGAGTGGAAAATTATATCGCGGCTTCCGGAAGTTTTTCTCAGAATGATTACGGCGTGCCTCAGTTTGTCGAGTTGGGCGTCGAACTTCGGGGAGATGTTTCTATTTGAGAGTATTCCCAGGCAGTACGAAAGCCATTCTTCCAACTCCGGGGTGGAGAATTCCAAGGAGGAGCCGTTCTCCGGAATAGGCTCTCCGGCTTTCAGGCGAATTTCTCCTAGCTTTGCAATTCCGCCCTTTTCCAAATTTCCGGAGGAAATGTCGTGTTTTGGAGCTATTGCGTTTCTCTTTCCGTTCCACGAATAGCGAAACCTCTCCGTCATCTCTTCGAAGTGCTCCGAATCCGTTATTCCGAGAACTTCTATAACGTCGTCTTCGTCTTGGTGTTCAGAGAATACTTTTTCGTGAGCGCCGTCCGTTTCGCGGGATTTTTCCCCAGCTTTTTCCAAAGAGTTTTCGCCTGCCGTCTCCTCAACGTCTCCCCTTACGACTTTCTTTGCCTCCCCCTCCGACTTTATCTCTTTCGGAAGGCTTTCGGCCGCGTCTGACTTGGTCTCCCCGGGGGAGCTCTTGTAGTACAGAACCAGGGTGGCGTCCGAAATTTTATCGCTTGCCGGAAATATTCCAATACGGGCGGGATCGAGATCGAGCGGAAGGTAGGCGTAATGTCTCGAGCCTTTGGCGTTGGAGACGATCAAATAGTCGGATTTAGAGTATTCCGAGTCCGGATTTCGCTCCGATATGAAAGTGTCCCCCCTCTCGACGAAAATCTCGGCAGATTCGAGCCTGCCGAAACATAAAACGACAAAAATCGGAATCGCCCTCTTTAAAATTTTGCGAAAAATTTCGGTTTTCATGCCACCCTTGCAAAACCTCCCCTCTGAAGGCGTATTCTACTTTTCGAGCGCGCTTTCAATCAAGACTTTTATTTGCCAAGTGTGTATATTTTTCGTAAAAAATGCGGATTTTTTCGAAATTTTTTACAAAAAAAATAACAATCCCCCATTTTAAGCCGTTCAGGGGGAACTGTAAAAATAACTGATTGATTTTCAATCAATTAAAAAATTGCGTAAAATGGTTTTGAGGCTTGAAAATGCCTTGACAATCCTGCTCAATCTGACTTTCACTGTACGGGCAAACTTCAAAACGGCAGCGCGTATTTTTGGCGAAGTTAAATTTCGCCGTGTGGTACGCGTGCGCAGTTCGAAATTTAGTCCGACTTTTGTCGGCCGGGCGCAAAATCGGTCGGCGGAGCGTAGTTTTTACCCAATTATTTTAGAATAGTTAGAATAGGAAAATAACGTAGATGGCGAAGATAGTTGTAGATGGGAATCAGGTTCTGGACCTCGGCAAAAAAGGCAAAGGCAAGGGCCTCAAGATTCAGCGAATCTTTACCAAAGAGGGGCAGTTTGCCTACGATACCGCGAAATGGGTTAGGCACGATATAAAGATGTTTGCGGGAAATACGACGACGTTTTCCCGCTCGAACGTCGAAGTTCCGGCTCATTGGGGCGATAACGCGCTGAAGATAACTGTCAGCAAGTATATATTCGGCAAGGATCCCAAGTCCGAGGAGTACGAGGATTCCATAAAGCAAATTTTCGACAGGATAGCTAACACCTACACGGTTTGGGGCTTCCAAAACGGGTATTTTGCCGACGAAAAGAGCGCTTTCATCTACAACCAGGAGATGAAATACATGCTTCTCCATCAAATATGGGCGCCCAACAGTCCTGTGTGGTTTAACATAGGGCACTGGGAGCAGTGGAGATGGGGCAGGCCCGATCTTCGCGGGTTGCTGGGCGGAAGGGGCAACGACGCCTATTTCGGCCAGGAGAACAAAGAGGGCGAAGTGGAGGCGAAGAAATCCGTAAACTCCTACGCGAATCCCCAGGCGAGCGCTTGCTTCATTCTTGGAGTCGACGATTCGATGGAGGCGATTTTAAAGCACCAGTACACTGAGGGCAGCATATTTTCGAGCGGTTCCGGAATAGGGATAAACCTGTCTTCGATTCGAAGCGAGGGCGAACCGATAGCCGGAAAAGGCTCGGCGTCTGGTCCCTTGTCGTTCGACAGGGGTTGGGACAAGATGGCTGGTGCGATAAAGTCTGGAGGGAAGACCCGCAGGGCGGCTCGAATGGTGATAATGTATTCGGACCATCCCGATGTGTTTGAATTTATAAACACCAAATTCAGGCAGGAGGAGATAGCCAAGGTGATACTTCAGGAGCATAACGTACAGTACGGGCTCAGGGAGTTGGCGAAGAAGAAGCTCGAGGACGGAACTCCCGAAGAGAAGATAGCCGCCAAGATGATGTTGGCTACTCCGTTTGTGGTGGAGAAAACGTACAGCGCGGGAATGGACGACCTCATTTACGGGCAGACCCTCTCCAATCAGAATGCGAACCACACTGTGTCGATGAAGAGCGGATTTTGGGTCGCGTTCAAAAACGGCGAAAAGTATGCTACGCGCTGGGTAAAGGATCCGTCGCACATAGTTCGGGAATATGATCCGTACGAATTTTTGCGTCTGATGGCGGACGCAATCTGGAACAATGCCGAACCGGGCCTTCACAACAATGATATAATCAATTTCTGGAGCACCTTCCGCGACGAGCTGATGCTTGAGACGAGCAATCCCTGCTCGGAGTATCTTGGGCCACTGTTTAGCTCTTGCAATTTGAGTTCCTTCAACATTCTCCGCTTCTACAAAAACGGTGTGTTTGACATAGACTCCTTTAAGAAGTGCGTTTGCGTGGCGATGTTGGCGGCGGATATGAATGTGAGCAAAGGAGGCTTTCCCATACCCGAGATTGCCATAAACACCGTCAATTATAGGACTACCGGAATAGGGCTGGCGAATTTCGGAGGGCTTCTTATGTCTCTCGGCCTTCCCTACGACTCTCCGGAGGGCAGGGTCATATCTTCCTGCCTTGTGTCGCTTTTGACTTCCACCTGCTACGAGGTGAGCTCGAAGTTGGGCCAGATGCTTGGAGCGTTTGCGAAATATCCGAAAATCAAAAACAGCATGAGGAGGGTGCTGAACATGCACGCCCTCATGAACGAAGAGTTGAAGGATATTTTGGGCCTTCGCAAGTCTGCTTCAAAGAAGACGGCCGATCTTCCCCGCGAAGATTCGTTTTCTCCCGAGGACGCAATAAAAGGTTTTCGCATAAGCATAGGTTCCGACAGGGTCGATATAGGCAAGGAGTGGAAAGCCGTCGCGGAGGAGGCGGGCAGAGTGTGGAACTCGGTCAAGGAGGCGGATTGTTTCAGGAACAGCTTCACAACTTGCATAGCGCCCACAGGAACCATAAGCGCTCCTCTCGGAATCTACGAGGAAGGCACGACTTCGGCCGAGCCGGAGTATTCGCTTGTGAAATACAAGCAGCTTAGCGGAGGAGGAACGATGACCCTCATAAACGGGCTAGTTCCGCAGGGCTTGGCAAAACTCGGCTATACGTTTGAGCAGATAGCAACCATAGTAGCCGAGGTGTCGGGGCTTGCCGGGGTGGAGAATTTTCTGCAGTCCAAGCGAGTAAAGGAGCGCATGGAGGTTCTCAGAAATCTGGGCGACGGGGGCGAAATTTGCCGCATGATAATGTCTCGGATAGGGGAATTTTCTGACGATGCGGAGTACCACGCCTTCTACGACAGGCTCTCTTCCGCAGCGGAAAAAGGCAAGCTTGGCTTCGAAGACCGCTCGATATTTTTCGGTTGCGGGCACATGGAGGGAATTCCGTGGATAAAGCCGGAGACATTGAAAGTGTTCGATTGCGCTAATGTGGCTTTCGGGGGAACTCGCTGCATAGCAACCGAAGGGCATTTGAAGATGCTGGGAGCCCTTCAGCCGTTCATATCCGGGGCCTCCTCGAAAACCATAAACATGCCGGTTTCCGCGACGAGGGAGGATATAGTAAACAGCCTGATAGAGAGCCACTCGATGGGAATTAAGTGCATAGCGATATATCGCGACGGTTCCAAGGCCAACGCGGTTTACAGCACGAGGATAGATTCCTACGAAGTCCAGGAGGCGTGGAAGAAGATTTTAAACACCGCGACGCAAATTAGGGTGGAAGAGCACGCCAATCCCATACGCAAGCGGCTTCCCTATAGGCGTTGGGGCCAGACCGTAAAGTTTACGGTTGGCGACAACATCAACGGATTCCTCACAGTCGGAATATCCGACACCGGTCAGTGCGCCGAGATTTTCGGAACGCTTGGCCAGGGAGGTTCGTTCATAAACGGAATGTTTGGAGCTTTCTGCAAGGCGTTTTCGATAGCGCTTCAGTATGGAGTTCCCTTCGACGACTTCATAAGCTCCTTCAAGTATATGTCGTTCGATCCGTCCGGATTTGTGAGGATAGGCGACTACAACGAGACCGACGTGGAAAAGCCCGAGATTCACACGTGCAAAAGCATAGTGGATCTTCTAATGCAGCTTTTGGATTGGATGTTCCCGTCGGAGAACGGCCGTTGTCTGCGTTCTCTCGACCAGAACTACATACACGCGTTGTTCAACAGCGGAGACAGGGTTTTGAGGGTGAGCGAGATTTCCGAGAGGGAGCCTTTGCAGACGGAACTTCCCTTGGTTTCCTCTTCCTCGGCAAAACCCGCGAAGCCGAATCCCGACGCAATGCGCACGGCTCTGGTGTGTCCCAAGTGCCACTCTTTGGCCTATGTGTTCGACGGCAAATGCCGTTCGTGCAGAGATTGCGGCTACAAAGACGGAGGTTGCGGGGCTTAAAGTTTTGATTTAAAAACGCCCCCGCATCTTTCCTTGTTGCGGGGGCGTTTTTTTTTGAGCCGGTATTCGGATTCGTGCAGGCCGTATTTAGGGATCTGGGGCGTTTTTTCCCGATATTTGAATCGCGCCAGAGAATTTCAAAATATAGGAGATTTTTTTTAAGCTCTTTTTGTTTGTTTTTGCCTTAAAAGATGCGGCGTTTTTTTTGGAGAAAATATTGGTTTTTTGTTTGTTTTATTA
>CASDUP010000031.1 GCA_949283955.1 uncultured Verrucomicrobiota bacterium | reverse complement strand
AAATATATATGAAAAAATTGCGCAGTACCGTTGAAGGAAAAACTTACGATGTGGAAGTGGAAATGTTGGGCGGCTCCAACGATGCTCCCGCAGCTCATGTTGCGAGCGTGGCTTCCGTTTCTTCCGCTCCGTCTGCCCCCGCCCCTGCGGCGGCACCTGCTCCCGCGGCTCCCAAAGCGGCCGCCGGCGACATCCCTAGCCCGTTGGCAGGTGTAGTCAAGTCCGTCGATGTTAGCGTCGGTCAGAGCGTAAATGCGGGAGACAAGCTGGTGACTCTCGAAGCTATGAAAATGGACACCTTCGTTTTCGCCCCTTCCGCCGGAAAAGTCACGAAGGTTCTCGTGAGCGCCGGACAGAGCGTTTCCGAAGGACAGGGACTCGTTTCCATCGCTTAGTTTTCGGGCTCCTCCTTAAACGCTATTTTTCGGCGCCTGCTCGAAAAAAGTTTTGGGGGCGGTTCGGGAACTTCTAATACAACAAAAATTTTAACGACGAATAACGATGTTGCAGAGTTTGATAGATTTGGCGTTGGATACGGGATTTTTCTATCTCGACTGGCGCATGATTACGATGTGGGTCGTCGTGCTTGTGCTCCTTTATTTCGGAGTATTTAAGCAGTACGAGCCGCTTCTGCTCATACCAATAGCTTTTGGAGCGCTCTTGGCAAACCTTCCTACGGAGGGAGTATTGAACAATCCTCCGGAGGCTTTGAGGTCTCCTGCGGACGGTACTTTGGAGTATGTTTTTAAGGCAAACGGCGAAAAATGCGTCGTTCCGAGATATGTAAGGCAAATACCTTCGAGCTTTATTGCAAGCGGAGCGGAAGTGGCCACTTCGGAAAAGACCGCCCAAGCCGAGATACAAGCGTACCTTGACAAGGTCGCCGCCTCGATGTCGAAGGAGGGAAGAAGCAAAACTTCCGAACTGGCAAAGGGTATTCCCGACTTGCTCGCCATAGTAAGCGTCGAGAAAAAGTTCGATGCCAACTCCCCAGAAGCGTGGAAGGACAAGCCCGTCGATGTGGTCTTCATGGGCAAACAAATAAAAGTTCGCCCCTCCGACAAGCTCGTTTGGGCGCAAGCCAGCGGAGAAGTAGCCGATGTGATGGTTTCTCCCGGAACCAAGGTTCGCCTTGGAGAGAAGCTTGTCGACGTTTACAGCGGACATACCGGAGGCCTCTACTATTACATAAAACTTGGAGTGTTGCTCGAGTTGTTCCCCCCGATAATTTTCCTCGGAGTGGGCGCGTTGACGGACTTCGGACCCTTGATAGCAAATCCCCGCACTCTCCTTCTCGGAGCGGCGGCACAGTTTGGAGTGTTTGCAACCTTTATCGGAGCCATATTGCTCGGATTTACCGCCCAGGAGGCGGCATCTATAGGTATAATCGGAGGAGCGGACGGACCGACTTCGATATTTATTTCGAACAAACTCGCCCCGCACCTCATGGGTCCGATAGCTGTTGCCGCGTACAGCTACATGGCTCTCGTGCCGATTATACAGCCGCCCATCATGCGGGCGCTTACTACCGTAAAGGAGCGCAAGATTCGCATGAAGAGCCTTCGCAAGGTGTCCCGTTTGGAGAAGTTGATATTTGCGATATTGATCTGCATATTCTGCATATTGCTGGTGCCGGCGGCTTCGGCTTTGATAGCCATGCTCATGCTCGGAAATTTCCTCCGCGAGTGCGGGGTGTGCGAAAGGTTGAGCAAGGCTGCCCAAAACGAAGTGATAAACGTAGTCACGATATTTTTGGGAACCTCGGTCGGCATTACGATGACTGGCGACAGATTTATCCGCTCCGACACTCTCTGCATTCTCGCTTTGGGAGTGGTGGCGTTCGGATTTTCTACTGCTGCCGGAGTGCTCATGGCCAAACTAATGAATCTCTTCTCGAAGAACAAGATAAACCCTCTTATCGGATCTGCTGGAGTTTCGGCGGTTCCTATGGCCGCGAGAGTCTCGCAGGTTGAGGGGCAAAAGGCCGATCCCACCAACTTCCTTCTCATGCATGCCATGGGTCCGAACGTGGCGGGCGTTATAGGAACTGCCATAGTGGCGGGATTCTTTATTACGGCCATAGCTTCGAAGTAAATTTTATGGAGAGGGATTCGGCGGGGCTTTCCCGCCGTTTCCTTTTTTTGCAAAATACGGATTTTTAATTTGAGAGGCAGGAAGATGAAATACAAGGTAATGACAGCGGAGGAGGCGGCAAGCCTCATCCAAAACGGACAACGAATAGCTTTCAGCGGATTCACTCCCGCGGGAGCGACCAAATCTGTTCCCAAAGCCATAGCGGCCAAGGCGGAGAAGGAACACGCGGCGGGGCGCCCTTTCAAGATCGACGTCGTCACCGGTGCTTCTACCGGGGACTCTTGCGACGGGGTGCTCGCACGGGCCAACGCGATAAATTTTAGAGCTCCGTACCAGTCGAATGCCGACCTTAGGGCGGGGGCAAACTCCAATCCGAATTCCCTAAACTACGCCGATCTGCACTTGTCTATGGTCGCTCAGTACATGAACTACGGCTTTATGGGCAAGTTCGACTGGGCTATAGTGGAGGCTGCCGACGTTTCAGACGACGGCGAGATATTGCTTTCGACCTCGGTTGGAATAGCCCCAACAGGATTGAGGCTTGCCGAGAAGGTCATAATAGAGCTCAACGAGTATCACTCGAAGGAGCTCCGCGGCTTCCACGACATATACGAGTGCGAGAATCCCCCCTACCGCAAGCCGATAAACATTCTTGGTGCCGGCGACAGAATCGGAACAGAGACTGTTAAGATAGACCCGAAAAAAATAGTCGGGATTGTTATGACCAACATGGCCGACGAAGTAAAACCCTTCAAGCCTACCGATCCCGTCACGCAAAAAATCGGGGAAAACGTAGCCGACTTTCTGGCTGCCGAATTGAAATGCGGCAGAATTCCAAAGGAGTTTTTGCCGATTCAGAGCGGAGTGGGAAATATAGCAAACGCAGTTTTGGGCGCTCTCGGGTCCAATCCTGAGGTCCCGCAGTTTTCCATGTATTCGGAGGTGCTTCAAGATTCGGTGGTGAACCTGATAGAGGAGGGACACATAAAGTACGCCAGCGCGACTTCCCTAACCGTCACGCCGGAGAAAATTCAGGAAATTTATTCCAATCCGAAATTCTTCCGCGAGCACATTGTTCTGCGTCCTGAGGAGATTTCCAACAGTCCCGAAGTAGCGAGAAGAATAGGTGTAATTTCCATAAATACTGCTATAGAAGTCGACCTCATGGGAGATGTAAACAGCTCCCACATTATGGGAAAGAACTTGATGAATGGAATAGGCGGAAGCGGAGACTTCACCCGCGCGGCCTACATCTCAATCTACACCTGTCCTTCCGTCGCAAAAAGCGGAGCTATAAGCGCCATCGTTCCTCTCGTGTCGCATTGCGACCATACGGAGCACAGCGTTGACATAGTCGTCACCGAGCAGGGCGTGGCGGATTTGCGTTGCAAGAGCCCGATGCAGCGCGCGGAGATTCTCATCGAGAAGTGCGCCCATCCCGACTACAAGGACATGTTGCGCTCCTACTTGAAAAGCGTCCCGTGCGGTCACACTCCCCAGACGCTTGCGAAGGCGTTTGTAATGCACGAGGCTTTCCTGGCTTACAAGGATATGAGGAAAGCGGCGTTCTAAATTTTCCAAAAAGAGGGGGCTCTTCGGTGCCCTTTTTTTTGTCGGTAAATAAGAAAACCTAAATATTTGGCTGCGAAAAAATAAAATTCCGGCGGAAGTTTTGCCGGATAATAATCCGCACAATATTTAAAAAATTTTTTAAATGAAGCGCTTCGGTGCCTTCGGGAATTTTCGTGATAAGGGGAGTTTTTGCGGAAGCTTTCGGGGAGTGGCTGTAAATGCCGTTGCCTTTTTCCGGAGGAACACTTTGCCTTATTCAAGGCAAAACCCGTTTTTGAGGAGGAAAATATTGTGCCATAAAATAAAAAAACTCCCGGAGCTATTCGTCCCGGGAGTTTTTTCGGTTAGTTTAGGTTATCAATTTTCCGACAGAAATTTAACGTCGTGCTCTATTATAGGCATTATTTTGTCCGAGTCGTTTCCATGCTCTATGACAAGGTATCCGTTGTATCCCTGCCTGTCCAATTCGGCCAGCATTGCCTTCATGTCGAGCACGCCTTTTCCGTACGCGGTTGCCAAACTCGACAGATCGTTAAACTTTTCCTGGTCTTTAAGATGAACGAGAGTGATCTTCCCCTCCATTATTTTAAAGCACTTCACGGGATCGAGACCGGAGCGGGACCACGCTCCGTTGTCGGGGCATGCGCCTATTTCGGGATAGGCTTTTATGTAGTCCATCACTACGTTGGGATCGTAGAAGTCGTTTCCGGAACCGCGCTGGTGGTTGTGAATCGCCAGCGTCAGGCCGTATTGTTTGGCGTATTTGTCGAGCGTCTTCAAGTGGTCCTTCGAGAGGGGCTCTATCGTAACGACGGGAATGTCGAAATATTTCGCAAACTCGAAATTTTTCATAATTTCCTCGTCTGTGCTTATGGATTTTCCTCCGAGAACTCCCATCGAAATAATTTTAAATCCGTTCTTGGATACTAGATCCTTGATGAACTTTCTCTGTTCAGCGTTCATCTTGTGGTCGAACTTGACGTTGGGATATTTGGAAGAAATCTTTTGCCCGTTCCACGCCTCTATGGCGCGAACCGGTAGTTTAGAAAGAAGCGCAATCGAATCCTCAAGAGTGTAGTTCCTCATTGAATAAGTTTGAACGGCAACTTTTCTTTCCCCCTTTTTAGGCGCAGCAGCGTTGCTTTTTTCGCCGCACGCCGACACCAAAAGCGCAATTGACGCGCATAGAATAACCAGTGCTTTTTTCATAGAATTTTAATGGTGCAATGCTCGGGGAGCTTTTTCAAGAGTTTTAACGTCTATTCCTTTTAAATGCAATTTTTGTTCAAAAATTTGCCTCTATATGTCAAAATTTTCTATTCGCTCTAGAACTTTAATTTCGTAAAAAATCGCGCGTTTTGTAAATTTTTTGCACTGTATTGACGGAAAAATCTCCTGGTTGATTTTTGCTTCAAAAACGTTTGAGAAGGCGAAAAATAAAAGGGATTGGGCTTCGAAATTAGTTGACGCGAAGCCCGAATGGGGAGTAGTTTTTATGCTTTGATTTTTATAAAATTTAAGAGAGCGCTATTTTGCGCCGCGATATTTCATATAAAAACAACGCAAAAATATGAGCAAAAAAAATACGGTTATAACAGATGCGAATGAGGCGGTGGCGTCGGTGGCGTTTCGCCTTAGCGAGACGATAGCCATCTATCCCATTACCCCTTCCTCGCCCATGGCGGAAAATTGCGAGGAGTGGGCTGTTAAGGGAAAGAAAAATCTCTGGGGAATAACGCCTTCAATAAGCCAGCTTCAAAGCGAGGGAGGAGTGGCCGGATCGGTTCACGGAGCGCTCGAGACGGGCAGCTTGGTGACCACGTTTACTGCCTCGCAGGGGCTGCTCTTGATGATTCCCAACCTCTACAAGATCGCGGGGGAATTGATGAGCTTTGTAATGCACGTGTCAGCCCGGGCTCTCGCCCACCACGGTTTGTCGATATTCGGAGACCAGACCGACGTCATGGCATGCCGCCAAACGGGATTTGCGATGCTCTGCTCGAACAACGCGCAGGAGGCGCACGATTTCGCAGCCATAGCGCACGCTGCGACACTCGAATGCAGGGTGCCCTTCATGCACTTTTTCGACGGGTTTAGAACCTCTCACGAAGTAAACACCTACATTCCTCTTTCCGACGACCAGCTCCTAAAGCTCGTTCCGTACGACAAGATTATAGAGATGCGCTCTAGGGCCATGAGCCCAGATCGTCCGTTCATACGCGGAACGGCGCAGAATCCTGACGTGTACTTCCAGTCGTGGGAGGCCCGCAATCCCTTCTACTCGAAGTGCGTGGAGGCGGTGGCCGGCTGCATGAAGCGCTTCGGGGAGATAACCGGAAGGAACTATTCCCCCTACGAATATTCGGGAGCTCCCGACGCTGAAAAAGTCATCGTCATAATGGGCAGCGGAGCCGAAACCGCCGAGGAGACAGCCAAGTATCTCAATTCCAAAGGGGAAAAGGTGGGCGTGTTGAAGGTGAGGATGTTCCGTCCCTTCAGCGTAAAAATGTTCGTCGATGCGCTTCCGAAAACGGCTAAGAAAATAACCGTTCTCGACCGCACGAAGGAGCTGGGAGCTCTCGGAGAGCCACTTTACCTGGACGTGTGCTCTTCCATAGCGGAAGCCCGCAATTCGGGACTCTTGCCCCGCTCGTTTGATCCCGTGGTAGTCGGGGGCAGATACGGATTGGGATCCAAGGATTTCATTCCTGCAATGGTCAAGGGAGTTTACGACAACATGTCGAAGGACGAACCCATGAACCATTTCTCGGTGGGAATCGTCGACGACGTTTCCGGAACCTCTATACCCTATCCGGAGAATTTCGATCTTGAGGGGGACGACGTGCTCAGAGCGGTGTTTTACGGAATCGGTTCCGACGGAACAGTCGGGGCGAACAAAAACACCATTAAGATTATCGGGAACGAGACGGATAATTTTGCGCAGGCGTATTTCGTTTACGACTCGAAAAAGAGCGGCGGATTGACGGTGTCGCATCTTCGCTTCGGTCCCAATCCCATTCGCGCTCCGTACCTCATAAGGAATGCGCAGTTTGTCGCCTGCCACTCGTTCCCGTTTATGGAGAAGCTACGCGTTTTGGATTGCGCAGCCGAGGGGGCGACCTTCCTGCTCAATTCCATCTACGACGAGAACACCGTTTGGGACAAGCTCAACTCGGACGTGCAGAGGACTATAATCGAAAAGAAGCTGAAGTTTTATGTTATCGACGCCTACGATGTCGCAAAGAAAGTCGGAATGGGAGGCCGCACGAACACTATCATGCAGACCTGCTATTTCGCCATCTCCGGGGTTCTTCCCCGCGACGAGGCCATCGCCAAAATAAAGGCTTCGATAGAGAAGACGTACAGCAAGAAGGGTCCGCAGGTTGTGCAGAAAAACTTTGCGGCGGTTGACGCATCTGTGGAAAATTTGAAGGAGGTAAAGGTTCCCGACCGCGTTACGGCTCCTTCAGGCTATCCGCCGGCCGTTCCAGAAAATGCTCCGGATTTTGTCAAGAATGTGATTTCTGTGATGATGATGGACCAGGGAGACAAGCTTCCCGTTTCGGCGATGCCCATAGACGGAACGTGGCCTTCCGCCACTACCCAATGGGAAAAGCGCAACATAGCGCTTGCCGTTCCGTCGTGGAATCCCGAGCTTTGCATACAGTGCGCCAAGTGCGCAACAATATGCCCGCACGCCGCAATACGCGCTAAATTCTATCCAGATTCCGAATTGAAGGACGCTCCCGAAACTTTCAAGAGAACGGCCTTTAAATCTAAGGCGGATCCGAATTGCTCGTTTACGATTCAGGTTGCCGTGGAAGATTGCACGGGTTGCGGGCTTTGCGCCCAAATTTGTCCCGGAAAGAGCAGGACGCAAGAGGGAGTGAAGGCTCTTACTATGGTTCCCCAGGAGCCGGTCCGCGAAAGCGAAAAGAAGAATTTCGAGTTCTTCATGAAGCTTCCCAATCCCGACCGCTCAAAGCTGGGATTGCTTGTAAGGGACGTTCAATTCAGGCAGCCGCTCTTCGAGTTCTCCGGAGCTTGCGCCGGATGCGGAGAGACTCCCTACGTCAAGATGCTCACCCAGCTTTTCGGCGACAGGCTCTACATAGCAAACGCCACCGGCTGCTCCTCGATTTACGGAGGAAATCTTCCGACCACGCCATACTGCATGAATCCCGAGGGCAGGGGTCCGTCTTGGGCGAATTCGCTCTTCGAGGACAACGCGGAGTTTGGTTTCGGGTACAGAATTTCGCTCGACAAGAAGCGCGAAATCGGAGTCGATTTGCTAAAGAGAATGTCTTCCAAGCTCGGAGACGATTTTGTTAAGGAGCTTATAGAGTCGGACCAGTCCGGAGAGGCGGGCGTGTCGGCTCAGAGAAAGAGGGTTGAAGCTCTGAAGTCCAAGCTTGCGGGGGATTCCTCGTTCGAGGCGAAGGCTCTGCTTTCCCTTGCGAACGATCTCGTCGACAAGAGCGTTTGGATTGTCGGAGGCGACGGCTGGGCTTACGATATCGGATACGGAGGGGTCGACCACGTTCTGGCAAGCGGCAAGAATGTTAACATATTGGTTCTCGACACCGAAGTTTACTCCAACACGGGCGGACAGATGAGCAAGGCAACCTCCTTGGGTGCGGTTGCGAAATTCGCCTCCAAAGGAAAGGCTACTCCGAAGAAGGATCTCGGAATGTTGGCGATAAATTACGGCAATGTTTATGTGGCGCAGGTTTCGATGGGGGCCAAAGACACCCAAGTGATTCAGGCGATGACGGAGGCCGACAGCTACAACGGACCTTCATTGGTGATAGCGTACAGCCACTGCATATCGCACGGGTACAATCTAATCAACGGTCCCGAGCAGCAGAGGAAGGCTGTTGAGTCTGCCTATTGGCCGCTTTACCGCTACGATCCGAGGAAGATCGGCAAGGAGAATCCGTTTAAGTTGGATTCTCGCGATCCGAAGATATCGGTGGCAGAATACATGGCCGCGGAGAACCGCTTCAATATTTTAAAGCGTTCCGATCCTGAGCGCGCTGAGCTCTTGGCGAAGGAGGAGCAGGAGTTTGTAAACGCCCGCTGGGCGAAATACAAATACATGGCCGCTGCTCCCGTCTCCGATCTCAAGCAGCCAGAGTAGGCAAAGCTGCCGGAGGATTATTCCTCCGATGACAAAGAAAAGCGTTCGTGTTTTCGAACGCTTTTTTTTGCCGCATTTTAAAGTTAGCGAAAAACTCGGTAGCTCGCCTGGGAGGACCGGGTTTTTTATTCCGGAAGATTGACTGCTTTTAACCGGGAGTGTGCGTTTTTGACGGCGAAGCGGCTTGCCGCGCCTAAACTCCGAGTCCGGCAATATGAAGGAAGTTGGGTACCCGTTAAAAAACTACTTGAAATTGCACCCTTACGGAATGGCCGTTGAATAAATGCGATCTCGATTCGAAGGGGGTTCCGTTCAGTTGCGACCATTCATATCCAACTTGGATTTTCAAGTCGTTTCCTTTTAGGTACCAATTTACCCCTCCGTAAACAGTTTGGGCGGCGTTGTAGGCGGTGTCGCCTTTTGCGGAATTTGCGTTTCTTGAGGCGTCGGAGGCGACTACTCCCCTATTGTCGGTATCCAGCCAGCCGTAGCGGACAACTGGCCCAATCTTTCCCCACTCTCCAATGTCGAAAAGATACTCCGCAACCGCCGACACTCCCATCGGAGTGGAATAGGCGTAGGTTCCGTTGAGACGCTTGGCTCCATACTCGACTCCGGACATGAAAAATTCCGAGAACAAAGTGAGGCTGCGCCATCTTATTTTCAGCTTCGGATTTATTCCCCATATTGAACCGTCTATGTTTTCCGAAGCGATTCTGTTTGCTTCGTCTCCGTATCCGAACGCTATTCCCGTCTCGGCATGCACTTCTCCAAAATTTCCGCTCCAGCTTACGTCAGCCCAAACGTTCGGAACATCACCCCCGTTTTCCCGGCTTGCAAGCGACGAACCTATGGGGTTTGTGTTGTACGAATTTGTGACTGCCAGCCCGTACTTGAGGCCTTTTAAAATGTGGTCGGCGTCTCCCAACCAGTAGCCTCCGACGTACCTGCCTCCGAACCCGAGCCTGCGGGAGTTTTTCGAGCCGGTCCAATAAGAGGATACCATGGATCTTTCCGCGCAGTAAAGGGAGGACGACGACATCACATTTTCATGCCCGAAGTAGCTCTTTCTATAACCCAGCTGCACGGTTCCGGGAAGGTATTTCGAGTCGAATGTTTTTTGTATATAGGCGTCGATTAAAAGGTCGAGATCGGGGGAACTTTGGTTGAATTCAAGAGCCGTTTGAGCCGACCAGCCTCCGCCAACTTTGGCTTCGAAAATCAGACGTATCCTTCTTGCGAAAAATCTGCTCGTGTCTTCTGCCGAAGTTTGAGGGCCGGATTCCATTCCGCCGGAGGTCCATTCGTACATGAACTGCATGTATCCTCTTATCTTTATTTCCTTCGTGTCCGGACGTTTGACCGATACGGTGTTTTCGACCATGCTCTTTGCCATTGCCGTTGCTTCTTCCCTAGTAATCACCCCTTTGGAAACGAGGGAGTCCAAAAGCGCCTTTTCCGACGCAAAAGCAGCAAGCGACGATGCCAGAAACGCCGCAAAAGCGGCAGCAAAGTTTTTTATTCTTAATGTTCCCATGTTCTCGGGACAAAGGAATGAATTTCCGCTCAATTTGCGAGCATTTTTTCGGAGGCGATTTTTGGGCATATCCGGCTAGCTCTTTTCCAAGCCAAAACTTTCTTGCGTGGCGGTGATAAAAAAATTACGATTCCCCGAAATATGGTATCGCATGGAAAACTCTAAAGGAAAAAAAACGTTCATACTAGCTCTCGACCAGGGGACAACTTCGTCGCGGACCGTGCTTTTCGACTCGAAATTTTCTCCCGTTTGCGAGGAAAAAATCGAATTCAGGCAAATATATCCGAAGGCCGGATGGGTTGAGCACAATCCTTGGGAGATATTGAAGTCGCAGTTCGATACGGTTGAACTCTTGTTTAAAAGAAAAAATATAGGCGCGGAAAGCGTGGCGGGAATAGGGATAACGAACCAGCGCGAGACAACTCTCGTATGGAACGCGAAGACCGGGAAACCTGTTTGCAACGCCATAGTTTGGCAGTGCAGGAGAACTTCGGAGTTTTGTCGAAAATTGAAGAAAGACTCCAAATTCGCCTCGCATGTCAGGTGGGCAACGGGGCTTCCAATAGACGCGTATTTTTCCGCGACCAAATTAAAGTGGATTCTGGACAACGTCCGCGGAGCCAGGTCCGCCGCCCAAAAGGGAGAGCTGCTGTTCGGGACTGTCGATTCGTGGCTTGTTTGGAACCTTACGAAGGGCAGGGTGCACGCCACCGATTTTACCAACGCCTCGCGGACCATGCTCTTTAACATAAGGAAGCTCGATTGGGACGACGAAATTCTCGACAGGCTGGGAATTCCCAGGCTGATGCTTCCGAAAGTTTTTGAGTCTTCCGGAAATTTCGGCGACGCTTCGCTGCCCTGTTTCGGAGGAAGAAAAATTCCGATTTTGGCAGTTGCGGGAGACCAGCAGTCTTCGCTTTTTGGACAGGAGTGCTTCGAGAGGGGCGACGTCAAGAACACATACGGAACGGGCTGCTTCATGTTGATGAACACCGGAAAAAAATTCGTAGATTCCAAACACGGTCTCATCACAACTCTGACGGCCCAGACGAAGTCAGGAAATCCTAGCTACGCCCTCGAGGGATCGGTGTTTATGGCGGGGGCGATTATGCAGTGGCTTCGCGACGAACTAAAAATACTGAAGAGTTCGTCGGAGGCGGGAAAGATAGCGAAAAAAGCCGGAACGAGTAACGGTGTGGTTTTGGTTCCGGCGTTTGCGGGGCTTGGGGCTCCCTATTGGGACATGTTCGCAAGGGCCGCGATATTTGGAATGACCCGCGGAACAAACTCCTCCCATATAATAAGGGCGGCTGAGGAAGCCATAGCCTTCCAAGTGAGGGATCTTTTCTCGGCGATGAAGGCGGATTTCCGCCTTTCAAAGCCGGAGGGAGCCTTGAGAGTCGACGGAGGTGCTTGCGCGGACGATTTTTTGATGCAGTTTCAAAGCGACATTATCAACATGAAAATCAGTCGCCCAAAATGCCTCGAGACAACCGCAAAGGGGGCCGCCATGCTCGCCGCAAAATCGCTAGGAATAAAGAAGTTCCCCTCAAGGGCGGTCGACAGGATATTTTCCTCGAAGATGTCGGATAAGGATAGGAAAGAACTCGTTTCTCGCTGGTCGCACGCGGTTCAAAGAACCCTCGGAAGGTTCTAATACCATAAGGCTACTCTACTCGGAAGACCCAATTTTCCTTTCTCTTGGGGGCGTCGGGGTATTTGCCGTCGACGTATCCGAGGGCGCAGTGCCCTATGCCTTCGTACTCTCCATCTATGCCGAGCGACTTTAAAAATTCCTTTCCCTCTTTCGTCTCGAACTCCTCTTTAGCGCGGTGTATCCAGCAACTGCCTATGCCCAGTGAATGGGCCGCAAGCATTAGATTTCCCATGACGAGGCTTCCGTCATAGAGGTGGTTTACTCGCGACTTGTCCGCCAGCACAACCAGCATTGATGGAGCTCCGTAGAAAGGGTCAAATCCGGGCTTCCAACCTCCGATTTTCCTGTTCATTTCTGAGATTTTGTCGCGAAGGCTCTTGTTTTTTACATGGATTATTATCGGAGATTGTTCGTTTCTTCCGGATGCGGCGTAGGTGCCGGCTTCTATTATTTGCTCCATTATTTCGTCCGGAATGGGATCGGGTTTGAATTTTCTTACGCTTCTTCTGGTCTTTATGTTTTCAAGAACTTCGTTTGTCATTTCGTATCCTCGATTTTAGTTGGACTTCCGCGAATTATTCTTTCCCCTCTTCCATATCCACGCTGCAAGAACTACAGTCAAAACAGCTCCCACAACGTAGGCCGAATCCAGAGAAAGTCCGAATCCCGCAGGCCCGCCGTGTTTCGGCGAAGTCCACAGTATGTAGGTTAAAACAATAAAAGTCATGAACATTCCCGGAATAAGAGCGACCCAGCCGGGCTTCCCCTTGGAGAAAAGAACGACGGCGGCAGCCATCAAAGTGCACGCCGCAAGAACCTGGTTTCCCCACGCGAAGTAGTTCCACAGGAGTTTAAAGCTCTCGGCGCTCGCATTCGACCACGCCAGCAGAACGCAAACTATCGCTATCAGAGGAGCGCACACCAGAAATCTCTTCGCCAGGGATTTTTGGCCGACCTTGAATATTTCCGCTACGCTCAAGCGAAGGCTTCTCAGAGCTGTGTCTCCCGACGTTATGGCAAGAATTATAACTCCCACTATTGTGAGTCCTCCCACCCAAGATCCAAGAAAGTGTTCCGTCATCGCTCTAAGGGCCGAGGTAGGGGGAAGGTCCATGTATTCGGGCGCTATGTTATACAGGGCTATGCTTGCGGCAGCCCAAGTCATCGCTATTATACCCTCGAGTATCATCATTCCGTAGAAAACTCCCTTGCCGCGCCTTTCCGAATCCATCGTCCGAGCGACTATCGGGGCCTGGGTCGCGTGGAATCCCGAAATTATTCCACAGGCTATTGTAACGAAGAGAACAGGAATTATCGGATTGTTGTTTTCTGTGGTGTACATGCGCTCCTTGAATCCGGCGCTTTCGGCAAGCAGAGAGGGATCTTGAAAGGCGCTCCAAAGAACCGATATTAAAATCGCCCCGCTTCCGGCGAGCAATATTACCCCGAATATCGGGTATATCGCCCCGATAATTTTATCCACGGGAAATATCGTAGCCGAAATATAGTACATAAAAATTGCCGCTACAGCCCACCAGAATATCGGATTTTCCGGAAAGAATCCGTCTATGAGGCTGGCGGGAACATTTATGAAAACGGCAACCACCAACAACAGGAGAAAGCACATAAACACAGAATACACTCCGAAAAAGTTTTTCCCGAGAGAGTCCCGTATTATTTGAGGCATGTTGGCGCCGTCTTTTCTTATGGACATCATTCCTGCAAGGTAGTCGTGGACTGCTCCACCTATTATGTTCCCGAACGGTATTATTATGAACACTATCTCGCCGAACTTGATTCCCAAGATAACTCCTATCACAGGGCCTATTCCCGCTATGTTCAGCAGCTGGATTAGGGCGTTTTTCCAATTCGGAAGGACGAGGAAGTCGACTCCGTCGCGACGCGATATGGCAGGAGTTTCCCTGTCTGTTGGAACGATTATCTTCTCGATAAATTTTCCGTACGTAAAATATCCCGCGACGAGTATCGCCATTCCGAGCAGAAATAGAACCATATTAGCCTTTCATCGTTTTAGATTTTGCCCTTTGGAGCGGCAAAATTCACTAAGAGGCAATTAGAAAACCGGGATAACTTTCTGTCAAGGCGGGATTTTCGACGTTTTTTTATTTTGTCGATTCTTTTCTTGCGGCGAACTCGACTACGGGTAAAATGCGCCAATTAATTTTTGACTTAACATCTAAAACATTATGAACAAGCCTAAAAAAGTCGCAATACTAACAGCCGGCGGTTTAGCTCCGTGCCTTTCCAGCGCGATTGCCGGACTCATAGACAGATACACGGAGATAGATCCCTCCATAGAGATAATCTGCTATCGCAGCGGATATAAAGGACTTCTCTTGGGAGACAGTTTTGTCGTCGACTCCGAGATGAGGAAGAAGGCAAAGGTTTTGTACGGATACGGCGGCTCACCGATAGGAAATTCCCGAGTCAAGCTCACCAACGTAAAGGATTGCGTAAAGCGCGGTCTGGTCAAGGAGGGCGAGGAGCCTCAGAAAGTTGCGGCGGATCGCCTTGTCAAGGACGGAGTCGACGTTCTCCACACGATAGGCGGAGACGATACCAACACCGCGGCGGCGGATTTGGCGAAGTTTTTAAAGGAGAACAATTACAATCTGACTGTCATAGGCCTTCCCAAGACCATAGACAACGATGTCTATCCCATTAAGCAGAGTTTGGGAGCGTGGACGGCTGCCGAGGAGGGAGCAAAGTTCTTCATGAACGTTGTAAGCGAGAGCACTGCCAATCCCAGAATGCTCATAATACATGAGGTTATGGGACGCAACTGCGGATATTTGACGGCTGCCACGGCGGCCAAGTATCGCCAGATGCTCGACGCGAGAGAATTTGCCGACGGATTGGGAGTTTCTAAGGCAAAAAGAGATGTCTCTGCCGTTTACATTCCTGAACTTCCGCTCGACATAAAATCCGAGGCTTCTAGGCTCAAGAAGATCATGGACGACAACGATTGCGTCAACATATTCATCTCCGAGGGAGCCGGAGTCGAGACGATTGTCGCCGAGATGGAGGCCAAGGGCGAGGAAGTTCCCCGCGACGCCTTCGGGCACGTAAAGCTCGACGCGGTAAATCCCGGAAAGTGGTTCGGGAAGCAGTTTGCCGAAATGATAGGTGCCGAGAAGGTTCTAGTTCAAAAGAGCGGATATTTTGCCCGCGCTGCGGCGTCGAATCCCGACGATCTTCGCCTGATAAAGAGCTGCACGGATTTGGCCGTGGAGTGCGCCTTGAGGGGAGAGGGCGGAGTGATAGGGCACGACGAAGACAAAAATTGCGTGCTTCGCGCCATAGAGTTCGAGAGAATCAAGGGCGGAAAGCCGTTCGATACCAAGCGCGAATGGTTCGTAAAGATGCTCAAAGAAATAGGCCAGATTTAACGGAAAATTTTTGGCGCCCCGCAAGGGGCGCTTTTTTTTTGCCAAACAATTTTTAAGTAGAACCTTTGCAGCTATGCGCTTTAAGGGAGTCGGGGCATTTAGGCTCTTATCGTCTCAAACTGTTTAAACCGGGGAAGGTGCTTTTTTGCGGCGCCCTTCGAAGAATATCTCCATGCCGCAATTTTTGCAGTCGATTTTCAAGAGCAGACTCGCGTTTTCCGAGACGAGTCGCAGGGGCTTATCGACGTTTCTTTTGCACGCTCCAAGCTCCCTTAAAATGCAGTGCCTGGTGGACATTACCTTTCTGCCCGAATAGTTAGGCTCCTTCTCAAATTCGAGAGACCTTTCCTCTATCTTTATTCCGCAGGAGGCATAGAATTTTTCCGCGCGGGAATTGGAGACATTAGCCTGCATGTCTTTGGGAATTTCCCTTAAAATTTTCTCGGAAAGGTTTTGTCTCTCCAAAAGTTCAGAGTTTTTTTTTGCCCTGATTTTCTTCGACTCGCTTCTATCCCTCTCGGCATTCTCGAGTATTTTCATTCTGAGGCTTTCCGCAAGCTCCCTTCTTATTCCGTTTATCTCCGAGGCCTTTAGGAAGGGAACTGGAGACTGTATCTTTACGGGATATTTAGAAAAGAATATAGTGGATCCCAGCTTCTTTAAACTTTCGGAGATGTGTTCCGGTGATTGGTTTTTGGCTAGTTCGAAGTTCTCCAGAAATGCGCTCGAGCTTTCCCTTCGGGGGGTGTCGGCGGTCATTCTTATTTCCAGCTTGTTTTCTTCTATCTTTGAGAGGGAGATTTCCACCCCAATTCGCCTTTCCGCAGGGAGTTCGAGAGATTTTTCGAAAACAAAGTCAAAATTTCTCCACACCTCCCAGCCGTCTTTTGGAATCCTCAGCTTGCTTCTATCTCTCGAGCCGAGAAAAATTTTTTTCCCTTCCATGCCGTTGACTACCCCTCCAAAGCTCTCGTTTTTAGAGACGAATAAAAGTCCGTCTCCGTTGGAGATTTTTGGAGCGGAGTATTTAGATTCCAAAAAGAATCCTCCTTTGAAGGGATTTCTTGCTATTCCGAGAAATTCTCCCCTGCTTTTTGGAGTGTCGAAAGCCGCTCTTCCGGGACGCCTCGGCAGGGTGGAGTCGTGGAGCCCGCAATCGCAAAAGCCCCGGTTGAAGCTCTTTTCCGGCGACGGTACAAAGGCCGTTCGGCTCTCCCCAAAACTCGACCTCACAAGGCCCCGCTTCGACATTTCTTCGTCAAGTATTTTTCTGTAATGGGCAGTTATGTTTTTGACGTATCCCGAGTCCTTCAACCTTCCCTCAATCTTAAAGCTGGAAACTCCCGCATCGAGCATTTCTCCCACCGAGGCCGATCTGTTCATGTCTTTTAGGGAAAGCAGCCTTCCTTCGGCAAGCTTTCTTCCTTTCGAATCAAACAGCGAATAAAATTCCCTGCAAGGTTGTGCGCAGTTTCCCCTATTGCCGCTTCTGCCTCCTATTGCGGCGCTCAGATGGCACTGTCCGCTGAATGAGACGCAAAGAGCTCCGTGGACAAAACATTCTATCCCGCACTCGGGAACGGCGTTGGATATGTCCCTAATTTCATTAAGGGAGAGCTCCCGGGCCAATACAAGGGTTTCGAATTTTCCGGATTTTGCCAAGAATAGGGCTTTGCCGGGGCTGGCTATATGGCACTGGGTGCTCGCATGGAGGGGAAGGGGAGGCATGTCATTTCGGGCTAAAAGCCCCATGTCCTGCACTATCAAAGCGTCGACTTTTGCGTCGTCCAGCTCCTTCGACAATTTGACCGCATCGTCCAGCTCGCTGTCGGAGAGTATGGTGTTTAACGCCACGTACAACTTCGCGCCAAACTGGTGGGCAAACTCCGCCGCTTTTGCGATATCCTCCAGCGAATTGCCCGCATTCTCCCTAGCCCCAAATCGCTCCGCTCCCATATAAACGGCGTCCGCTCCAGACAATATCGCGGCCGTAGCCGTTTCCGCGTCCCTTGCCGGGGACAAGAGCTCTATCTTTCTGCGGACTCTTTCGTTCCCCATTTTTTAAAAACCAAAACAGCAAAAATAATTGTGAGAATTGCGAGCGCAACGTATCCGTTCGTCATTCCGGCATTGCCGAATATTTCCCTGTTGGGATCGTCGGAAATTGTAAAAATTTTTCTGTAGGAGACTATGGAGGCTACTATTCCCGCATGGAGTCCCATAGGAGCCATAAGCGTTTTTGTTTTTAAGTACAATACGCACAGAACCGCCCCGAACATGAACAGCGACAAAAATACCATCAAATTAAAATCCACGGAAATTCCTATCGTGTCGTAATAGGCAATGTAAAATCCCGTGTTCCATTCTGCCGAAAATCTGCCTCCCGGAATATTGTCCCAAATGGAGTTCGGAACCTTGAAATGCTTGTAGGCAAAAAACGCGGAACTCAATATTACGGCGGGTATTGCTCCCATAGCCGTGTAGAAGCAGCGCATTATCAGCCCCCGAAAAATCAGCTCCTCCAGAAACCCTATTATCAACCCGGACAGAAGCGCCCCCACGAGTATGTGGGCAAAGCTCGACTCGGGCCCGTCGTATGAGACTTTTGTGAACGCTACCTGCAGGGAAAATATGAAAATGGCTATGGCCGCCCCTCCCCCGAAACATCTTAGAAAAGTGGAAATCCTTTCCCGGGAGGCGCCAATTCCGAGCCTCTTTAGGCTAAACAAGCCGCATTTTGACATCACCCACGGGATTCCTATGATGATTCCTATCCATCTCAATCTGTCGAAGTACACGTCTGTTTCGTACTTGGAAAGCCAAGCCGCGAAGCGGTTATCGGGGAAAGTTTCGATTCCAAACTCTACCATCCAGTAAACAGGCGGAGTTAAAACCGCGGCGAAAATGGTGGACCCTACGTAAATGGCCAAAAAAAGCCATATTCCGCGAAACGAACGTTCGCTCGGCGAAAGTCCGAAAAGCATCATATCTCCATCTTTCCTAAACATGCCAAGCATGATAATTTTTTTTTTGTACTTTTAAATCAAAAAACATTTGGATTTTTTCAAAAGTGATGTTTTATTTCGCGCATGTATTTCGCGGATTTTTTTAACGGTTTTGTCCAAAATACCGTGTTGGGCAGCGGCGTGGTGGACGCCTTTATGGACTCGAATTTGGCCGGCAAAATCATAGTGGTTGTGCTCGGTGTATTCAGCGTGTGGGCGTGGACGGTTATGATAGGAAAATATTCCGATCTGTGCGCTCTCGAAGATTCCAACAGAAAGACAGAGTCGAAAATCGCCCGCAGTTCGTCGGTGTTTATGGCTGCTGCCGACAGGGGATTGGAGGGCCCGTATGCCGCCATATTAAAAGAGGCGGCGGCCTCGTGGGCAAGATCCGCAGAGATGGGGGAGACGAGGGAATCCATACCCATAAGAATGGGGCACGTCGAAAACGCCATTCAGAGAGCCTTAAATAAGCAGACCATAAAGTATGAGTCGAAAATGGTCATGCTCGGCTCGATAGTAAGCGGGGCTCCCTTTCTGGGATTGCTGGGAACCGTGTGGGGAGTGATGGACAGTTTCGGCGCGGTGGGAATGCAGGCGAGCGTGACCTTGCAGATGTTGGCTCCGGGCGTTTCGGGAGCGCTTCTTACAACGGTAGCCGGGCTGATAGTGGCTATTCCCTCGGTTTTCGGATACAATTTTTTGCTTTCTACCTCTCGCGGAATGGTGACAGCCATGGAAAATTATGCGAGTTCCCTCGCGGACAAAATAGAGCTGGAATCGCGCGAGGCTGCTATGGGCAAGCGCGATGCGGCTAGCGCAAACTCCGCTTCAGATTGCGATGCTGGGCTCGACATCACGCGGCCAAATTTCGCCCGAACCGCTGAGCCCGATATCCGTTCCGATACGGAGAAGGCCTTTCCAAAAAAGGTAGTGAAGTTCTCATTGAACGACGATGACGACGATAAGTAATTGCCGCGCGGAAGGAACAAACGATGGCCCGAACGTTTAAAAGAAAGCAGTCTTTGGACGCTCTTACGGAGCTGAATGTCACTCCGCTTTTGGACTTGGCTTTTTCTCTTTTGATAATCTTCATGATAACTACTCCCCTGCTGGAGCAGACCATACCCATAAATCTTCCGGAGCAGGACAAGAGCTCTTCGCTTTCTCGTCCGGACGTAAAATTTCAGGCGATTTCCGTCGATGGATCCGGGGCAATTTTTTGGGGAAAACAAAAAGTGGATTTGGTGGAGTTGAATTCGCTTTTGGTTTCGCTTGCAGCCCAGCCCGATCCGCCGGCTATAAGTCTCAGGGCGGACGCCTCGCTCAAATACCAAATTGTGATAGACGTAATAGACGCGATAAAGAGGAACAATCTTACGAAACTTCATTTGGACACGCGCGTGAAATAGTCTCGAGATGGCGAATAGAGAGGACAACACAAGGGCGGGATTTTATTATTCGCTTGCTTTGCATCTGAGCGTGGCGCTCGGCTGCGTTCTGTTTGCGTACGTCGGGCTTTTGTTTGCTTCGGACGACTTGAAGAACGAAAAGCCCTTTGAGATGGTGGAACCTCCAGCTCCCTCCGCCGCCGTTCCCGATTCACCTCAAGAGACTGTGGAGGACGTGACGGAAAATTTGGAGCCCATCGACGTAAAAGAAATCGAGCCTCTAAAGCCGATAGAAAAAATAGAGGATCCTCCCCCCACTCCAAAGCCTGTCCCGAAACCCAAGCCTGTGCCTGAAAAAATCACCTTCAAAGATTTCAAAAAGACAAATCCCAGAATTCCCCAGGTTTCTCGCCCAAGGAAAAACCGCCCGGTAAGAGTTCCGAAAATAGGGTCGAGCACGAGAAATTTGGACAGAATAAAAACAAGCGACTACCAAATAGACGGTCTTGCGGGAAACAGTTCCCGCATGGTTGACGCCCTTTCGGCTTATGTCTCCTACATAAACAAGCTCGCAAAACAAAACTGGGTTATTCCGGACGCATCGCCATCGGGAACGGCGGCGGTGGTGGCTTTTAGAGTTTCAAAAACAGGGAGCGTGAGCGGAGTGAGAATCGTGCAGTCCAGCGGAGTGTCGGCATTCGATTCTTCGGCGGTTGCGGCGGTTTCGTCGTTGAGTCTTGTGCCTCCCCCGGACAAGTTGTCGCATGAGGTGAAGGTGAAGTTTGTGGCAGATTAAAATTTTTCGGTTTTGGAAAAACAAAGCTTTTCCCGCTTTGTTGCGGAATGCCGGAGAAAATTTTGCCTGTTGAGCCGATTTACATCGGCGAAATGGCACGCCTTCGCATAAGCGTACCGCATTTAGCCTTTGCGGCGGAGAGTGCGCAAAGTTGGCGAAAATTTTTTCGGCTATGTGGAGCGCGGGTGTTTTTAGATTTATCCGGCTGCTTTTTCTTCGGTTGCGTTATTTCTGGTCAAAAGTTTTTTGCCCTTTTGCGCCTTTTTCATGAAGCGGGGAAAAATCAATCTGCCGCTTGCTCTATTTAATTTCTTCTTGCGGAGAAGTTTTCCATAAAACCCTTTTTTAGCCGTTTTGCCCGTAGTAGGCTTTCGCTCCGTGCTTTCTAAAATAGTGCCTTTTTAAAAGCGCCTTCTCGATGGAGCCGGCTTTGGGGTTTAATGCGATTGTGGCGAGGGCCATTTCGGCGCATATTTCGAGGGCTTTAGCATTTTCGACCGCTTTCTTGCCGGAATCCCCCCATACAAACGGAGCGTGTCTTGCCACCAAAACGGCTTTCATTTCTTCGGGATTGATGCGTCCCTTTTTAAAGCGCTCCACTATTGCAAGACCGGTGTTTTTCTCGTACTCCCCAGCTATTTCCCCAGATGTCATTTTTCTGGTCACGGGAACGTCCCCGTAAAAATAATCGGAATGGGTCGTTCCAAACGCCGGTATCGGAACGAGGGCTTGGGCGAAAGCCGTGGCGTATTTCGAGTGGGTGTGGACCACCGCTTTGGGCGAGAATGCCTTGAAAAGCTCGACGTAAGTCGGAGTGTCGCTCGAAGGGCGGAGTTTGCCTTCCACGACCCTGCCGTCAAGATCCACTACCACCATACCTTTTGGAGAGAGCTTTTCATAGGGAACTCCGCTCGGCTTTATCGCGAAAACCGAGAATTCGGAATCGAAAATACCAACGTTCCCGAACGTCATTTCCACCAATCCCGAAGCGGGAAGCATCTTGTTTGCCTCGCACGCCTCTTCCTTTATGTCGATATACTTTGAAGTCATGCTCCGCCCGACGAAACACTCGTTTTTGCCTTCAGTCAACACGTTTTTGCAGGCGGAAACTCTCGCGCGGAGATTTCTAAAAAATAAAAGTTAGATTGATGAAACTTTTTTGTTGACTTTCGAAATATTTTGTCCTCAATGGCTGGACAATGGCTTTTGATAGCAACAAACTGAGCGAATCCAAAGAGGATTATCTCGAAACCATACTTCGCCTTTCCTCGCAGGGCGAGGCGGCCCGTCTCGTCGACATAGCAAAGGCCCACGGGGTTTCCAAAGCAACGGTTTCCAACGCCCTGTCCAAACTGGGGGAAAAGGGCCTTATAATTTACGAAAAATACCGCCCGGTCGTCCTCACGAAAAGCGGCAAAGACATAGCCGAGAAAACTTACGAAAAGCACAAGCTTCTAATAAAGTTTTTGACGCAAACTTTGGGGGTTTCGCCGGGCGAGGCTTCGAAGGCGGCATGCAAAATGGAGCATGCAATAGGGGCAAACATAGCGCTGAAGCTGGCGGAGCTGATAGACGAGATAGGCGACGCACTCGCAATGAAGAGGGCGTTCGAGTCGTCGGACGACTATTGCCCTATAAAGGGTGTCTCATGCACAAAGAAATCGAGAAAGGCTAAGAAGAATTGATAGGGTTAATTTTTTAAGAGAGATTGGTTCTACCCTAAAAGTTAGCGTACACTAACTTAACAAGCAGGGCGGGTTTCGGCCAAAAGAGTTTTTGTTCGAGATAGAAGCTAGAGGAAAAATGAAAAATTCAAAACAAACTGAAGTTAAACTTGCCGATGCTGGCAAAGAGAGGTTGTTGTCGGATCTTCCCGTGGGAACGATCGCCACCATACGGAAGGTTTTGCCCAACTCAAGAGGGGGAAAAAAATTCGCGGACGTTGGACTTGTTCCGGGAACGAAACTCATGGTGGAGGGCAAAGCTCCTTTTGGAGGACTGTTGCGCGTGAAAATAATGGAGACGAGCATAGCCATACATAGGGACGACGCAAAAAGCATAGTCGTTGGAAAGGAAAAATAAATGGGTAGGCGTTTTAAAATAGCTCTGGCGGGAAATCCAAACTGCGGAAAGACGACCATATTCAATGCGCTTACTGGAGCTCGCCAACACGTCGGAAATTATCCGGGAGTTACGGTGGAGAGCAAGTCGGGGACTTTTTTCGTCGATGGAAATGAAATAGAGCTTCTGGACTTGCCGGGTGTATATTCGCTTTCGTCCAGTTCTCCGGAGGAGGAGGTTGCCTTCAGGGAGCTCACTCGAAGCGGAGTGGATATGATTCTGAACGTTATAGATTCGTCCATACCGCGAAGAAGCCTTTACCTTACCACCCAGCTTGCCGAACTCCACATACCCATGCTTTTGGTGTTCAATATGAGCGACGACGCCAGAAAGCGCGGTCTAAAATTCGACACAGAAAAGCTGGAGAGATACTTTGGTTCTCCCATAGCAAGGACCGTAGGCAGAACTTCCGACGGAATAGTGGAACTGAGGTCTAAGATCGCCAAACTCCTTGAAAATTTGGACGGGCACGGGGTTCCCATGCTCACCTATGGGGCCGACGTCGACGAGTCCATAGCAGCAGTGGCGGAAAAAATAGACTCTCTAGGAATTAAAAAATACTCCCATATTCCCTCGAGATTTTTCGCCATAAAACTGCTCGAAAGGGACTCTTGCGCCATGCGAATTCCGGAGCTTTCCCCCGCCATTCCCGAAGCCGAGTCCCAAATAAAACATCTTTCCGACATCCACGCAATAGACGCCGATTCGTTTATGGCCGACAGGCGCTATGCAATGTTGTCTGGGGCGTGCAGGGATTCCATATCCATGACCCACGAGAAGCGCCGCGAAATATCCGACAAGATAGACTCGGTAATGACAAACAAGCTTCTCGGTCTTCCCATATTTCTAGCTATAATTTACGCCACATTTTGGTTTACATTCACTTGCGCCCAGCCTTTCATGGATTGGATAGAGGAGGGGTTTGCATGGCTTTCCGATTTTGTGAAGGGCGCGTGGCCAGCGGAATCGCTTCCGTATTTAAAGACTCTCGTTACGGACGGTGTAATCGGCGGAGTGGGAGGAGTTCTTGTGTTTTTGCCAAACATACTCTTCCTATTTCTTGCAATAGCCGTTCTCGAAGACAGCGGATACATGTCCAGGGCGGCCTTTGTAATGGACGGCGTAATGAGGAAAGTAGGCCTTCAAGGAAGGTCTTTTGTACCCCTTATTTTGGGTTTTGGCTGCAATGTTCCGGCGATAATGGCGACTCGTTGCATAGAGTCTGAAAAAGACAGGAAGGCAACCATTATGATACTTCCGCTCATGAGTTGCAGCGCGAGGCTACCAATATATGCGCTGATAATTCCGGCGTTTTTTGCCGCGAAATATCAGGCGATGATGATGTGGGTGATGTATCTTATAGGAGTGGTAGTGGCGCTTGCGGCTGCGAGAATATTGAAGGGAACGATTTTTAAGGGAGATGGAGAAGTCTATCTAATGGAGCTTCCACCCTACAGGCTTCCCACCCTCAAGAGCCTTTTGCTTCACATGTGGGACAGGAGCAAGCTCTATCTCCACAAGGCCGGAACCATAATTTTGGCCACTTCCATAATCCTGTTTTTGGCGAACACTCTTCCGGAAAAGGCTTCGTTTTCGAAAGATTATTCCGCTTTGATTTCAGAGGTCGAAAAATCGGAACCCGACAAGGAGAAGGCCGAGGAGCGCATTGCGGCGCTCGAAAATGAGAAGAACGCGGAAATTCTTGAATATACGGTGTCGGGTAGAGTGGGGAAATTTTTGGAGCCTGTTTTCAAGCCCATCGGATTTGATTGGAAGCTGACGACGGCAAGCATAGGTTCGCTCGCGGCCAAAGAAGTTTTCGTATCCCAGCTGGGAATACTTTATGCGGAGGGAGAGGCGGACGAGGAGTCGGTTCCCCTTAGGCAAAAACTCGCTGAAAACTACACTCCGCTGCAGGGATTTTGCATAATGCTGTTTTGTCTGATGTCGGTTCCGTGTTTCGCAACCTTGGCGGTGATTAAGAGAGAGCTTAATTCTTGGAAATGGATGCTTGCGGAGGCGGCTGGACTTTTCTTCTTGGCATATTCGCTGACTTTTTTGGCGTACCAGGTCGGTTCGCTTTTGAATATCGGAGTATAAAGGAAAAAAATGGAAGTCTTTATAATAGTTTGCGTGGCGCTTGCCGCGGTGGCGGCAATGTTCTATTTTTTAAGGAAATCTTGCAGATGTTCCGGTTCGTGTTGCGGGGGATCGTCCTGCTGCGCTTCGAAGTGCGGAAATTCGAAATGCCGGGAAGAGAAGCGGAAAAAATTTGTTCCATAGAAGCGTTGTTTGGTCGGCGCGCTTCGCCTCCGGGCGGGGCGCGCTTTTTTGTCGGAAAATTACAATAGCTCTACGGCCACAGAATCCGCTACAAAAACGCCCTCCCTCGTCAACCTGACGC
Source organism: uncultured Verrucomicrobiota bacterium (assembly GCA_949283955.1). Taxonomy (GTDB): domain Bacteria; phylum Verrucomicrobiota; class Verrucomicrobiia; order Opitutales; family Intestinicryptomonadaceae; genus Merdousia. The sequence goes on along the minus strand of CASDUP010000031.1, from coordinate 114,846 downwards.
GCGGACCCTCCCTGGCGACAAGGTTCTTCGATTCCAAAAACTCAAGAGATGCTTCGTATTTTTCCGGATTGGCGCTGGGAAATCTTTTCGCAATCTCTGAAATATCCACTCCCTCCCTCATTCTAAGACCGAATATTAGGGCGCTAGAAAACAATTCTTCGTCGTCTAGTTCCACGAGGTCCTCAAGGCAGCTGTCGTCTCCGTTTATCTGGGACGTTCTCCAGATTTCCATGTCGGGCTTATTCCGAAATCTTTTGCCAGACCACTGCGAGGCGGCCGCCGGCCCAAATCCCCTCCACGAAAACATTTTCCACGTGGAGATGTTGTGGAGACACTCAAAGCCCGGTTTGGCATAGTTTGAAATTTCGTATTGAGGAAATCCGAGTTCGGGCAATTCGGACATGGTTGCGTTCAAAAACTCACCCTCTCTTTCCAACTTGTCGTAGTCGCCCTTTGCTATTCCTCCGCAACATGAAGTCGAACTTTCAAATTCCAGGCAGTAGGTGCTCAGATGGTTTATGGGGAGTTCGGAAGCGCGCTTCAAATCGGATTCCCATTCGGGAAGAGTCTGTTCCGGGGCTCCGAAAATCAAGTCTATGCCAAGTTTTGGAAATCCGGCGGAATACGCCCTCTCGAGAGTCAAAAGCGCGGATTTTTCGGAGTGCGGCCTGCCGAGGGATTTTAGAGTCTTTTCGTTGAAACTCTGGATCCCAACGGATATCCTATCTACGCCCAGCTCTCTCAAAAGCTTCAGCTTGCTCTCCGAAGCCGTAGATGGGGCGACTTCCACCGTCCATTCCAAAGTCGGCTTGAGCGGCTCGAGAATTTTCGCTATTTTTTCTATATGCCTTTCGGAAAGGCACGACGGCGTTCCTCCCCCCCAAAACATGGTGTCTATTTTTGCTGAGCTATTCGGAGAATCTAAAAACCTTCCGACTTCAAGGGAGAGAGCATCTATGTAGGCTTCCATATCGGAAGAGGAGGGAGCGCGCTTGTAAAACTTGCAGTAGGCGCAGGTTCTGGCGCAGAACGGAACGTGCAGATAAACTCCGTGTGAAATATCTTGCATGGACGTGAACTTATTATATATGAAGGAAGGCAATATAAAAAATCTTATGAACAAGGCAAAAAAATTTATCGTTAATTTTGCGGCGTCCCTTGCGTTGGTTTTCGGGGCGGGATGTTCGGGGCTGACAAATCTGACTCCCGAGCGCGTTCCGGAAAATTCTTCGCGCACATACACACTAACCATGAGCGCCCACATAAACGACGGATATGTCGTCAACGACAGCATCGAGCCGTTGATAGTAATAGACGAACAAATTATTCCCATGAAGCCCGTCGAAAGCATGAGCCTCGACAGGGTTTACGAGTACGACTACAAAATGCCTCCCAATCGCACCGAGGCGAAATACTATTTCATGCTTAGGTACAAGGCCGACATGGGATCCAACGGGGTAAAGGAAATAGAGCTTAAGAGTCCGGTAGTTTACGTGTTGGAGCCGACCACCCGCTACGTTGTGACTATGCAAAACGAAAGGGGAACGGTGGGTTCGGAGATTATTGTTCTCGGAAGGGGTTTTAACGAAGAGGACAAAATTTTTATAGGAGGAAAAGAGGCGGACGTTCAGTATGTCTCCCGCTCGACTCTGAAATTTATCGTTCCTCCGCTTAAGGGAGGCAAGAACTACGACGTGGACCTGGTCGGGCAAAAAGGCGAAATGTGGCTCGGGCAGTTCAGAGTGGATTCCTCCAAACTGGAAGTGGCTCCGACCGAGGTTTCCATCGAAAGCGGAGACTTTGTAAACATGATGTTTAACATCGGCTTCAAAGCCCCGAAAGGCGGGTACAAAATAGATGTTAAGACGAATATTCCCAGCTCGGTTATAATGCCAGAGGTGGTGGTTCCGGAGGGAAGGACTTCCGTGAGCGTTCCGTTGAAAGGAGCCCTCGAAGGCGTAGGGAAGCTTTACATCAACGCCGACGGATTCGACGAAACCGTAGTGGACGTAAAAGTCGCGGCGGCGAAGTCGGAAGGGGCCGAACTGACGAAGGGCGCGGAAAAGATAGACTCTTCCGCGAAGCAAAAAAACAAGTAAATTTTGGCGCGCCGTTCGGCGCGCTTTTTTAACGCTGGTAAAAATTATGGGAAAGAAAATTTCGCCGAAAAAAAATTCGAAAATTTTGAAAAAAGTTCCCGACGGAAAATTGGACGATTACGATCAGCCGATAGAGGGAATTTTTGAAAATATGTCGGAGCGCCTGATGAGGATTCAGCGCGATTTGCTGATGCCGGCGTTCGTGTTCCAATCGGAGGGGGTTCAAAACACCATAACGTTTTTCGGGTCGGCGCAGATAAAGCCCGAAGGCGAAGCGAAGTCGGCGTACGAGGACGCGATTAAGCGCAAGGCGCCGAAGGATACACTCGAGAGGCTGAAAATGGACGTGGAAATGTCCAAATATTACGAGGCGGCGGAGGATCTTGCCCGGAGGCTTCAAGAGTGGTCCAACTGTCTCGATTTGCCCCCGGAACACAAGTATTACATAATGACGGGAGGAGGCCCTGGAATAATGGAGGCGGCGAACAGGGGAGCGTATACCGCCGGCGCCAAGACGGTGGGGGCTACTATACACATACCCGACGAGCAACGGAGAAACGACTTTGTCGCGAAGGGAGTATGGGTGAATTTCAATTATTTTTTGATGAGGAAATTTTGGCTTTTGTTTTTTGCTAAGGCATTGGTCGTTTTCCCGGGCGGAACGGGCACTTTCGACGAATTTTTCGAAGTGTTCACTTTGATGAAAACCCGCAAGACTCCAAACTACATACCGACGGTTTTGTTCGGAAGAAAGTTTTGGGAGAAAGCGGTCGACTTTCCTTTTTTGGTCAAGACGGGAGTGATAAGAAACGAGGATCTGGGATTCTTCCGCTTTGCCGATTCCGTTGAGGAGGCCTACGACTACATAACTGGCGAACTCAACAAGAGGCTTCCGAAGGGCGTGAATAGGCTTTGCGAATAGCGCGGTTTTGCGTAGGCGGGGAGTGTTCGGCGTTTCGGGCTCTTTTCGTTTGCAATTTGCCTCGTTCTTGGAAGTATGTTCCAAAAAGCATGGAGATGTCGAAAGTCGGAAACAAAATATCGGATAAATTTTCGAAGGATAAAACCGTGTTTTCCGTGGAGTTTTTTCCCCCGAAAACGGAGGAGGGGGCGCGTCTTATTCTGAAGACGGCGGAGGCTTTGTCGGAGGCGCGTCCGGATTACGTTTCCATAACATACGGGGCGGGGGGGTCCACAAGGGGAAGGACTCTCGAGTACGGGTTAAAACTAAAAAGGGACTTCGGTTTCGAGGTAATGCCACACTTGGCCTGTTGCGGGCATTCGCGGGACCAGATACGGTCGATTTTGGAGAATTTTCAAAGCGAGGGATTCGACAACGTAATGGCTCTGAGGGGAGATCCCCCAAAAGGAGAGGCGAATTTTGCTCCGTGCCCGGACGGTTTTGCGCACGCTTCGGAGTTGATAGAATTCATATCGAGCGATTTTCCCGAGTTTGGAATCGGCTGCGCGGGTTATCCCGAGAAGCACCCGGAGGCTCCATCAATAGGCTCCGATATTGCGTTCCTAAGGGAGAAGGTCGACAAAGGAGCCGACATGATAGTCACACAGATGTTTTTCGATAATTCGCATTTTTTCGAATTCGTAAAGAAATGCAGAAAGGCCGGAATTTTTGTTCCCATAGTCGCGGGGCTTTTGCCTCCGCTGTCGTTGAAGCAGCTCGACAATTTTAAGCGCATGAGCTCGAGCGAAATTCCCGCGGCTCTAGTAGATAAAATGTCGGCGGCGCGCACCGACGATGAGGCAAGAAGAATCGGAAGAGATTGGACGCGCGTCCAGATAGAGGAATTGATATCCCGCGGAGTCGACGGGATACATCTCTATATTTTAAACAGGGCAGAGAGCGCCCTTGAGCTTGCGAAATTTGTCAGGGGATAGTTTGGCTTCGTTTCGGGCTTTGTAAATCCGAGCGGATTTGCAGAGAAGATACTTTTCTGTGGCGCGAACCGAAAATTTTTTTGGAGCACCGGCCAGGGCTAAAAAAGGGAACTAGTTTAATTTTCGCTTTTCCGATTGAATTTTTTTTGCGGTTCAAGCGGGGATTTTCATTTCCAATTTGCCGTGTGGAAAAGAATAGCGATTTTTCCGGAACCAGATAGAATTGTTTTTGATTGTTTGCGGGGGAGGGGAAGCTCTTTTTATTCGATTGCTTGCGGGCTGTGCTCGCGAAGGCTGTTAGAATTATATTTTATTGGAAGGGCTGCGTTTTTTGAAGAGGTATTATTTTTCGAAATGGGTGACAATTTAGATAGTTTGTTTAATCGGGAAAATTTTTATGGGATATTCGATACTTCGGAAATACGCCATATTTGACGGATTATAGCGGCATCGCAAAAGGCGCCCGCATCTTCTTGCGATTCCTCCATGTTCCGCATTTTGAGAAAACTGCTTAAATCCCAGCCGGCGTTTGTGGACGAGGAAAATTCCGGTCTATTTTTTTAAAACTGTCTCTCGTTAGTCGGAGAGGAGAAATTTCAGCAGTTCCGAGTGTCCTTTGAATATTTTTCTTCCGGATTTTTTTAAAACCTTTTCGGATTGGTGACCGCAAGAAATCAACACGCAACTTGCCCCTATGGCTTCGGCGGATTCCGAATCGTGGAGAGTGTCCCCTATCACGACAGTCTCTTTCGGGTCTGCTCCGAGGCTTTTGGCGTGCGATATGGCAAGCTTAACTTTCGACGAGGCGGTATTGTCGGAAAGCCCGGAAATCTTTTCAAAATATTTTTCTATTCCCCTTTCCCTTACGGAGTCTTTTAGTTTGGAGTCCTCGTACGCCGACACTATGCTTTGCCGGGCGTTTTCGCAACTTAGCGCGCGCAGAGTTTCCATAGCTCCGGATTGCAGGGGACAAGATGGTCTAAGCTTTTCGTACAGCTCGGAAAAAATCCGTGCAGTTTCCGCGAAAGAATATTTTTTTGGATCGAATCCGTACTTTATATAGAAATTTGATACGGGAAATCCAAAGTTGTCCCGGTACTCGTCTTTATCGACCATTTTCATTTCAAACTTTCGGGACAGCTCGCGCAACACGCTTAAGCACTCGTTTAGGTCGTCGAGCAGAGTTCCGTTCCAATCCCAGATTATATTCCTATATTTCATTTCAAAGGATTCTGTTTAGTTGGGGGAATTTAAAAATTCCACAAAAAAATTTTTGAAAGCTTGCCGAAAATCGAAATCTTGAAAACATTCCTTCCGGTATGGAAAGAAACGGGTTAAAAATCGTCGTGATGGACGGGAAGACGGCCGCAATGGACGATCTCGGCTGGAGCGACTTTGAAAAGCTTGGGGAGCTTGTCGTTTACGGCAACACTCCGAAAGACAAAATAGTGGAGAGGGCAGCCGGCGCGGACGCAGTCTTGACAAACAAGGTTCCGTTTTTTGCCGAGCAATTTTCGGCTCTTCCCCGCCTCAGGTACGTAGGAGTGTTGGCTACAGGATACAACAATGTCGACCTCAAAGAGGCGGCGTCGAGGGGAGTGGAGGTGACAAATGTTCCGTCGTACGGCACGGATTCGGTCGCGCAGGAGGTGTTTGCGCACATACTCAACATTTCCAACAGAGTGCAGACTCACGCGGAGGCGGTCAACAGGGGGGAGTGGAGAGATTCCATGTGCTTTTGCCTTACCCCTCAGGTGGAGCTGGCCGGAAAGAGCATCGGAATTTTGGGGTTCGGAAAAATAGGGCGCAAGGTGGCGGAGATAGCGTCGGCGTTTGGAATGAAAGTAGTGGCGTTTTCTCCAAGCAGAAAGGCGGGGCTTTCGGAAGGAGCAGTCCGCTTTGTTTCGCGCGACGACTTGTTTGAAACGTCGGATATAATAAGCTTGAATTGCCTGTTAAGCTCCGAAACGGAAAAAATAATAAATGCTAAAAATTTGTCCAAAATGCGCCGCGGAGTTTGGATAATAAACACGGGCAGGGGGAGACTTATCGACGAAGAGGCGCTTGCGGACGCGCTAAAAAGCGGAAAAGTGGGCGCGGCGGGTTTGGACGTTTTATCGAGCGAACCTCCGTCGAAGGGCAATCCCTTGATTGGAATTCCAAACTGTTTTATAACTCCCCACAACGCTTGGACGACCTTCGAGGCAAGGCGGAGATTGTTGAGAATTGCTTTTGAAAATCTCAGCGAATGGGCTTCCGGTTTGGCGCCGAAAAATTCGATAGTCCGGACTCTTTCCGTTCCTTCCTGAACAGCGAAAATATCAGGATTAGGGGAAATCGTTTAGGCTCTGTATACATATTTGTAAAAATTTTTCAAAATCGTCGTGTTTTTTTCCTTGACGATGGGTGCGCAACAAAAGAAAAATCGTTGTGTCGAGGTCAGTTTTTTGAGGTAGACGTTTATAGTTGGTCTCGAAAATTTATTTCTCTGAAAATGTCTCGACACAACCCAGAACACACTAAGATATGAAAACAAAAGAAAAATGGATTGCGTGCTTGGGCGCGGCGCTCTTTGCGTTTAGCATGGCCCAAGCTTCGACGGTTTATTGGTTTGCTCCCACGGTAAATCAATGGACAGGTCTTATGTATGATAAAACCGCCTGGCACAAGCAGGTCGACGGCGGGGAAATAACAGCCGTCACAGACGCTTTCGATGCTCCGATGGCGCACATTCAGGAGGACGGGACCTTCACGGAGGGCTTTGACGTGATATACGACTACAATTATGCCACGACGGTTTTGGGCGCCCATACCTCGAGAATGCCCAACTGGGGCATAAATTCGTATTACACGAAAATCGGTAATCTGACCTTCCAAAACGTATCCAACAAGAACGTAAATTTTTATGCGCAGAACAACAATACCGCAGCTTCAGGATGGGGATACGGAGAAAAGGAAAACGCCACCGATACCAAAAATGTAGATGCGTCAATATGGACCACTCAGGAAGTAAGGGATACTCTTTATAGCATTAGGACTTTGGAGGTTAACAATCTTTCGTATGTGGCAAATCTCGACTACATGTCGAATACCGTAAATATAACGAGCCAGGCGGACAACGCGGCATATCGCTTGTCTGTCATTATAAACGGCGACGTCACCGTAGGCAGCGAAGATGCTCTCTCTTGGGCGGGAAATTTGAACTTCGGAAGCAACGGTTCAAAGATTCCGGCTGTCCTTCACTCGCTGACGGTAAAAGGCGACTACAATATGTACGGCGAGACGCATTCCATTTGGAATGTCTGCAAAGAACTCAACAGGACGCAGGATCAGATAAACTTTGATAAAGAGTACTATTACGGCGAAGGGGTGGATCTCAAGATAGACGGAGTTATCAATTTTTACGGAGACGGCAAGAACCAGCCGAACATATTCTTCAATATAAGCCAAACTTACACCGAATATGGAACATACAATTCCATTTACAGCATAGGAGGTCTAAACGGTCTTGGAAATTTCTACGCCACAGGCGGAGCCAGCGGAAGCGCCACGATAATCTTCACGAACGCTGCGGGAACTTCGTGCAAGTTCGAAGGAGGTTATGGAGATGAAGAGGCTTCCAACTTTACGATGAAGATTGTAATGAAGGGCGCCGAGGATTCCCGCCAGGAGTTAAACAATACTTGGGCGGGCACCAACGGAGGCATTAAAGGAGGGATAGAGATCATAAGCGGAACTCTTGCTCTCCACATGGCTAATGCCGAAGTAAGCCAGATGGGCGATATTGAAATCTCCGGGGGAACGCTTGAAATTATAACAAACTCCGCGGCAAAATCGGATTCCTACGCTCATGTTTTCGGAAAAGATTTGTTATGGTCGGGTGGAACTATAAAGACTGAGAATCTTTCCATCGACGGCACGGGGCTAATACAGCTTGCAGGTGGATTTGAAATTCTTGGAGACGGAGAGAGGATTTTCGATTTCAGCGGTTCTGTTCTCGATACGGGAGTGCAGTATATTATAGCTACATGGGCGGATGACAGCCTGCAAGAGGACGATTTGTCCAGGATAAAAGTGGTTGCGGACGGATACGATGTTCTGCTTGAACTCGGAGGGAACAGTTTGTACGCCACATTTACCGCGATTCCCGAGCCGGCGGCGATGGCAGCTCTTTTGGGAGTGGCGGCTCTCGGCCTTGCGGTGCTTAGAAGGCGAAAGTAAAATTGCAAATATCAAATTTCGGAGCTTCGGATTCTTTCTATCCGGAGCTCTTTTTTGTGGAAAAATTTTTTTAACCATTTACGCTACCTCCCGGGCGGCGAGGATATGTAGCTTTTGTTTTTGAAAGTCTCGGAGTGTTTTATGAAAGGAAGCTTGTTTATAGCGTTTGAATTGCTGGTCGTGTTTTTTTCGCCCGGGCTTATGGGAGAAGATAAGATAATAATATATCCGGCTCCTTCCGGAGAGTCGGTGAATATGAGAAGTCTCGACAAAATGGGAGTGGCAAGAAACGGATATAGAGTTTTTGTGAACGGAAATGAACTCGACATATATAGAGCTTCTTCGCCCATGTTTGAGGGAGGTGAATACTTTTTCACATACTTCGATTTCAAAGGCAGGGTGAATGTGGAAGTGTATTCCGGTTCGTCTCTCGACAAAGCTGAGCTTTTCCCAAAAATGTCCAACTTGAAAAAGGGCGGAGTTGGTTCTATAAAAGGCGAGAGGATGTCGTTTAGTGCCGATAGGCCGTTTTCGGCGGTCCTTGCGCGAGAGGGAAGGGAAATGCCGCTTATAATTTTCGGGAATCCCATAGAAAGCGACATTCCAAAATCCGAAGATCCCAATATGATAAGGTTCGACGCGGGAACGCACGTTTTGGAAAGTCCGATAAAGCTAAAGGATAACCAGACACTGTACGTGGCGGGAGGAGCAGTGGTGAAAGGAACGATTTTGGCGAAGGGGAAAAATATATCCATCAGAGGCAGAGGTATCATAAGCGGAAGCCTGTTCCCAAGATTTGCCAGAGGACACTTTGTCAGGTTCGAAAATTGCGAGAACGTCACTGTCAAGGACGTCATAATAACCGAACCCTTCGGATGGACTCTCGTAGTTCAAGACTGCAAAAAAGTTCTTTTGGAGGGAGTAAAGATTTGCTCTTCGAGAATGTTGAACGACGACGCAATAGATATTTGCAATTCTTCGGATGTATTGATAGAAAAAGTTTTCGCGCGAGCCCAGGACGACATCGTGGCGGTCAAGGGAACGAGCGGAAAAAATCCTTGCGAGAACATACTTGTTCGGGATTGCATTTTTTGGACAGACTTCGCCAACATATTCAGGATAGGCTACGAATGCAACGCCCCAAAAATGTCCAACATAAATTTCAAAAATATATTTATACCGTTTTACAGTGTTAATATGCGTCCCCCCGAGGACTATTGGTCTAATTCCATAATATGGCTACAGCCGTCTGGAGATATGCCGATGGAAAATATAAAGTTCGACGGAATAAAGATACATTCCGACGGTAGCGATATGATCGTGCTGATGGCGAATCCGAGGGTGGTAAAATATTCCGGATACAAAGTAGCCGGGCGGCTTTCGAATTGTTCCGTGAAGAATTTGACAGTCGAGGGAAGTAAGGGCAAATTCAAGGGTATTCTTTATTTTAAAGGTTGGGACGAAGAGCGCTCGGTTAAGAATTTCAGCCTGGAGAACATAAATTATTTTGGGAAGAAAATCGGGAAAGATTCTCCAAATGTGAAAATTTTTCCGGATTTTGCGGATAAAATATCCTTCGAATAGAGCGTGCGGTTTGGAGTTGCGGAACTTGGCTTGCGTAAATTTCCCGTCGGGAAATCGCGGGCTGTTAGTTTTTGCCGCGCCTACCGGCGGGGAAGGGTAGAACTTCCCTTTTGTCGGTTCGGGGCAAAAAACGGCGAAAAACTTGTTGACAATTTTAAGCTATTTTTTTGATACTTCACCTCGCGAGACACGATTCCGTCTCGCGTCGTTCTTCGCACAAATTTTGTGCGAAGCGCTTTCTTTTTAGGCTCCGGCGCTTTTCGCGGGAGACCTCGCCAAGACTGAAAAACGCCTTGGGCGACTCCGAAAGAAGGCGACCCCAGCAAAACAATAAATATAATCCGACAAAATATATGGCAAAAAAAATTGCTAAAAAGGCGGCGTCCGCAGGCTCCAAAACGAAGGCTAAGGCGGCGTCGGGCAAAAAGGTCAAGTATACGTATCTCTTCGGAGTAAAGACGGACGGCAACGCGAAGATGAGAAATCTTCTTGGAGGCAAGGGCGCTAACCTTGCGGAAATGGCGAGAATAGGACTCCCAGTTCCTCCAGGATTTACCATTACAACGGAAGTCTGCACATATTTCTACGAGCACAATAAAAAGTATCCCTCTTGCTTGGATGCCGATGTTCGCGCTGGAGTCAAGTCGGTAGAAAAGCAGATGGGCAAGCTTTTCGGCGATGCGAATGATCCCCTCCTGTTTTCGGTTCGTTCGGGAGCCCGCGAGTCGATGCCGGGAATGATGGACACTATTCTCAACTTGGGCCTCAACGACAAAACGGTCGAGGGCCTTGCCAAGACCACCAGCAATCCGCGCTTTGCATGGGATTGCTATCGCCGCTTCATACAGATGTACGGAGACGTAGTAATGGGAGTCCACGCGAAGTCCGAGGCGGATCAGGATCCGTTCCACGAAGTCATGGAAACCCTCAAGGCGGAAACGGGCAAGGAGATGGACACAGATCTCGAAGTCGACGATCTCCGCGAGCTCGTAAAAAGATACAAGGCTTTGATTCTCGAATACACCAAGAAAACTTTCCCCCAGGACGTCTATGAGCAGCTCTGGGGAGCTATTGGAGCGGTGTTCGGATCGTGGATGAACGAGAGGGCTATCATTTACCGCCAGAAGTACGGCATTCCCTCCGACTGGGGAACTGCGGTCAATGTTCAGACGATGGTATTTGGAAACAAGGGGAACACTTCCGCAACCGGAGTGGCGTTTACCCGCGCCCCCACGAACGGAGAGAACGTGTTTTACGGAGAGTATCTCATCAACGCCCAGGGAGAGGACGTCGTGGCGGGAGTTCGCACTCCCCATCCGATAGCCCAGATGAAAAAGGAGATGCCCAAGGCCTACAAGGAGCTTTTGGATATCCGCTCGAAGCTGGAGAAGCACTTCCGCGACATGCAGGACTTCGAGTTTACCATTCAGGAAAACAAGCTCTTCATGCTTCAGACAAGAAACGGGAAGCGCACCGGTCTTGCCGCTGTCAGAATTGCTGTTGAGATGAACAAGGAGAGGTTGATGGACGAAAAGACCGCGATTTTAAAAATTCCCGCGGATTCGGTTTCGAGCCTCTTGGTTCCGGTGTTTGCGTCCTCGGCTGTGGCCAAGGCGAAGTGCCTTGCAAAAGGCCTTCCGGCAGGTCCCGGCGCGGCGAGCGGAAAAGTAGCCTTTACGGCCGCGGCCGCGGAGCTCGAGAATTCCCGCGGGTACAAGGTCGTCCTTTGCAGGGAGGAAACTTCGCCCGAGGATCTTCGTGGAATGATAGCTGCGGAAGGAATTCTTACTTCCAGAGGAGGTGTGAGTTCCCACGCTGCCCTCGTTGCCCGTCAGATGGGAAAAGTTTGCATCTGCGGAGCAAGCGACATCGTGATGGATTACCAAAAGAGAATCATGACTGTCGGCGGAGAGGTGATAAAGGAGGGAGACTACATCTCCATAGACGGAACAACAGGGGAGATATTCCTCGGAGAAATCGAGACTGCCCCAAGCGAGGTCATCAGGGTTCTCACCGGAAAATTGAAGCCCGCAAAGAGCTACACGTACAAATTGTTCGACACCGTGATGAAGTGGGCGGACAAGTATCGCAAGCTTGGCGTACGCACGAATGCCGATTCGCCAGCGCAGGCGAAAATGGCTGTTTGTCTCGGAGCTGAGGGAATAGGTCTGTGCCGCACGGAGCACATGTTCTTCGAGGGAGATAGGATAGACGCCATGCGCGAGATGATACTCGCCTCGAATGTAAGCGAGCGCCAGCGCGCCCTTGCCAAACTTCTTCCGTACCAGAGGAAGGATTTCGAGGGAATATTCCAGGCGATGGAGGGATTGCCCGTCACAATCCGCCTGCTCGATCCGCCGCTGCACGAATTCCTGCCGCGCGAAAATCCCACGGCTCTTGCCGAAAAGATGAACGTCACTCCCGAATCTATAATCGAGAGGTGCGCTACGCTCAAAGAGCAGAATCCCATGCTCGGACACAGGGGCTGCCGCTTGGGCAATTCTTATCCCGAAATCACGGAGATGCAGGCCCGCGCGATATTTGAAGCGGCCGCGAACGTGATGAAGGCTAACAAAAAGCTTAAGATTAAGCCCGAAATTATGGTTCCGCTCGTGGGCTTCGTAAAGGAGCTCAAGTACCAGAAGGAAATCATAGAGAACGTCGCCAAGGAAGTGATGAAGGAAAAGGGGATAAAGTTCGACTATATGGTCGGAACCATGATTGAAGTTCCCCGCGGGGCTCTCACCGCAAACGAGATAGCGGAAGAGGCAGAGTTCTTCTCCTTCGGAACGAACGACCTAACCCAGACGGGCCTCGGAATGAGCCGCGACGACTCCGGTTCCTTCCTCGGACGCTACAAGGAGCTCGATATTCTTCCTCAAAACCCCTTCGCCTCGATAGACCAGAACGGAGTGGGTCAGCTTGTCAGAATCGGTGCAGAGAAGGGAAGATCGGTTCGCAAGAATCTGAAGCTTGGAGTTTGCGGAGAGCACGGAGGAGATCCGGATTCCATCACCTTCTTCAACGACGTCGGACTCAACTATGTGAGTTGTTCGCCGCCGCGCGTGCCGGTGGCAAGGCTTGCGGCGGCGCAAGCGGCGATAAAGTCAAAGATGTGATCTTGAGGCGGCGCGGATATTTCCGCGCCGCTTTTTGCTTTTAGGAAATGCGATGGAGGTTTAATGGGGGAAAATTTTTTTAAGGAGGGGAATTTTTGCGCTGTGGGAAAAAATAGATTTTGTTTGAGAAAAATTTTTAAAAGGGCATTCGTTTTGGAATGGAGAATTTAAAAAATACGCCTGGAGGGGGAATAGGAGAGGATATTTTTGATATCGTGGATTTCTCCGACAACGTGGTGGGAAAAGCCGCCAGGTCCGAGGTTCACTCCAAGGGGCTTTTGCACAGGGCAGTTCACGTGTTGATATTTTCCAAAGAGGGATCCTATCCGCCGTTTTGTCAAAGTTGCTCTTCGGCCAAACTTCCCGAAAAGAAAATTTTGCTTCAAAAAAGAAGCGCACTCAAAGATTTGAATCCGGGCATGTACACCACTTCCTGTTCGGGGCACGTCGACTCCGGAGAGAGCTACGACGAGTCGGTATTGCGGGAGCTTCGCGAGGAGACCGGAATTTCGGTTGTTTTGGGCGATTTGAAAAAAATAGGAAAGATTCACGCATGTTCCGAAACCGGAAATGAATTTACGTTCGTTTATGAAATGGAGGTTCCCGTCTCCCAAAAATTTTCATTTTCTCCGATGGAGGTGGATTCCTTCGAGTGGATGGAAATTTCTAAATTTGAAAGGGAGATTTCGGAAAATCCGGAAAAGTTTACGAGGTCGTTTGTCCGCGTTTATTTTTTCTGGAAAAAGTCTGTTGGCGGGGTTTAATATCGGCAGTTTAGATAAAAAAATAGAGCGCAGGCTCGAAATTCAAACTTAACGGAAATGAGCGACAAAGTAAGAGTGAGATTTGCCCCGAGCCCTACGGGGTTCTTTCACATAGGAAGCGCGCGCACGGCGCTGTTCAACTGGCTATACGCCAGGCACACCGGAGGCGATTTCGTTCTCAGGATAGAGGACACGGACAAGGAGCGCAACACGAAGGAGGCGTTGGACGTTTTGCTGGAGGGAATGCGTTGGCTCGGTTTGGACTGGGACGAGGGCCCGGAAGTGGGAGGAAAATACGGTCCGTATTTTCAAAGTAAGAGGGGGGATATATATTTAAAATTTCTCGAGATTCTTCGCGCCAAGGGCCGGGCGTACGACAAGGACGGAGCGGTATTTTTCAAGGTGTCTGGCCAGAAGCAGGTTTTGCACGATCTCGTATATGGGGACGTGGAGAGAATGGAGGAAAAGGATTTTCCGATTTTTCGTTCGGACGGATCTCCCGTGTTTCATTTTGTGAACGTGGTGGACGATATCTGCATGGAGATAACGAATGTGATTCGCGGGCAGGACCACCTCACGAACACGAACAAGCACATAGAGTTGTTCAAAGCTTTTGAAGCTCCGCTTCCGAAATTTGCGCACATTCCTCTAATCTTGAAGAGCGTTGGCCAAGGCAAGATGAGCAAGAGAGACCGCGGGGCTCTGATAGAGGAGTACAGGGAAAGGAGATTTTTGCCGGAGGCCGTGGTGAACTATCTTTCTTTGCTTGGTTGGAATCCGAAGCACGACAGGGAAATATTCTCCTCTCCGAGGGATATAGCCGAGCTGTTTGATTTTGGAGGCATAGTGAAGAGTAACGCGCGTTTTGACGAGCGCAAGATGGCTCATTTCAACACCGAGCACATAAGGGCTCTTCCTGCCGATAGGTTTTCGAAGATTTGCAGGGAGACGCTCGATGCTTTCGGTTTGGCTTCGTATTTAAACTATCCTGCGGAGTATTCCGACAAGGTGTTTGCGCTTTGCCAGCCCAAGGTTTCGGCTATGGATTCCTTTCCGTCCATGGTAGAATACTTTTTCAACGACAATTACGCATTCGACGAGGGAGGCAGGGAGCGAACGTTCAAGAAGGGCGATCCTCTTGCGAGAATGTCGGAGATGTTGCCGTTTTTCGAATCTTTGGAAAAGGTCGACGCGTCCCTGTTGCACGATCAGCTTGCGGCGCTGGCGGAGGGCAACGGAATTCGCCCCAACGACTACTTTCCGGCGCTGAGGTATGCCCTTTCGGGTCAATCCGGTGGTCCAGATTTGATGTCCATGGCGGAGGCGCTTGGAAAAGATAAATGCGTGGAGAGGCTTAAGAGGGCCTTGTCGGAACTCAAGTAATTTTGGCTCCGCCTTTTTTGGGCGGAGCTTTTTATTGACTTTTTTTCGCATTGTATTTTTTCTGCGGGCATGGGTAGGAAATTTGTTGTTTTGTCGGTTTTATTGGCGATTGCGTGTGTTGTTGTTGCGGGGTTTTTTCTCTGTTCGAAAAACTCCGTAGAAAAGATGAAAGTAGCCAGTTTTAACATGGCTTTTTGCAGAAACACGAACGATTTGAAAGTTTGGGAGGCGCGCAAAAACCAAATTCCCGATTTGATAAAATCCCACGGCTTTGATGTGTGCGGTTCGCAGGAGCCTTACGCGTTTCAAGTCCGCTGGCTTGCCGAGCGCATGGAGGGATACGCTTTTGTAGAGGAGTTGATGGGCGACGAAACTCCGGAAAAATTTAAGGGCAGGTCTCCAAAACACATTTCAAAGGATCTGATTCTTCCCAACATGAACAATCCGATATGGTACAAGAAGGACAGGTTCGAAGTATTGAAATCGGGAAAATTTTGGTTTTCCAAAACACCCGAAAAGCCTTCGGGAGGATTTTCGGAGAACAGGTTCGACAGCCAGCGCCATTGCACTTGGGCATTATTTTTGGACAAAAAGACGGGGAAGGAGTTTTATTTCTTCAACGTCCACATGGTTTGTCGCCGAAAGAAAGACGATCCCGAACAAATAAAGGGAATGGAGCTTTTAATTTCCAAGATAAGGGAAATAGCGGGGGAAGGAACGTTTTTTGTGACGGGAGACTTCAATGCAAATTCCAATTGCGGCAGCATAAAAATCGCCTTAAATTCGGATTACTTGATAAATTCAAGGTCGATTTCGCAGACTCCTCCATCAGGCCCGGAGTATTCCTTTTGCGGTTTCAGGGGGGAAGCTAAAAAGTCAAGCATGATAGACCACATATTCGTCTCAAAGAACGTCAAGGTCTTCGATTGGGAGATTATAGACGACCATATAGGCGACGTTTATCCGTCGGACCACATGCCCATAGCCGCCACGGTCGGGATAGAATAGATTTTTTTTGTTCGGTTTCGGGGTTTTGCGAGCGCCTCGTTTAAGCTTGCCAAGGAAATCGACGAATATATACCGTGAAAAGATTATGACAAAAGACTACGTGTTTTCATCTGAGTCGGTTGGAGAGGGACATCCCGACAAAGTTGCGGACTATATTTCGGACAGCGTTTTGGACGCGTGTTTGAGCCAGGATAAATTTAGCCGGGTAGCTTGCGAGACGCTCGTAAAGAGCAATTGCGTCACCATCGCCGGCGAGATAACCACAAAGGCGAAGCTCGACTACGAGAAAATTGTCCGCGAGGCCATTCGCGAAATAGGCTATATAAACGAAGACGACGTATTTCACGCGGACAAAGTTTTCGTGTCGAATTTGTTGACGAAGCAGTCTCCGGACATAGCGCAGGGCGTCGACGCCCGCAAGGCCAAGGGCAAGGCCACCGGAGAACAGGGTGCCGGGGACCAGGGGATAATGTTCGGGTATGCCACGAACGAGACTCCGGAGTATATGCCCGCTCCCGTGATGTTTGCTCACAGAATTCTTCAGGAATTGGCAAAGCAGCGGAAGAGCGGGAAGGGCCCGAAGTGGCTTCGCCCCGACTGCAAGAGCCAAGTGGCGGTTGCATACAGGGACGGAAAGCCCGCGTTTATAGAGAACGTGGTAGTATCCACCCAGCACGCCGCCAACGTCGAACACAGCCAGATAGAGAAGTACATAGTCGAAAAGGTAATTAAAAAAGTTCTTCCCAAAAAATTCATAACTCCCAAAACTCGATTTTTGGTAAATCCCACGGGCAAGTTCGTTGTGGGAGGCCCCCAGGGCGATTCCGGTCTTACCGGCAGGAAAATAATTGTGGATACCTACGGTGGATACGGAAGGCACGGAGGCGGAGCTTTCTCGGGGAAGGATCCGTCCAAGGTCGACAGGTCTGCGGCGTACATGTGCAGATGGGTGGCGAAAAACGTAGTTGCGGCGGGTCTTGCCGACAAGTGCGAGATACAGGTGGCCTATGCGATAGGATATCCCGAGCCTTTGAGCATAGCAGTCGATACGTTTGGAACTTCGAGCGTGTCCGACGATAAGATTGTCGCCGCAATCCGCAAGGTTTTCAAGTTTAAGCCCGCGGAGATTATAAAGCAGCTCGATTTGCTTCGTCCGATTTACAGGAAGACTACGAATTACGGTCACTTCTCCAAGTCCGACCTTCCGTGGGAGGACGTTTCGAAGGCCGAAGAATTGAAGAAGGCCGTAAAATAGAAAGCGGCCGCGGGGAGTTTTCTCCCCGCTTTTTCTTTTTTAACTGATAAAAATTTCTGAAAAAATGGCAAACATCAAGGAATACAAAATAGCCGATATAAAGCTCGCCGACTGGGGTCGCAAGGAGTTGGACATAGCCGAAAAGGAGATGCCCGGGCTAATGGCAATTCGCGCGAAGTACGGTCCCAAGAAGCCTTTGAAGGGGGTTCGAATAAGCGGTTCGCTCCACATGACGATACAGACGGCAGCTCTGATAGAGACTTTAAAAATTTTGGGCGCGAATGTGCGCTGGGCAAGCTGCAACATATTTTCGACCCAGGACCACGCGGCCGCGGCGATAGCCAAAGGAGGAACTCCGGTCTTTGCTTGGAAGGGAGAGACCTTGGAGGACTACTGGGAGTGCACTTTGAAGGCTCTGTCTTTCCCGAATGGTAAGGGTCCCCAGCTGGTGGTGGACGACGGCGGAGACGCCACTCTTTTAATCCACAAAGGATACGAGTTGGAATGCGGGGACAAGTGGGTTTATTCCGAGTCGAGTTCACATGAGGAGAAGGTGATAAAGGATCTTCTTAGGAGGGAGTACAAGAAGGACAAGAATCGCTGGCACAAGGTTGTCTCGGAGATGGTCGGAGTTTCCGAGGAGACCACTACGGGAGTCCACAGGCTCTACCAGCGCCATGCCGCAGGAAAGCTCTTGTTCCCAGCCATAAACGTCAACGACTCCGTTACGAAGAGCAAATTCGACAATTTATACGGTTGCAGGGAGTCGCTCGTCGACGGAATCAAGCGGGCAACCGATGTCATGATAGCCGGCAAGACGGCGCTCGTGTGCGGCTACGGCGACGTCGGAAAAGGCTGCGTGCAGGCGCTGAAGGGATTGGGGGCCACGATAATGGTTTCCGAGATAGATCCTATCTGCGCACTTCAGGCGGCTATGGAAGGATACAGAGTTCTCAGGGTTGAGGACGCGCTTCCCTTTGCCGACATTTACGTGACTACCACCGGCAACTGCGACATCATCACGATCGACCACATGAAAAAGATGAAAGACCAGGCGATCGTTTGCAACATAGGCCACTTCGACAACGAAATTCAGGTGGATAAGCTGAATGCTTTTCCGAAGATAAAGCGGACGAATATAAAGCCTCAAGTCGACAAATATACCTTCCCCGACGGGCATTCGATATTTTTGCTTGCCGAGGGCAGGCTTGTGAATTTGGGCTGCGCAACCGGGCATCCGAGTTTTGTCATGAGCAATTCGTTTACCAACCAGGTGTTGGCCCAGATGGACTTATGGGAGAACCGCGGAAAATACGGGAACGAAGTGTTCATACTGCCGAAAAAGCTCGACGAGGAGGTGGCGAGGCTGCATTTGGAGAGGGTAGGGGCAAAGCTTACGAAACTCACGAAGAAGCAGGCCGACTATCTCGGAGTGAAGGTAGAGGGACCCTATAAGGCCGAGGGATACCGCTATTAAAAGGGAGCTTTAGAGGATTTTCTTTTTGGGAATCTCGTTTTTTTCCAAAAAGAATGCTTGCACCTTTCGAAGATAAACTTTTCAATCGCTCCGCTATTTGCTTTCAAAACCTTGTTAAACTAAAAACAGAAGACAGAGCACACAAATGAAAAAGACTATCGCAACATTCTCAGCGATGATGGCGCTGTTTGCCTCCATGAATACCGCCAAGGCCCAAGACGGCTTTTTCCCGGTGGATTCCATAGTGGATCCGTCTTTGTCCCTGGTGAGCGTATCGACTTCGGTCGGATACGAATCTCAGTATGTATTCAGGGGAGTCAAGTACGCCGGACATTCAATACAGCCGAAGGTGGATTTTTCGTATCCTGTTCTCGGTTTCGATTTGTACGCAGGGGCGTGGTCTAACTTCCCCATAAAATCTACTTCCGGAAGCAATTTGAAGGAGATAGACGTTTACGGGGGCGCCATATATACTTACGGAATGGCGAAGTTGGACGTGGGCTACATCTGCTACTGGTATCCCGAATCGTCCGATTGGGGCGGCATATCCCGCGACATGGAGGTGAATGTAGGCCTTACATTTGATACTTCCGCGTACCTTGGCGGAATAAACCTCAATCCCTCCATCTATTATACGTACAACTGGATTTTGAAGCAGCAGGTTGTCGAGATATCCGTGGGATACAATGCTCCCATAGGAGAATGGACGTTTGGCTGGAGCAAGCTGACTCTGCCCATCACGATTTACGGAGGATACTCTTCGGCTGCCCGCATGAACGGGGACGATGGCGGTAGGGACGAGGGCAAGACTTGGTGGTACGTCGGCGGAAGCGTCGACATAGCCTACGCAATAACCGAGTACTGCACCATCAGCGGCGGTGTACGCTATTGCCACAGGACTGGCGGAAACGAAGGTGAAAACTACGACGGTTTCCACTATGCTCTCGAAGGCAGGGCCGACAATTTCTGGTTCGGAGGAAAGGTCGACTTCGGATTCTAAGCAAGCCCGATATATTTCCAAAAAAAGGCGCCGTTTGCGGCGCCTTTTTTTCTTGTTCCGAGAGGAAGTTTCTTGGTTTTATATTATAAAAAATATTTGACAATTCAAAAACAAATTCAATAGAACGGGATAAAGAAAGGGCGATAACATGATGAAGAAGTTCATAAACAAACCCGAGAATTTGACGACCGAATTATTGGAGGGAATGGCGCTTGCCTACCCTGACAAAATAGCCGTGGAGGGCGGCAAGCTTGTTGTGAGGGCCAAGCCGAAGGACAGCGGGAAAGTCGCCGTTATATCAATGGGTGGATCCGGCCACGAGCCGGCGATAAGCGGATTTGTTGGAGAGGGAATGTTAGATGCGAGCGTTGTTGGGGACATATTTGCCGCTCCCAATGCGATGGCGGTTCTCGAGGCTCTGAGAAAATTTAAGAGGGAGGCGGGGATACTGCTTGTGGTGTTGAACCACGCGGGCGACGTAATGAGCGCCAATATGGCTCTAAAACTTGCCGAGAGGGAGGGGATAAAAGTCAGGAAACTTCTGACCACCGACGACATTAGCGCGGGCTTGGAAACGCCGATTTCCGACAGAAGGGGTCTTGCCGGCTGCATACCTGTAATAAAGGTTGCGGGAGCCGCGGCGGAAGAGGGAAAGAGTCTGGACGAAGTGTTTGAGATAGCGGAGAAATTTAATTCGAGGGTTTCCACTCTTGCCGTTGCGATAGGCGGTTGCACGCATCCCCAGACGGGAATGCCTATAGGCGATTTGCCCGACGGAGAGATGGAGATAGGAATGGGCCAGCACGGAGAGGGAGGCGGAGGCAGGTCGAAGATTTTGACTGCGGACGAGACTGCTCGAATAATGTTTTCCCAGCTTTCAAAAGCTTCGGAATTGAAGAGTGGGGAAGAGGCGTTTTTGATGGTGAACGGATCCGGGGCTACAACCATTATGGAGATGTCGATAGTGTTTAGGGCGGCGTCGAAATTTGCCGCGGAGTCGGGGGTGAAAATAGAGTTTGGGATTATAGACGAAATTCTGACCGTTCAGGAGATGGCGGGATTCCAAATGGTTTTGTGCCCTCTTGAAGGCGAGTCGCGCAGACTTTTGAAAGCGCGTTCGAACACACCGTATTGGACTTGCGTCGGGGAATAAAGAGGCGGAGATTTTTACATGAAAGAATTCGACACGAGAGCCGCCGTCG
Source organism: uncultured Verrucomicrobiota bacterium (assembly GCA_949283955.1). Lineage (GTDB taxonomy): Bacteria > Verrucomicrobiota > Verrucomicrobiia > Opitutales > Intestinicryptomonadaceae > Merdousia. The sequence continues at coordinate 93,838 of CASDUP010000031.1, read as the reverse complement.
AGATGCTCGTTCGAGCGGCAAACAGAGTGGCTTTGGAGGAGTCGGCGCTTTGCGAATTGGATTCCGTCTGCGGGGACGGGGATCACGGAACTGCCGCCAAAGGCGCGCTGGCAGCGGCGGCGGAGGCTGCGAAGTCCTCCGGAGGCTCGCTCAAAGACTTGTTTTTTAATGCCGGAATGGCAGCCATGTCGCATTCGAACGGATCCACGAGCACCCTGTTTGGAAGTTTTTTGATGGGAATAGGAGACGGAGTGGAGGACGGAGTTTCGAGCTTGGAGGCGAAAGGTATTTCTAAGGCGTTCAAGTCCGGATTGGAGAGTGTAAAGGCTAATACGTCGGCTTCGGTGGGCGACAAGACTCTGATGGACGCCCTCATTCCGGCGGTGGAGGCTATGGACGGGGCAGCCGGAGTGGAGGATTTGTTTGCGCGCGCGGCGGAGGCTGCCAAGAGGGGTGCGGAAAGCACGAAAGATTTGGTTGCGAAATTCGGAAGGGCGAAAAATCTCGGAGAGAAATCGAAGGGCGTTTGCGATGCCGGAGCAGTCACTATTTCGCTTTTGTTCGAAGAGTTTGCCGGAGTGGCGAAGGAATAATTTGTTTAACTGAATAAAAGAAGGAGATAAGATGCCGGACATGGAGGGCAATATAGAGGCGTCCGATTTTTGCGTAGGCGAATCGGCGAAATGTGAAGGTTCCCGCTTAAAGGGGCTCGAAAACGCAGATTGGGGAGTAAAATTCCGCATGGGCAGGATATTTAATCCCGAGAGCGGGAATACGGTGATGCTGGCATTTGACCACGGGTACATAATGGGACCCACGAGCGGATTGGAAAGAATGGACTTGTCGATAGTTCCTCTGATACCCCATGCCGATTGCATCATGTGTACGAGGGGCGCGCTCAGATCCGTCGTTCCTCCTAATTCGGGAAAGCCGCTTGCGTTGAGGTTTAGCGCAGGTTCAACCATACTCACGGAATTGAACGACGAATGCCTGGCGGACATAGAGGACGCTGTCAGGTTGGACGCTTGCGCCCTTGCCCCGATGGTGGCAATAGGGGGAACTTTCGAAGCAAAAACCATATCGAATCTTGCCAAGTGCGTGGATTACACCTCTAGGTATTCGATACCTACTCTTGGTGTGACCGCTGTGGGGAAGAATCTCGCCAGGGACGCCCGCTACTTGGGTCTTGCCACGCGCGTGATAGCCGAAAACGGGGCTACCTTTGTTAAGACCTACTATTGCGAGGAGGGCTTTGAAAAAGTGGTGGCTGGCTGTCCGGTTCCGATAGTTATAGCGGGAGGAAAGAAGCTTCCTGAGAGGGACGCCTTGGAGCTTGCGTACAAAGCTATATCGGCAGGGGCTCGCGGGGTGGATATGGGCAGAAATATATTCCAGTCTGAGTGTCCGAGGGCGATGATTTTAGCTGTTCGCGGAGTCGTCCACAAGGGAATGAAGCCAGATGAGGCTTTCGAGATGTTCTCCGACTTGAAGTCTGACGGGGAGAAAGCTGCCAAGTAGTTTTTTTAAAGAAGGAGGAAGGGATATGATTTGGAGAAGTTTTATAGTTTATATTTTTGCGGCAGTCTCTCTGTTTGCCGCAAGGACATCGAATTTCTTTTCTGACGGAGACAAGTTTATTTTGATGGGAGACAGCATTACCCACGGCGGAAATTGCACACAGAATCTGATGTTGTTTTACGCCACGAGGTTTCCCGACATTAATATAGACTTTATAAACGCCGGAATAAGCGGAGGAACTGCTAAGGAGCTCTTCGATAGAATAGACAAGGACGTGGTGTCGAGAAATCCCAACGTGGTGAGTTTGATGATGGGAATGAACGACGTAGGCAGGTCGTATTATCCGGCCTCTCCCTCCGACGGAAACGAGAAAAAGAGGGAGAGGGCTATATCCTCCTACGAAAATTACGTGATAAAATGCTTGGACGCCGTTTCAAAAAGCAGAATAGTACTTTTTACTCCGTCCATATACGATGAGACGATAGAAGGGTGCGAAAAGAAAAACCATGTTGGCGTGAACATGGCTCTTGGTAGGTGCGGTGAGTTCATAAAGAAAATAGCACCCGAATATAATGCCAAGGTTGTAGATTTGTGGACCTGCATGAACGAAGTGAATTCGGCGCTGCAAAAGGACAATCCCAAAGATACGATAGTTGGCAAAGACAGGGTTCATCCCGGGGATTTGGGCGGATTCGTAATGGCATACGAATTCATAAGAACTCTCGAGGAGCCCTCTCCGGTGTCGGAATTGGAATTGGACGCTGCTTCGGGCAAAGTTTCCAAGGCGGAAAATTGCAAAGTTTCCGATTTAAGTTTTAAAAACGGAATTTCGTTTTCGCTTTTGGAGGATTCGCTTCCGTTCCCGATGAAGAAGTCGGTAGTTAAGAGTTCGAAGTACGTCGACTTCTTGGATAAATTTAACAGGGAGATTCTCAGGATAAAAAATCTTCCGAAGGGGGAATATTCCTTTGAAATCGACGGGGAGAAAGTAGGGGAATTTCGGGCGGAAGATTTCGAGAAGGGAGTGAACGTGTCCGAGTTGGCTTCGGCTCCGCAGTGCGTCCAGGCGCACAAAGTTTGGAATCTTTGCGCAAAACTTAGGGAAGTTTATTCAAGATACAGGAACATAAAGCTTGTTGAGTTTAAAATTATTCCGGATTGTCCGAACATAAGCGACAAATCTGTGGCGGTTGAATGGGCGAAGAAGGCTATAGAGAAGGACTCCAAGAGTTCCCGGAAAATGCATCCCCACTTTTTGAATCTGACAAAACGGTACATTTCTGACGTGTATAAGGAAGGCAAGGTAAGGGCTGAAGTGGAGAGTTTGAAAAAGAAAATTTATTCCGAGGCCAATCCGAAAAATCACGTCTATCGCATTGTAAAAAAATAGTTCCAAGTTTGGAAGTCTTGACATGGGGGCTTTCTTGTATGGAAATGCGCCCCATGAGGGATCGCATAATTTTGCATTGCGACTTAAACGGTTTTTTCGCGTCGGTGGAGGAGCTTAACCATCCCGAAGTAGGCGGAAGGCCTATGGCCGTTTGCGGAGATCCCGAGCTCAGGCACGGAATAGTGCTGGCTAAAAACGAGGCGGCAAAGAAGTTCGGGGTATCGACGGGCGAGACGATTTGGAGCGCAAGAAGAAAATGCCCGGATCTCATATTGTTGCCTTCCCACCACGACGAATATAGAAAATACTCGGTTTTGGCAAACGGAGTATATTGTAGTTTTACTCCGAGAGTGGAGCGTTTTGGAATAGACGAATCGTGGCTCGATGTTTCACATGCGGCAAAGGACTTTCGGGAGGGTGGGCTTTTGGCGGACAAAATTCGAGAAACGGTGAAGAAAAAGCTGGGCCTTACGCTATCGGTAGGGGTTTCGTTCAACAAAGTTTTCGCCAAGCTTGGAAGCGATTTCAAGAAGCCGGACGCAACCACTGTTTTCGGCAGGGACAGCGTGGAGAATGTTATATGGAAGCTTCCTGTGTCCAATCTCTTGTACGTTGGGAAAAACACCTGTTTGAAGTTGTCACGAATGGGAGTGCGCACCATAGGAGATTTGGCTAAATGTTCCAAGGGCAGGCTCGAAAGGGCATTCGGAAAATTTGGAGCATGTCTTCACGATTCGGCAAACGGACTCGACGATTCTCCCGTGAATTTTTGGGGGGAAGAGGAGGAGGCGAAAAGCGTGGGCAATTCCATAACTTTCAGAAGGGACTTGAAGGGGGCAGAGGAAATAAAGATAGGTTTGGGGTTGGTGGCGGACAAAGTTTCGGAGAGGCTTGTTTTGCGCAATCTTAAGGCTGGAATGATTCGAGTGGTGTTGAAGGATCCGGAATTCAGGACTCTCTCTAGGCAGGAGATTCTTCCAATTCCCACGAATCTCAGAAAAGATTTGATAAGCGAGTCCTTCAAGTTGGTGGAAAAATTTTGGAATCTCGAATCTCCCGTCAGGCTACTTGGAATTTCGGCGGGAGAGCTCACGGGCGCGGAATCCGAGTTTCAGGCGGAACTGTTTCCCGAAAAATCGAGGGAGAAACTTGAGGCGGCTGAGAGAGCCATGCAAACGGTCAGGAGAAAATTCGGACGCGATTCCATACAGTTTGGAAATTCTATCGGGAGCGGGTTGTAGGGTTAGGAGAATCGTTTTTATGAAAGAATCGGAGTTGACGAAGTTTGTTCCGGCGAGCGCCGAAGAGATGGAGGCGAGGAAGTGGAAGGAAATAGACATTCTGATAGTTTCCGGAGACGCGTACGTCGACCACCCCACTTTCAGCACGGCTATTGTTGCTAGGGTTCTTTTGGACGCCGGATACAGGGTCGGCATTGTGGCGCAACCGGATTGGAAAAACTCCGAGAGCATAAAAATTTTTGGAAGGCCGAGGCTTGGTTGCGCGGTTTCGGCGGGGAACATGGATTCGATGGTGAAGATATACACGGCAGGAAGGAGGATTCGCAAGGCCGACATGTACTCCGAAGACGGAAAGACGGGAATGTGTCCCCCGCACGCTTCGGTAGTTTACGCGCAGCTTGCAAAAAAGGCCTTTCCGGGGCTGCCTGTCATATTGGCAGGAGTGGAGGCGAGCCTCAGGCGGGTTGCCCATTACGATTATTGGCAGGACAAAATTAGGCCCTCCATGTTGGTCGATTCGAAGGCGGATTTGCTCTGCTACGGAATGGGCGAACTGACTATGCTCGAGATATTCGGCAGGTTGAAGGAGGGTATGGATTTGTCGGGAATTCGTGGAACATGCAGGTATTTGGGAGGGAAGGAGAGCGGTGCGTTTGATTCGGAGGGTTGCGTGAGGCTTCCGTCGTACGAGGAGGTTTTGTCCGACAAAAGCGCGATAATGCTTCAGACGAAATTGGTAGAGTCTGAGATGAATCCGTGGAACGGGAGGAGGCTTCTCCAGTCTACCAACGGGAGGGAACTTCTCGTAGAGCCTCCGCGGGAGCCCATGACTAGCTCCCAATTCGACAAATTTTCTGAACTGCCGTTTGTAGGAATTCCCCATTGGAAATATTCGGGAAAAATTCCGGCCTGGGAGACGGTAAAGGACTCTATAACGGTAGTTCGAGGATGTCCGGGAGGGTGCGCGTTTTGCGGACTCGTTTGCCACCAGGGAAGGCAACTCGTGTTTCGCAGCCCCGAGAGCGTGGAAAGAAGCGCCAGGAAACTCGCCTCTTTGCCAAGCTTCAAGGGAACCATAAGCGATCTCGGGGGGCCGGCTGGAAACGTCTATGGGCACTATCCAAAAAATCCCGAGCTTTGCAAGAAGTGCCGGAGGGTTTCGTGCCTTTTTCCGTCGTTTTGCAAAAATTACAATGCAAACGAAAAACCCTTGATGGATCTTCTCGAGAGGGTTTCGTCCGTTTCGGGAGTTAAGAATATTTTTATAAATTCCGGAGTGAGGCTGGATCTTGCTTTGGTTCAGCCCTCCCAAACAAAAAGGATAATAGAAAAACACGTCTCGGGACAAATAAGCGTGGCTCCGGAGCATTTGAGCGGAAGAGTGTTAAAGCTCATGAGAAAAGGCAAGGCGGGCGAATTCGAATCGTTCAGAAGCATTTTCGACTCCGTTTCGAACTGCTCCGGAAAAAAACAGTACATAATTCCGTATTTCATATCGAACTTTCCGGGCTCCACAAAAGAGGACATGAAAATTGTCGACGAATACTTTTCAAAATCGCACTGGAATCTCAACCAGGTCCAGGATTTTATTCCGCTTCCCATGACGATGGGGTGCGCGATGTATTGTTCGGAAATGTCTCCGGAGGGGGAAAAAATAAAAGTAAATAAGGGATTGGCCGAGAGGAGGGAACAGCTCGAGATGCTTAAGCGAAGAAGAAGCGGAAAATATTTACCTCGAAGCGAAGAACGCCGACAAAACCGATAGTGAAAATAGAGCGGCTGTGTCGCATCTCATGACGGATTTTCCGAGCGTGACGGGCTTGAATCCGCTTTCGGAAGCGGAGTCGTATTCCGAGTCGGACAAATCTCCCTCGGGTCCTATCAGCACGCACGCTCTAATCTTTCCCTCGAATTTTAATTCTCTTAATTCGCTTAAAATCGGCTTGGCGTCTTTTCTCAGGCTGGCTACAAACTTTGCGTCGAAGCTGGAATTTTTCAGAAATTCCCCTATGTTCCGGGTCTCGAATATTTCAAAGGGAAAAAAATTTCCGGATTGCTTTATGTACTCTACAGCGCGTTCCCTTCTCTTTTCGGCTTTCCTTTCGGAATCCTGGGGAGTTGTTTTTGCCTCCGTTCTCTCGGAGTTTAGGGGATATATTCCCGCAGCTCCTATCTCGATTGCTCCGCGCATTATTTCGTCGAAAGTTTTTCCTTTTGGAGTGCATTGGGCTACGAAAATATCGGCGCTTCTTTCCTCTATTTTCTTTCTAAAAAGCGTCTTTAATGAGGTTCTTTTTTTAGAAGGATCCAATATTTCGCAGGAAAACACGTTGCCTGAAAGATCGAAGACGTCGACTTTGTCTCCGGATCTTGCCCTCAAGGAGCCGCACAAGTGCCGGCTTTCATCTTCGGACAAAAATATCTCCGAAGATCCGTCGTAGTTTTTAAAATCGTAAAATGCTCTAAAGCCGGCCATGCGAAACATCTTGCACTTTGAGCCCCTTTTGTAAAAATCATTTTCAATGAAAGAGGGCGATTTTTTCGAGATTTTTCGCGGAAGGCGAATAGTTGTTGGGGTTTGCGGATCCGTGGCGGCGTACAAATCTGCGGAATTGGTTTCTCGGTTGGCGTCGTTTGGGTCGGACGTAAAGGTTGCCATGACAAAGAGCGCGGCGGAGTTTGTCAGCCCCCTATTGTTTAAAACTCTCTCGCGCAATCCCGTGGCTTGCGACATGTGGAAGGAACCTCCGGATTGGAAGCCGGAACATATTTCGCTTTCTGATTTTGCCGAACTGTACGTGGTGGCTCCAGCCACGGCGAACACGATAGGAAACTTCGCAAATGGACTTGCTCCGGACTTTGTAAGTTCGATATTTTTGGCGGTTTCTTCTCCGGTTTTAATCGCTCCGGCAATGAATTGCGGAATGTGGGAAAATTTTTCCGTTCAAAAAAATGTGAAATATCTCGAGGAAAACGGGGTAAAATTCGTCGGGCCTGAAACGGGAAATCTAGCATGCGGAATTTCTGGAAAAGGCCGCATGTCGGAACCTTCGGAGATATTGTCGGCCATGGCGGAAATTTTTCGGCGGTCTTGAATATGAAGGAATTTTTGGACACTATAATAGACGAACTCAAGAGAATGGTTTCAGAGGGCGAAAATTTCACCCCTCTGGACGACGAATCCGTGGAAAATTTGAAAAAAATGGCAAATTCGGGCCCGAAAGAAGTTTCGACTGGCAGGGGCGCTTCGAGAAAAACTTCTGTTCTTGTGGAGGAGAAAAATTCCATAGACGACGGTTTGTCGGAGGTGAAATTCGCCAGCCCCGAGGATTTAAAGGTGGGAGGGGCGTTGTCGGGAAAGGCTGAGATAAGGGCCAAGGTAGTTCGGAGCGGAGGGGGATTTTCTGTGGCTCCAATTCCTATGCCGGTTCCGTTCTCTCTCCCGGATGGTGACAAGAGGTCTAAGTGGGAGTTTTTAATGGAAAAGGTGCTTTCGGACAAGGTTTGCAACGAGCACCTCAAGCCGGGAAAGAAAGTTGTTTTCGGAGTGGGAAATCTGGACGCTGACATTTTTTTCTGCGGAGAGGCTCCCGGAGCGGACGAAGAAATTCAGGGAGAGCCGTTTGTAGGGAGGGCGGGGCAACTTCTTACGAAAATCATAAAGGCCATGGGGCTAGAGCGCCGCGACGTTTACATAGGAAACATAATGAATTGGCGCCCCGAACTTCCGACGTCAAAGGGAAACAGGCCCCCGACGGAGGAGGAGATGAGGTATTGCCTTCCCTATTTGAAGGCCCAGATAGAAATAGTAAACCCTAAGGTGGTTGTCGCGCTAGGAAACACGGCGGTGTCCGGTTTGCTCGGTCCAGATCCCACGAGGAGGCTTGGGAAAATCAGGGGGAAGTGGAGCAAATTTGAGAATAGGGATCTAATGATAACCTATCATCCGTCCTATTTGCTCCAGTATGGAACGCCTTCTACAAAGCGCCTCGTCTGGGAGGATATGTTGCTTGTGATGGAAAAAGTCGGGCTTCCTATATCGGATAAACAGAGGAGATATTTCCTCGGCTAATTTTTCGGATAGGCGGGTCTTGCTTTTCGAGTTTGCCAAGCTTGCTTTTTTAGCGCGCTAAGCATGTTTTTCAAAGACGCGCAGCTTTTTGCGGTAAAGTAGTTTCATTTTCTTCTTTAGGGCAGGGGCGCTATTTGATTCGCCTTCCCGAGTATTTGTCGCTTTGACCTTGGTGTTAAAGCCCGGTCTATTTCATGCCATTTTTCGCATGAGACGAAGGCGGAAGGGTTTTGTAGCCGGCAATCCTGTTTTGCGGAGCATTCCGAAATGGAAAACGGGAAATGAAGATTCGCCTTTTTCGCGCGGGACGAACAATCGTTCAGAGCTTGCCCAAAAAAATTTTAAAAAAAATTCGTTGACATGACCAAATGATTTAACCATCTGGTTAAGGTTTAGAAATGAGGACTAACTATATAGTCGAGTATCTAAAAGGTGGGAACGACGCCAAGGTTCGCATAATAATCGCGGCTTTGGGGGAGTTTGCCTCGCGTTCGCTCGACGGCGCCCGCACGAGGGAAATAGCAAAGAGGGCGGGGGTTAACCACGCCGCGATAAGCTATCATTTCGGAGGGAAAAACGAGCTTTACATGGAGCTTGTGAGGGAAATATCGGAGTACATATTGATTTATTCGGAGCCGTATTTCAAGAGGGCGGAAAATATTTTGAAAACTAGAAACGCCTCCGCGGCCAAGCAGTTCATCTTCGACTACAACATGAGCAGGATTTCCTGCGACAAGAATATCGACAAGGCTATTTTTAGGGACGTGATACTATTGATTTCGAGGGAGGAGATGTATCCTTCGGCAGCGTTCGACTTATTTTTCAAGGCGTTCAAGAGGATTAACGAGGTGATGGCGAACATGGTGGGCGTGGCCTCTTGCGGAAAGTTGGACGGTGTAAAGGCGAAGATAGTGGCGGAAATGATAATGGGCCAGATACATGTTTTTGTTTCGGCGCGGGAGGGCTTCATGAGGAATAACGGATGGAAGGGCTTTGGCGAGAGGGAAGTGGAGAGCGTGAGGAGATCTTTTTTGTTCATGTTGGACAAGATATTTAAGAGATAAACGGAGATTTAGAGGAAAATAATATGGCAGGATACAAGGTAAGAATAATGATTGTTGCGGCGTTTGCCGCGGGGATTGCGCTGGTAGGATGTTCCGACAAAAAAGGCGATGGGAAGGTTAATTTGCCTAAAGTACAAGTGGCGAATCCCATAAAGAAGAGTGTGGAGCTTTGGGACGAATACGTGGCGAGAATAGACGCGGTTCGCTATGTGGAAGTCCGGGCGAGAGTCGGAGGGTATCTAGAGAAGGTTAATTTTACAGAGGGCGAAAAGGTAAAGGAAGGAGATCTTCTTTTTGTGATAGATCCGAGGCCGTTTGAGGCGCAGGTTCAAGCGGCGAAGGCTCAGGTTAAGGAGGTCGAGTCGAGGGTGGTTTTGGCGAAGAACAACCTTGAGCGCGGAAGGGAGATGCTTGCCGCGAAGGTTGTCTCCAAAGAGGTGTTCGAGACCCGCAACGCCGAATTGTTGGGAGCGCAGGCTGCTCTTCTAAACGCCCAGGCGAATTTGAGGGACGCCGAACTAAATTTGGAGTTTACGCATGTGAAGGCTCCCATATCCGGGCGTGTTAGCGAGGCTTTGGTCGACGCGGGCAATCTAGTTGCCGCCAACACGACCCTCCTTACGGCGATAGTCAAGGACGATGTCGTCCAGGCGTATTTCGAGATAAGCGAGAGGGATTTTCTCAGGTATGAAAAAGACGGTTTGTTCAAGAGGATAAATATAGCCAAGGGAACCGGTCCCGAAGCCCAAATAATGCTGCTTGGGGATTCTGAGACCAAGATAAACGGGGTGGTAAACTATTACGACAACCGAATAGGGCGCGAAACCTCCAGCCTTACCATGAGGGCCGACATAGACAATTCGGAGGGGAAGCTTGCGGCGGGAATGTTTGCCAAGATAAGGGTGAAGGCTTCGTCTCCCCGTGAGGTTTTGCTTGTTCCTGAAGATGTCATCGGGACTGATCTCGTCAACAGATACGTTTTGGTGGTGGGGAAGGACAACAAGGTCGAGTACAGAATGATAAAGCCCGGAAGGCTTCTCGGAAAATACAGAATAGTAGAGGAGGGAGTTTCCGAAGGCGACAGGATAGTGGTTGTGGGTCTCCACAACGCTAATCCCGGAAGGATTGTCAATCCCGTTCCAGCCGCCGAAGCGAAGTCAAAGTAGCCCGCGGAGCGTTTGCTCATGAAAACCTTCAACATTTTAAATTGAGATGAAGTTTTCGCATTTTTTCATAGACAGGCCTATTTTTGCCACTGTCATATCGCTTTTAATTACCATACTCGGAATTGTCGGGTATGTGTCTCTTCCCGTGACCCAGTACCCCGACGTGGTTCCCCCTACGGTCGTGGTAATAGCCGAATATCCGGGAGCCTCTCCCGAAATATTGGTCGATACCGTGGCTGCCCCCATCGAGCAAGAGGTGAACGGGGTTGAGAACATGATGTACATGTCGAGCACCTGCAACTCGGCGGGTTCCGTTATGATAAACGTGAGTTTTGAATTGGGAACGGACATCGACGTGGCGCAGGTTCAGGTGCAAAACCGGGTCGCGATGGCAGAATCGAGGTTGCCGTCGGACGTTAGGAGCATTGGTGTGACCGTAAAAAAACGCTCTCCCGACATGCTTCTTTCCGTTTCTCTGTTTTCTCCAAACGGGACCAGGGACAAACTATACCTGACAAATTACGCCATAACTCAGATGATAGACCCTCTTGCTCGAATTGCAGGGGTCAGCGATGTGCAAATTTACGGTCCCCGCGAGTACAGTATGAGGATATGGCTCGATCCCGACAGGCTCGCGCACGTCAACATGACAGCGGCTCAAGTTTTGTCCGCCCTCAGGGAACAAAACCAGCAGGTTGCCGCCGGCAAGCTGAACCAGCCTCCGCTTGCCAATCCCAATGTGGCGCACGAGCTTATTATCAACACACAGGGAAGGCTTTCCACCCCAGAGCAATTCGGGGACATAGTAATAAAGTACACTCCCGACGGGAAAACTGTCAAACTCTCCGATGTGGCAAGGATAGAGCTGGGCTCCTACTCCTACAGCGACGAATCCTATCTAAACGGCAACGGAGCCGTGACGCTTGCCATATACCAGCTTCCTGGAAGCAACGGGTTGGATACCGCAGTTAGGATAAGGGCGGCTCTCGAAGAGATGAAACAGAAGTTCCCGGAGGGAATGGATTACTTCATCGCGCTCGACAATACCGAGTATATCAGGACTTCGGTCGACGCCGTGTACGAGACGATTTTCGACGCCATAATTCTCGTGGTGTTTGTCATGATGCTGTTCCTGCAAAATTGGAGGGCTGCTGTAATACCGCTTTTTGCTATTCCCGTCTCTTTGATAGGAACATTTTTCTTCATGGAGGTGTTTGGATTCTCAATAAACAACTTGTCTCTGTTCGGATTGGTGCTGGCCATAGGAATAGTGGTCGACGACGCGATTGTAGTGGTGGAGAACGTCGAGCGAAATATGCGCGACGGGCTTTCCGTTCGGGAAGCCACTAAAAAAGCCATGACGCAGGTGCAGGGGGCTCTCATAGCAATAGTTTTGGTATTGAGTTCCGTGTTTATTCCCACCGCGTTCATCGAGGGAATATCCGGGCAGTTTTACAGGCAGTTCGCGCTTACTATAGCGGCTTCGACCATTTTGTCCGGAGTGGTTTCGCTAACTCTCACTCCGGCTCTCTGCGCCATAATGATACGCGAGGAGGGCAAGGAGGACTGGTTTACAAAAATTTGGAATTTCCTTTTGGGCTGGTTTTTCAAGGGGTTCAACATATCTTTCAACTGGATTTCTGAAAAGTACGGAAACATGGTGGGAAGGATTGTCAAATTCTCGCCTTTGATGTTGTTGCTTTATGCGGCGCTTCTAGTGTTTACGGGATATGTGTTCAAGAACGTTCCCAAGGGATTCATTCCCAAACAGGACACGGGGTATATTTTTGCGACCATTCAGCTTCCCGAAGGCGTCTCCCTGGAACATACAAACAGGGCGATGCTGAGGGCCGAGAAAATAGTCAGGGAAATAGACGGAGTGACGAGCTGCATGTCCATAGTGGGGCTTAGCGGGGCGACCTTCGCGAAGATTTCGAATAGCGGAGCTATGTTTATAAAGCTCGATCCGAAAGAGGAGAGAATATCCCGTGGCAGGAGCTTGGACAGCATCATAGCGGACGCTTCCAAAACCCTCTCCGAGGCGATTCCTGAAGCCTCCGTGTATGTACTCACACCTCCCGCTGTCAACGGAATCGGAATGGGAGGCGACTTTAAGCTGATGGTCCAAGACAAGATGGGAAGGGGAGTGGGAGACGTAGAGAAATACACCCAGGAGATAGCCAGGAAGGCAATGCTCGAACATCCCGAAATCTCTTTGGCGTTTACTACCTTCAGAATATCGACGCCGCAGCTCTATCTCGATATAGACCGCGAAAGAGCCCAAAAGTTGAACGTTCCGATTCAGTCGATATTCGACACGATGCAGCTCTACATGGGTTCCATTTACGTAAACGACTTCAACATTCTCAACCGAGTATATAGGGTTGTGGCCCAAGCCGAAAGCAAGCAAAGAAGCGAAATTTCCGACATATATAATTTGAAGGTTCCGAATATAAACGGAGTGAATGTTCCGCTTGGTTCGGTTGCGGACGTTCGCCGAACTGTCGGGCCGTCCACGATTACCAGATACAACTTGTATCCGGCAGCCGAGATTCTCGGGAACTTGGCTCCCGGGTATAGCACGGGAGAGGCGATGAAGGTTGTGGAGCAAATTGCCGATGAAGTTCTGCCGGACGGAATGGGAATCGATTGGACTGACCTGGCGTTTCAGGAAAAGCGCATAGGAAACACCTCGATAGCGATATTCTCCCTTTGCGTTCTTTTCGTGTTCCTAGTTCTTGCCGCTCTTTACGAAAGTTGGAAGCTGCCTTTGGCGGTGATTCTTATAGTTCCGTTGGTTTTGCTCTTCGCTCTTCTAGGAGTGGACATGCGGGGATTGGACAACAACCTGATGGTTCAAATAGGATTCGTTGTTCTCATAGGTCTTGCATGCAAGAACGCCATCTTGATAGTGGAGTTTGCAAAACAGCGACAGGAAAAGGGCCAAGACGCGGTTTTTGCGGTCTCGCAAGCTTCGAAAAACAGATTGCGCCCTATACTTATGACCTCGTTTGCATTCATATTGGGAGTCGTTCCGCTTGCATTCGGAGAGTCTTCCGGATCTGAGCTTAGACAGAGCATCGGAACCTCCGTTCTTTTCGGAATGTTGGGAGTGACGATACTCGGATTGCTCTTTACTCCCGTGTTTTTCTACGTAATCAGGAAAAATTTTAAACCTAAGACAGTTTCCGACAAATAGGATTTGTATGAAAATTTTTAGCAAGATTGTAAATGCGGGAATATTCGCAGCAGCCCTTGCCGGATGCACCGTGGGGCCGGATTACACAGATCCCTCCCTGTCACTAAAAATTCCCGATTTAAAGGAGGATAAATTTTTTCACGACGCGGGATTGTGGAAATCTGCCTGCCCCGCATCGTCGCTTCCAAAGGGGGATTGGTGGTCGGTGTTCGAGGATTCCGAACTTCGAACTCTTCTCGAAAAGTGCAAAGAGGACAATCCGAATCTTGAGGCGGCGTTTTACCGAGTGGAGCAGGCGAGGGAAGCGGCCCTTATGGACAAGAGCGAACTTTATCCGAGCCTGACCGGACACGGATCTTATTCGATAACTTCGCAGTCGAAAAATGCCGAGCCGTATTACGGCCAGTACGACACGTGGTTGGCGGGCTTCGGAATAACGTGGGATTTGGACCTGTTCGGAAGAATAAGGAGCCTGCTTAAGTCCGATGTTGCAAACGCCCAGGCGCAGCTCGACGCCTACCAAAACTTGATGCTTCTGCTTCAGGCGGACGTGGCCAATACCTATTTCCAAATTCGCCAGCTCTACTCCGAGCGGAATCTCTTAAAGAGAACTTTGGACGTTAGAAAAGAGCAGACAGAGTTGGTTCGCAGCAGGGTAAAATTCGACTATTCGAGCGACATAGACTTGCAGCGAGCCATACAGCAGGAGGCAGAGGCGGCCGCACAGCTTGCGGAGGTAGAGAGATCTCTGGTTCTTTCGAGAAATTACCTCGCCCTCCTTATGGGGACAACGCCTTCGTCTCTCGTTCTGAAAGACGCGGAGCTGGGGGAGGATTTGCCTTCACTTCCCGCGGCAGTTCCCTCGGAATTGCTCGAAAGAAGGCCGGACATAGCGGCGGCCGAACGCGAAGTTTGCGCGGCTAACGCCAAAATAGGCGCGGCGCAAGCGGCGTTCTTCCCTACGGTATCCCTGACCGCAAACACGGATTTGTCCGCTCAAAAAATAGACAAGCTCATAAATTCGAGCAGCTTTGCGTGGGGAATAAGTCCGCAGATATACATACCCATTTTTGAGGCGGGAAGAAACATGGCACAAAAACGCATAGCTTTGGCGGCCCACGCAGAAACGCTCGAAAACTACAAGTGGACTGTTCTCTCTGCCATAAGAGAAGTGGAGGACGCCTTAGCAAACGTGAACCACTTGAAAATAGAGTACGAGCGCCGTGCCGCGGTGGTGAAGGCTTCCGTTTCCGTGATGAACCTCACCCAAAAACAGTACGACCTGGGTTTCGTCGACTACTTTTCAGTCAGCGACGCGCAAAGCGTGGCTCTTGCCAACGAACGCTTGCTCCTTCAACTAAAGGGGGCGCGCTTCCGCGCGTGCGTGTCTTTAATAGTCGGGCTGGGCGGCGGTTGGAGCGTTTCCGAGGAAAATTATCGATTGCCTTCAGACTACGGGCAAGACGACATCATACCGGAAATCGCTCCTTAGTTTTTCCCATTTTAACCCTTCCGAATATCGGAGGGGTTTTTTGTTCGCGTGGCGCAATTTTTTTGTTTTACGAAGGGGATTTTTTTTCGATAATCCAGTGGATTATGACGCGCTTTCTATTATACGTCGCATTTCTACTCGCGTTGCCGGCATTTTCGGCTCCGCTTGATTCGTCCTCTCTCTTGCCCGAAGGAAGAGAAACCGTGAGGGAGCCCCTCAAAGCGGAAAAAAATTTTCTTCTCGTTCCCATGAAAGCCGGAGAGGAAAATTCGAAATTTTCCATATTGGGAAGCGACGGGAAGCCGATATTAGAGTACGTGGGAATGCTCACTCTGGGAACTCCCGATTGGTATGCCAGTATCGACATATCCCGGTTTAAAGGCCAGAACCTGTCGTTCGAATATACGAGATCCGTCAAAGGTTTGGATCCAAAGATAAGGCAAAGCGACGAAATGGCCTACGCGGACTACTCGAAATTTCGCGGAAGATCCCAGTTCCACCTAACGCCCAACTTCGGAAGAATGGGCGCTGTCATAGGCCTAGCAAAATATGGGGGGAAGTGGCACGCGTTTTACGAGCACAATCCTTTTAGCGTCTTTAACACGGGATACTTTGAATGGGGGCATGCGGTGAGTTCAGACCTGATAAATTGGACCTACGAACCTCCCGTTATGACTCCGAAATTTAAAGACGGAAAATGGATTCTCCCTCGGCCGGGATCTATCTTTTTGGACTCGGAAAATAGGAGCGGTTTGTTTAGGGATAAAAACAACAGATTGCTTGCGGTCGTTTCGATAGAGGGCAGGGGCGACGTTCTGTACGTTTTTGATTCCAAAAAGAAAGTTTTTTTGGAAGCTGTAAACGATTCGGAGCTTATAAAATCCGAAGGCGAAGAACCGACCTTGTCCTACGATGACTCTCTCAAGTCGTGGATAATCGTGCGAAGGGAAACTTCCCTCAAAGGAGGGGCAAACGAAGGTAAAATCGCCGCTGTTTACACTTCGAAAGATTTAAAAAAATGGGAAAGAGTTTGCGAGATAGCGGGTCTTGGAGCCTATCCCAACCTTGTTAGAATTCCCGTTACGGGAGCTTTGCTGGGAGAGCGTTGGGTAGCTTTCGACGGCCAGACGAACTTTTTGGTCGGGAATTTCGACGGAAAGTCCTTTTCCCAAGAATCAAAATTTGCCAGACGCTTGAGCATAGGCGACGGAAGAACAACGAAACTTTGGCAGGGACTAAAAGATGGCAGAAATATGTTTTCAATGCTGCTTTTGGTGCCAAATTTCAGCATAAGCGAATCTGAAACGGCCTACTCGCAGGGAATGAGCCTCCCGTGGGATCTTCAGCTCGTAAAGGTCGCGTGCGGAGAATTTCAGCTGAGAGCCCAAATACCTCCGGAAATTTTGTCCCATACCAAGCTTGGAACAAATGCGCTTGGAATCATCGGTATGGAAAAACTCGGGTATTCCTCCAACAATTATTCGATTCCTTCCGTTAGCGTAAATAATGTGCTCATTTCGGGCGAAGTGGCTACCGGCAATTCCGTGGACTTTTACATGTCCGCCGGAACCATTGACTTTAATTATGATTACGCCTCGGGAAAAGTAGATATTTATAGGCTCGGAAACGAAATATACTTCGGCAGAAGACAAAAGCCCTTGTCGGCTGGATTCTTCAAATTCGAGGCGTTTATCGACAACAACGCGTTCGAATTTTTATTCGGATCTGGAGATCTTCTGCTTGCTATAGGCGAAAGTATAATGACCCCACAGCCGATTGTCAGGCTTGGCGGCAGCGGGGGGCAGGCGGAGGTCTATTATCTTATGCGAAGAGAAATTTTGAAGGAACCTTTCTTCAAAAGCTCTGTAAAAAATTAAAAATTCAGATTGCGAAGGATTTTCTATAAAGAGAAGATCCCCTCCATGTTTTTCCAGATAATCGCCAGTTCAAGCAGCGGAAATTGTTCCATCTTGCGCGTGGGAGGAAGAAATTTTCTCATAGACGCCGGCGTGGGAGTGCGCAAATTGGAGTCCTATCTGAACGGACTCGGTCTCGGATTGGGCGATGTGTCGGGAATTTTTGTTACACACGACCACTCCGACCACTGCAAGGCTCTTCCCTCTTTTGCTCGATTTCGAAACGTTAGCGTGTTTGCCAATTCCATAACGCGCGATTGCATAGTCGGAAAAAATCCAAAGGCGTCGTCTCTCAACTGGAAAATTTTTGAGAACGGATTGCCGTTCGAGTTTTGCGGAATAAGGGTAAATCCTTTCTCTTTGCCACACGATGCGGCCGATACGGTGGGATATTCCTTTTCTTTCGAGGGGAGAACCCTCGTTTGGATGACCGATTTGGGAAAGGTCACTTCTCTCGCGTTTGAACGAGCAAAGGAGGCGGATATTCTCGTTTTGGAAAGCAATTATTGTCCCAAGTTGTTGGAAAAATCTGACAGATCGTTTATCCTTAAACAAAGAATAAATGGAACCCACGGGCATCTTTCGAACGCTGCGGCAATAGATTTAATAATGAGGCTTGTAGATAATTTTCCGCGAAAGATCTATCTGGCACACGTATCGAAGGAATGCAACGAAGTGGGGCATATAGAAGATCTTTTAAAAGTTGTGCCTGAGAATTTTTTATCGAGAATAGAAATAGTTCCACCTTTCGACGTTCCGGCGTCAGCTTTTGTCGAAGACTGAGAAACTATTTCAAATGTATCGGCTGGATCTTAGAACAGAAAAGAATCCTCTTTGTTATACCGTACAACAAAAAAACCGCAGGACAAATCCCTGCGGTTTTCTTTTTTTGATGTGAGTTGTAAAATTAGTACCTCACGGAGAATGTGAGATCAACGAGGTGGTCGTTGTAGCAACCGGTTCTCAAATTGGACGCATTATCCAAGTAGCGGTAATTTGCCGAAATTTGAATGAACTTGTTGGGCTTGTAGATAAGTCCCGCCCTGAAGATGTACTCGTCGTCATTGCGGTCATACCAGTTGTAATCTACATTCTGGTATGTGAAGCTCGCAACGGAGGAAATGTAGTCGGAGAAGTCATAGTTGACTCCGAATTCGCCACCCGTGAGGGTTTGCGATTGCCTCTGTGCTCCGGATCCATAGTCGCGGAAGCCTCTGGCAAAAAGACCAACCTTTTCTGTCAACTCATATCCCAAAGTTGCGGAGAAGGAGAAGGTAGTCTCATTCTCAAAATTGTCGACCGAACGATACACCACACCGGCGTTGGCCGTGGCGGACAGTTTCGGAAGAAGTATTCCGCGAATCGTCACGCCGCCGAAATGGTCATTACGGCTGTTGCCATAACCGCTCGTTGCATACGTCATGCCACCGTCAAACGTCGTATAGCGATACTGGTAAGTGAGGCCGGCTGCGATCTTTTCCGTGACGTTGTAGAACAAGCTGACAGGGACTGTATAGATCATCTGATTAGAATAGATGTCGGCCCATTCGCCAATGAACTTTTCCCAGAACCAGTTGAATCCAACCTCGCCAAAAAGCTTATCGGAGAAGTCATAAGTGCCAATAATGCCAGAATTATATTGATCGCGCCTGACCAAGTCCGCCTGCTGGATTATTTCGGAGCTGTTCTGTTTGAGCTGGCGATACGAGAAGTTTGCTGCAACTTTGAATACCGTCTCTGTATAAGAGGCGTTCACAAACACGTTCGCCAGATTCGAGTTAAACTGCGAATACTGCGAATAACGCGTCAGATCCTCGTAGAATTTGACATTGAATTTAAATTTGTTGTTGCGTCCATAATCCGCTTCCGCTCCGAGACGAATCTTCAGTGAGTAGTCGTCTTTTTTATTTGGAGCTTGCGTGTATGTAATGTTGCTTTCCCACGATCCTGTTACCGCTCCGGTAAAGAAGAGGTCAAGCTCGTCCCCTATTGTTACGAGAGGCGCGGCATTAACCGCCGCAGAGGCTGCAATCAGCGCATATATGGTGATTAGTTTTTTCATATTTGTGTATTGTTTTTAATTTTTTAATGCGCGCTTCAAGCGACACCTCGCGCGCAACTCACATCTGTTATGACGCGGATTATTTCATTTAATTACCGACCCTGTCAAGAAAATATATCTTTTTATTTTGCCATTTTTTTCATTCTTTTTTTTAGGACAAAAAACTGGAACTTAAATGCTCGCGGAAGTTCTGCTTAAAATCAAGTAAGAAATGTTTTTTCTTGTGTATTGCCTGTCATACTCTACTCTACTGCAAACAACACCGTATTGAATCGCGATCGATGAAATCTCCCAACTCGAAAAAAACACTTCGCCCAGGCAAACCCAACTCTTATTCCGCCTTATTGGGAATGGTGCGCAGGAAGAGAAATCCCAACGGCACTTGGTCTTTCGAAGTCCTCTATGGGAGGGTAGCCGTCGTTGTTGCGGTTTTACTTTTGATTCTTTGGTTAGCGAAGAGTATTTTCATATTTTGTTTCTTTAAATATTACAGGGATTACGAGAATCTTAATTTTTGGGATGCGCTGATTTACCCTGTAAATATGTCAGAAGTTAGAGTTAGGCAGGGAAATGCAGATATAGAAGAGGCCAAGAAGCTCATATCCGAGCGCAAGTGGTCGGAGGCATATATGAGTCTTGCGAAGGGGGTTGGAAGGTCTCCGAAGAACGTCGAAGGAAGGCAGATGCTTGCGGAGTTCGACCTGGCTATACGCCGCCGGCCGGACATTGCGATAGATACTCTTGAGCGAGGGATTTTGTACGGCAAGGACGATCTAAAATTCATGAGGCTTTATCTTCGTTTGCTGATAGATCAGAGTGCTGACAAGAAGTTGATAAAAGTTGCCACGACTCTTCTTGAGCGCAACGAGGTAAAGAATGAAGAGGTTATAGCGTATCTTTCGGTTGCGGCGTCGACGGTTTACGCTTTGCACGGAAATTACGAGCTTTCTAAAGAAATTCTTGTCAAGCACGGGATAGACAGGAGTCTTCCCGGTGTCATCCGTCTTTCTAGGAATGAATGGGAGCAGGGGAACTCGAAGGAGGCGATAAAGATAATCCTGGAGAATTTGAAATATTCTACAAAAAGAGCTCCGCTTTATGCTCTTTTGGCGAATTACTATGCCGCTTTGAAGGATTACGACACTGCCATGAAATATTCAACTCTTCGAGCGGTCGAGGATCCGTTTTCAGTGGACCAGAGGGTCGAGAGGTTTGAGCTTCTATACAAAGCGGGTAGGGGTGCTGAAATAAAGCAGGGGGTAAATGACTTTATAGAGCAGTATGGTTCCAACCACAAAGCGATGCTTCTATTGGGAAATTTTGCGGCGGAGTCGGGCAATATAGAGTTGATGCGCAGGGTGTACGATATTGCCATACAAAGGAATTTTTCGATAGCGCCTTATTGCCTGCTTTTGATGGAGACGATGATAGGGAACGGAATGTACAAGGAGTCTGTCGCGTTTGCCGAAAACATAATGCAAGAGAGTCCGGCGTGGGTGAAGAGGTACGAAGACGTATTTTCGTGTTTGAGGGCGGTTTCGTATTACGCGTTGGGGAACGTAAATATGACCGACATTTTGCTCGGGGACATACTGAAAAGGTCGATGGTAACTCCGAAGATTTTGGTGGCTACGGCTCGTCGTTTGGATTTGCTTGGAGGCACAGTGCATTCGCACAAGCTGTTGGAAAGCGCCGTGGACAGGTATCCGAACCACCAGCTTGCTCTGACCAGGTTGGTTCAGATGGAAATAAAGGTGGGAAACTCCACCAACTTGGACAAGCACATACTGAAGCTTCTTCAGATGCGCCGTCCTCCGAGGACGCTCATAGATTCGGCTAAGAAGAATTTGGTCAGCGATCGTTTTATTTTTGCTTCCGACAGGAGCAAGATACTGTCAGATATAGACGTTCTCATAAGCAATAGGGATACAGAAAAATCCTTCTCGGACAGGGAGGACGAAGAGGTCGTGGAGCGCATAACGGACGGCGGAGAAAGGGGAGATTTCTAACATCGTTCGGGGAGCCGGGTTTTTATCTTGTTGCAAAAAAAAGCGGCGGTTTTTCCGTCGCTTTTTTGTTCGCATGAGAAGTTTTGAACGGCGATTAGGAAATGTCCTTATCCGAAAACTTCCTGACGTCTCCGTCTTTCAACTTGCCGGCTATGATTTCTCTTGCGAGAGGGTTTTCGATCTTGTCGTTTATGACTCTCTTCAGAGGCCTGGCTCCGTACGCGGGATCGTAGGCGATTTCCGCCAATTTTTCCAAGGCTTTTTTGGAAAGTTCCACTTTTATTCCCTGGTCGGAGAGCCTTTTGTTGAGGGAGTCTATCTGGAGTTTAACTATTTGGGCTATCTGTTCGAGCTTTAGGGGCCTGAATATTATTATATCGTCGATTCTGTTGATGAACTCCGGCCTAAAATGGGCTCTGAGTTCGGTCATTACGGCGTCTCTTGCCTCCTTGCCGATTTCTCCTTTGTCGTTTACAGGGGCGTCGGTGAGGAATCTCGATCCGACATTTGATGTCATGATTATGACAGTGTTTTTGAAATCAACCGTGCGTCCCTGGCCATCGGTTAAGACTCCGTCGTCGAGCACCTGCAAGAGGGCGTTGAGCACTTCTGGGCTGGCCTTTTCTATTTCGTCAAAGAGCACGACACTGTAAGGTCTGCGTCTGACCGCCTCGGTGAGTTGTCCGCCCTGTTCGTATCCTACGTATCCTGGGGGGGCTCCTATCAATCTCGAGACGCTGTGTTTTTCCATATATTCGGACATGTCTATTCTGACTATGTTGTCCTCGCTGTTGAAAAGCGCTTCGGCGAGAGTTTTGGCGAGTTCCGTTTTTCCCACTCCGGTAGGTCCGAGGAAGAGGAAGCTGCCCGAGGGTCTCCGGGGATCCTTTATTCCTGCTCTCGATCTGAGTATGGCGCTGGAGACGCTCTCCACGGCCTCGTCTTGCCCGACCACCCTTTTATGGAGAATATTCGGAAGGTCGAGAAGCCTTTCCCTGTCGCTTTTGAGAAGCTTGCTTACGGGTATTCCCGTCCAGTCGGAAACTATATCGGCTATCTCGTCACCGTCAACGCACTCTTTGACGAGCGAATCCCCGGATTCCCCGCCCAATTCGGCTTCGGTAGCACGCTTTAGCTCCTCCTCGAGTTTCGGTATTTCTCCGTATTTTATTTCCGCGGCCTCGTTTAGGTTGTAGTCGCGCTCGGCGCGCTCCATTCTAATTTTTGCGGCTTCGAGCTGTTCGCGGAGCTTTCCGGCTTTGGATGCGGCGTTCTTTTCATTTTCCCATTTCGCTCGCATTGCGGAGGAGGTCTCGCGAATTTCGGCGAGTTCCTTTTTAACTTCCGCGAGGCGTTCGTCGTCGTGGCGCTCTTTGGTGAGAGCTTTTTCCTCTATCTCGAGCCTGCGCTGTTTGCGCAACAGGTTGTCTAGCTCGGCGGGAAGGGAATCCATTTGGGTGCGGATTCTTGCGCAGGCCTCGTCTATCAAGTCTATGGCCTTGTCGGGTAGCTGCCTGCCGGAGATATATCTGTCGCTGAGCGTTGCCGCGTCGACGAGCGCGCTATCTTTGATTCTTACGCCGTGGAAAGTCTCGAAGCGCTCTTTTAATCCTCTCAGTATGGCTATGGCAGTCTCGACGTCGGGTTCGGCTACGTAAACGCTTTGGAACCTTCGCTCGAGTGCGGCGTCCTTTTCTATATACTGGCGGTACTCGTCGAGAGTGGTGGCTCCTATGCAGCGCAGCTCTCCTCTTGCAAGCATGGGTTTGAGCATGTTCGAGGCGTCCATCGAGCCTTCAGTTTTTCCGGCTCCCACTATAGTGTGCAGCTCGTCTATGAAGAGAATTATTTTTCCCTCCGACTCCCTGACCTTGTTTAGAACCGCCTTTAGGCGTTCCTCAAACTCTCCGCGATATTTCGCTCCCGCTATGAGAGCTCCCATGTCCAAGGCGAAAATACTCTTGTCTTTTAGCCCTTCCGGAACGTCGCGCCTGACTATCCTCTGTGCCAATCCCTCGGCAATGGCAGTCTTTCCGACTCCGGGCTCTCCTATCAAGACCGGATTGTTTTTCGTCTTTCTCGACAGAATTCTTATAACCCTGCGAATTTCGTCGTCTCTGCCTATTACCGGATCTAACTTTCCTTCGCGGGCCAGTTTTACGAGGTCGGCCCCGTATTTAGCGAGAACGTCGTAGGTGTCCTCAGGGGTTCTGCTGACAACCCTGTCACTCCCCCTCATTTCGGAAATTGCCGAATTTACCGCTTTTTCCGTTATTTGAAGGCTGGAAAGCAGCCGGCCTATCTCGTCGGGTTGCGGAGCTTCTATTATGGACAAAAAGAGATGTTCGGTGGATACAAAGTCGTCCTTCATGTTCTTGGCGAGCGTCTCTGCGCGAGAAACCGTCGAGGCGAGCGCCGAATTCATATACGCATCTCCGCTTCCTCCCGAAACTTTCGGAAGCGCGTCCAACGCACGGCGTATTCCCAACTCCAATGCGCTCTTTTTTTCAGAGCCCAACTTGCCAAGAATTGAACCGACAATCCCTCCGTTTTGCGCCACGAGACTTGCCAAAAGGTGTATCTGGGCTATTTCAGGGTTGCCCCTTTGAACGGCGATTTCTCTCGCTCCGTTCAGGGCTTCTATACTTTTTTCTGTAAATTTGTCGGGATTCATATTCATAACGCCTTATGGCATGCATTAATTGTTCCCAATGCCTAACCTTCAGATTATCAATAATAATAAATTTTTGTCAAACTAAATTTTCCTTTTTTGCGCGCCAAAATGTCGCACTTTGACGCATTGCGGATGAGTTCGAGGGAGCAAGGGGTACCGTCTTTTCGCTACGACAGGCTTCGCGTCAAAATGTTTCCAGAAATCGAAAAAAAGGGGCAAAAAAGTCCATTTTTGGGGAGAAAATAGTTGTAAAAGCGGAATTTGAAATATTTTCTTTCCTGCGATGAATGAAATTGCCAATGCGGGAAATTCGAAATGGGCGGCGGATATATGCGCGCTTGTGCTTTCGTTTCTTATTTTGTATTTGGGGCTTTCCTTTGTTAGGCCTTTGGCAGGACCCGACGAGGGCCGCTATTCCGAAATACCGCGAGAAATGGCTGAATCCGGGGACTGGGTCACTCCCAGGCTAAACGGGATGCCGTATTTTTACAAGCCGCCCATGTGCTATTGGATGGGGGCGGTTTCGATAAAACTCTTCGGGGTTAACAAGGTATCCGTGAGATTGCCCAACATCTTGATGGCGATATTTGGGGTGGTAATCACCTACGCAGCTGCTCGCTCCCTTTACGGAAGAGAGGCGGGAATAGCTTCGGCTTTGATGCTTGGAACATCGCTATTTTATTTTGCGTTGAGCCAGATTCTAACTTTGGATATGACGGTGTCCGTGTTTATGGCAGGAGCGATGTTTTCGTTCATAGTGGCTCTAAAAAGGAGCGGAGTGTGGAGGGGGATACTCATACTAGGATTTTTCCTGTGTTGCGCTCTGTCCGTTCTCACCAAAGGGCTGATAGGAATAGTCATTCCGTTTGTGGCGATATTTATATACGCGTGCCTGGTCGGAGTGCCGACATTTTTTAGAACCCTGAAAAAGGGCGATATTTTTTGGATTTTTACGGGTGTGGTGCTATTTTTGGCGGTAGCTCTTCCGTGGCATATTTTAGCTGTAATAGAAAATCCCCCCTACGAGAATGCCGGCGGAATATTTTCCAAAAAGTGGGAAGGTCAGGGATTTTTCTGGTACTACATAATCCACGAACACATATTGCGTTTTATCGACGAGGAGACGAGCAAGAGGGGTCAGCCGTTTTGGTTCTTTTTCGCCCTCGCTCCGGTGGGATTCATGCCGTGGTTGTTGATTCTTCCCCAGTCGATTCGGGAGTTTTTTTCCGAGGGATGGAAATCGGCCTGTCGAAAGACTCCGGAGGTTCTATTTCTAATATCTTGGGTAGTGTTCATAGTGGTGTTTTTCTCGATGTCCAGGTCCAAGCTTGCGCCGTATATACTTCCAATATATCCGGCTCTTGCCGTGATTGCTGGTAGATATGTCGGGAATGCGTGGAGGAATCCCGAAAGATACAGTTTTAGGTTTGTGAAGTACGTGTGCGTTGGGCTGGGTTTTCTGTTGGCCGTGGCGACTATTCCGTTATGGTTTATTCTAAGCCACAAGGCGAAATGTTGGGATCCGCATCTTGCAGCCTACATTTTATCGACATGCGGGGTGTTTCTTTTTGCGCTTTCGGTGGCGAATTTAAAAATAGCCGTTTCAGGGAACATCAAAAAGATGATGGTTTCGTTTATGCTGGGCACGTTTGGCTTTCTGCTTTTCTTTAATCCGATAGCGATATTTATCCAGAGGCCGGATTCGCAGCATCTGGTTGAGAAGATAAAGTCCGAGCGGAAAGAGGGGGACGTAGTGGCAATAGCCTACGACTACAACTCTTTCCACGACGTTCCGCTGTGGTTGAACGAGCTGACGTTTGTAATAGGCGTTCCGCCCGAGGAGCAGAAGTTCGGTTATATGCGCGAGCGCGCGGTGCACGACGAGCGTTTTCTGTCCGGAGAGAAAGAGTTTGAGAGAGTGGTTTTGAAGGGATCCGGAACGGGATTCGTAGTAGCGAAGAAAGACAAGGCATTGGATTTCGGATCGCTGAAATCCGAGAAGATAGCCGAAAACGGAAACCTTGTCCTCTACAAAGTGTCGAGAAAATAAACGAGTATGTCCGAAAAACGCGAAAATATATGGTTGAATCTTTGCTTTAACATCGTCGCGCCGTCCGTTCTTTTGATAAAGGGGAAGAGGATTTTGGAGCTGTGCGGAGTGGAGTCGTGGGATTCGGCGAATGTGTGGATATTTGTAGTGTCGCTTGCTTTTCCGACGCTTTACGGTCTGTGGGATTTGTCAAGGCGGAGGAAGTGGAATATAATTTCGGCCATAGGGATTTTAAGCGTGTTGCTGACGGGTGGTGTTGGGCTATTTAAGCTGTCCAAAGAGGTGATGATAATAAAGGAGGGAACAGTCCCTCTGGTGATAGGCGCGGCAGTTTTGGCCACGGCTCCTACCAGGCGCCCGTTGGCGAAGATGCTAATCATGAACGAGTCGGTTATGGATGTGAAAAAAATAGAGTCGGCTCTCGACGAAAGGGGAACCCGGGAAGAGTTCGATTCTGCCCTAAAGGGGGCTACGTACGTGGTGGCGCTGTCGTTTGTTTTGAGCTCCGTTCTAAATTTCGCGCTGGCCTCATGGATATTTAAAAGCCCGGCGGGAACGGAGGAGTTTAATGCCGAGGTGGGAAGAATGACGGCCCTTTCGTTTCCGGTCATAGCCCTTCCGGCAACGATAATAATGTTTTTTGCCGTGTATAAGATTTTCGGAGCTATAACCCGCTGCACGGGCTTGAAAATTGAGGAGATAGTTTCGGGGGGTGGAAAGTGAGGGCGCGTTGGTGGTGCGCCTTGTTTTTACTCGCGTTTTTGTTCGGGCCCTTTCGGTGTTTTGGGTACAAGGTTCGGGACGCGCGGGGAAACGAATTCGAGTTTTCCTCTCCTCCCACGGCAGCTACGATAGTTCCGTCGGCCACGGAGTGCGTATTTGCGATAGGCGCGGAGGAGAATCTTCTTGCCGTATCGAGGTTTTGCAGATTTCCGGAGGGAGCGAAAAACAAGGAGAAGATAGGGGCGTATCTGGATCCGGACTACGAGAAGATAGCAAGAATAAAACCCGACGTGTTCATAGCGCCGTGGAGTTCGGATACGAGGCTGGAAGACGGGTTGAGGCGCATAGGGGTTAGATGTTTTTTTCTGAACCGCGAGGGAGTGGAAAACATAAGTTCGGACTTGATTTTGCTGGGGGAGCTTTTCGACAGGAAATCGGAGGGAATGAGGGAGTCTGGAAGGATTGAGGCGTCCATAGAGTCGGCACGCGCAAAGGCTGCGGAGTTGAAAAAAAACAGATCCAAGAGGCCCAGGGCAATTTTTATGTTCGGGGCCATGGCGGCAGGGAAGGGCTCCTATGTCGGGGATTTAATGGAGATAGCCGGTTTTGAAAACTGCGCTTCGTCAGTCGGAAGGCCATGGTTCGTGTTCCCGAAAGAACTCGTGATTTCCTCCGGAATTGAGGTGATTCTCGTGGAGAGCAAGGGAAAAGAGGATTTCGAACATTTGTCGGAGCGCTTCAAGAAGGATCCCGTTTGGAGTTCGACTCCGGCCGTAAAGTCAGGAAAAATATTTCCCGTCGATAGCGACTCCATAAGCATACCTTCGGTGAGAATAACGGAGGCTCTATCCGAACTTTCCAAAATTTTAGAAAAGTGCGGAAATTCCCAGAAATCCCGCCCGAAAAAAGACCCTTGATTGAATTTTAAATACTATATAGGAGGCAGGACATGTCAATTATCGGAAAATTTTTCGCGCCGGTTTTAGCGTGCGTTTTGTCGTGCTCTGCCGCGCTTTCTGCCGTCGATCCGAAAAAGGTCTACGTGGTCGCCAACTCGTCGCTTTCGGAGTCGGTGGATCTTGCTAGGCAGTATTGCTCGATGAGGGGAATTCCTCCCGAAAATATGTTGGCTCTTCCTATGCCAAAAAAAGGAATTATATCCAGGCAGGAATACTATTCGAAAATAGAGGATCCCGTTTTGGAACAGCTCGGCAAGCTCGGGGTTTTGGAGTCGCAAAAAATCGGGCATGAAAATGGAGGAACAAGGACATTCGTCTCTCACGACGTGGATTTCATAGTTCTGTGCAGAGGAGTCCCGTGGGGAATTCTCCCGAGCGACGAATCCAACCTTCCGTCGAAGAAGGCGGGAATAAAAAGCGATTCGGCAAGCGTCGACAGCGAACTGTCGGCGGTGTTTTTGCCTCGGAAATCTCTAAGCGGCCCTGTAAAAAATCCCATGTATAAAAAGTCGAATCAGGAAATATTCAAATTGTTCGGGATATTGAGGGTTGCAAGGCTGGACGGAGTGAGAAATTCTGACGTGTTGTCGGCGGTGGAGGGCGGAATATGCGCCGAGAATTCAGGCCTTAGGGGAAGAGCTTACATAGACAAATCCAAGAAACATCCAATCGGAGATAAATGGCTGGATTCGTGCGCCAAAATTTTGGATACTCTCGGATTCGACACGGATATAGACGAGGAAAGTCCGCTATTCGGATTCGGGCATAGAATGGATAACCCCGCGTTCTATTTCGGGTGGTATTCGGGCTCGGCGAAGGGATACTTTTCCCTCGGGTCGTTTAAATTGGCTAAGGGTGCAGTTGCAATGCACATATATTCGTTTTCGGCGTACAATCTTCGCTCCTCTTCGTCTTGGACTCCGGCTCTGACTTCGAGGGGAGCCGCCTTGGGAACTGGAAATGTCTTCGAGCCGTTTCTCGGGCTTACGCACAGGTTCGACCTTTTGATGGGCGGGCTTGCATCGGGAATGTGCGCAGGAGAGGCGGCGTATTTCTCACTTCCAAACCTGAGTTGGCAGGGAATATTTGCCGGAGACCCGCTTTATAGCCCCTTCAAAAAGGGCTTGAAAGAACAGTTGGAGGATATCGAAGAGGGGAGTGTTGACGAACTTTCCCAGTATTCCGTTGCAAGAATGATGAATTTGATAGCAAAATCCAAAGGCAAAGAAGAGGCGGCAAAATACGGAATGTCGCAAATAGACAAACTGCCGTCGAGGGCGGCTCTATATTGGAAGCTGTCCGAAATGTCGGGCAAAAGGGAGAAGTTTGCCCTCCTTGCCGCGGAAAATTTGGACTTGAACGACCCGAAATGGTGGGGATTGGCGATGGAAATAGCCGAATATCTAACCGAAACTTCCAAGTCGTCCGACAAAGCTTTGGAAATATACAAAGGCCTGTCCAGATTTGAAAAAGCGCCGATGGAATTTAAAAAAGTTCTGTTGAATTCCGCGAAAAAATTGGCTTCGAAAAGGGGAGAGGAACTTTCGCCGGAATTTCTGAAGATAGAAAGGGAGGTGGCCGCCGAACGCGAAAAAGCGGAGGCGGCTAAGAAGGCCGCAGAACAAAAGGCTCCAGATTCCCAAAAGTCCGCGAAGTAAATTTCGATGGGAATTTGCGTGTTAAAAATCTCTAAAAAAATGAAAAATTCTTTTATTTGACATAGTAAGGCCGCGATAGTAGTATGTTTACTATGAAGAGGTTTTTTAAATTTGTAGGTGTTATTCTTGCGTTGTTTTCATTTTCGTCAGCAGCGTTTTCAGCGGCGGGGTCGATGGAGCTTGCCCAATTAAAGGCAAAATTGAAGGCTAACGTTTCCGAAAACGAATTTGGGGATAGGGTTATAGGACCGCCCTCGGAGGAAGGTTTGAAGAATGCGGAGGCTTCGCGGAATATTCCCCCAGCGGTGAGATTCATGCTTGTCTATGTAAATCCCAAGATGGATTTCGACGACATGAACAAGATTACGTCGAGATCCATGGGGATAAAAGCCAGCGACAGACGAGAAGGAAAGGTTCCCGTTTCGCGCATTTTGGACGGCATAGGCAAATATTTGGCGTCCCAAAACATGAATTTGCGGCCTCTTAATTTTAGCCCGAACAATTTGCGTTCTAAGCTCGACGAGGGGATACCTTTGTACGTAATGGTGTTCGATACTTCCGTAAGGAAAGAGATAATAGAGCGCATGAAAGAGCGTTCCAATGCCAAAAGTAGCAAGGATTGGGACGTGAGTTTGAGGAAGCTCGAAAAGAAAAAGTTTCCCAACGACAGCAAGCGGACTGTTGTTTCAGCGCTTGTAATGGGCTACAACAAAAAGACAGGAGAGTTTATGCTCTACTTTTCCGACAGCGGGCAGAGGGCTTGGTTTACTGAAAAGGAGTTGAAATCTTTGACACATTTGCTCTACCAGTTGAGAATATAGAGGGAATATTTCCGAAAAGAGTGGTTCTTTACCTAAGCGGGGGAATCTTTCGGGACATTTAGAGAAGAGATTTGCAGAGGAAGGCTTCTTGAGCGACTTTCGTGTCGTTCGTTTACAAAAAAGACTTGCAAAAACGCGGTGCCGATATTTGCTCGAACAAATATATTTGCGCCGGAATAGCTCAGTTGGTAGAGCAGTTGATTTGTAATCATCAGGTCGTCGGTTCGAGCCCGACTTCCGGCTCAGCTTTAAAACAAAGGGTTTCCGCACGGAAACCCTTTGTTTTTGCGGGATTGCAGACATCTGACTTTCTCTTCTCTGTTAATCTTTTTTTGGTTATTTTTATTTGCATTTTCCAGAAAATGCAACTTTGCAACAGCGTATGCGGTCGTTTGCCGGTTTAACGATACTTAATTTAATAAGAACGTTTCGGAGTTAATTTGTAAGCTCTGTTTGCGGCAGCATCTTATCTTTTCGTCTTGATTATTCGAATGTGTTTTTGACGTGGCGGCATGTGTTCGTTCTAAAAATCTTAAAAAGGAAGAAGGCATATAATTTTTTCTTTGATATGCGGTGCGTGCATATTGGTGCTTCTTAAAAAACAAAAAGGTTGGATAAAAATTTAACAATTAAATCCAATCATGGAAAATAATTTTTATTCTTTAAAAAAAGGTTCGGCGCAAATATTTGAAACCAATATTCCGAATAGGCGGATAGAAGATGGGATATTCTCCGAAAAACATTTTTGATAACTGTCTCTATCTTAGCCGCGCTGCCGGCGGTATTTCGCACTGTCTTTCTTTGTGTGAAAATGGTTTGAATGTACGCTTCCGTTTTTTGGCATAGTTTGCTTCGAGCATGGCATTCATTACCGCAACAGGGATTTGGACGGTTGGATAATGTTTTGCAAGTTGCTTAATAGACTTTTGCATTATCGGGCTCTTGCTTGGGGCTTGGCTTATATTTAGCTTTCTTTTAAACAATATTCGCCTTTTTTGAGCGTTTGCTTTTTTGCAAACTGTGCGCATAATTTCTGGTATATTTGCGAAGCTATTTTGCCTTGCGGATGTTTTATATCTTTATTTGCAGTGCTCGATTTTACACGTTTCCATCTTTGTTTCGCGACAAAGTCCGTCCGTGTTTTTTTTCGATATTTGGGCAAGATAGCGAACGTGCGTTTTCGAGCCTTCGGTTTCCGCGCGAATTAAACGATTGCGGTTGTCCATTTTTTTCGGGCTAATCCGAATGTTGCCGCCGTTTTTAATGTATCTATGACTGCGTTTTGGGCGATTTGCCGAAAAGTTGCGCTTGAAATCAACGCTTAAAATTTATCGTTTTTTAAGAGAGTTTTTTCATCTGGAGTAAAAGGAATCTTCCGAGGCGAATTCGGCGATTAATTCGGCCGTTTTTTCAATTCCAAATTTAGAACTGTCGATGCAGAGGTCGTAGGAGGACATATCCGACCAGGAACCTCCTGTATAAAAATGGTAGTATTTTGACCTGTCTGCGTCCTTATTTTCTATGTAGTTTTTTGCCTGCTCTTCGGTGACGCCGTCGGTTTTCATTACCCGGGCTATCCTATCGGAAAGGGGGGCGTGTACGAAAACAGACAATTTGTCGAAATCTTTCAGGATTACGTTGGAGCATCTGCCTATGAATACGCACGGACCTTCGGAGGCTATTTTTTTCATCGCTTCGGAAAGAGCCTCGAACACTCTGTGGTTTATGGGGAGGACGGGCGAGAGCGCATTGGCGGTTGCCATGTAGGAAAAAACGCTCATGGGACGCTCGTCGAGACCCTCGAGGACTTCTTTTCCCAAGTCGCTTTCTCCGGCTGCAACCGACAAAAGTTCTTTGTCGTAATACTTTATTCCGAGCCTTCTTGCTATCTCTTTGCCTATTTCTCTTCCTCCGCTTCCGTGCTTGCGGCCTATTGTTATTATTTTTTTCATGAAGCCTCCCTTCTGTCGGCGGATTCTTCGTGTTTTTCGAAGCGGAGCAAGGCGAAATTTTAGTTTTTAGATCGTATAGCAAGGCTTGGAATCGCTTTCAAAAACTCGAATTTTACCGAAATAATCGTTCCTTTTGTATGAATTTTGGGAAAATAGTTGACTTTTTGAAATATTGATTGAAATGTAAAACATTAGTTTCGGAGTCAAATCGTAAAATGCGTTGGAGAATCTGATAAAGAGGAAAAGTTATGAATTCATATATGGCGGGAATAACGAAAGGGGCTTTGTTGGCATCGTCGCTTTGCTGGGCTATCTTTGCTTTCGGGGAGGAGAGTGGGAGAGTCGATTTGGATTTAAGTTCGGAGGGGAAGGTGTTGTGCGAAAGCTTTTCCAAAGAGGACACTTTTGGGGAGCGAATTTTAAAAGCCTCTTCAGCGTACGAGTCGTACAGGGCTAAAAAACTTTCCGAACTTGAAAAGCTTGGGGTAAAACCATCGAACAAATGGCACTACTGCGGAATGATAGTTCCAAGGAGCGCTTCGCCCGACACGTCGCCGAAGAGCTACGACATGGACAGGTATTCGCGCCCCAGGGCTGCGTTCGACCTGGTGGATATAAGGAAAGTTCCGTTTGATCCCGAGGCGTCTTTTGACGGCGACAAGCTTTGGAACGAGGTGACGGAACCTTTTGGGGCGTTTTTCGAAGTGGATTCGTACAAGGCGTATGCCGGAAACATGTCTTTTATTAGGACGTCCATTCATTCCGACAGGGACATTGTTATACCGATTTCTATAGCCGCGGCTGAGAAGCATGAAATTTGGTTTAACAAAAAGAAGTTGGACGCGGCTAAAAAGAGCGGTTTTGGAACCACTCCGGTGTTCTTTTTGAATCTTCCCTTGAAGGCGGGGGAAAACGAGCTTGTAGTCGCAATAAAATCTGGGGACGAATTTTGTCCCCGGAGGGTGTTTTTCTCTCCTTATGCCGACGCTTCTACTTATGCTGCCAAAAAGATAGCCGAGGATTTTCCCGACGAAGCCGAGGCTCTTTCCCGCTGGGATAATTTTAGAAACAGAACCGTGCTGGAATCCCTAATTTCGTCTAAGGGAGATTCCAAATTTTTGAAGAACTCCATCATGGGGGGAGTGGATCGCTCCCTTTATTCGGCGGGAGAGTTCGAGAGGAAATTTTCCGCTTTGCTTTCCAAGCCGCAGACGGAGGAAGTAAGGAAGGAGATTTTGGACTTGTTCTCGGAGATGGTGAGGACTCGGTACGCGGAGAGCGTTTTGGGGTACGAACTGAAGAACGTCCTGGCATCGCTCGAATATACTTCGAAAGTTTATCCGGATTTTTCGCGCGAACATTTGGAGGGTATGAGAAAGTGGGAGGCGGACTGGAAGTCGCTGAAGGATTCTTTGAAGAGCCCGGACAAATCGGTGCGCGACGCCGCTTTGCCCTTGGCTGAAAAGTTCAGGGAAGAGGCTCGCAAAGCCCTTCTTGCCAATCCGCTTTTAAAGAATTATCCGAGGTGGATATGCGTAAATAGAAGAACCACCTCGAGCGCTCTCGGGTTGCCGAGAAATTGGCAGGGAAACACCTCTCTTAGCAACTACGTCGGAAGGTCGAAAAAGTACGACGACTCCATTGCGGAGTTCGATTTGTCCGGATCCGGAAAGTACTCGGTTTTATTCAAAGATCCCGAGGTAAATATAATAACCGACTTGGACGTGGATTTCGACGGGAACAAAATACTTTTTTCGTTCGTCGACGAGAAGAATCGCTGGCAGATGGACGAGATTTCCTCAGACGGAAAGTCTCGAAGGGCTATATCGCCGAGGTTGCACGACGGAGTTGACGCCTACGACGGAGCCTACATGCCAGACGGCAGGATTATATTCTGCTATACTGCCTGCCATGTCGGGGTTCCGTGTGTAAACGGGGACGATTACGTGGCAAGCCTTTATACTATGGATCCCGACGCGGGTTCTCCCGAAAAGGTCGACGGGAGCATAAGGCAGTTGACGTTCGAGCAGGATGCCGACTGGATGCCTGTAGTTCTCGAAAACGGAAGGGTGATGTACACTCGCTGGGAGTACACGGACAACTCGCACTATTTCTCCCGAATCTTAATGCAGATGAATCCCGACGGAACTTCCCAGGCTGCCCTTTACGGATCGAACAGCTATTGGCCCAATTCTCTCTTTTATTGTAGGCAAATTCCCGGAGACGCCAACAAGTTTGTTGGAATTGTCAGCGGACACCACGGCGAGAAGCGTGCAGGAGAACTTCATCTGTTCGACATATCGAAGGGAACTCACGAGGCGGATGGAAGGGTCAGGCGCTTTCCGAATTTTGGCAGAAAGTACGTCGCAAAAATCAAAGACAAACTTGTGGAGAACTCCTTTCCGAAAATTTTGCATCCATATCCGCTTTCGGAAAATTTCATTGTATGTTCGCTCAGAATGTCTCCCAACCACAAGTTCGGAGAAGTTCAGTTTTCCAAGGATCTAAACGACTACTTTTATGAGGACAAGGGATCGTGGGGAATATGGCTTGTCGATTCTTTCGACAATATGACGCCGATAGCTTTTCCCGAGAGAGATGAAAAGTTTGAAAAATCCGCGGGAGGAGTGGCGTTGTTGGAGCCTCTTCCGCTGTCTCCGAGAAAGAGGCCCGAGGTTATAGTGGATAAAACCGATCCGGATTTGGACTATGGATACGTGTTCCTAAACGACATATATAAGGGTGAGGGGCTTGCGGGAGTTCCGAGGGGAACAGTGAAGTCGCTCAGGGTATTCGAGTATTTTTACTGCTACCGGAATATGGGGGAGAATTACATAATCGGCAACGAGGGCTCTTGGGACGTCAAGATTTTGCACGGAGAAGTTCCAGTGGAGTCCGACGGAAGCGCCATGTTCAAAGTGCCGGCAAATCGCCCCATAGCGGTTCAGCCCCTCGACGCGGAGGGCAAGGCTCTTGCGCTGATGCGGAGCTGGTTTAGCGTGATGCCGGGAGAGGTCCACAGTTGCGTGGGTTGCCACGAGAGCAACATGATGACTCCGTCGTTGGCTCCTGCGATAGCTTCGAGGAGGGCTCCGAGCGAAATCGATGGAGGCGGTAAACCCCCGAGGGGATTCTCGTTTGACAGGGAGGTTCAGCCGATTCTAGACCAGTACTGCGTGGGCTGCCACGACGGAAAAAATAAAGGCAGGCCGAATTTCGCTAGGGGAGGCAAGGTATGGCACAATTTCCCCCTATCCTATTTGAGCCTCAATCCGTACATTCGCCGAACCGGGCCGGAGAGCAACCAAAACATGCTCATTCCGCTCGAGATGCACGCCGACACGAGCGAGCTCGTTCAAATGCTAAAGAAGGGCCATCACGGAGTCTCTATGTCTGACGAGGATATGCGGGTTCTTACAACGTGGATAGATTTGAACGTTCCATACTGGGGAACATGGAAGGAAACTGTCGATAAGATTCCGAATAACGGAGATGTCGAGCGCAGAAAGTTTTTGGCAAAGTATGCTAATCGCCACGACAATCCCGACGAGATCGTGTACAATCCTCCGGCGAGGAAGTTTCAAAAGCCCTCCGCCGCAAAGTCCCACAAGATCCAAAATTTGAAGTGCGATGGGTTCCCGTTCGACGCGGAAACAGCTCGCAAGAAAGTTGCCGAAGAGAATTTGCCCGCGAAAATTTCCGTGCCGGTAGGCAAGGGAAAGTCGGTGGATTTCGTGCTGATTCCTTCTGGAGAGTTCGTGATGGGATCCGACAGCGGATTTTACGACGAAGGTCCGGCACGGGTTGTCCGTATAGAAAAGCCCTTTTATATGGCAAAGACCGAAATTACGAACTCGCAGTTTTCCGAGTTCGATCCCGAACACGATTCCGGGCATCAAGACAGGCAGTGGAAGGACCACATAAACAAGGGCTATCCGTCTAATAACCCGGAGCAGAGCGTGGTGAGGGTTTCTTGGAACGAGGCGTCGGAATTCTGCTCGTGGCTTGGCGGAAAACTTGGAGTGAAGGTGTCGCTTCCTAGCGAGAAGGAATGGGAATGGGCCGCGCGGGCGGGAAGCTCAGACGATTTTTGGTACGGAAATATCGACGCGGATTTTTCCAAGTACGAAAATTTGGCAGATAAGACGGTGAAGAAGTTTGCCGTAATGGGAGTAAATCCGAGCCCGCTCGTAAACATTGACGATTTCGTATCTTTTGTTCCGAGGGACAAGCGCTTCAGCGACGGCTTCCTCATAAACGCTCCCGTTGGAAGTTTTGAGCCAAATCCGTTCGGATTGTGCGACGTTCACGGAAACGTGCTCGAATGGACCCGCGACAACTACACGGAAGTTTTGGGAGGCAAGGCCGTGCCCGACCGCAAGACTGTCCGCGGCGGATCGTGGAGAGACAGGCCGAAGTGGGCCCGGGTTACCGTCCGCAGGGATTACAGCCCTTGGATGAAAGTTTACAATGTGGGGTTCCGGCCCGTGATATTGGACGCTCCGGCGGCAGCCGAGCTATTCGGGAAACCGTCGGGAGCGGATAAATTTGCTAAACAAAAATAATATGAAAACAATGAAAGGATATGTCGTTCTGGCAATAGCCGTTGCCGCGGCCCTCTGTTTCGGAGGGTGCGATCAGTCGGCCTGCCGGAAACCTCAAACAAATATAAGTATGAATAAATCTGACTACTACAAAGACGGAAAATTGGACGAAGTTGCCGCAAAGAAGGCGTATATTTCCATGATGGAGAATCTAGGGTATCCCGTCAGCGACAACATGCGCGAGAATATGTGGGTTTCCGATTTCGGGCTCGGAGAATTTCCAGCCGTTGGAATGGGCGGAATAATATGGGCCATGGAGGACAAGCACGGAGTCTTCGGGCATGAAATATTGCTTTTGCCCAACCAGATGCTCATAGAGCATTGGCACGAGGCAGCCGACGGGCTTCCCGCCAAATACGAATGTTGGCAGTGCCGCGCCGGAACCTCTTACTGTTTCGGAGAGGAGGGCGAATCTTCCGACAAGTATCCCGACGTCAAAGTTCCGGAAAGCCAAAAGAGCAACATCACCACAAACAAGGTTTCGGTTGCCGACGCAAAGAAGGGCAACGTTGTTTGGCTCAACAGGGTTGGGGCCAGGCATTATCAGATAGCCGGTCCCCAAGGGGCGGTTGTTACGGAATACGGGGCCTACCACTGCGGCAACGGAGTAAAGTTCACAAATCCGAACGCCAAATTCTAATAGAGGGCGAATTTTTCGGTTGGCGGGGCGCTTCGTGTATCGGGGCGCCCACGTTTTTTTTTTAGAGAACTGAAAATTTCGGTAAAAAAAAGTTGCAAAAAAACGCGAATGGATTGGACTATTGGAGCATGAAAAAATACATATTCGCGTTGTGTCTTTCCGTGGTTTTCGCGTTTTGCGGATGCTCCACAAATATAGCGGTTGAATCCTCCTCGAAAATCGCGACCTACGACGATATAACCGGGGAGCTGAAGGGAACCATCGACGGATATTCGATAGAGAACGTTTTTAAGGCTACGAATATCGCTCTTGAGCGCGACTTGAAATATTTCAGGGTTGGCCAGAAGCAGCTCGAGGACGGCTGGAAGGTTTACGCCAGGGCGGAGCTAGACCATGAGATAGTCGTGGTGATACGCCAGAAGAAGGTCGACGTGGTTTCTTTGGCGGTTTCGTATGACGGCGGAAACTTGATGAAGAGCCAAGAAATATTCAACAGCATAGCGCGGAACGTACGCGCGCTCGGCAGGAATTAATTTTCCCGCATTAAGTTTCGCGAAAAGCGGGCAAAGTCGGAAAAATCTCCCGAATGCGGGGGATTTTTTGTTTGATGAGTCGGCGGATTCAAAAATGTCCCGAAGACAGGAAAAAATTTAGTTTTCGGTTTCGAAAAAAGCTGGTTGCGGATTTTTTCCCGATAATTTAGCGTCGAAGGCGGTTCTTTTGTTTGAAGCGGAAACTGAAAATTATCTATGAAATTCGATTCAAAAAAATTTATATCGAAGCTGGTTTCGTTTGAGAGCGTATCGGCCGATTCCGCCTGCGCGGGCAAGGTGCGCGGGTGCGCGGAATTTCTTAAAGACAGCTTCGAGAAATTCGGCTTTGAAGCCGAGCTTGTAAAGACAAAGCTTCATCCCATTGTGTTTGCCAGGAGAAATTGCTCCTCAGGAAAGCCGCTTGTCCGCGTTCTCTGCTACGGCCACTACGACGTTCAGCCTCCCGATCCCATAGGAGAGTGGAAGACCGACCCCTTTAAAGCCGTAGTAAAAAACGGCAAAATCTGGGGAAGGGGAACGGCGGACAATAAAGGTCCCTTTACGTGTATAATAGCCGGCTTCATGAATTTCATATCGAAGAATCCCTCTGCGGACATAGACATAGCGTTTATGCTCGAAGGGGAGGAGGAGATAAGCAGCCCGAGCATGGACGGGTTCTTGAAGAAGTATTCGAAAGTGCTTTCCGGGTACGATTTCATAGTGTTGAGCGATACTTCTTCCGCCTCTTTGGACCAGGTTGTTATAACCACGGGAATACGGGGAGTTGGGGCGTTTGAGGCGGTTTTCCGCGGTGCGAAAAGCGACTCGCATTCGGGAATATTTGGAGGAGCCGTTTACAATCCTCTGAGGGCGATGTCGGAAGTTTGCGCCTCCCTGCACGACAAAGACGGCTTTGTATCCGTTCCGCATTTTTACGACGGAGTGCTTTCCCCTTCGAAATGGGAGAGGAAGCAAATAAAGAAGTGTCCGTTCGACTCCAAAGGAATGGCTTCCGTTCTGGGCTTGAAGAGGTTGATGAAGCAGAGGGGGTGGACTCCGGAGGAGGCCGTCAGGCTGCTTCCGACCTTGGAATTTACCGGTATGGGAGGTGGATACCAGGGAGAGGGGAACAAGTCGATAATTCCGGCGGAGTGTTTCGTGAAAATTTCCTGCCGGAGCGTGCCGAGGCAGGAGATGGGGAAGATGCTTTCCAGGGTGAAGCGCGCCATAATAGATAGATGTCCCAAGGAGGTGGAGGTTTCGTTTTTGGATTCGGGAGACGCGGGGGATCCGTATTTTGTATCTCCGTCCGAAGGAGGAAAAATTTTGAGGAAGGCGTTTTCTACCATGGACAGGGCGGCTGCGGAGGCGTTTGGAAAACCGCCGCTTTACTTGCGCGAGGGAGGCAGTATTCCCCTCATAGCGAAAATGAAGAAACTGACGGGATTGGACTGCATAATGACAGGATTGTTTACTCCGGCGGACAATCTTCACGCCCCGAACGAGGGGTTTTTTATAGAGATGATGGAGAAGGCGTCTTTGTGCTACGAAAAATTTTTCGCGGAGATGTCAAAGCGGGACGGGAGCCCCGGAAAAGAGAAAAGGAGGGGAAAATGACCACATGCAAAAAAGTTTATTCTGAAATTCCGATAGCGCACAGGCAGCACTTGCACGACGGGCATTGTTCGTTTGTTCACGGGCACAACTGGAGCATAGCTGTTGAATTTTCGTGCGAGAGTACCGACGAGAATGGATTTGTGGTGGATTTCGGCAAACTGGGATTTTTGAAAGATTGGATATCCGAAAATCTCGACCACGCATGTTTGTTTGCCGAGGAGGACGGGACGGCGCGAGCCTTAATGGAAGCGGCTCCGGAGGCATGGAAGCCGTACTTTATAGACAGGCCTTCGTGCGAGGGATTGGCCAAGAGAATATACGAAGTTTTTGGAAGGCTCGTTTCGGAGAAGACAGGCGGAAGGGTGGGGGTTGTTTCCGTCGAAGTGAGGGAGGATTCCAAAAACAGCGCGCGCTATTCGGAGTGATATATGGTCGAAGACGCGAAGTATCCCGTGGCGGAGACTTTTCTTTCCATTCAAGGAGAGGGGATCCATGCGGGCAGGAGGGCATTTTTTATAAGGCTTGCCGGCTGTCCAGTGAGGTGCCCGTGGTGCGACACCAAGGAT
Organism: uncultured Verrucomicrobiota bacterium; assembly: GCA_949283955.1. GTDB lineage: Bacteria > Verrucomicrobiota > Verrucomicrobiia > Opitutales > Intestinicryptomonadaceae > Merdousia. The sequence goes on along the minus strand of CASDUP010000031.1, from coordinate 53,912 downwards.
TCTTGGAATGCGGAGGGGTTCGAAAAAATCTCCGCTTCCGGTATTGCCGAACGGGTAGGGAATGCGGAAATGGCGGTAATTACCGGAGGAGAACCGTGTTCGAGAAATCTCGAAAGTTTGGTAAAAAGTTTGAAATCAAAAGGTGTGGCGGTCCATTTGGAAACTTCAGGTGTGTTTCCGGTCGTATCGGTCGACTGGGTGTCCCTGAGCCCTAAATTGTTTCGCCCACCGATTCGCTCCGCCTTGGAGATCGCCGACGAATTGAAATGCGTTGTGTCGCGCCCCGAGGAAATTCTGGAATACTCCGAATTCGCGAAATTTGCGAAGAATGCCAAGGCTGTCTGGTTGAATCCGGAATGGTCCAAATCGGGCGATAGGAGATTGCTGTCGGCTATAACGGACTTTGTGATGTCGAACGGAGGGGTTTTCCGAGCGGGCTGGCAGATGCACAAGAACTATTTTGCCAGGTGAAAATTTTTGTGGGGAGATTAGTATAAGGTCTTGTAGAATCTAGCCACTCGCTTTGTTATGGAGGTGAGGGCTTGCGCGGGAGTTATTCCGAGAGGGGCGCAGAACTCCTCTATGGATATTTCGTCTTTCCCGTCCGATCCTATTATTAGAACTTCGTCCCCGAGAGAGACTCCGTCTATATCGGTGACGTCAATCGCGGCCTGGTCCATCGAAACCACTCCGATCACTTTCGCTCGCCTTCCCCTAACTATAACCTCTGTTTTATTTCCGGCGTCCCGCGCCAGCCCGTCTCCGTATCCAACGGAAATCAGGGCCACCTTCGAGTCCCTCGACAACACGAATCTTCTGCAATATCCCACCGAAGCGCCTTTGGGAAGCATTTTTATGAGGCTTACCGAAGCTCTAAATTTCATTACTCTTTCGGGTTTGAAGCCGCTCAAAATGGAACTTTCCAATGGGCGCATTCCGAACAGAACCAAACCCGCCCTCAATATTTTTTCTCCGCATTTCGGAAGGGAGTCGAGATCGCAGATGTCCGAATGGTGGACCGGTACTCCGGAGAGATTTTTTTCGGCGAACTCGGCAAAAGTTTTATCGCATACACCGCCCTCTACGGGTGCTCCCGTTCCCGTTCCGGGAACGCATATTCCGCCCAATTCAAGGAGTTTGCTCGATAATATTTTTCTTGCTATTTCCACTCCTTCTTCGGGGGAAGGCAGGGCGTCTCCGTCGACGGGAGCCCTTACGTGAACCCTTATTTTTTTCCCCGTCTTGTTTGCGACTTTTTCGAACCTGTCCGCCTCTTCGGAACTCGCTATGGTAGGCACGAGTGAGTTTTCGAAATAATATTCCTCTTCTCCGGGAAGGGTTGGATTCATAACTATTACGGGCCAGCCTTCTCCCTCCTCGCGGACCCTTATTCCCTCGGCGAGGTTTGTCACGGCAAAAGCGTCCGCTCCCCCGAGCATCAGGCGCGCTACGGCGGCGTTGACCCCGTAGCCGAAGGCGTCGGCCGACACGAGCGCGAAACACTTTTTATCGACCCCAATGAAATGCCTCAACTTTCCGAGATTGCGCTCCAAGGCGCACAGGTCTATCTGGACGGAGCATCTTAAATGCGTGCTTGAGCCTTCCATTTTACGTACTCCCTTTTTGTGAGCGTCTTTGCTTCTATCGTTCCCGATTTTACTTCGCTGGAAATTTCCAAGGCTGCCACGCATTCTTCGTACATTTGAATATTCGCGTCTTTCAGCCCGCTTAGCGCTTCCGACGGACGCTGCCTTAAAAGGAACGAGTTTTGTGGAAACGCAAAGTTTTCCACCACTTCCCTCTCGGACTTTATTTCTCCGCCTGATACTTCTATTAGATTGGCAAATCCCTTTCTCGATGGGGCTACCACGCAAAAATTTTTCTCGCCTCTTGAGATCAACACTCTTGCCGCGCAAACCAGGGAGTCGTAGGAAAATATTTTGGCGCGTTTTTTCGAGGCGGATACTAGCGAGCTTACCGCGGCGCTTGCAACTCGCGTTCCGAGCATGGAACCGGGCCCTTCGCATACGGCGAAGTTGTCTATATCGTCCGTCCCGCTTGCCGAGGAAATTTTAAGAAGCTTTCTTATTGCAAACGGGAAATTTTCCGCCGCGCCCCCTTCGGATTCCACGCCTCCGATAAAAATTCCGTCCCGCATTGCCGCGCATTTCAGCACGGAGCCGCTCGCGTCGATTACGAAAGTAAGTCCCTTCATTTAGAAAATTCTCCTTCCGCTTTTCGGCGGAATTCCGAGAGCTTCCCGATATTTCGCCACGGTTCTTCTTTTTATGCTTATATTTTCTTCGTTCAATATTTCGGCTATTTTGGCGTCGGAGTATGGCTTTCGTTTCGGTTCGGCAGATATTATTTCCCTTATGCGCTCCTTAACCGAGCTGCTTGCCACGTCCTCCCCTTCTCCAGTCGATGAATAGCTCCCTGAAAAGAAATCTCTCAGAGGCATAATTCCGTGGGGAGTATCAGCGTATTTCTCGTTCACGGCCCTCCCAACCGTGGTGGCGTGTACACCGATGTCGCCGGCGACGTCCTGCATTGTCATAGGCCTGAGAGCCTCGCGGCCGTTTATCATGAAATCTTCCTGGCGAGAGAGTATGGATTTCCCTATTTTCAACAGGGTATTTTGCCTGTCCTCTATCATTCCTATGAGAGATTTTGCCTCGCGGATTTTTTCCCGTACGGCGGATAGCTCGCCAGAATTCAGCTGGTGGTCCCCCGACTTTCCCGTGGAAACCATGCTTCTGTATTCCGGATTTATCTTCAGTTTCGGGATATGCTCGTTGGTAAGCTCCGCTTCAAAGGAACCGTCGGGCTTTTTCAGAAATGCTATATCGGCGGAGACGAACTCGGGGGAATCGTCTCGAAGTTCGCGGGCCGGAGATGTGCTCAGATCCTTTAGTATATCAAGTTCGCCCATGAGCTCCTCTTCGCTCATTTTGAATATGCTGGACAGTTCGCCTATCTTTCTTCCCATCAACAAATCGAAGTAGGAATCCAAAATTTTATAGCATACGGAATCCTTCAAGCCCCGTTTTTTAAGTTGGGTCATCAAAGATTCTCTCATGTCGAACGCCCCTATCCCAAAAGGTTCGGAATTCTTTATGAGAGACAGGGCTGCCTCAGCCGATTCCTTGGAAAATCCAGCTCTTTCGGCCCTTTCGAGCGAATCTTTGGGAAGAAATCCCCTGTCGTCGAGCTCCCCTACAAAAAACTCGAACGCCTTAAACGTCTCATCGTTAGGGGAATTGAGCTTGGCTTCTTTCAAAAGCTTTTCGGAAGTGGATTCGTTGAAGGCTATTGAGTTGAAGAAAAAGTCTCTTCGCTTTTGAATCTCCGGTATATTGTAGTTGTCCGGAACTTCGTCGCTTTTTTCCGACCTGAAGATTTCTCGCTTGTCCGCGTCTTCCGAATCCTCGGACTCCTTTTTTTTCTCCTTCCTGGAGGAAAAATCCTGAATGGATACCGGTTCGTTTGCACCCGGAAATTCAAGTGCCGGATTTTCCGACAATTCCTTCGATATTATTTCCGATAGCTGCCAAGACGGAGCCTGCATTATTTCGAAACTTCTCCTCATTTCCGGAGAGAGAGCGAAACTCTGCCTTTGGCTTAAATTACTGGACAGTTCCATGGACATTCTTCGTTCAAAGGTCGCATAAACGTTGCTTTTTTTCAAGACTAATAGAGGAGAGTGAAGCCATCTAAAACGGCTGAAATCCGGAATTTTTTTTCTTTTTTTTGGTTCGATTATTTCCAGCACGCATTGGGTATTTGGAAGAGGCATTCTTTGTCGGAGCTTGGAATAAGTTGCTGTGTTGCGAAATATTGAAAACGAGTAGGCAGCCTTTGCGGCAGCTCCACACAAATAAAAAGAAATTGGGAATCGACCCATAAGTTGCTTATGGGGGCGGGCGGGAATTAAAGAATGTATGGATATTTTTGCGCATGGGAAAAACGGAGGATTTTTTCTTTTTTTGGGGTGAGAGTTTTTGCGCGCGCGGCGAATGAAGGTTTGAAATTTTTATTGAAGTTCTGGCGTTTTTCCGGTCATGGGAAAATGCGCTTTGCCAAGTTTCAATTATTTTGTGGGGCGCATAAATAGCGTTGCCTTTCGATATGGGCGTATTTTGATTGCGTCAACAATTGAAAACGATGGTAAAGCGCATTGCAAAACGACCGGAATTGATGGCTCCTGCCGGGGACTTCGTATGCCTTGAGGCGGCTTTGAAAGCGGGAGCCGACGCGATTTATTTCGGTATAAGAGGGGGAAATATGAGGGCTGGGGCGAGAAACTTCGCCCTGAGAGACCTGCCAAAAATCGTTTCGAAGTGCAAGGAAAGCGGAGCCAAAGCCTATCTTGCCCTCAACACAATTTATTTTGAAAGTGAGATTTCCCTTTTGGGCAGGGTGTGCGAACATTCCGCTAAAGCGGGAGTAGATGCGGTGATAGCGTGGGATTTTGCGGCGGTCTCTGAGGCTAAAAAGGCCAATTTGCCTGTTTTTTTGTCAACCCAGGCGAGTGTCGCAAACTCTGAAGCTATGGTTTGTCTGGCGGAAAAATTCGGCATAAAGAGGTTCGTTCTTGCGCGGGAGTGCTCCATATCGGATTTGAAAAAAATCAGAAAGGTTTTGGACAAAAGGGGAATGGACGTGGAGCTTGAGGTGTTTGTGCATGGAGCGATGTGCGTTTCGGAAAGCGGGAGATGTTTTCTTTCACAATTTTCGCGCGGCAAGAGTGCAAACAGAGGGGAATGCCTCCAGCCTTGCAGAAAAACATACATAATAAAAGAACGTTCCGAAAGCGGGGCGGAGTTCGAGCTGGGAGAATCGACAATCTTGAGCCCGAAAGATCTGTGCGCTCTTCCATTTTTGGAAAAGCTTGTCGAGGCGGGAGCAGATTCCTTAAAAATAGAGGGAAGGAATCGAAATGCCGAGTACGTATTTGAAACGACTTCGTCCTATAAAAAGGTTTTGGATTTTTACATGGATTTCGTGTCGAAGGGAAAAACAGGAAGGAATCCGGAAGAGTTTGAAAACCTAAAAAAGTCCGAATGCGAACGGCTCAAAAAAGTTTTTAACAGAGGCTTTTCCGGGGGATTTTTTATGGGGAAACCGGTAGGAAATTGGACTTCGGATATAAGCGGGGGAACGGAGAAAAAATTTATTCTAGGACATGTTGTAAAATATTACCCCAAAATGGGAGTGGCAGAAATGGCGATAGATTCGGGATCTCTAAAAGAGGGAGATTTTATTCAAATCGAGGGTAAAAATCCGTCGAAAGATCCGCGGTTTTTTAGGTCTAAAATTTCTGAAATAAGAGTCGGAGGGCTCAGGTCGAAATTCGCCAAGAAGGGCGATTGCGCGACCGTTTCGGTTCCGGAAAAAGTCAGACTTGGAGATAGGGTTTTCGTATTTAAAAAAGCCTAGGATATTTAGAGTTTACATTCGGAATTTTCAGCGCAGAACGTAGATTTGTAGCATGTTGAAATAGGTTTGCGGCATTTTGATTTATTTTGATTTATCGAGCTGTTTATCTAAAATTTCATTGTGTTTTGCAGTTTTGTATATAGCTTGTGTTTCCAATCAGCCGCGGTATTGATTCTGCGGTTGTGGAACAGAAAGCTAAAATAAAGGGGAAAATGGATAGAAGAGATTTCTTAATAAAGTCCGTTATCGGAGCTTTGGGAGTTCCGTTTATGGGGGCTTGTTCCTCCTTCGGGAGCGTGTCTGCGAGGGACTTCAAGTTGGGTGTTTTTGATACAACTTTCGGAGGGAAGTACGCCGCCAATCCGGAGGTTCTCGAGATAGCCAAGTCGATAGGCTTGGACGGGGTCCAGGTTTCCTCAAAAGAGAAGGATTATTCAAAACCGTTTGCTTCTCCCGAAACAATCGGCAGATTCAAGGCGGAAATGATGAAAACGGGCATGGAGATCGCTTCAGTGGCTCCCGTCGCGTTTAACGAATTTCCGTTTATAAGCGCGGAAAATGCAGTAAAGTTTTTAAACAGCTCGATTGATGTGGCTGCGGATCTGGGTAGCGATGCCCTTTTGTTGCCGTTTTACGGGAAAGCCAGAATGAACCCGAAGAACGGTGCCCCGATGTATGAAGACAAGTTCAAGGCGCTGGTCGAAAAATTGAAGGAGGTTGTTCCTGCGGCGGAGAAAAAGGGAGTGATGATATGCATGGAGAACTCTATATCCGCCGATGACGACAAGCGCATAATAGATGCGGTGGGAAGCGACTTCGTAAAAGTATACTTCGACATAATGAATTTCGGGCACTACGGATTTAAGGCTGTCGAATCCATAAAGGCGTTAAAGGGCTATATAGGGCAGGTCCACTTAAAGAGCGATGCGCACGATCTGTCCTTGCCGGCAAAAAATCCCGAGGAAGGAGTGCGGGCCTGCATAGATTCTTTGATTGAAGGCGGATATAGGGGTTGGTTTGTCTTCGAATTGCACGGGTTCAAAAAGAGAGATTTGGAGTCCCGCATGGGTATCGTGAGGACAAACACGAAGTATGTGAGATCTCTTTAAGGATAGTAAAAAAATCCCGAACCGAAAACGGTTCGGGATTTTTTTGTCGTTTATTCTCCCATAAGTTTGGAGAGAGCTTCGGAGTAGCACTTGACGACGTTTGCCACCACGTCCGGAGGAAGAGCCGGAGCGGGAGGATTTTTGTCCCAACCGCTGGCTTCGAGCCAGTCTCTTACGTATTGTTTATCGAAAGAGGGCTGCGATTTCCCCGCCTCGTAGCCCTGGACGGGCCAATAGCGGGACGAGTCGGGAGTAAGAACTTCGTCTATTAGATAAATTTTACCTTCGGAATCCTTTCCAAATTCAAACTTCGTATCCGCCAAAATCAAACCGCACTCCGTAGCCTTCTTGGATCCCATATTGTACAGCGCGAGAGTGGCGTCTTTTATCCTTCTAAAAGTTTCGCCTCCGAGCAGTTTTTCGCATTCAGCGTTCGTGATGGGCATGTCGTGCCCTTCCGAAGCCTTCGTTGTCGGGGTAAAGAGAGGCGTTGGAAGTTTGGAGCTTTCCAACAGTCCGGCAGGAAGATCGAATTCAAAGAGTTTTCCGGTGGCTTTGTATTCCTTCCATCCGCTTCCGGCGAGGTATCCGCGGGCTATCGCTTCGATGGGCATGGGTTTGAGTTTGCGAACAATCATGGATCTGTCCACAAGCTCCGGAAAATCTTTGAGCAATTCCCTTATCCGTTCGTCGTGGTTTGCGACAAGATGCGTGGGCATTATCTTCTCCGCCTGCTTGAACCACCACAGGCTTATCTGGGTAAGAAGTATTCCTTTGCCGGGAATTCCGTTGGGCATTATAGAGTCGAAAGCGGAAATTCTATCGGAAGCAACGATTAGCAATTCGTCGCCAAGGTCGAAATTTTCGCGCACCTTACCCTGGGATATTTTTACAAACGGTAGGCCGTCTATCTTCATCAACGGCTCTGAAGGGAGTTTAAATTTCATTTCCGCAATCTAAATTTGCGGATAAAAAAATCAATCAAAAATGCTTGACTGAAACACTGTGATATATAGGGTTTGCCGGATATAAATTTGGCTAGGTAGCTCAGGTGGTAGAGCAGGGGACTGAAAATCCCTGTGTCACTGGTTCGACTCCAGTCCTAGCCACTTTTTAAGGAATCCCGCAAGCAACGCAAAAGTTTTGCTTGCGTTTTTTTTATCCTCTTTTTCCGGCGGGGCGGAATAATGAATGTTCTTTTATCAAATTTGTCTGTGATTATTTCTCCGGTTGTTTTTGAAAATGATAAGCGGTTCAGTTTTTCTCCGGAAAAGGAAATTTGTTCTAGCGTTAAAATACGATTTGAGACTTCGTTTCATCGTGGAGTTATTGTGAGCGTGGATTAGATCAAAAGTTTACATAGTTTCGAAAGTTTGTTTGTCGTGGTGTCCAATCTCTCGTTCGCCAAAAATTTTTGAATATTTTGAAATTGGGATATAAAAGTATCTACACGTTTTCATTCATTGTTATTTTTCAACCTTATAATACCGAATAATATATTAGACGAAAGACTCACGTCTGGTGATTCGATATAAAAAACTACTCACAATGTTGTTATAATATTGCGAAGTATTATCATGCTAATCTTTAGTTAAACTATGTTGATATAAAGTTGAAGTGGTCTATAAATTATATGTTGACTAATTTATCGCACTGATTTCTTATAAAATTATCACTTCAGAGACAACGCAACATAAAGAATATATTTATGTACAAGATACCTAAGAAAGAGTCGGAACTGATACAACAAGGACTTGTGAAGTTTCAAAAGATCTTGGGCGTAGCGAAAGCGCGAGATCTAAACGAGTCTGATACCGTTTCGATAATAACGGATATGCTTGCCGAAATATTCGGCTATGACAAGTATTTGGATATTACGAGCGAATACGCTATTAGAGGGACATTTTGCGACCTAGCGATAAAACTCGGTAATAAGATAGAATATCTTATTGAGTGCAAATCTATAGGTACTCAACTTAAAGAAACTCATTTAAAGCAGGCAGTTGATTACGGTGTTAATCAAGGCGTGAATTGGGTGATACTCACGAATGGGATAAATTGGAGACTTTATAAGATACGTTTTGAGCAACCTATAGAAGCTGATTTAGTATATGAATTTGACATAATGTCTTTGTCTCCGCGTGCCGACGAATCTAAAGAGTTGGTATATATATTACACAAGGATGCGATAGAAAAGAATTATCGACAGGCTCACTACGAAAAAACGCAAATGATAAATCCCTACACAGTAGCTCAAATACTACTATCGGAGGCTGTTGTTAGTTCAATTAAGAAGGAGATTCGAAAACTTTCGGATGATTTAAAACTTGATCCAGAAGAGATAAAAGAAATGCTCTCTTTGAGCGTTATAAAAAGAGATTTAATTGAGTCGGAAGAAGCCAGAGAGGCAGAAAAAAATATGCGCAAACTCTTTAATAAGATTGCTCGTAAAGCTGAAAAGAAGAGAGAAAAAAGTAAACTTGAAGCGCAAAAGAGTTCGATTCCTCTTCCAAATGAATCGACGATTCCGGAAGTTGGCGCTCAATAATAGTACAACATAATCTATATTGCTGCGCGGGCATTCGAATCATTCAATGGCTTGTTGCACCGCGGTTATTCAAAGTCGCTCGGCAGCTTACAAATGCTGGGATTTGTATTGCGAGTTTTCCATCGAAAATCATTCCTTTTCCAAAGAGCTGCCTTGCAAATCTAAAATATCGCTCAAAATTCTTCGGAGGAGATTTTCAATGTCCAATTCGGCAAGGCATTCCGTCCATTTTATCCTTCCCATGTGAAGATTCTTGCCTTCCCCATGCGTGCTCGAGTCCATTTGCAAAAGCAAACAATCCGTTCCTTCCTTTACAAAGTACGGCAGAAACCCTCTTTTGCGAAGAGTTTTTACCCGCTTGCAGAATCGTCGGATACTTGCGCGGTAGGTTCTTGCTTTCAGGAGTTTTTACAATCCCCGTGGGCGGGATTTTTGCAGTATAGAATGAAAATTTGAAGCTGCGATAAACACCCGCTAATTCCAGCCAAGTCTATCCTTTGGCGGATACTTTGCAACTATTTGGGTCGCGCTCTAACTGCGAGCCTATCGCAAGGCAAAACTGCTCAAAGGACAATTCGCTGAGAACCTGTTCACTCAAAAGCCGCTCCGCCTTTGTCGAGGTTCCAATACTCTTGGGGAGTTCGGATAATGAATATTTCGAATCTTTTAGAAGGAGCTTGCTATTTTGAAAAGGGCGTCTCCAGCCGCTTGGATTTCTTCGCAATAGGAAAGCCTGTTTACGAGTCCGTCGGGAATTTCCGATTTTCCTATTTCAGCCCCAATCAGCATTCCTATAAACGCTCCTCTTCCGGTGGTTTCGCCCCCTATGTTGGCGTTTTCTATGAGCGCTCCCCCGAGATCGTTCTGATGCTTCAGCGACAGATAAAGCACGAGAGGAATTCCCTCGTCCAAAGTAGCGAAGCGCCCGAGGGTGTTTACCGCGTTTGTTCCATTCTTTATCCAGCGCCTGTAGGGGAACGCCAGGGCGAAATGTCTGTCGGGGGTCATTTTGGAGTAAATCGTCTCTTCGAGAGTGCTTCCTTTTAGAATATTCGAAACCACCTCCGAAATAAAGAAGGCTGAACTCGACGCGGATTCTCCTATCGTAAAATATCTCAGTACCTTAAAGAGGTTCATCTGCGCGCTCTTCAAATTCTTCTGCGCGAGCAAAATTATCGGAATATATGTGGCGATGTCTCCAACATGGGCGTCGGGGCAGCCGTTCTTCTGGGGATCCTTTTTTGCCGACAAATTTTCGAAGTAGCGCCTGTGGACCGAGGGTATGAACATATCCCTGTGCCCGCCGGGCGAAGTCATTACGGCGCGGTACCTTTCGAGCCACTTGTCGCAGTCAAAGCGCCCACCGGACTCCGATATGGAGGCGGCAAGATGGAGCGCCAAAACGAGGGGCAGAGTGCTTTCTCCGGCTTCGAGCCCGCGATGGGGATGAACGTGCGGTATTCTCCAAATTTTTCTTCTATTGCTCAGGCAATCGAATTCTTCGGAAAGTTCGGGGACTTTTATGCCGCTCATCAAATTTTCGGGATATTCGTCCTTGGGCTTGATGAAATCGTCTATTAGGCCGTAGTCTTTTTTTATCAGGGCTTCCGAGGAGTAGCCGTGAGACGGGGAAGCTATAGCGTCCCCAAGAAAAGCGCCCCACCACGCCCCCATGAATCTGTCCCTTGCTCCTATTGCCATCTTTAGTCCTTTGTTTGATTTGAATTCGATTTCTCCAAGTAATAAATAAGCGGTCAGACATTTGCCGTGTCGCCGTTCCCAATGCTCCGGGGTCTGGTCCATTGGAATCGCGAATGGAGGGAACGTCAAATAAAAAATGTTTTGCTACGAGAATAATTTTGTGAAACCCTTGTCGGACGATATGAAAGTTCCATTCAACAAAATTTCCGTCACAGGAAGCGAAATTTCGAACATCGAAAAGGCTATAGAAAGCGGGCATCTGCAGGGGGACGGAAAATTTCTCCGTTCTGCGGAGTCCAAATTGAGAGGGCTGCTGGGGAACGATACGGCCCTCGTTACGAATTCATGCACCTCGGCTTTGGAAACGGCAGCGTTTTTATGCGACATAAAACCCGGAGACGAAGTGGTGGTTCCCACCTACACTTTCGTGACAAGTATAAGCTCGTTTGTTCTTCGGGGGGCGAAACCCGTGTTTTGCGACATCAACGAGGAAACTTTGAATATGGACGAAAAAGCCCTTGAAGGGCTCGTGGGACCGAGGACGAAGGTCATAGTTCCCGTTCATTACGCCGGGGTGTCGTGCGATATGGATTACATATCGAATTTTGCGGGAAAGCGCGGGATAAAAGTCGTCGAGGATGCGGCGCAGGGATTTATGGCTTCTTACAAGGGAGTTCCCTTGGGCACTTTGGGCGACTTTGGGGCTATAAGTTTCCACGGAACAAAAAACGTGATATGCGGGGAGGGCGGGGCGATAGTGATGAAAGACCGCTCGTTCTTTGACAGGGCGAATTTTATCCGCGAGAAGGGGACGAATAGGATCCATTTCGTGGAGGGGAAAATAGACAAATACACTTGGGTGGACTACGGGAGCAGCTACATTCCCTCCGAGCTGTGCGCCGCGTTTTTGGACGCCCAGTTGGATTTTGCTGTGGGCCTTACGGAGGCGAGGGTTGCGGCGTGGAAGTACTATTTCGACAGGCTTTCTCCCTTGGAGAAAGAAGGGAGAATAAAGCTGCCAAAAGTTCCAAAGAATTGCTCCCACAACGCGCATATATTTTTCATTATCGCGTCGAGCGAAGGCGAGAAAGAGGCGCTTTCGAATCATCTAAAGAGGCTGGGGGTGGCTACGGCTTCCCACTATTCTCCGCTGCATTTGTCGCCTATGGCAAAGTCGCTCGGATGTCCCGGTTCCCCTCTTCCCGTGGCGGAGAGGGTCGCAAAGACGATGCTTCGGCTGCCAATATTTTCCTCCATCACCTCGGAGGAACTCGATTACGTCTGCGACGGAATCTTTAAGTTCTATTCGAAATAATTCGTTAGGGAGCAAAAAAAACGCCGGAGCGGAAAGCCCCGGCGTTTTTTCGGTTTTACTCCCCGTCGTCACCTATCGCCTCGACCGGGCAGGAGGACTTCGCCTCGTCGCACTCGGCGGACTCTTCAGGAGTTGAAGGCTGCTTGCTGACGTACGCGCAGCCGTTGTCGTCGTTGTGCGAGAAAAAATTCGGATAGCTCGTGTAGCACTGCCCGCAGTCTATGCACTGCGTGTCCACGTAAAATTTCCCCGCGACGTTGAATTCGTTTTTGTCGTTTTTGTCTGCCATGTTCGTTCCTGTTTGTTTGGTTTAAAACTAAACTACGATGATTTCCCGGGAAATGTTCGCGTCAACATTTTTTGTATTTGTCCGGCAGGGAAATTTCTCTGGATTCCATAAACTCCAAAAAGTCTTCCGGAAGCGGGGCGGTGAAAATCTTTCCCTCGAATATTTGCGAAAAGTCCATTCTCCACGCGTGCAGGGCCTGCCTTTTCATTGGTAGAATCTTTCCCATTTCCTCGGTAAATCCGTTCTCGACAAAATCCAGATACAGGGTTTCGTCGTCGCCGTAAATTTTATCCGCCACTACCTGGTGCCCGAGCCATTTCGCGTGCGCCCTTATTTGATGTTTTCTGCCGGTTATAAGACCTATCTCGACGAGGGTTGCGGGCTCGTATTTTTCGGAGCGGGAGTGCGCTACGGGAACGAAAGTCGTCACGGCGCTCTTGGCCGATAGCTTGCGGGCCGCGCAGGCGGTTTTTATAGATAGCACGGATTTATCGTCGGGAGCTAGAGGCTGTGAAACCGTGCATGTTGCGTTCAAGTTTCCCCTTAAAATGGCCAGGTAGGTTTTTAAAACTTTCTTTCCTTTTCCGGACGAGTCCATGGCTTTTTGGGCCTTCGATGCGGTCTCCTTGTTCTTCGCGAGAACGACCACCCCGCTTGTTTCCCTATCCAGCCTTCCAACTAGGTGTATCGAATCCGATCCGAGGTAGGTTCTTGCGGCTCCGGCCAAACTCGAAAGCGGGCCGTTTTTAGACGGATGGCACACGAGCCAGCCCGGTTTGTTCAGGGCGAGAAAGTCGCCGTCCTCGTAAACAATCCACGAGGGGAACTCGTTCATATCGACAAGTTCGGTTTCCCTTCCGAAATGTTCTCCCATTTTTGCCTCTCCGGAGTATTAAAAAATTTTTTCCGCCGAAACTATCGCCACCATGCCGAATCCGAGCCTTTTCGTTTTGACGTTTAAAAATCCCGCTTCTCGAAACATGTTCTCCACCTCCTGGGGCTCCGGATATTCCCGGGTGGTCTTGGCTAAATACTCGTAGTCTAGCCGATTTCCTCCGCATAGAGACGCGGCAGTCGGGGCGATTTTTTCCATGAAAAAATTTTGTATTCCCTCGAGAGGAAATCCGGCCCTCGAAGTTTCGAGCATTCTTATTTTGGAGTTTTTTTTCATCACCCTGAACAGTTCCCTCAGGCACGCGGGCCTGTCCTTGAAATTTCTAAAGCCGAAGGCCATCGTGGCAGCGTCGAAAGTTTCGTCCTCGAAGGGAAGGCTGGAACAGTCGGCGCACTCCAATTTTGCCGACGGAAAGCCGGATAGTTTTAATTTTGCCATTTCCAGCATTTCCTCGCAGAAGTCGGTGGCTGTTATTTCGGCCCCGGGGAATTTTCTCGCTATCTCGAGCGCGACGTCTCCGCTTCCGCATGCCGCGTCGAGAACCTTTTTGCCCGACGGGTTCCCGTCGAGAAGTTTATCCACCAATTTTTTTCGCCAAAGCACGTCCATTCCGAAGGTCATAGCTCTGTTTGCCAAATCGTACCTTCGGGAAACGCGCGCAAACATGCGTTTTACTTCCGACGGGTTTCTCTCTTGGGAGTTTGCCATTTTACTGTTTAAATGATTTTACTACGGCATCCGAAAGCCATTTGTCCGGAGAGTCGACCGCTTCCGGGGGACTTTCAAACTCCCTTTTGTCGGTGTTCCGCGCCACTATCGCAAGGCCGTGCTTGAAATCCTTGAATTTTTGGGAGCAGAGAGATACCGGAGTCTTTCCGGTTTCGAGGGCTATTTCCAAGACGCGCTTCCTTGCCGCGGGAGAAAAAATCAATTTGTACGAGGTCTCCCTTTCGAAGTCTTCGGCAAAGCGCGTTATGTCAGCCGACATGGTTGCGTCTCCGAGCTCCCGGTTTTCCGACAGCAGCTTGGCGAGCGACTCGAGGGGATTTTCCACGGTGTCGGTGCTTACTTCGAAATGTCCTATTCCGGAGGAGGGCAGTTCGAATTTGAAATCCCTCAGGGTGCGCTCGAGAACTGTCATCAAACCGCGAGCGCCAGTGTGTTCGGAGTGGGCCTTTTCGGCTATCTTTTTTACCGCTTCGGGAGTGATGTTGAATTCTATCCCGTATCCCTTGAAGTCGTCTATGTACTGCCTGAGTATGGAGCCTTCCGAAGAGACCAAAATATCGGCAAGATCCTCCGCGGAGAGGGGTTCGCAAGCCACCCTCACGGGAAGCCTCCCTATGAACTCCGCTTCAAATCCGTATTTTATAAAGTCGCGCGTTTCGGCGTATTTTAGGAATTCGCTCGGGTCGGCGTCGGAATCGGAAGTTTCCACTCCGAATCCTATCGCGTTCCTGTTCATTCGCTTCCCTATCTGCTCGCCAAGCTTGTCGAAGGCTCCGCTTACTATAAACAAAATGTTGCGGGTGTTGATTTTAGTCTTCGCGGGTTTCCCTCCGCGGGCAGACATCATCATGTTCATCTGCCCCATCATGTCCTGGGGGCTTACGGTGTTGACATCGGATTCCTCCATCAGCTTGAGAAGGTTTATTTGGACTCCGGTTCCGGAAACGTCCCTGCCTCCCATATCTCCGCGCCCGGCTATCTTGTCTATCTCGTCTATGTATATTATGCCGTATTGGGCTATATCGACGTTCCCGTTGGCGGCCTTTACCAAATTTCTAACCAAATCCTCGACGTCTCCCCCAACGTAGCCCGTCTCGGAGAATTTCGTAGCGTCCGCCTTTACAAAGGGAACTCCGATCAGTTTTGCTATCGTTCTCATCAGGTAAGTCTTTCCGACTCCCGTGGGACCTAAAATCAAAATGTTTTGCTTGCCGTACTCCCGCTTCGAAAGTTCCGGATTTTCCAGGCATCTGCGGACATGGTTGTAATGGTCGCAAATGGCCACAGACAAAACCTTTTTGGCTTCGTCCTGCTTGACCACAAACCTGTCCAGATAGTCGCGTATCTCGCGCGGCTTCATCGAGAACTCACGTATCCTTTTGAGAGTCTCCGCCCCGTCGTCTTGCTCCTCGCGGGTATCTGTGGCGCGCGGCGGGACGGAGTTGGGAAATTCAAGCCTCACCGCTCTTCCGCCGAATATCTTGTCCAAACTCCGCTTCAAATCTTCCAGCGGATTTTCGGGGCTTTTCGCCTCCTCCGGCTTTTCGCTTTTCTTCGAATTTTCGTCTTCTGTGGGGTCGTTTGTCATATCGATTAAAATCGTCAAATATGTCGTTGGCATAATCCGAAACGCAGCCCTTAAATTTTTCAGATGGCAAATGCCTATAAAAAATTAAGGTTCAGAAAATGTTTGACTTTTGCGGGTGGAAGATAGATCTTCTCCGGCGAAAATAAAGCAAATTCGCATGGAGTGTTCCCATATCCCGGAGCGCGCACCGTGCGGTACAGTGTTAAAAATTGTAAAATAAAAGGTTTAAAAATGCGTAATCTTACAAAGCGTGAGATCGTTCAGGAGATCTATAAAGACAAAAAAGAATGTCGGAACGGAAATATACTTCAAAGCGACGTTAAGGACATAGTCCAGCGCACTTTGGATATAATCTCGGCTTCCCTCGGCTGCGGCAGAAATGTGGAGCTCCGCAATTTTGGCGTTCTCGAGGTTCAGGTTCGCAAACCGAGGGTTGGAAGGAACCCCACTAAGCCTCAGGACGATGTAATGATCCCCAAGCGCGCGATAGTAAAATTTAAGTCGGGCAAGGAATTGAAGGCCGTTCTTCGCAAGCTCGATCTCAGCGTAGTGGAGCAGAGCAAGGCTTCGAGAGCAAGAAAGTAGCATGGATTTCAGGACGCTTCCGGGGTTCAGAGAATTTTATCCGGAGATTCTCGCCGCCAGAAATGAAATATTTTCGCGTTGGAGAAGCGCGGCGAGAAGTTTCGGTTTTAAGGAGTTTGAACCTCCCGTCCTTGAAGAGTTGTCGCTGTTTACCGAAAAATCCGGAGAGGAGATAAGGTCGCAGCTGTTTGAGTTTGTCGACAAGGGAGGCAGGGAGGTTGCCTTGCGTCCCGAGATGACTCCGTCGCTTGCCAGAATGGTAGGGTCGAAAGCGGGGGGGCTTAGGAAGCCCGTGAAGTGGTTTGCGATAGGCGAGAACTATCGCTACGAGCGCCAGCAGAAAGGCAGGCTTAGGGCCTTCTACCAGTACAACGCGGACATTTTGGGCGACGATTCCGTGGCTTGCGACGCTGAAATAATGGCGTTGCTTGTGGCTTCGCTTGAATCTCTCGGCCTTACAAAGGAAGAGTTTAAGGTGAGGCTGGGAGATAGAAAGCTTTGGGTTTTATTTTTGAAATCCCGTGGAGTTCCGGAGGACTACGTGGTCCCGGTGCTGTCTGCGGCGGATAAAATGGCGAAAATTTCCCCGGAGGCGTTTTCCGAAGTGTTGTCGGGAAGCTTGAAGGGTTCGGGGGTGGATTCCGATGCTCTCGCGCGCGAAATACGGAATTTCGCCAGTATAAACGACTTTTCGGAACTTGAAAAATTTTTCGAAGGGATTTCGAAAGGAGAAGATTCGGAGTTGTTGGCACGCCTTGAGGATTGGAAGGTATTGTTCGAGTCGCTCGAGAATCTGGGGAAGTCGGATTTTGTGGTTTGCGACATGGGCATAGTCAGGGGTTTGGCATACTATACTGGATTTGTGTTCGAGGCGTTTCAGACGGTGGGAACCGGAAGGGCTCTTGCCGGGGGAGGCAGATACGACTCTCTTGTCAGGAAGCTTGGATACCAGGATTTGCCCGCTGTGGGTTTCGGAATGGGAGACGTCACGGTTTCCGATCTGCTTGAGTTGGTCGGGAAGAAGCCGAAAAATAAAGACGCTTTGGACGCTTTTTTGATTATAGGTTCTCCGAGCCTTCGAAAAAAAGCCCTAAATATTGCGTCGTCGTTGCGGGGCGGGGGAATTTCCGTCGAGTATCCCTTTAAAGATTCGGGATTTGGAAAGCAGTTTAAGCAGGCGGATTCTTCGGGAGCCAAATTCGCCCTGATTTTGGGCGAGGACGAGGCGGAAAAAGGAGTGGTTAAAATAAAAAATTTGTCGAGCGGAGAGGAAGTTTTCGTCAAAGAAACGGAAGTTCGAAAATTTTTGTCGGAAAAATCCAAGCTCGATTGAGCTTCGTAAGTTGGAATAGCTTTTGTTCCGGGCGGATATCTGGAATTTGCCGAAAAGTCCGCGGAGCTTTTTCAAGTGGAAGGAGATTTTCGGCCATTTCTTGCCCGGAAGCCGAGGCGCGCAGCAGGTTCGAATTGTTTGCGAAAGTTTTTTTTCATGGAAAAGCCGTTCACATGGCTTAGCATGACGCTTGCGGATATGTATAAGCCGGCAAAACGCGGGGAAGAAAGAATACCAACTCGGGCGAATGAAAAATTTTCGCTTATGATGAAAGGAAGCTTGTCGGGAAAAACCGATGCGGGTCTTTCCACATTGGTGAATTTTGTTTGGGCTAAGAGAATCGGCAGCGCCCGCGGTAGTTTGAATAGGCACGGCCTTTAGGCGGATTAGTCTTGAATCTTCGCTAGCAATCGGCGTTGGCGGATACAAAATATCAATTCGAGAATAGGTCGTTTTGCGGTGAATATGCCAAAAACATTTCGGCGTGCCTCAAAACGCGCCGAAGGCAGTCAAAATGCGAAGGCAATTTTTTCGCGCTTAAACGTATAAAATTCTTCCGCAATGTTCGCAACAGACGGGATTGTCCGAGCTTTCAATCTCTCTTTCCGTAGCCGACACCTTTATGTGGCAGCCCCCGCAGCATCCTCCGTTCCACTTTACTACAATGGGAAATTTTTTCCCCGAATTTTTCAGGTTTGAATAAACCTCCAAATAGTTTTCCGGAACCGAATGGGCTTCCAGGGCGGATTTCGCGTTCGCATAGGCCTCCTCCAACGGAACTTTTTTCGCCGCTATCGACTCTATTTCGCATTCGAGATTTTTCACGGAGGCGCTTGTCATCGATTCTTCGTTTTTTAAAGCCTCCTTCCGGGAATCTATTTCAAACATCGCGTTCAATTCCTCCTCCTCTATGCTTCCCGCCTGTTTGAGGAATTTTTCTATTTCGGCGTTGGCAGCGTCGTAGTCTGCCTGCTTTTTCATCGAAGCAAGCAGAACTTTGTACTTTTGGGCCTTCTCTTCGAGCGCCTTTCTTGTGGAGCGCATCTCTTCGCGCCTCTTTTCCAACTCTTCAAGCTCCCTCTTTCTCCCCTCCAAAATTCCGAGAATTTCGGACTTTTTCGTTTCCACCCTCATTATGTCTTTGGGAATGGAATCGAGTTCGCGCTTAGCGTCGGCCAGAGCCGAATCGAGCTTTTGAAGTTCGAGGAGTTTTTGAATAGCGTCTTTCACGCGTGCATTTTGAGATAAGAAACCGTTCTCGCGCAATAAAAAAGATTTTAATTCGCGCGGGCATAGCATATATATATCGGGACAATGAACTATCTGGGAATAGATTACGGGCACAGGCGAATAGGCTTGGCGTACGCGGACGGAGCGCTAGGGGTTGCCGTGCCCATTCCCGCCGCCGTGGAGCCGACCTTGAATGGAAGGTTGGAGCACATAGGCTTGGAAATAAAGCGGAGAAAGATAGATAAAATCGTGATAGGCTATCCGTACAACATGGACGGATCGGTGGGAGAGAAGGCAAGAGAGGTGGACGAGTTTGTCGAGATTTTGACGGAGAGGTTTGGACTGGAGGTCGACAGGGCCGACGAAAGGCTCAGCTCATTCCAGGCAGAAAGCGACTATTTCGCCATGAATTCGAAGCCAAAAAAATCGCTGTCGGCAAGATTGAAGCACAGAAAAAGCGGCGACATAGACAGCCGGGCTATAGCTCTCGTTTTGGGTGAATACTTGATTTCGAAAGGCGGGGAGAAGTGAAAAATCGGGATCTGGAAACTTATTTTATAGAAGCTTCGAAAACTCCTCCTTCCGGAAAAATTCGCAGATTCAAATGCTTATGCGCCTACGACGGAACCGATTATAGGGGCTGGCAAAGTCAGAAGGGCGGCGGGAGTATTCAGGATTTTATAGAGGGCAGGTTGCTAAAAATTTTCAAGAGGAAGATAAGGATACACGCCGCCGGAAGAACGGACGCAGGCGTTCACGCGCTGGGGCAGGTGTTTCATTTCGACGCCGCGTGGAGTCACGGATTGGATTCTTTGCTTGCTGCCCTCAGAGGGGGAAATTCGGACTCCGTGAGGATAATTAAGGTGTCCCAAGCTTCGAAAGATTTCCACGCTAGATTCGACGCGAAGGGAAAAAGATACGTTTACCGCTACTATCTGGGATATGCCCCCCCGCATCTTTCGAGATACAGGTGGTCTTTGGCAAGGCGCGTTCCAGATATAGACAAAATGAACTCTGCCGCCAGGATTTTGCTCGGGGAGCACGATTTTACCGCGTTTAGCGCAAACAGGCATTTGGAGGACGGCAAGCGCGAAAATACAGTAAAGAGGGTCGACGAGCTCAGAGTGTCGAAGAGGGGAAAGGAAATCCGGCTGGTGGCGGAAGGCAGCGGATTCCTTTACAAGATGGTCAGAATGATGGCGGGAGCGCTGCTCGACGTGGGGCTTGGAAAACTCGGAGAGGGAGACATAATTTCGGCTCTTGAGTCGGGGAGGCGCGGTACGCTGTTTCAGGCGGCTCCGGCAAAAGGTCTGTTTCTCGAAAAAGTGTATTACGGGAGCCGAAACAAAAACAAAGCAAAAAGTGTTGAAAAGAAACAGTCATAATCGGATACTGTGGGAAAATCGGAATATTCACGCAAACAGAGGGAAAAAGGGGAACATGAGAATTAGCGACAAAATTTTAACGTTTATTTTTGCGGCGGCAATGTCCCCGCTTTGCTGCCTTGCACAGCAGGGTTCGGTTCTCGACGCCGGAAAGATAATCAAGGACGGGGCGCTCAACGTTCCGGTGTACAGGGTGTCCATATCGGCAGACAACGCGGAGGATAAGGCCATAGCGTCCAAGGTTTTCAACATGCACGGAAGCTACGTCCTTGTAAAGCCTTCCGAGGCGCAGTTCGAGTTTAGGTTCGCCCGCGGGGAGGGAAATTCCGTGGGGCTGACTATAAGCGGAGCGACTACCGTGACAACCTCATGTTCCGGTTCCTCCCCTACGGACGCTCTCATGAGGGCATGCGATATGGCAGTTGAGAAAACTCTCCGCTCTCCAGGATTTTTCGCCTCAAAAGTGGCGTTTTCCTATTCAGCAGGATCCCGCTCCAAAATTTCCGAGATATGCGTGTCGGACATTCCCTTCAAAAACGTCAAGAAAATCACATCCGACAATTCCGAATCTCTCATGCCCCACATATCTCCGGACGGATCGAAAATTTTATACACAGGATACTACAACTCGGGCTTCATGGACTTGATAATGGTGGATCTCGACAAAAAAACCCGCAGGATTTTTTCCTCGTTCAAGGGAAGCAACACGGGAGGAAGTTTTTCGAGGGACGGATCCAAGGTCGCCTTGATACTCTCCGCCAGCGGAAACGCCGAAGTTTGGACGGCGAACGCTTCGGGAGGGGGCTTTAAAAGAATGACGCGGACCTCCGCCACGGAAAGCTCGCCGTGCTTTTCTCCAGACGGATCAAAATTGGTGTTCGCCTCAGATTCCCGCGGAGGGCCCCAAATATACGTGATGAGCTCCTCCGGAGGAAAGCCGAAAATGCTTGCTACCCGCATGAGCAGATACGCCTCCGAGCCCGTTTGGAATCCCGTAAACCAGGATTTGATAGCGTTTACGGCGGCGGTTGGAAAGGGTTTCCAGGTGGCGGTGTACGACATGAAAACCGGCGTCTCAAAATGGGTCACGAGCGGAGCGAATTCTTCGGAGCCGGCTTGGCTGGCGGACGGAAGGCATCTGATTTGCACCAAGAAAATCGGTGCGAGCAGCAGGTTGTATGTGGTGGATACGGAAACGCTCCGGCAAACTCCGCTGCATTCCGCGGGATTCGGGTCGACGAGTGGTGCGAGCGCCGCGTACGTCGAAAGGTAGAACTGGGTCGAACATTTTTCCGATATGAACGTTGTAGTGCTCGATTTGGAGGGGGTGTTGGTTCCCGAGATATGGATTGCCTTTGCCGAAGCGGCCGGAATACCGGAGCTTCGCAGAACGACGCGGGACGAACCAGATTACGACAAGCTGATGAAATATCGGCTAAAGATACTATCCGACAGGGGTGTGAAGCTTGCCGACATACAGAGCGTGGTGTCGAAGATGAAGCCCCTGGACGGCGCGAGGGAGTTTTACAGCAGATTGAAGTCGAAGACGAGGGTAGTGATTCTTTCGGACACGTTCGAGGAGTTCGCCCATCCCCTGATGGCACAGTTGGACTATCCGACGATTTTCTGCCACAATTTGATAGTGTCGGATTCCGGAGAGATAACCGGATACAAGCTGAGGCTGTCCGACCAAAAGAGGGTCACTGTGGAGACGCTCAAAAAACTAAACTTTAAAGTGATTGCC
This sequence comes from uncultured Verrucomicrobiota bacterium, assembly GCA_949283955.1. Lineage (GTDB taxonomy): Bacteria > Verrucomicrobiota > Verrucomicrobiia > Opitutales > Intestinicryptomonadaceae > Merdousia. The sequence continues at coordinate 32,022 of CASDUP010000031.1, read as the reverse complement.
TCCGGCGATTCGTACAACGACCTGTCCATGCTTCGCGCAGCCGACAAGGCGGTGCTGTTTCGCCCGTCCGAAAAGTTCGCGAGGGAAAATTCCGACCTTCCCGCCGCCTACGAATACACCGAGTTGGCCTTGCAACTCGAAATCTACATGAAGGAGTAGCCGCTTAGATGAAAAAAGCAAACACAGGCAGATACGCGTCTAGAGGAGTCTCATCCGGCAAGGAGGAGGTTCACAAGGCGGTCGATAAGCTCGACAGGGGAATATTCGAGGGAGCCTTTTGCAAAATAACCCCCGACGTTCTCACGGGAAAGAAGTCGCTCTGCAACATAATCCACTCCGACGGAAGCGGAACGAAATCGATAATAGCCTATCTTTATTTCCGCGAAACCGGAGACGCGTCGGTTTTCAAGGGCATATCGCAAGACTCCATCGTAATGAACATAGACGATCTTCTGTGCGTCGGAGCTTTCGACAGAATTCTTCTTTCCAACACCATAAATCGAAATGCTAAAAATGTTCCCGGAGAGGCTATTGCTGCCTTGATAAACGGAGCCGAGGAATTTTTGGAAAAGCTTCGCGGGTACGGCATGAAAATCTACTCCGGAGGAGGCGAGACTGCCGATACGGGCGATTTGACTGGAGCGGCGGTTGTCGATTCGTGCGCCGTGGCGGTTATGGAAAGAAAGAAGGTTATAAACGGGAGCGGAATCGTTCCGGGACTTTCCATAGTGGGGCTTTCTTCGTCGGGCAGGGCTTCCTACGAGGATTTTGAAAACAGCGGAATCGGCTCGAACGGTCTTACGAGCGCCAGGCACGACATGCTCTGCAAATACTACGCAAAGAAATATCCGGAAACTTACGATACCAACATTCCGAGCGGTTTGGCGTATTGCGGAAAGTACAAGCTGGAGGACAAGCTTCCGCGTTCCGGAATGACGGTTGCTGAAGCTTTGCTCTCTCCAACCAGAACCTACGCCCCGATTGTAATGAGGCTTCTGAAGAAGCGCCTTGTCAGGGGATTGGTGCACTGTTCGGGGGGCGGCCAGACGAAGTGCCTCAGGTTCGGAAGGGGAGTGAAATTCGTCAAGGACAACCTCTTTCCGGTTCCCCCTATATTTTCCGCAATCAAGGAGTCGAGCGGAACCTCGGACAGGGAGATGTTTGAAGTTTACAACATGGGGCATAGAATGGAAGTATACTGCGAGCCCCGAGACGCCGCAAAAGTTGTGAAGATTTCGGAATCCTTTGGTGTGGAAGCGCGGATTGTGGGAAGAACGGAGGAGAGTTCCGGAGTCGGGAACAGCTTGGATATAAAGTTTGACGGGCAGATTCTGCGCTACGGGCCCCGGAGTTAGCCGGATTTTTCGGAGGATGGAAATTTTTGATAGACGAGGGAAAAGCGTATGTTGAAGGCGGGAATAGTGGGGTTGCCGAACGTCGGCAAGAGCACTCTTTTTAACGCTCTTACGAGGAGCAGAAAAGCGGAGGCCGCAAATTATCCGTTTTGCACGATAGAGCCGAACGTTGGGGTAGTGGAGGTTCCCGACGATAGGCTTGGGGTTTTGGCCAAGATTGCAAAAACAAATGTAATAATTCCTGCTGCTGTAGAGTTTTTAGACATAGCCGGACTTGTGGAGGGCGCGAGCAAGGGCGAGGGATTGGGAAACAAATTTCTTTCCAATATAAGGGAATGCGACGCCATAGTACACGTGGTTAGATGTTTCGACGACGACGACATTCTGCACAATATGGGGAGCGTAGATCCTATAAGGGATATAGAGGTCATATCCACAGAGCTAATACTTTCCGACCTTCAGAGTTGCGAGAAGCAGCTCGAAAACAACAGAAGAAGGGCGAAGGGAATGGATAAGGAAGCCGTCAAAAATGTCGAATTGCTCGAGGCGGTGTGCTCGCATCTAAACGAGGGAAAACCCGCCCTTACGATGGATTTGTCGCCGGAGGATTCCGATAGGATAAAGTCGTTTTTTCTTCTTACTTCAAAGCCCGTGATATATGCGTGCAACGTGTCAGAAAACGACATAGCAGACCCTTTGTCGAACGGGTACGTCAAGTCCGTAGGGGAGTTTGCCCAGCGCGAGCACGGAGCGGATTCGTGTTCGATTTGCGCGCGCCTTGAGGAGGAACTGTCCGAGCTTTCTCGAACCGAGGCGGAGGAATATTTGAAAGAGTTGGGAGTATCGGACAGCGGGGTGTCGTCCCTCATAAGGAAAACGTACGATCTCTTGGGACTTGCGAGCTTCTTTACGGCGGGCGAAAAAGAGGTGAGGGCTTGGACGTTTAAAAAGGGAATGTCGGCTCCGCAGTGCGCGGGGGTGATACACACGGATTTTGAGAAGGGATTTATAAAGGCGGAGGTTGTATCGTACGAGGACTTGGCGGCTTTGGGAAGCGTAGTGCATGCGCGCGAGGCGGGAAAGTACAGGCTCGAGGGAAGGGATTATCTTTTCGCGGACGGCGACGTGGCACTTTTTAGATTTAACGCCTGAGAATCGCCGCTTGTTGATAAAACCGGGAAAGCATTATGAGAGGCAGGGCAATCAAGGCGGTTTACAAAGCGGCGTCCTCGCCGTGGCTGACGCTTTTTCTGTTGGCCTACGGGGTTTTGCTCGTGTTTTTTGCCACGATAGCACAAACGGATCTGCCTCTCGAAAAGGTTAAAAGCGGATATCTTTGCTCGTTTCTATTTTTCGAAAATATCACGGGATTGCCTATGCTCGGAGGCGCCGCGATAGGATTTTTGGCGTGCGTAAACATCGCGGCGGCATGTTATAGGAGGTCGAAATTCGGGCTTTACGGCCTTGGAATTTCGCTAACCCACATGGCATTGATTTTGCTCATAGTGTCCGGATTTTTGCAGTCCTTTATGAGATTGGAGGGAGTGATGCCGCTCCGCGTGGGGGAAACTTCAGACGAAGTGCTTCTCTCAGACGGCAAGAGGGTCCCGCTGCATTTCAAGGTGACTTTGGACGACTTTAAAATAGAAAATTGGAGGGGAAGTTCGATTCCCAAATCCTACGAAAGTACCGTGACTTTTCGCAAGGGGAAGGACAGTTCTCCCGTGTCGATAATGGTAAATGCTCCAGCCTCTTTTGGCGGATGGACATTTTACCAAAGCTCCTACGCCGACAGAGGAAGGGTTAGCGTGCTGGCGTGCGTAAAAAATCCCGCAAGATTGCTGCCGTGGATTTCCGTCGGGGCTACTTTCGCGGGAATGCTGATAATATTTCTGCCCGGCGCGGCGCGCAAGAGGGGGGAAAGAGATGCTTAAGAGATGTTTTTTTGCGGTCGCGGCCGCTTTTGCATTGTTCCTGCTCCCGCTTTGTATCAGGGAGATTTCTCTCTCGGACTCGCTCTACGACTCGGTTGTCTCCGATTCTCTCGGAGGATTGCCCGTGTTGAAAGGCGGCAGGGTGATGCCAATATCGAGCGCGGCGGAGGACTTCGCGAGAATGGTAGGGGGACGAGATTCCGCTAAATTCGACGGAGAGAGGGTGTCGGCCGCGAAGCTTCTATGGACGCTTTGCTCAAGATCCGACTTCGCGGGCAACCAGAGGATTTTTAGAACCGACAATAAAGAGCTTCAAGCGCTGTTGGGAGCAAAGGGAAGATATTTTTCCTTTGCTGACGTGGAAAGGTGCGAGGATTCTCTGAGAAAGAGCGCGGAGGGGGAGGGCAAGTACGCGCTGGCATGCAGGGAGGTTTTGAACTCGGCGTACCTTTATGCGATATATTCCGAAAGCTTAGCGTTTTCGTTTTCCAAGTCGGAGACGGCGCGCGAGTCGGTCCGGAAGTGGAGGAAAGCGGTAGAAGAGGCGGCCTCAGAACTGGAGAGCGCGTCAAAAAATTCGAGAGAGCCAAAAACCGAAAATTTGATTCCCGCTTCCAGAATGTTAAAAACGCTCCGTTTTGTAGCAAACGCGGAAGCTTCGGCGTCGGACAAACTACTTAGAAATGTTCCGCGCGATGGAAGTTTTCTTACTCCCGTCGAGGCGATGTTGGACAGGAGCCTTCCAGAGGAAAGCTTTTCCGCATTGTCGAAATATTCCGAACTTAGGGATTCCCTTTCTAAGGGAGATTTAGACGCGGCAAGGAAAGCGATGTCGGAGCTCTATTCGATGTTGAGATCGGACAAAAACATAGACTTTGCGAGGTTGAAAATAGAGCAGATAGCAAATGCGGTTTCCCCCTTTTCCGGAGGGCTGCTGTTATATGCGGCGGCGCTGTTTTGTTTCGGACTCTCGTCGGGCTTCCAAAGGTTGAGGGAAGTGGCGTTTTATTTCGCGTTGGTGTTTTTGATAGGCGGGGTGTGTTCGCAATCCCTCGGAATACTTGCAAGAATGTACATTCAGATGCGCCCTCCGGTGACAAATCTATACTCTTCCATAGTTTTCGCCGGAGCCTGCGGGGCGCTTGTCGGACTTCTGATGTGCTTGAAAAGAAGAGTGGGAATATACGGGGTATCGGCGGCAACAGCCGGATTTCTGTCGCTTATTATAGCGGTTAACATGCCCAGCGGAGAGGATTCCATGGGAGTCATGAGGGCGGTTTTAAATTCCAATTTTTGGCTTACCGCGCATGTGGTGACTATAATGGTGGGCTATTGCGGAATATTTCTCGGAGGAACCGTTTCGGCGTTCAGGCTGTTGGCAAATTTAAAGTCGAGGGAAAATTTTGGTATTCTAACCGGAGAGAGCGCCCGTGGAGTGTATTCCATAGAGTGTTTTGCCATGCTGTTCATATTTGCGGGCACGATGCTTGGAGGAATATGGGCCGACATGAGCTGGGGAAGATTCTGGGGGTGGGATCCGAAGGAAAACGGGGCTTTGATGACTCTGTTATGGTGCGCGTTTTGCATACACGGAAGAACGTTTAAAATTTTTTCCGACAGAGTGTTTCTTGCTTTTTGCGTTTTTGGAAACGTGGTGGCGGCGTGGGCGTGGTTTGGAGTGAACATGCTCGGAGTTGGCTTGCACTCCTACGGGTTCTTCGAGGGCGGTTGGTTTTGGTTTTCGATTTTTTCGATTTTGCACGTTTTGATAATGCCGCTTTGCTTGTTGAAATATTCTGCGGGAGATTCGGGGAAAACATCCGCTTAAAAGCGTTAGGGAAAGCTGTGTGCGGAGCTAAAAAAAGCTTGAATGAAAGGAGCAAAGGGTTCATAAAGGTCGCTCATTTTTAGGCGGGGTGTAGCTTAGTCTGGTAGAGCGCTACGTTCGGGACGTAGAGGCCGGTGGTTCGAATCCACTCACCCCGACCATTTAAGAGCCCGCCTATAATGGCGTTTTTTTATATCCCCCCTGCGAGAACTTTGCTCTCTCCCGCGGTCGATTAAAGACATCATTTCGTTGGTGTTTGAGGAAGTTTTTTGCTCTTCGGGATTCGGGCGTGGGCGGATCTTCAAACAATCCCTTGGAATGGATTGTCTTATATCTAAAAATTGTTCCAGTGTAGCGGCTTATTGAGGAAAGATCGCAATTTGGGCTTTAAGAAAAAAAACTGATTTTTTCTATTGATTTTTTCGAATGATAATAATACAGTCTACGTAATTTAAATGCATGCGAAATTTATTATTCACCAAAAAATATAATCACTATGAAGAAACGAAAAACCATTAAAAGGGGGATAACTACTCTATTCGCGCTTCTAATGTGCGGATTTTTGCAAGCTCAAAATCAGTTCTACTGGACTCGCGGATTCTCCGATACGACTTCAAATGAAATCTGGATTCAGAATGGAGATGATTGGTTTTTAAATGATAGATTTGTAAATGCGGCGACAAATGCCCGCTCCGAATTTTTCAATCGATACAGCGTGGATGCATCGTCTTCTTTGGGTTATGTAGATTCAAACGGCATTTTAACCGAAGACGCTTTTTTGTCCGACTCATTTAAAGGTTCACTGTATTCGGGTTTTCCTGAAAATCCAATAGGTACAAATATCCATTTCGGATATGATTATTCGGCGTACACCGGATCCGGAACAACGGAATCTTTTGCCGTTTTAAACAGGGATTTGACTGTGAATAGAGTCATGGTGGAGTCTTCTGCCGATATGAAAACTTGCGGGGGCATAACAGGCGACGGAACTTTGAACATCATGAATTACACGAGCGTCGAAAACTGTTTTCACGTGAGGCCTTCCGATTCGAGCGCGGATTCCGGATTTAATTTCACGTTGGATGTGAATGTCGTGGCGTACACAAATACGACCCAGACCTTTCAGCAAATGTTTACAGTGCAAACGAAAAACTCCGTGCTGAATATAGGCAGTGCAACAAGCTCAAGAACGCTTACTATCAATCAAGGAACCCAGACCGGGCAAATATATCTTTTTGGCTTTTTGTATGGAGGGGACGCCGTAAATTCGAGCATCAATGTGTATAGTAAAATCATATCGGATTCGTCTTGCGAATTGAATTTTTGCGGTAAAGCCACGGGTATTGTTAACTTTCTTGGTTCGGAAGACAATACTTACAACGGCGTGGCCTGTGTTCGATATGGCATAGTGAATTTAATGAACAGGAACGGTTCGTCAGCCTTCAATATGCAAAGACATGGATTTTACGTTGCAGGCGGAGCTTACGTTAACATATTTAGCGAATGGCAGCTATCCAATGTGACTACTTTCACATTGTGCTCGGTTAAAAACGGCGCTGCAGGCACCATTAATTTGAACGGAACAAGTCTGTCCTTTGAAGCAGTGAGCAATACCATATCGGGTTCCGAAACGATGAGAACCGCCTATATCGATTTCGGAATGACCGATAGCGGAATGGACGAAAAACAGTTTGCGTCAAATGTTGAGGCAAACCTTGCCGATGGCCTTGCTGTCGATAGAACAGGAAAGGGCAAAGATCAAATTTTTTATGTTGCCGGATCTATAAAGGAAGGTTCCCGCCTTGTGTTCAGGAACTTTTATGTCGGGGAGGATTCCGTAATCACCAGCGTCAAGGTAGAATTTGACGAGTATAATCTTGAGGCGAATGAAACTATTTACTTTGACGTTTCCCATTACGAAGAGCTTTTCGGAACGATATTGGAGTACGGAAAAGACAAAGATTATTATTTTACAAGCAATGTGATAGACGACATTTCATCGGATTATTACGGCTTGTATTCCAACGAGCTCGTTTTGAATATTCCCGAACCTTCGACTTTTGCGCTTGCCATAGGGACCATTGCACTGGTTTTATGTGTGCGCAGGAGGAAATGATACGTCTTTTTGTTCCATGAGATATCTTTTTGTCTTATCTATTTCTTTTTTTGTGTGCGCGTGCGCATCGGAAGATTCGAAACGTCTGGGAGCCCCGCAAAGCGACTGCGGGGCGCAGATGTCGCCCTGTCTTAATGTGGCGACTTTCAATATAGGCTTTTGCAGGGATATCGAGGACCAGATCGAATGGAATAAGCGCAAAGATAAAATTACATCGCTGGTCAAATTCCACTCGTTTGATATAGTCGGAATGCAGGAACCTTATTCGTTCCAGCTTGACTGGTTAAAGTCGGCTTTGCAGGAGTACGGCGCGGTGTGCAATCCCGATATTATAACGGACGAATCCTCCATCGTTTCGAGGCCCGACATCAGAAAAACTCCGGGCTATTGGAAGAACGTGGTTTCCCGAATTAACAATCCAATATTTTATAAAAAAAGCAGGTTTGAATTGTTGGACTCTGGAAAGTTCTGGTTGTCGTGCAGGCCCGACGAGAAACTTACCGGCGGATGGGATCTGAACAATTTGCACAAGAATCCCAGACATTGCGTTTGGGCCAAGTTCAAAGACAAAAAGACAGGAGAAATATTTTTTGTCTTTAACTTGCATATGTTGGTGATGTCCAGGCCGCAAGATTTTGAGATTGGTGCAAAGGCTTCGGAGCTTGTATTGGAGAAAGTAAAGAGTTTGGCGGGTGATAATGCATTTTTTATTATGGGCGACTTCAACGCGACCTCCGATAGAAAATGTATAAAGCTCCTCGACGAATCGGGATACATGCGCAACTCGAGGCTTATTTCTAAAAGCAAACCATATGGGCCAAGCGGTTCTTTTAGAGGATTCAAGTCGGCAAGGGATAACGGAGCGATAATCGACTATATTTTCGTCTCGAACAACGTCGGAGTGGAATCTATTGGGATACTTTCGGACACTTGGGGAGACATAAATCCGTCGGATCACATGCCGGTTATGATAAAGGCCGTATTCTTGAATAAATCCGCAAACTAATGCGCGGTGTTCGTTTGAGGATTTTTCCATAACAGCCGTTGCAGGACGCGTAAGGAGGGCTAAGTTCAATCTAAAAAATCGGGAAATTCGGAGACTTAAGAAGCAAATTCGCCAGGGCGTTTTGCGCGGAAATTTGTCGGGCGTCTAGACAGTTCCGTGGCAGACGGCGCAAAATTTCCGCGTTTTTAGAAATCTTTTTCGGAGACTTGGAAGGTTCCGCGCGAAATGCCTTGAGCGCGCGTTAGATGGATTTTCCAATCAAAAATATAAAAGCGCGATTGTTTGTGCAAAAGCGTTTCTTCGGCTTTAAGCAGTTTGGATGCATAATGCGCATATCGGAATTGTTAGGCTGTTTTGCGCGCTTTGGTACAGTATGCGAAGCTGGTGGCAGAAGTTTTTGAAGTAAACTTTTTCGGCTCGAATATCAAAAAGAGGTCTAAAATTTAAGCGAACAGACAAAAGAATGCCTAAGAAAAGTTTTGAAGCACGATACCGGTTTGTCTGAGTTTGATTTGTTTGGGCAGATGCCGCAGAGCCCGAGATATATATCGGCAAGCCATTCGGCTTGACATGAGCCTTTGTTAAGCCGCGCAAACGACCAAAATTGTGTTATCACGGAGAAAAATCGCTCGCTATCAAACAAAAAAGGACGGATAAATCCGTCCTTTTTCCGCCTGTTTTAAGAGTCTTTTTTTAGTCTTTTTAGCATTTTGGAAGACTTGTTCGTCGTGACTCCGTCGACTCCAAGTTCTTTGTAAAACGGAATGCTGCCCAAATCGTCTTCTGTCCACACCCAAAACGCAAGTCCCTCTTTCTTGAATTGGCCGACATACTCCTTGGTCAGTTTGGGAACCCGGGACGAAGCCATGTTTCCGACGTCCACGCCGTCCGCTTTGATTTTTTTGCAGATTTCTATGGCTTCCTGCGCCGTTGGAATTATGTCCCCATTTGGGGATTTTTTCATGGAATAAAGCCAAAGCGCTTTATATTGGGGGTATTTTTCCTTAAACTCGGCGATCGCTTTGTCATTAAAAGATATGAGCAAAATATTATCGTACGATAGGTTGTTTTCCTTGCGCAAGGCTTCCACCTTTTCCACATATCCGTCTCTGAATGTCTTGACTTCGAGAACCAAGACCGAGTCTTTGGGAATAATTTTAAAGACCTCTTCTATGGTGGGAATTCTCGCGTTGGGATATTTTTTTGCCCAGCGCTTGTGATTCTTTAAGTTCGACTTTTTCGCCTCGTCTAGCGTCAGGTCTTTGTCTTTTTTCTCGATATTCCAAAGCGATTTTAATTCGCGAGTGGAGTGGATACAGAGTATTTCTCCTTCGTTGTTCATATGGAAGTCGCCTTCCACGTACTTCGCGCCGTTTTTCCACGCCAACGCCAGAGAATCCAGAGTATTTTCCGGAGCCAGAGACGACTCTCCCCTGTGCGCTACGACATCAAGCGCAAAAGCGCAAAACGCGCTCAAAGTACCCATTGTAATGCCAATCAATCTTTTCATTTGATGTAAGCATACTCCAATTTTTTGAAATTTTCTACCTAAATGTTAAAAAATTTCTCACGCAATATTTTTAAAATTTAGCTATTTATTTTTTGGATAGTAAGCTCATTTGCGTTTTGTATTCGCGATTGCGACTTTTAAATATATTTTTGTTCGGAAAATTTTTTATTTCTGGCCATTTTAGATCTCACAAAATATTTGGGAACAGTAAATGGAGGAAAATGCGATTTGATTTTGAAATAGTATTATAACCATGAACCTATCTTAGGAATCGTTGCAATGTGTTGATTTCTAGCGAAAACAAAAAGCCGCAAGTTATTTTAACTGCGGCTTTTAAATGGTGGGAGTAGCAGAACTCGAATCTGCGACCCCTTGCGTGTCATGCAAGTGCTCTAACCAACTGAGCTATACCCCCAGAAAGTGATATCGTTGTAAATTTCGGCGAATAGTGGCGGAGCAAAAAATAAAAGCAAGAAAAAAATTTTATCTTTCCCAAATGGCAATTTTTGCCGTTTCAAAATTTGAATGCCTTTCGCGGGAACATGAGGATCCTTCGCGCAATATTGACTTTTTACTGCGCGTATGTTCTTCTTGGGAACATGGCAAAAGTGGATTTGGATCTGGTGAAGATGGTGTTGACTCGCGCGGATATCGATGCTGTTAAAGTCGCTCAAATCATTGAGGATATAGCTATTGAAAGCAAGATGGCCGACGAGGGGAAAGAAAAGGAGCCGGCCGTCAAAAAACAGTATGTCGTGATAGTGAGCGATCCCGACGGCGATATAAAATCCCTCAGAAAAGATTTTATGGGGTGGGTCGTTCAAATCCCAGAAGACGACAATCCGGCCAGCGCTTTGGAGAAGTTGGAGCAGGCTGCGTTCGACTTCAACTCTACACCCAGAGGCAGAAGAATTCCTCTGATGACTTATGCCGAGGCGTGCGAAAATGCCAGCCCCAAAATTTACAAGGAGAGCAAAATCTGGGTGAAGTCCAAGGAGCCGGTTTTATTGATTCGTGCGGATAGAAATTTGCCCAAAGTTTCCAAGGGTAAAAAGCTCGATTTTTAGCGGCGGATTTGCGGATAGTGTTCCGGAAGATTTTCCATGGAGATGAGAATAGTAAAGTTTGGCGAGGGAGTTTTAAAGGAGAGGTCGAAAGAGGTGGAGTCGTTCGACGAAAGCCTAAAGAAGCTCTCTTCGGACATGCTCGACTCCATGTATGCGGCCAATGGGTTGGGCCTTGCGGGGCCGCAGGTGGGCGTGTTAAAGCGAATTTTTGTCATAGACATGCGCCGCAGGTCCGACGATTCGGTTCCGTGTGTTTTCAGCCTTGACGGCAAGTCTATACCTTTGGATTTGGCAATGCCTTTGGTGGCTGTGAATCCAAAAATTGAATTGTTGGGGGATTATGTCGAGATAACGGAGGAGGGCTGTTTGTCTTTTCCCGGAATTTACGCGGAGGTGGAGCGCGCGGAAAAAGTGAGGCTGAACTACTTCGATACAGACGGAGTTCCGCACGAACTCGTGTGCGAGGGATTGTTCGCCCGCTGCGTCCAGCACGAAAACGACCATTTGGACGGAATTTCTTTTGTCGATAGGCTTTCGTCGGCCCAGCTATTTAAAATCGCCCCGAAATTGAAGCGGTTGAAGCGCCAGACGAGGGATTTTTTGAAATCGCAAAAACATTGAGGCTTTCGGGTGTGGATTTGTCGGGTTCGGGTTTCGACGCTATTTAGGGCTTTGGCCGGCAATCGAAAATTTTGGAATTTCTTAGAAAAAATGTTGAAAGAAAATGCGGGCTAATCAAATATTCGCGCGATGGAATCCGAAGCGAAAAAGGTCGTGTTGACGTGCGTTCAGCCTACGGGCAGATTGCACCTTGGAAATTATTTGGGCGCGGTGAAAAATTGGTCGGAATTGATAGGCACCCATGAGTGTTATTTCGGCATAGTTGATATGCACGCCATTACGATTCCGTACGTTCCGGCGGATCTTAGAAAAAACGTTTACGAGTGCGCGGCGCAATATGTAGCTTGCGGTTTGGACCCGGAAAAAAGCAGCATCTTTCTTCAAAGTTCGGTGGTGGGGCATGCGGAATTAACGTGGATTTTGAGTTGTATATGCCCTGTGGGAAACCTCGAGAGAATGACCCAATTCAAGGACAAGGCGCGCAGGCACGCTTCGAGCGGAATATGTAGCGGGTTGCTTTTCTATCCGGTCCTAATGGCCGCCGACATACTCATATACAACGCCGATATGGTTCCGGTGGGCCAAGACCAAAAGCAGCATATGGAGCTTGCCAGAGATTTGGCTCAAAAATTCAACTCCGTATATTCCGACACCTTCAAAATTCCCGAGGCAAGCATTCCGAAGGCGGGCGCCAGAGTGATGTCGCTGCAGTCTCCGGATTCAAAAATGTCGAAGTCAGACTCCAACCAGAACGGAACTTTGTACATAACGGATTCCCCCGATGTTTTGAGAAAGAAAATCATGTCGGCAGTCACCGATTCCGGCGGCGAAGTTCGCGCGGCGGCGGATAAACCGGGAATCACCAACCTAATGAACATATATTCGGCAACCACCGGAAAATCTTTCGAACTTATTGAGTCGGAATTTTCCGGAAAGGGATACGGGGAGTTTAAGAAGGCAGTGGCGGAGGCTGTGGTGGAACGCCTGAAACCGGTTCGCGAAAAATATGAGGAGGTGGTCGCGGACAAAGCCTACATTGAGTCGTTCCTGAAGCGGGGCACGGAAGCCGCACAAAGGCGGGCTAGCAGGATAATGTCCAAAGTTAGGCGCAAGGTGGGCTTTCTCGATTTGCGGTAAACGGTAAACGAGGAGATGAAATATGAAAAATAAGTCGGTGTTGTTTCGCATGCTTCCACTTTGGATAGCGGACGCGTTGATGTTTGTCGCCGTGCTGGCGATGTGTTGGGACAACGTCGAGTTGTCGGAGAGAATGTCTCTTGCAAAGACTTTAGCATGCTCGGCGCTCGTGTTGGCGGCGCTGGTTCTCCTGGCTTTGCCGCTGTTTTTCGAACACAGGGAAAAGCTTGCGGGTGTCCGCGAGGATTCCGAAAAAAAGAAGGACGAGATAGAAACAAACTTTCGCGTGATATACGAGGATCTGGCGGCAATACGCTCCATGTGCGCGGATTTCGACGAGCGTCTCGAGGGCGACGAGTCGGCCATAGAAAAATTGGCTCTTTTGACTAATAAGGATTCGTCGTTTGCAAAATCCATAAAACTTCTGGAGCAAGGCCTTGCGGAGCAGGCTGCAAAATTGGATTCTCAAGAGGATAGCTCGGAGTCGGTTTTGGAGAGGGCGAGGGGAAATTCGGAGAGAATTTCGGCGATTGAAAAAGCTTTCGGGTCTATTTCCGGAGAAGTGGAAAAAATAGGCTTGCTGGAGAAGAAGTTGGCGGAATTGTCGGCAGAGCTTTCAAAGTCGGTTTCCGCTTTGGATTCCCTGAGAGGCCAGACGGAGCTTTTGAAAGAGAAGATGGACGGCGCTGAGGAAAAATCCATCTTTGAAAGCGTCGAAAAATCGGTGTCGGAAATTAGAAAAAACCTCGAGGACGAGCTTTCAAAAATTCGTGAAAGGATTGAGAAGGCAGAGGCTATCGGGGACCCATCTTCGGGAATGTTTTTGAAAGCCATTTCGCAGGCGGGTTCGGGGGATACTGTTAAAAAATTTCTTTCGGGCAGAAGAGATGAGAAGCTCGAAGTTGCGAATGTATCGGCGGATACAGGGGATTCCGCATCGGAGAACCCGGCCGAAACTTCGGAACCCGGCGGGAACTTTGAGGAAAATTCCGAGCCTGAAGTCGGGAATTCCCCGGAGTCTGGAAACGGGCCGAAACCGGAGGGCGTCGATTTTTTTGAATCGGCGGGTTCGGATGCCCCAAAATCCGAATCCGGAAAAATTTCAGAAGGGGAAGATTTATCGGAGGCATCGGGAGATGGACTCTTCGGCGACCTAGAGGATTCATACGAAAGACCTAGAAAGGCAAAAAAGGGCGATTGTGTCGTCATAGTAAACACTCTGATCGGGATTGGAAATAAACCTTATTTGCGGGGAGAAGGAGGGGGGCTTTCTACGGAGAAGGGAACCGAGATGGACTATTTGGAGATAGGCAGATGGAGATGGGTTGCTCCGCGGGAGAAATCGTCCGGAGGTGTGAGATTCAGGGTTCTAAAAAACGACAAAATCGAATCCGAGGGTTCCGAGACGTTTGAAGTAGGGGAGCGTCAAACTCTGGAGTTGAACTTGAAGTTCCCCGAGGATCCGGAAATCTAATTTTTTGTGTTTTTGACGGATATGTTGAGCGTTAGAATAATTCCATGTCTTGATGTAAAGGACGGCCGCGTTGTCAAGGGGGTCAATTTTGTGAATTTGGCGGATGCCGGAGATCCCGTAGAGCAGGCAAAGGCGTACGAGATGCAGGGGGCGGACGAACTTGTCTTTCTAGACATTACGGCAAGCAGCGACAGGCGCGATATAATGCTTGATGTTGTGGAGCGCACTGCATCTCAGTGCTTTATGCCCCTTACCGTGGGTGGGGGATTGCGCAGCGTGGAGGATATAAGGAAAATGTTGAACGCGGGAGCGGACAAAGTTTCGCTCAACACATCGGCGGTTTTGAATCCTGATTTGGTGTCGGAGGCTTCGTCCAAATTCGGGGGCCAGTGCATTGTGGTTGCGATAGACGCAAAGAGAAACGATGCTGGTTCGTGGACGGTTTACACGCATGGGGGAAGGAACGCCGCGGGGCTCGATGCGGTTGAGTGGGCACGCGAAGTGGCTCGGCGAGGCGCGGGGGAGATTTTGCTTACTTCCATGGATTGCGACGGCCGCAAAGACGGCTATGACATTCCTCTCACCAGGGCGGTGAGCGATGCCGTGGAAATTCCCGTGATAGCCTCCGGAGGGGCCGGCGAGTTGTCCCATTTGGTCGACGCCGTAAAGAACGGCGGAGCTAGCGCGGTTCTTGCGGCGTCTATTTTTCACTACGGGAAATTTAAAATCTCCGAAGCCAAGAAAGCTTTGATAGCGGCGGGTCTTCCCGCCAGGTTGTAAGGCGGCAAAATTGCCGGCGGGTCTTCGTTAACTCTTTTACTCGAATAAGACATGGGAAACTGGAAAATATCCGACTCCGAAAAACTCTACGGAATAAACGACTGGGGAATGGGGCACTTTTCGGTGTCAGAAGAGGGCAAGCTGAGGGTCCATCCCCTTGCGGACGGAAAGTCGATAGATATTCTCGACATAGTGGAGGAGGCCAGAAATATGGGCTTTAATGCTCCGCTTACCATAAGGGTTCAAGACCTTTTGAGAAACAGGGTAAAGCGTCTAAACAAGGCCTTTGCCAAAGCTATAGCCGACGAAAAGTACGAGGCTCCATACAGGGGAGTATTTCCCGTGAAGACGAACCAGATGAGGGAGGTTGTCGAGGAGATACTCGACATAGGCGCGGATTTCGACTACGGAATAGAGGCGGGTAGCAAGGGAGAGCTGGTGATAGCTCTTGCTTTGCATGAGGCGAAGGAGTCCCTTGTGATATGCAACGGATACAAGGACGAGGAGTACATACGTTTGGCAATAGACGGAGGAAAGATAGGCAAAAAAGCAATACTTGTCGTCGAGCAGCTCGCGGAGGTAGACGACATTTTAAAGATTGCCAAGAAAGATGGAGCTCGGCCCTTGATAGGAATAAGGGTTAAGCTGAACATTTCGGGAGAGGGAAAATGGGCGGGTTCCGTAGGGGAGAACGCAAAGTTCGGCTTGTTCCCGTCGGAGATATTGGAGGCTTTGGCGAAGATAAAGAGGGCGGGATTTAAGGATTGCGTGAAGCTCGTTCATTTCCACATAGGATCCCAGGTCCCGAATATAGCTACTATAAAGAACGCAGTCAGCGAAGCCTCGAGGTACTATTGCGAATTCCGCAGAATGGGATTTCCCGTCGAGTACATAGACTGCGGCGGAGGGTTGGCAGTCGACTATGACGGATCGCGTTCCAATTACGAGAGCTCTGCAAACTACTCTCTCGAAGAATACGCAAGAACCGTCGTTTATGCGATTAAAAGCGTATGCGATTCGGCCGGAGTTCCGCATCCGAAGATTGTTACGGAAAGCGGCAGGGCGGTTGTGGCTCCACATTCGATTCTCGTGTTAGAGGTCTTCGACACCATATCGAAAACCATAGGAGGAAAGTTTCCCAAACTTGGCAAAAAGGCGAACAGGGTTCTTGTGGATTTGATGCACATACTCGAGCATGGAGACTCGTACAAGAGCCAGCTCGAGCGATTCCTCGACGCCGAACAGCTAAAGAAGGAGGCCCATCTTCTATTTTCTCACGGAATGTTGAAGCTTGAAGAGTGGGCGCTTGCGGAGAGGATTTTTTGGAGCGTATGCCGCGACGTTTCGGAAGAGATAAAGAGCATGCGGCAGATACCCGAAGATCTTTGGAAGATAGACGAGATACTTGCGGAGCAGTACGTTTGCAATTTTTCGGTATTTCAGTCTTTGTTGGACCACTGGGCGCTGAAGCAGTTGTTTCCGGTTGTTCCTTTGGCTCGCCTCGACGAGAAGCCTGATGTTCAGGCGACTCTCGTCGATATAACGTGCGATTCCGACGGAAAGATAAACAAGTTTATAGATTTTGAGGACGAGCGTGATACTTTGCCTCTCCACAGGCTTCGCAAGAACGAGAGATATTACATAGGGGTGTTTTTGGTGGGAGCCTACCAAGATATTCTTGGGGACCAGCACAATCTTTTCGGCAGGGTAAACGAGGTCCACGTGTTTTTGGACGACGACGAAGAAAACGGATTTTACATAGAGGACTCCATAGACGGATCCTCGATAGAGGACGTGATTCCTCAAATTCAATACAAGCCGGAGTACGTTTCCAGGGAGATGAAAAAGAAGATAGATTCTGCCATAAAATCCGACCTGATAAAGCCGAGGGAAGGCGTGAAGATGATGGCCAGATACAATTCGGCCCTAAAGGGCAAGACGTACCTTTATTAAGGAAACGGGGTAAGGCTTTGTTCTTTCGAAGCGCTCGGAGCGAAAGCAGGCAATGCACATTGGAAGCATCAGCCTTTGTCGCGGCAGCGCATCGTTTGATTAAATTTCCGGGGAACGGTTTGCCTGCGGAATTATTCCCGAAGATTTTTGGCCTTGCAACGAAAAGCGCCGCGGAGAAAAAATCTTCTGGTAAGCCAAAGAAATTTTGGGGAAGACAAACTTGCCCCCAAATGCAAAACTTGCTTTCGCTTCTATATTGCGAAATACGTTAGAATCATGTCCGCCCCGGCTCTCTTTATAGAGTCCAAAGACTCGCGCTTTGCGCGCTCTAAGTCGAGCCAGCCGTTCTTTACTGCCGCCATAATCATAGAGTATTCTCCGGATACTTGGTAGGCCGCTATGGGAAGATTGCTGCGCTTTTTTGCCTCGGAGACTATGTCCAAGTACCAGCCTGCCGGTTTTACCATTAAAACGTCTGCTCCCTCCTCTTCGTCCAAAGCAATTTCTTTCATCGCTTCCCGGGAATTTGTCGGGGACAGCTGGTAGCCGCGCTTGTCCAAATATTTTACCTTCCCTCCTTTGGGGGCGCTTCCTATCGCGTCCCTGAAGGGAGAATACATGCACGAGGAGTATTTTGCGCTGTATGCCATAATCGCGGTATCCGTAAATCCGCACTCGTCCAAAGCCTCCCTAATTGCACCTATTCTTCCGTCCATCATGTCGCTCGGAGCCACGAAGTCCGCCCCAGCATGCGCTGCCATAAGCGACATTCCTGCCAAGATTTCTACGGTCTCGTCGTTCAAAATCCAGTCCCCTCTGTCGTTTAGAATGCCGTCGTGTCCATGGGAAGTGTAGGGGTCGAGGGCTATATCCGCTATCACCACTATTTCGGGAAAATGTTTCTTTACTGCTTCGATGGCTCTGTTTGCGAGCGATTTCGAGTTGAGGGATTCGGAGGCGTCCTTAGATTTGTATTTAGGGTTGACGTTCGGGAACGGGGCTATGGCACCCACTCCGGCAGAAAGGCATTTTTCGCACTCCCTCAAAAGAGAATCTATGGTATGCCTGGATATTCCGGGCATAGAGGGTATCTCTTCGGAACCCTTTTTCCCCTCCTTTATGAAGACGGGCAGTATCAAATTCGAGGGTCTTACTTCGCTCTCGCGGCAGAGATCGAGAATCCTCTGCGACTTGCGCAGACGGCGCGGTCTCTTTTTTATATCGAGCTTGAATTTTTCTTCCATGGAGATAGGCTTTTCCGAATTATAAAAAAAAGCAATAAAGAAAAATGAACCCGAGAATCAACAACACTCTCACTCGACACAAGGACGAACTCCGGCCCGACGGAGAAGGGATTTTCGGCATGTATTGTTGCGGTCCCACCGTTTACGGTCCGGCGCATATCGGAAATTTTAGGACATTCATAGCGCAGGACGTTCTTCGCAGAACGCTCGAGCTTGCCGGATTTAATGTTAGGCATGTCAGGAACATCACCGACGTTGACGACAAAACAATACGGGAAAGCCGCAAGCTTGGAATTTCGCTAAAGGAGTTTACCCGCAAGTGGGAGGACAAGTTTCACGAGGACTGCCTCAAGCTGAACATGCTTCCTCCGTCTGTCGAGCCGCGGGCAACCGAGCACATAAAGGAGCAGTTGGAGATGGTTTCCACGCTCGTAGATAAAGGGCACGCTTATCCGGCTTCAGATGGAAGCGTCTATTTTAAAATATCGACGTTTCCCGAGTATGGCCGTTTGTCTGGATTGGATTTGGAGCATCTCGACACCCAGGCTGTGAATTCGGCAGGCGAGGTGAATTCGGCCGACGAGTACGAGAGGGAAAGGGTTATGGATTTCGCTCTTTGGAAGGGTCGTAAACCCGAGGACGGGGAGAATTCTTGGAAGTCTCCGTGGGGAGAGGGCAGGCC
This sequence comes from uncultured Verrucomicrobiota bacterium, assembly GCA_949283955.1. Classification (GTDB taxonomy): domain Bacteria; phylum Verrucomicrobiota; class Verrucomicrobiia; order Opitutales; family Intestinicryptomonadaceae; genus Merdousia. Next base: position 13,315 of record CASDUP010000031.1, on the reverse strand, counting down.
GGGTTGGCACATAGAGTGCTCGGCAATGTCCAGAAAATACTTGGGAGATTCTTTCGAGCTCCACGGAGGAGGGGTCGACCTTTGCTTCCCGCACCATGAAAACGAAATTGCCCAGAGCATGTGCGCCACGGGCGTCCCTCCGGCAAAGTATTGGTTTCACAGCGCCCATTTGATGGTCGAGGGAAGGAAAATGTCGAAGAGCTTCGGCAACCTCTACACCCTCGACCAACTTGTCGAGAAGGGATACTCCCCCATGCAGGTTCGATACGCCCTCATATCTGGACACTACCGCCAACAGTTGAATTTCACTTTCAAGGGATTGGAAGACGCCAAAAGCGCGCTCGAAAAACTCAGAAGGGAGATTGTTTCAGTTTTGAAAACCCTCGGAATTTCCGAGGACGATTTCAAAAAGTTTGTGGTCGGCAAGGCTTCCGGCTTCGAGGGAACCGCTTTCGAGGGGGCTTGGGAGGCTCTGTGCGACGACTTGAACGTTCCCAAAGCCATGGGAGAGGTGTTTTCGGCGTTTTCGAAAAAGGGCGACTTTTCCAAAAGGGACGTCGAGGCGTTCGGAAATATTCTTTACGCTTTGGGGCTGGACATTTTCGCGGATTCAAAGAGTTCTGAAATTCCGGAGGAAGTTGTAGCATTGGCTGAGGAGAGGTGGGCGGCGAAGAAATCAAAAGACTTCGCGTTGGCCGATTCTCTGAGAAAAAAACTTTCCGATTTGGGTTGGAATGTGTTGGACAAAAAAGACGGATATGATATCCAGAAAGCGTAGAGTTTTTTTGATAAAAGGAGGAATATGAGACAATTGATTGCATTGATTTGCGCTTTGGCGCTTGCCTGTTCGGCTCTTGCGAAAGATCCGTTTGTGGGCGAGTATTCCGGGGCTAACAAAGGTTTGGTGTCTAAGAGCTGGCAGACTGTCGCAGCGAGAGTTTCCCGCGTGAAGGACTCGTACAGGGTTGAGATAATACCCGCCCTCGTCCAGAGAGTGGAGCCGTATTTGGACATTTTTGTGGACGGTGCGGTAGGCAAGGACAAATTGGAATTTAAGGGCGGCAGCGGGTATTCCGGAGTTCTGGAAAAGAACGGCGACATGAAGTTGGTTCGCGAGAAGGACGGGAAATCCGAGGAAATGCTCCTAAAGAGGGTAAACAGGGTTTCTCCCACAATGGGTAAAAATCCTCCCGAAAACGCCGTAGTGTTGTTCGACGGTTCTTCCACTGACGAATGGAAAAATATTCCTGACGACGGAAAGCCGTGTTGCTGGAATCTGTTGAAGGACGAAAAGGTTTTGGAGACCCGTTTAATGATGGACGAAGGCGGGAAAAAGAGAAAGTACACGAACATAGGAACCAAAAGGCGCTTCGGAGATTTCACTCTTCACATCGAGTTTAAGCTTCCAGAGGAGTACGGCCCGAACCAGCCGAAGTATCCGGGAAATTCCGGGGTGTACATAGGCGAGACCGAAATACAGATACTTGATTCGTTTGCCCGCGAAGGCGTCTGGAACGACTGCGGAGCGGTTTATCGCTACTCTCCTCCGAGAGTCAACGCCTCTCTTCCTCCCGAAACGTGGCAGACCTACGACATTCGCTACAAGGCTCCGCGCTTTAACGAGAAGGGAGAGATAGTTTCGTATCCTCTCGTTGACGTTTCGCACAACGGGGTGATAATCCAGAGGGGGATTGTTTTGACCCGCGGAACTTCGCATGCCCAAAAGGACTTTGAGAAGCTTGCCTTCAAGAAAGGCGACGAGCTTGCGAGGATAATGTTGCAGGACCACAACGCGGTGATTCAGTTTAGAAACATCTGGCTTGTGGAAGAGTAAAGGTTTTGTTTCCCCCGCGCGGTTTAGCCTTGCGCGGGGGATTTTTTGTTTTAGACGATAGCCTCATGAAAGTCATAAGGGCAAAGAGCGCCGGTTTTTGTTTCGGTGTGGAAAGGGCGATAGATATTGCCATGAAGTGCACGGAGGACGGAACCCGAAAAGTGTACACGGACGGTCCTCTCATACACAACAGGCAGATGATGGAGCGCCTCCAAAACAGCGGTATTTTGGAGATAGGGGACTACAAGTCCGAGATGGGCATAGGCGAAGATCTACGCATAAAGGGGGCATCAAAAGACGATGTTTTGGTGTTTAGGGCGCACGGAGTTTCCCCAAAGAGGAGGGACTATTTGAAGAGCTTGGGGCTAAAGTGCAAAGACGCCACGTGCAGAGACGTGGGAAAGATAGCGGGAGTGATTAAGTTGCACGCCAACAAGGGATACACGACCGTCATAGTGGGCGATCCCAACCATCCCGAAGTGATAGGCCTTCTCGGATACGCGGACGGGAGGGGATATGTGGTAAAAAGCAAGGAGGACATAGATAAGCTGCCTCCTCTTTCAGGGGATATATGCATGGTTTCCCAGTCGACCATGTTCACCGACGACTTCAACGAAATGGCGGAATATTTTAAATCCAAATATCCGAACACCGATGTGATAGACACTATATGCGGAGCTACGAAGGAGCGCCAAAAGGACGTTAGGGTTCTCGCCGAGAAGGGTGCCGAAGCAATAGTTGTAATAGGCGGGAAGCATTCGGCAAACACCGTGAAACTTGCGATAATGGCCCGCAGGACGGGACTTCCATGCTACCACATAGAGACCGCCGCGGAACTCGATTTGCAAGAATTGAAGAAGTTCGAAACCATAGGGGTGACCGCCGGGGCGTCGACTCCAAACTTTCTAATCGACGAAGTTTGCAAGGCTCTCGAAAACGCCTGACGGCTTATTTCGAGATTTTTAGGCACAGAACTGTGGTGTCGTCGGCCTGTTCCGATCCGAACTTTAAAACTTCGGACATTATCTTGGCGCAAACTTCCCTCGGGGTTGCCGAAGGGGGCATCGAGGAGAAAATTTCCCTCGTTCTCTCGTCTCCAAAAAATGTGCCGTCAGGGGCGGTGGCTTCGCATACTCCGTCGGTGTAGAGCAAAATTTCGTCTCCCGGATTCAAGAGAATCTGCTCCTCTTGAAAGTTTGCATTTTCAATCGCTCCGAGGGCGGTGTTGGGCTTTACTTTTATGGAAAATACCTTTCCGTCGCGTTTCAAATAGGGCGGATTGTGGCCGCAATTTACAAATTTTAGAATTTTTGTCTCTGGATTGAAAATGCCGAAAAAGAGCGTCACAAAAGTGCAAGTCTCGTTGTTTTTGCACAGCTGCTCGTTCATCGCCCTCGCTATCTCGGATACATCGTCGAAGTTTTCTCCGGAGATTTTAGCCAGCGTTATGGCTCTTGCCATAAAGAGGGCGGCTGGCATTCCCTTGCCCGATACGTCCCCTATCACGAATGCCAAATTTCCAGAATTTTCCGACACTTCGTAGCTGAAAAGGTCTCCGCCCGCCTCGCGCGAACTTTTCATGTCGCCAAAAATCGAGAAGTTTTCCGTCTCTATGCTTTCTTTCGGCAGAAAGCTCTTCTGTATCTCTCCGGCTATTTTCAATTCGCTTTCGGCCCTCTCTTTTGCGCCGACGGCAATCTTTAAATTTTCAATATATTCCGAAAGGCTTCTGCGCATGAGCGCTATGTTGCGGTCGAGGGTGGCTACCTCGAGAGTTTTTGCCCCTATCGGTTCGTCAGGCTTGAGGTCTTTGGCGAAATTGTTTTCGGCGAGTTTTAGGGCGAATTTAGAAAGCCTTCTTATGGGGGCGGAAATTTTACGCGATAGAAAAAACGCTATTATTCCCGTAAAAAACAGTCCTAGCAAAAGAAGGAAGAAAAAGTTTGAAACCAGGTGGAATATTTCCTCCCTGACGTATTTCAGCTCTATGTCGGCTCCGCTGACGAAAAAGTTTCCTCCGCTCGAAAGGCATGGAACGAGCGCGGTTCGTATTTTTTTGTCTATGTTGAAATCCAGTTCCTGGTCTATTGTCACCTCCCTTGAGGAAAGGGCCCTTAACACCATGGGAGTGGGATTGTCGTAGGCGCGGAAGGGCTCCGGGGAGCTTGTGTCGAGAAGGTATCTGATTTTTCCGTCGGGAAATTTTCCCACCGCGTACAAATATTGGACCCCAACCTTCTTCCGATAGTCGTTCAAACGAGACCTTAGCGCGTCATACTCCGACTTTTCCACTTCTCCTTTCAAGAGCTTGTCGAAGTAGTCGTTCGGCAGGATTTCGCGAAGCCCGTACGCAGCAGTTTTCAATCTCTCGTCTATTGCCAGCCTGATGGATTTCGTGTCGCGGTACATCTCGTACAGCGAAAATGGGGTCGCGATGGCAAAAACTGCAAGCAGCGACGAAAAAAATATTTGCGCGCCTATTGATATTCTCCTGCCTCGACGGGGGCTCATTGGGTCGATTTTCCAAAAGCAGGGGGCTTCTTCAAGTTTAATTTATTTTCTAAAGAGCCGATATGTGTGGAGCTCTTTTTTCGGACTTTGAAAAATTTTCTCCGGGGAGTGACTCCTTTGGATTTCTAAATTTTTTTTATAGTTTTATTTCGCAATTTAAATTTGAAATATAAAAATGTTGCCTTTTGGGAAGAATTTTAAGAGTATGCGGTCGTATGGAAGGAAAGAGGGGTAATATTGCGGCGCTGGTTTTAATTTTTTGTTTGGCGTCGGTGGCGTTGGTGTCTGCGCGGGGATCGGGAATTTACGGGGACGTTCCCGACTACGGGAAAAACTCCTATTTGAGCCCGGATTTTGTGGAGGAAAGCGAAGGGATATTGTATTTCACGTGTAGAACCTCCGACGAATTGAGGGCGTATTCGCTTTCGGACAAGAAGGTTGCTTTTGCGGCAAAATTGCCGTCTCGCCCTTCTGGTTTGGCCGTGGGGAAGGACGCCGTTTACGTTTCTACGGCAGATCCGGACGGGAAAATTCTAAAAATTTCAAAATTAGACGGGAAAATTTTGGCGAGCGTTCCCGCAGGGCACATGCCTCGCGGGGTAAAACTGTCCAAAGACGGCAAAGTTCTTTTTTTCGCAAACCAATTCAAGAACGAAGTGAGGTCCTTCGACGCGGAAAAGCTCTCGGAAATATCGAGCGCGAAAGCCGTCAGGGATCCCTTCGCTCTTGCTCCGTTCAAGAATGGTGTAGTGGTGGTAAACCAACTTCCCGCAGCTAAAGGAGGATTGTACGAGGAGAACATAGCTTCGGAAGTAAATATATTTGAATGTAGGGACGGCAAATTTGGAAAAGTCTATAGCGTGGCGCTTCCCAACGGTTCAATAAATTGCAAGGACGTGGCTCTCTCTCCCGATGAAAAATACGCCTACTGCACCCATAGCGTGGCAAGATTTAACGTTCCCACTACGCAGGTTGAAAGGGGTTGGATAAATACGAACGCTGTCAGCGTGATAGATGTAGATAGCAAATCCCTATTGGCTACGTTTCTTCTCGACGATATAGAGCGCGGAGCTGCCAATCCTTACGGAATAGCGGTTTCAAAGGACGGAAAATTTTTAGTGGTTTCGCATGCCGGAACCCACGAAGTAAGCGTGATAGACTTGCCGGGATTGCACGGCAAAATAGATGATACGTTTGCGAGGGCGAGGGAAAATTCGGAAGTGTTCGACGAAAAAGTGGCGGGAGCCGTAAGGGAAAGCATTTGCAACGATATGTCATTTTTGCATGGAATTCGAACGCGCATTCCGCTGAAGGGACTCGGTCCAAGGCACGTTTTTGCCTCGAAGAACGAGGCGTACGTTGCGGATTATTACTCGGACCATCTCGAATCCATATCGCTTTCGGCCGCGCCCTATTTCAAGACCCGCAAAATTGTGGTTGGGGGAAACGAAGAGATGTGCGAAGTTCGACTCGGGGACTTGTATTTTCACGACGCGTCTTTGTGTTTTCAGGAATGGCTTTCATGCGTGACCTGCCACACGGAAACCCGCAGCGACGCCCTGAATTGGGATCTTCTAAATGACGGAATAGGAAATCCGAAACAGTCGAAGTCGATGTTGTTTGCCCACTACACACCTCCGTGCATGATAACGGGAATAAGAAAAGACGCGGAACTTGCGGTTAGGAAGGGCATAAGGTACATACAGTTTGCGACTCGCTCCGAGGAGGACGCGCGCGCAATAGACGCCTATTTGAAATCGCTCAAGCCGATTCCGTCCCCGAAGCTTGTCGGAGGAAAACTTTCCGAGCTTGCTCAAGTCGGACAAATAATCTTCGAGTCGGTTGGGTGCGCCGACTGCCACAGCGGAGAATATTTTACCGATATGAAAAAGCACGATGTAGGCAGCGGCTTGAACGAGTACGTCGGCAAGCCTTTCGACACGCCCACTCTGATAGAGTCTTGGAGAACGGCTCCGTACCTTTACGACGGAAGGGCTCGCACGGTTTTTGAGATGCTTCGCAAACACAATCTTGGGGACAAGCACGGCAGAACGAAAGACCTCTCAGACGACGATATAAGGGCAATAGAAGAGTACGTGTTGTCTCTTTAGTTTTTAAAATTTTTTAATTTTTTGCTTGGGAGAATTTTTTTGTTTTTGCGGCGATAAAGGAATAACTGCTATTCGAGTTTTTTTAAGAGCCGAAAGGAAAGAAAATTTTATGGGTAGAAGAAAAATCGGAAAAAGGACAAGCCCCGAAGGTAGAACCTTACGGGGCTTGTTTTATATATGATGGGGGGAGGAAATTTTTTATTATGTTGTCATACTCCCACTTTTTTTCTAAAAAGCAAGAGTTTTTTTTATTTTTTTTCGGAATAGGGCTGCGAAGATAGGTATCTCGTTCCTGTGTCGGGTATTATGACAACGATTGTCTTTCCTTCGCATTCAAGCCTTTTGGACAAATTTATCGCGGCAAAAACGGCGGCTCCGGCGGACATGCCGGAATGTATTCCCTCCGTCGAAGCGAGCTTGCGGGCGGTATTCGCGGCGTCCGCGTCCGAAACCGTTATAATTTCATCGACTAAGTTCTTGTCGTAAATCTTGGGAACGAAGTTTGCCCCTATACCCTGTATTCCATGCGGACCCGCCCGCCCTTCGGAGAGCATGGGGGAGGCTGCCGGTTCGACCGCGTAGGCTTTTATGGAAGGCTTTAGCCGCTTCAATCCCCTCGCGCAACCCGTAAGGGTTCCCCCGGTTCCTACTCCGGCTACAATCGCGTCGACGTTCCCGTCGGTGTCCCTCCAAATTTCCATCGCGGTGCTTTTTTCGTGCGCTTCGGAGTTCGCGGGATTTGCAAATTGTTGCGGAATGAAAGATCCCGGATTTTCCCTCTGCAACTCTTCGGCTTTTTCCACGGCCCCTGCCATTCCTTTGGAACCTTCCGTAAGAACGAGTTCTGCCCCATAGCTTTGGAGCAGCTTCCTGCGCTCTACGCTCATTGTTTCGGGCATGGTAAGAACCAATTTGTAGCCGCGTGTGGCCGCGACAAGAGCAAGCCCTATACCGGTATTGCCGCTTGTAGGCTCTATTATCAGGCTCCCTTTTTGAAGTTTTCCGCTCCTTTCGGCGTCGTCTATCATCGCAAGCGCCGCCCTGTCTTTTACGGAGCCGGACGGATTAAAATACTCTAGCTTCAGAAGAATGCGGGCCTTCCCGTCGTTCATCTTGCCGAGTTTTACAAGCGGAGTATTTCCTATAAGCTCCGCGACGTTGTTTGCTATATTTTCCATTATCTTTCAAAATCTGAGAGAGTAGCTCCTATTTTGTTTAAACACAAGAGGGTAAGCGAAAAGAATAGGGCGGGGAAGAATAGCGTCCACGGGGCGTCCTCCATATACTCCGCTCCTTCCTTCATCAGAGTTCCCCACGACGGAAGCGGAGCCTGGACCCCGAGCCCCAAAAAGCTCAAAAACGACTCCAACAGCATCACGCTCGGAACAGTCAGCGCCGCGCACACGAGAATCGCCCCAAGAGAGTTCGGAAGGATATGCCTGAACATTATTCCGGTCGGACTTTCTCCGAGAGCTTTCGCCGCTTCGGAAAATCCCTTCATCTTTATGTCGAGAGTCATTCCCCTGACTATTCTCGCCATCACGAGCCATTCGACTGCTCCTATCGCCACGAAAATCAGCCAGAGCGATCTTCCGAATGCCACCATTAGCAGTATCACGAATATTGTAAACGGCATGGAATATGCCGCGTCGACGAATCTCATCATCAGGGCGTCGATTTTTCCTCCCGCCATTCCGCTCGTCATTCCGTACGTTGTTCCTATCAGCACGGCTACGGCCGTCGCCAAAAATCCTACCGAAAACGATATTCTGCCCCCGTAGAGAATTCTGCTCAATATGTCCCTTCCCAGTACGTCCGTTCCGAATGGATGCGAAAGGGAGGGGGCGGAGAGCGCCATATCGAGGTTTTGCGAGGAGTAGTCGTATGGTGCCGTAAATTCCGCGAACGCGCATGCCAGGAACATTGCGGCAGTAAATCCGAATGCGGCCAAAGTCAAAGGATCTTCGCGTATGGCCCTCCAGGCCCTTGCAAGCGGTGAATCGTGGGAGGTCATTTTTCGTCCTCCCTCATAGCTTTTGCTATTTTTGGGTTTATCAGAGCTAGAGCCAAGTCGGACAGCAGGTTGAATACTATTATGAAGGCCGCATAGAGCATTACGCAGCCGACGAGCATCGTGTAGTCGTTGTCGAGAGCGCTGGATATGAAGAATTTTCCCAGGCCGGGAATTTGAAAAATCGTCTCCACCACGAACGAGCCCGAAAGGAGTCCGGCGGCCGCGGGTCCGAGATAGGATACGGTGGGTTGTATGGCGTTTGGGAGAATGTGAACCAGCCAAATTTTGTGTGGCGGAGAGCCCTTTGCCGCGGCGGTTCGAACGTAATTTTTTCTCGACTCTTCCAGAGCTCCGCTTCTTGCAAGCCTCGCTATCCACGCAGTGTAAAACAGGGACAGCGTAGCCACGGGCAAGATGGCGTCGCTTGAAAATAATCCGTTCCAACCCATAGCGTTGACTGCTCCGAGCTTTAAGGCAAACAGTAGGAGCAGCAGAGGTCCCACCACGAAGGCGGGCATGCACACTCCGAGCGATGAGAGGATATCGAGGGTTCCCCCGAAAGTTTTTCCCCTTCTTGCAGCCGCCGCGAATCCAATGGCAGTTCCGAAAAATACGGAGACTGCCAGCGCTCCGAGTCCCAATTCGAGGGATACGGAAGCCTTTTCCGCGAGTATTTCGTTCACCGACCAGCCTCCGTATTTGAACGACGGCCCCAGGTCTCCACGGAACAGGTTTCTCAAAAATTCCCCGTATTGAACGACGAGCGGTTTGTCGAGCCCGTAGTAGGCGTTTAGAGCTTCCTTTGTTTCGGGGGGAAGTGTTCGCTCCTTGTCGAAGGGGCCTCCGGGAACGAACCTAACCATAAAAAACGCGAGAGTTGCTATGGCGAAAAAGACCGGTATCGCCTCCAGAATTCTCCGCAAAAAGTACGTTTTCATTTTTCGTCCACCTCGATATTTTCAGGAACCATTCTTACCCCGATATAGTTGTGGTAGTCCAGCGGATTCGAAAACCATCCTTCTACAAGCGGCGAGACGAGGCAGAGCCTTTTGTAAAAATAGATGGGAATTATTGGCGCATCGGATATGAGAAGCGCTTCGGCTTCGGAAAGAAGCTTCATTCTGTTTTTCGGATCCCGGGCGGCTTGGCGGAGAAGGGAGTCGAATTTTTCGTTGGAGTAGAGTCCGTGGTTGAGGGCGCTGTCGCTTTTGAAAATGTCGAGAAAAGATTCGGGGGAGGCGAAGTCCGCTACCCAGCTGGCCCTGGCAATGTCGAAGTCTCCGGTGGCCCTTGCCGACAAGTACGCTGGCCAGGAGAGATTGTAAAGCTCGGCCTCTATGCCCAGATTTTCTCTCCACATATTTTGAATCGCCTCGGCTATGGGCTTGTGCTGTTCGGAGGTATTGTAGGTGATTTTTATTTTTGGCCTAAGCTTTCCCAGTAGTTTTCGCGCTTCGTTTGCGTTTTCTTTTAGCTTGAGGGAATCGTCCAAGGAGTATCCGGGTATTCCGTCGGGAACGAAGGAATAGGCCGGCTTTTGGCCTCCCCTCAGGAAATTTTCCGCTATTTTTTTTCTGTCTATGGCAAGCCAAAGAGCCCGCCTTACGCGTGGGTCGTCGAGGGGGGGGCGGCGGGTGTTTGCGATGTAATAGTAGCAGCCGAGCCAGTCTTCGTTTCTCAGCGCGTCGGGAAATTTTTTCCTGGTGGATTCAAGCCTGGCGGGCGCCACCGATTCCGTTATATGGAGCTGTCCAGCACGGAACGCCATGTCTTCGGTATTGACGTTGGATATGGGATAAAACCTTATCTCGTTTAAGAAAATTTTGTCGGAAGCCCTGAAGTTGGGATTTTTTTTGACGGAAACTACGTCGTTTATTCTCCATTCCGACAGAACGAAGGCCCCGTTTGATACCATATTTTGAGGCCTGGTCCACAGGGCGTCGCGAACAGACTGCGCCCCGAATTTTTTGAGGACATGCTCCGGAAGCGGAAAGAATGCGAAATGCGAAAGCATGTTCGGAAAATTGGGGGTGGGGTATTCGAGCTCTACTTCCAAGATGTCGTCTGAGGGGGTTTTTACCCCGAGTTTATCGGGGGAAACTTTCCCGAGATTTACTTCCCGGGCGTTTTTTATGGGAAAGAGTAGCGACGAGTATTCCGCACCGAGCTTGGGATTTAAAATTCTTTTCCATGCGAAGGCGAAGTCGGAGGATTTGAGTTTTTCCCCGTCGCTCCACCTGGCTTTTTCGTCGATTTTGAACCTGTACGTTTTTCCGTCGTCCGACACCTCCCAACTCTTTGCCGCGGCCGGAGTGGGCTTCAAAGTTTTCGAGTCGGCTCCGAGCAGCCCTTCGAACAGTGCGTTTAAAATTTTCGACTCCGAAAATCCCGTTGCAAACGATGGGTCCAAAGAGGCCGGATCAGCCCCGTTTCCCATCAGCAAAATTCCCTCCCTTGCTCCTTTTTCGGCGGGGGTTTCCCTTTGGCAACCGAACGTCAAAACAGCCGCGATAAGCGTACCCGCAAAAATTTTTGCCCTTTTCAGCATTGTGGCCCATCGTGAATTTTTAAAATTTTGGAACGGATGATATGAGCTTTGCGGTATAGGGATCTTTTGGATTTGCGCAAACCTCCCTGGCGTTTCCCCTCTCGACGATTTTTCCCCGCGTCATCACGAGCATTCTGTCGCACAGATACCTAACCACGGCTATGTCGTGCGCGACAAAAAGCATGGTTATTCCCAGATTCTTTCTCAAATCGCGCAGCAGGTTTATTATTTGAGCTTGAACAGACACGTCGAGAGCGGAAACGGGTTCGTCGCAAATCAGGAATTCCGGCTCCACCGCAAGGGCTCTTGCTATTCCTATCCTCTGCCTCTGTCCGCCCGAGAACTCGTGGGGGTATCTAGGCATGCAATCCGCTTCGAGCCCTACGGTATTTAGCAGTTTTGCCGTTCTTTCTGCCTTTTGCGCCCGGGTCATTTTTTTGAAATGCACGTCGAGAGGCTCCGAAACTATTTGCAAAACACTCATTCTGGGATCGAGCGAATTGAACGGATCCTGAAATATCATCTGTATTTTTTTGCGGTAGGGCATGAACTCGCTTTCGCCCATTCCGGAGATTTTTTCTCCTTTGAAAAAAATCTCTCCCGAGGCTATCGGGGCAAGGCGTATTATAGCCCTCCCTGTGGTGGTTTTACCCGATCCGCTCTCCCCAACAACTCCCATTATTTCGCCCTTTTTCACCTCGAAGGAAATTCCGTCGACTGCGTTGAACTTTCGGCCCCCGGAAAACAATCCTCCTCCGAGGTCGTAGGATACGACGAGATTTTTCACTTCCAATATGTCGGTTTTGTCGGGCATTTTTCGTTCGAAATTGTCAAAGTTTGGAGTAGTCTATGGGAGTTAGTTCCTCGTCGGAATCCATTCGGGGAACGCATTTTATTAGGGCTTTCGTATAGGGGTGCCTGGGATTTCTCAAGACTTCTTCCGTCTTTCCCTTCTCCACTATTTCCCCCCTGAACATCACAATGACATTCTCGCACAACTCGGATATTATTCCAAAATTGTGCGTAATCAGCATCAGCGACATTCCACGCTCGGTTCTAACTTTTTTCAAAAGCTCTATGATTTGTTTTTGAATCGTGACGTCCAGCGCCGTGGTGGGTTCGTCGGCTACGAGCAGTTTCGGTTTGCAAGCAAGGGCCATTGCAATCATTACCCGCTGTTGCATGCCTCCGGATAATTCGTGTGGATACGATTTGTATCTTGCCGGGGCGTCCTTTATTCCGACCTCCGACAGGGCCTTTACGACTTCCCCTTTGACGTCGCGGTTTTTTGGGAAGTGCAGCTTTACCGCCTCAGCAATTTGATATCCAACGGAAAAGACGGGGTTTAGCGAAGTGGAGGGCTCTTGGAAAATGTAGGCTATTTCGCCCCCTCTAAGGCGCCTGAGGCGCCGTGAATCCATTTCCAAAACGTTCTCTCCTTCGAACAAGATTTTTCCCGATACCTCGCACATTGGCGGGGGAGGGAGAAGTTTGGCAAGGCTCATGGCGCTGACGGTTTTGCCCGACCCGCTCTCTCCAACTATCGCAACGGATTCGTTTTCGCCGAGCGAAAAGCTCGAACCCTTCACGGCAACGTTTTTCCTTCCGCGGGATTCGAATGATATCTTGAGATTTTGGACGTCGAGCAATGCCATTTTTTAGCGGGAAATTTTTTAACGGGACGATTTTTTCGCAAGCAAAACTTACAGGTTTTTGGTCATTTTCAAAATATTCATTCCGTTCTTGCGCTCGTAGGATAGGCAATCCATGTTCTTTTTAAGCAGAAATATTCCCAATCCCCCTATTTTTCTCGTCTCCACGGGAGAAACAAGGTCCGCTTCGGATATTTTAGCGAGCGGATCGAATTCCGGGGCGGAGTCGCTGATTGTCATGGAAGCTTGCGGGCCGGATTTTACGAATTTTATGCCAACCGCGCCCTCGCGCTTTTTGTATCCGTGGACCACTATATTTGTGAACACCTCGTCCGCGCAAAGGTTAAACGAGTAGGCGATTTCCGGAGATATTCCGTTTGCCGAGCAGAAAGATTCGATGTCTTCGGCAATCTCGTCCAAAGCGCTAAAATCGGCTCGATATGTCTTTTCCATTTCGGACATCTAAATCCCTTTTGCTAAGCGAAACATAAAAGCAGTCTCATATCAACAAACTTTTCTTCCACGACAACGAGAAAACCGTAATTATTTTTTTTCAAAAAATTCAATTTTTTGTTGACGAAATATGAAAAAATTCCATTTATTATATCACGTAGGACTAGCATAGGTAATATATACCTCTTCTTA
>CASDUP010000030.1 GCA_949283955.1 uncultured Verrucomicrobiota bacterium | reverse complement strand
GAATTAGGTCAATTTTCGGGAGGGACTCAAGGCGATAACGCGAACCGGCGTTAAACAAGTTTTACATTCAAATAATTTATCGCCTTTAAAATACAAAAAAGCGAACCGTTCTGTTTAACGCGGTTCGCCTCTTCGCCAAATGGTGGGCAATGCAGGACTCGAACCTGCGACATCCTGCGTGTAAAGCAGACGCTCTAACCAACTGAGCTAATTGCCCAAGCTTAAAAACACCATTGGGGCAGATTTTTTCAAACCTTTCAAGCTTTTTTATCGCACTACAAAAAAGTACCTCCATACCCTTCCCCGCTCCATTCCAAGACTGCGCTGCCCCATGAAAATCCAACCCCAAATGACGATATGACAACCTTGCTGCCATCGCGAATTCTTCCTTCCAAGTGCGCCTTCGCCAAGGCATGCCCAACACTCGATCCCCCTATATTTCCAATTTTTTCCAGGCCTAAAAAAACTTTCGAATCGGGTATGTCCATTTTTTTTGCCAAACTCTTCACCACGACAGCACTCGCCTGGTGAAATACAAATAAGTCCACTTCCGAAATCGAAACTTTTGCCCTTGCCAAAGCCCTTTCCACAGAAGAAGGAACATCTTTCAATGCGAATGTCAAAATTCGAACCCCGTTCATTTCCATCTTTCGTTTCAAATGGAAACTTCTCATTCCCCCGCCTCTAACTATCAAGTCTTCTGCTCCCATTCCATCGGTGCCAAAATCAAAACCTAGAATCCCACCTCGAGAAACCTCCTCCACTACGACGGCAGCCGCTCCATCTCCAAAAACGGAAACAGTTGCGCCATCGGAAGAGTCGAGTAATTTTGTCGGGGTGTCGCCGGAAAGAACGAGAGCTCTTTTTGCCATTCCGCTTTTTATCCACGAATGCGCGATTCCCAATCCGTACACCAGTTGAGAGCACCCTAAATTTACATCAAAAGCCGCGCATGTGGTCGGAATTCCCAATCTGCGCTGCAGCAAGCACGCGCTTGATGGCATTATATAGTCTCCGGTTTGAGTTCCAAACACGAGAAGATCTATAGAACCTGGAGTTATTGCTGTATTGTCAAAAATCTTTTTTGCAGCAAGAAACGCAAGATCCGACGCGCACTCTTCGCCAGACGCCACTCTGCGTTCCAAAATACCCGTCATCGGAAGTATTTTATCCGCGTAATCCCTTCCGAATCTAAACGCTATCTCATCGTCCGAAATTATGTGTTCCGGCAGAAAGCAAGACAGAGCGCTTATTCCCACATTCATCTCACAAGCTCCACCAAAACTACAGCGTGCGCTCCTATCCCTTCTTTTCTTCCTTCCCAACCCATTGTTTCGTTTGTGGTGGCTTTTATTCCAACGTCGCTTTCTTCCATCCCGAGAGACAGGGAGAGCGTTTTACGCATTTGAGGAATATGAGGCCCTATCTTTGGAGTTTCAGCTATCAGAGTGGCGTCCACATTGGAAACTTTATAGCCGAGCTTTCCTATTTCCTCCACCGCCCTTATTATGATTTTTTGGGAATCCATATCTTTGCAGTTGGGATCGGTATTCGGGAAAAGATGCCCTATATCGGGAAGAGCGCACGATCCCAAGATTGCATCGGCTATCGCGTGGCTTAAAACGTCGGCGTCGGAATGTCCGAGCAGGCCTAGTTTTGACGGAATTTCTACTCCGCCGATTACGCATTTTCTGCCTTCAACCAGCTTGTGGACGTCGTATCCGTGGCCTATTCTAAAGCTTTTTTTCATTGTAATTCTCCGTTTTCACACCGGCTCCAACAATCCCCTTGAAGCCATAAATTCGGCTAAAGCGATATCTTCCGGCGCAGTAATTTTTGGGTTTGGGGAAAAGTTTTCGACTATTTCGGTTTTACCGCCCACCGAGGCGAACACTGCCACATCGTCGGTAAAAGATAGTTTGGATTCTGAAGCGCGCTTATACGCATCAAATATTTTTTCAGAGTCGAACACCTGCGGAGTCTGCATTGCCCAAAGCCTTTTTCTTTCCAAGTCGACGAGCTTACACGCGGACTTCATGTTTTTCGGGGCGCGTTTAATCGTATCCGTCACCCGGGAGGCGAGCACTGCTCCTCCGGATTTTTCAGCGCACCGGGCGAGCCTTTTTATATTTTCGCTTCCCACAAACGGACGAGCTCCGTCGTGTATAAAGACTATGTCGACGCTTTTTCCGCGCGCTTTCTTCAATCCGTTTAGAACGCTGTCTCCGCGTTCTTTGCCACCCTTTGCGAACATTATCTCTACATTGGAATTCGGAAATCTATTTTTTAACTCTCTCTCGATTTCCTCCCTTTGTTCGGCGTCCCTGCAAACGAAGACAATCCTGCCTACTTCTCCACTTTTTAAAAATGCGTTAAAGGAGTGGAGTATGACGGGAACACCCAAGAGCGGTACAAGAACCTTGTCCTTGACTGCGCCGCGCATGCGCTTTCCGCTTCCTCCCGCCAAAATTACGCACGAATTCATTTTATTCCTCCAGGGCGGATTTCAATTCGGAGTTTATCGACAAGGCTGCTATGGAAGGGTCTTCGGCCCTAAGTATGGGGCGTCCAACCACTATAAAATCGCTACCTGCGCGCGCGGAAGATGCGGGCGTCATCACGCGTTTTTGTTCGTTCTTGTCGGAGCCGGAGGGACGCACGCCGGGAGTGACAAGCAGCATTTTGGGAGATATTATTTTCCGCAGGGATTCCACCTCCAAGGGGGAGCACACTAGGCCTCCCACGCCGCTTTTTTCGGCAAGCCTCGCCAAAAGCCCAACCTGCTCCGCCGCCGGAAGAGCAACTCCAGTCGCTTTCAGCGAGTCGTCGTCGAACGAAGTCAGGACCGTCACGGCAAGTATTGACAAATTCGGATTAGTTCTAGCCGCCGCCTCCGCCGCCGCTTTCATCATATCGCTCCCTCCTCCGGCGTGGACAGTAAGCATGGATATCGGAAGATCCTTCAAGCTTTCCACCGCAGATGCCACAGTGTTGGGAATGTCGTAAAGTTTCAAATCCAAAAAAATCTTGAATCCCATATCTGCGACCTTGCGCACAAAATCGGCCCCGTACTTTACGTACATCTGAAGCCCTATCTTCACCCAGGACAGATTCCCCTTCAATCTGCCAAGCATCGCAAACGCCGAATCCGCATCGGGAAGATCCAAAGCCAATATAAGTTTACAATCCTTTTTCGACATACCTCCCTCCTTATGGCAAATCCTCCGAAAAGTTCAATTTTTTTATAGACCCGCTATCCGAACATACTTTGGAGGCGAAAACCTAAAAAGTACAAATCGGAATCTTGCTTAAACATTTGCAAATCTTCTCCCGAAAGGATAAGTCGGCCGATAGACGACTTCCAAACTTTCCCGACTGTCGGGCAAATCCTCTTCGGCTAATGAAATTTCCGAAAATAGCTCAACAAACGCGCAGCTTGTTTCCCGCGGCGCGAGAGAAAATGCCAAATATTCCTCCCGGTGAAAATAGGGAAGCTAATCGATTTTAACTACGCACATAATGGGGAAATGGTCTGAAGGATAGCGCGTGTCTCTGTTGTCGGAAATTACCCCGCACTTCAGAACCGAGACATTCGGAGAGACAAAAACATAATCTATTTTCTTATCCCCCGATTTCCCGGGCTGGTCGCACCAATCGCGATTGTGGTTGGCGGGCATCGTAGTTCCCTTGTGCCCGTAGGACGCAGTCTTCGATTTTCCCCACGAATCTTGAACGAGCCCGGAAGCCAAAATTGTCTTTATCGACGCTTCGCCAAGTTTGGCATTGAAATCTCCAGTCATGAAAATTGTAGCGCCCTTTCCGGCTATCTCGTCCAATTTTTTTGCTATGAGCTTCGCCGACTCAAGGCGGGAATCGGGTGTGAGGCCTTGATGCAAATTAAAGAAGAAAAATTCCTTCCCGGTAATCTTGTCTTTGAATTTTCCCCAGTTGCAAATTCGGTACTGTTTCTCCGTCCAGCCTTTCGAAGGTTTGTCGGGAGTGGGAGAGAGCCAAAAATATCCCGAGTCTAAAACGTCGAATCTATCCTTTTTGTAGAATATGTAGTTGCCCCAAACTTCCCAACATTTGGGATCTTCCTCTTTAGTGCAACACGATCTTCCTACAACTCCGTAAACTCCGTCTTCTCCAAGATACGCCTTCTTTTGCCACGGGAATGTCTCCTGACTTCCGAAGATGTCCCAGTCGTGGAACCTCACAAGTCCAGCTCCAATTTCCGCGCGTTCTCTCGAACCTTCTCCGTTCTCTTTCCCTCCTAATATGTT
This sequence comes from uncultured Verrucomicrobiota bacterium, assembly GCA_949283955.1. Lineage (GTDB taxonomy): Bacteria > Verrucomicrobiota > Verrucomicrobiia > Opitutales > Intestinicryptomonadaceae > Merdousia. Next base: position 329 of record CASDUP010000030.1, on the reverse strand, counting down.
AAAACTTCCGACTCTCAAAACACCGGCTATGTTCTTGGCTTTCTCAACCGCTCCGTCGGAATAAATTCCACATGCACCCAACAGACAAACCGATATCGCCGTTAACAAAATTCTTCTAAATGTTTTTTTCATGATGGAATTCCTCCCCCCATATAATTTTCAAGCGCAAATTACTTTCGCCTATAAGCCGCAAACAAGAGCGCCAGCGCTCCGAAAGCCGCTGCTATGGACGATGGCTCCGGTATCAAAACGGGAACGTATTCGTAATATAAAGCTCCGTCTATCATAACTTCGTTTTCAGCTATGATAAAATCTTCCGAAGAATATCC
>CASDUP010000029.1 GCA_949283955.1 uncultured Verrucomicrobiota bacterium | reverse complement strand
CGGCAAGGAGTTTGCTTATCACGAAGATATAAGTAAAAAATTAAGGAGTGAAATATACTTTGCACACCCATACACTTCTTACGAAAGAGGTCTTAATGAATACACAAATAGATTGTTGAGACAGTACTTTCCGAAGGGAATGGATTTGAGAAAAGCTACGGAAAGGGAACTAAAATTTGCGTTGAACGAGATCAACTCTCGACCGCGAAAGAGTTTAAATTGGAAGAGTCCAAGCGATTATCTTCACGAGTTAAAGTGCGCCGCCCCCTAGGGGGCAACTAGTAAATGAATCAATAACTTTAATCTTTACAAACAATCAACAATATCTAAAAACATCTACCGTCAGTTATGCACTGGCGCTTTGAAAATAAAGCTTGATTTTTTTGCCCAAATGGGTTTACTTCCGGGACTTGAGGGGGAAATATTGCATGCGAAAAATACTTTATGTTGCCGTTTTAATGGCGTGTTGCTTGTTTGCGTTTGCCGATCAGCCGGAGAAAACTAGGTCGGGAGACGAGAAAGTTCGGATTTGTTCCTTCAATTTGCGGGGTGCGATAAAAGGGGACAAAGGAGTTCGCAACTGGGAACACAGAAAAAATATAGTCGCGGATTTTTTCAAAGACAAAGGCATAGACATATGCGGTACGCAGGAGTCGGCTCGCAAGCACTTTCCCGCGTATGAGGAAAAACTTTCGGATTACGCATTCTTTGGAAAAAATTCCCTTGGGGAGCAGGACGGCAGGGTAATCAACGTGATTCTTTATAAGAAGGATAGGTTTGAGTTGTTGGAAAACAACACTCTTTGGCTTTCCTCTACTCCCGAAAAGATTTCGAAAGAGTGGGGTTCATCCGAACCAAGAACCGTCACTTACGGGAAGTTTCTGGACAAAAAAACGAAAAAAATATTTTTCATTTTTTCCGTGCACTTAGACCATATAAGCTCTGCGGCTCGTCTCGGACAGGCGATGGTGTTGTTCGATTTGGTGAAAAAAATTGCGAAGGATTCTCCGTTCTTCGTTATGGGAGACTTCAACTGCCTCGAAGATAGCGAACCTATAAAATACGTGAAATCGTTGGATTTAGTAAAGAGCGTCAGGGAGGTTTCAAAATCGAAGCCGGGAGGTCCTTCATTTAGTTTTCACGGATTCAAAGGGAAGGGGTCCTCGATAATCGACTATATATTCGTGCCTTCCTCCGTGGAGATTGAATCTTGCGAGATTTCCAACTACTCTAAAGACGGGGCGTATCCCTCGGATCATTTCCCCCTTATTTGCGACGCGGTAGTAAAGTAGCTCCGCTAGGGGTTCTTGCGGTTGATACGCGCATTGCGGAGCGTTTAAAGCAAGCGTTCGGGTTCGAATTTTTGGGCAGCCGATTTTGCCGTTCGGAAATATGTGCCGGCAAAGTGCGGCGCTTTAGGAGCTGGCAGTTTTTATCGGCTCGAGGCTTCGAGCGCGGGAACTGCAAAGCCATAAAAAAACGCCGGCAAAAGAACCGGCGCCTTTTTTTATTCGAACTTGTACAGTTCCGATTCGTTTATTACGAGGGAAAATTTTTCCTCGTTTTTCGAGTTTACGAGATGGATTCTCAGATTTCTATTTTTCTCCTCTCCGTCGATTTTTACGATGGTAAAACCGCGTTCGAACAAACCGCTGCTTGGCACTCTAAAGTAGTTCATTTCTTTCGCTTCCGAGTCGGGACGGCCGGTGAGAGGGGGCGTCGTGACTTCCATGAGCGGATATCCTCCCGCCCTTACAAAACGCGTGAGCTCTCCGTAATTTTTCCCTCCAGACATGAACACCACTCCGCCGATTTTTTTGGAGATTAAGAATCTAAATAATTCGTTTCTTTCCGTAGAGGCGTCTGCGAAATTTTCCGGGGACTCTACCGGATTCGCCATTGGGGAACACATCACTATAATCTTGAATTTCGCCCGGCTTGCTGCGAGGGCTTCCATGAGCCATTCAAGTTGCCTGTCTCCCAAGAAGGCGGGTTTATTTTTTTCGTAATTCAGCCGGGAGCGATTCGATACTCCGTCCAAGATGAAAAATTCCGCGTCGGAATATGAGAACGAATAAGCCTTCAATCCGTCGATCGGGTATGCTGGATTGCTCCAAAACACATCGAACATTCTTTTTGCGTCCTCTTTGGAGCCGGAGGACGAATTCACTCCCTTGGCGCTCGAACAATTTTCCGAGAAAACTCCGTAGTTGGGAGAGCTTTCGAGCAGTTTTCGGATTTGCGGCATTTTTCTTGCGTGTATGTACCGGGCTGCTATTCCGCTTGCAGAAGCCGCGTCGGCAGGGCGAAGTGTGGTGGCTCCCGCCGTCCAAATCGAAAAGTCGGGGGATCTTGACGCTACGGCGTCGTAGATTTCGTAGTTGCCTCCCGGAGTGCGAAACGGAGGATCGAATTCAGGATCGTTGTCGTAGTTCTCTCCGAGGAGAGCGAAGGTGAAGTCGGGAGGGGGTGTGCGATCCACGAAATCTGGTTTCGTTTTGAAGCTCGTTTTCACACCGGAAGCTTCCACTTCGTATTTTTTGCCGGCGGAAAGAGGTCCAACGGAGTATTTTTCTACGGTTTTATCCGCGACTTTTTGCGAGCTTAAAAGATTGACATTTTCCTTGGAGTTTAGGCGCGCGCCGTTATCCGACATGACCAGCACTGTTCCCTCTCTGGCTGCGTTCGAACCTAACATAAGTACGGGCGTTTCGTCGGCGGTTTTTCCGTAGAGTGAGTGAGTTATTGCGAAAATAGCGAGGATTGTGGCGTATCTTGTTTTCATACGGGTGCTTTTTGCGGTTTTAAAATTTTTTGTTTTGAACTCTGGATCTATCGGACAGATCGAGGCAGAGCTGCCGCATGTCCATTATTATATTGTTGATCCTTTTCATTCTCTCCTTCGCTTCGGGGGTGTCTGGAACGGGAATTTTCGAGAGCGCGGAGAAAATCGCATTTAGTTTAAACGCCGCGGTTTTGTAGTTGCAGCGGGCGAGGGTGTCTTCGCCGAGATCGGTGGAATTTATGGCTAGTTCCAGACAATTTTCTATAGAAGCTATTTCCGTAGAAAGATTCCAAGCTTGAATACCCGTTGTGCCGTCGGATTCCTCAATTACACGCCTGAGATGTTCCCTCAAACACCTGATTAGCCCTTTAGAAACTATGAATATCGGATGGTTGAAAATGGTCCAGGGCTCGTAGGCGAAGGAAGGCCCGCTTTCGTCGGAATCGTCGTCGAAATTCTCGGGAATTGCCCAACCTGTGTATTGGGCTATTTCCTCCAAACTCATGCCACGATTCCTTCGGAGCGAATAGGCAGCGGCAAATTTCAATATTTCATCGTCCGCTTTCTTCAAATAGACTCTCCAATCGCGTTCGGTCCAGGAGGCGGATTCTCCGTCTCCAAAGTTGTCGGAATATTCGTAAAAATTGTCGTCCATTTGATTCGGGGCATTTTGGCTTTTTTTTTGAGGAACTTGCAAGGGTTTTTTAAAAAAGCGCAAACAAAAGATTCTTTTTATTCCAAAGTGCGGGGCGAAGGAAAACGTCGCCGTATTTGGATCATTCGCATTTTATCAAGAAAATGTTCTATATTTAATTGAGGAAAATTTTTAGAGGAAGCGATTTTGTAGGAATTAGAAGAGAGTTTTTTTAGAGAAGTTCGATAAGCGGATTTATTTTTTTGAAGGCACAATCCCCGCGATGGCGGGGGGGGAGGGAGTGGAGGGGAAAAGTTTTATTTAAAAATTGATAGGGAGAAAAATTTTTAGAGGAAGCGATTTTGCGGGAATTAGAAGAGATTTTTTTAGGGAAGTTTGCCAAGCAGATTTATTTTTTTGAAGGCGCAATTCCCGCGGTGTCGGGGGAGGGGGCATTAGATGGAAGCTCCGTAAGCGGGGGAATATTGTCGACTTCCTCCTTATACAGACGCCACCCCGCAAAAATTCCCCATCCCAACAGCGCAGCAGCAATTATAAAAATAAGGGGTCCAGCTCCGTTTTTTAGTTTAGCGATAGAATAGCGCAGAGAATCTTTTGGCAGTGAGGCGGTTTTTGTAAGTTTCCCGCCGAATGGAATGCTTATCTTTGCAAGCGTGTTTACAGCCCAGCCGTTCGCGTCGAGAAGCGGGCCGAGATTTCTATTTTTCAATTTCATCGCGGCTATGAGCACGGAGGGAAGCGATATCGCCAAAATAACTCCGACTATTCCGAGAGGCATCCAAAATCCGAGCTTGAAAAACGAATTTAATATCATTCCGAATACTGCAGTCAGACCGCTTATTGCCACGCCAAGGGCGGCTACCGTTCCCACGTCTATTTTTTTTGCGGGATTCTGTTCGGATACTTGGTCGCGAAGATTCTTTTCTACATCGGCGTCCAATCCCGACGCGAACTTGGCTATTTGTTCGGTTGCCCAGTTTACGAATCTCTTGTAGGGAGCCCAAAATGCCTGGGAAATTTCTATGGGATTTTCCACTATTTTTATTATTGTGGCGTTCCAGTCGAGACCTTGCTTGTCGTAGAAGATTCCATTTCTGCCGACTATCAAGTTTTGCGAGTCTCCCGAGGTGACCGCGGCGGCTATCGTAAAATCCGGTCTATCCGCGCGCCTGCAAACGCAGTAGAGCAAGCATGCGTAGCTCAGGGGGGCCATTGCGGCATGTTTTGCCACGTCGTTTACCTTGACACACAGATCGCATTCTTTGCGGTCTATGAACAGCTTTCCAAACTGGAAAGCTGCCCCTCCTTTCCCAGAATAAAAATCCGAAAAATTTACGAAATTTCTGAGGAATGGAACCAAATTTGCGTTGAATCTTACAAGCCGTTCAACCTTTTCCATGTTTGCAACGGCTTCTCCGCGCGAGGCTTCCCTCTCAAAAATTCGTTCAAAATTTTTCTCGTCGTTTTGGGACAAAATTTCCCTCACTCTGTCGTCGCCAAGCAAGGAAACGTCCTCCATTTTTTCTTCGTTCCATGCCCTGGCGGGAGCCAAAATTTTTTTGAGTTTTTCCCATTCGGACACCGACAACTCCCCATCTTTGGACGATCTTATTTCATGGGGAAGGGCTTCAAGTAGCGCCGAAACTCTGTCTGAGTAGGCGGGGTTTATTTCGGAAAGCCTGAGAATTTTTTCGGGATTTGGGCGAGCCGCGGGAAGCTTTTCCAACTTCGACGAATCGGCCGAGTCCCCGATTGCCCCGACTATTTCTTCGGCCGATGCTTTTAAGATCCTCTCCGAGTCCGGTTGGAAGGCTATTATTTCGCATCGGATAAAGAAATCGTCGAGTTTCGACTCGACTGCGGAGAATTTTTCAAACAAAGGCAAATACATCTCGTCTTTGCGCTCGAGCCACGCCTCGTATTCCCTAAGCTTCGAGTAGAAGTTTTTCAGATCCGCAGAAGTGGTTCCGTCGAGTCCGGAGCGGTCTTTTTTGGATCCGAATATCTTTATTACGTCTTCGAGTACGGCCCGCTCTGAGTCGGTATCGCAGGAAAGAGCGGTTATTATTCCGTCGGCGTTAAACGGGGTTCCGGCAAAAATGGCGGTTTCGTTTGAGACGTCGGAAAGCGATATTTCCTTCGAACCGCTCTTGCCAAGGTCGGACAATATTTTTTTTGCCGAATCTTTGAGAATGTTTCCGTCGCTTGAGGAGTCGTCTATATTGTCTATGGAAAGCGAACCGGTGTTTGAAAACATCGACGATCTGTCTTTCAGGAGCGATCTGGTCCATTTTACTGCGGATATAACTTCGTCGACTCTTATAAATCCGTCGTGGTCTGAATCTATTTTCGCAAGCGTGCACGGGTCGAAATTCATTCCCTCCACCGGACAGGCCAGGGCGGCCCATAATTTTCTATCCAACTTTTCCAGATTGTCTATGTCGTCCGGTGTGTCTATCCGAGTCTGCCACACTCCTCCAGCTCTGAAAAAGTTCCAGGTTTTCATTTTTCAGCCTTTCGCTTTTGGGGATTCTCGTACTTGACCATCACTAAATCCCCCTTTATGGCGCTTCCCTCGAGCACCTTAAAAATCGAGCAGCTCTTATGCGCGATGTCTGTCTTTTCCAATATCGACGTGGGAGTCATATTTGCGTCGCATCCGTAATACGTCGCTATTCTATTTAGGCGGTCGGTTTTTGGAATCATCTTTACTATAACAAGGTCCTTATCTTCGACATGGACTACGACTCCAAGTTTTACGAATTCGTCGGGAATCGGAGACCTGATATGGTCCCTTATTTGCGATTTTTCCGCGGAGCTTGCAGTGTTCCTATAGGTTTTCCTCTTCGATGGAGCCGCGTCCGCCGAACCCAAAAGAATGGAAACCATGGCGCAAACTGCCAGAGCGATGATTTTTTTTGCGGGCATTCTTATAAACGCTTTTAGAGCGCGGCGGAAACCCGCCGCGCCCGAATGTAAAATCACTTTGAGGATTTTTCTTTTTTGAATTGGTCGAAGCCTGGTCCGCTCGTATTCACCTCCGCTTCGAAGAATCCGTTTAACTGGCGAAGGCGGGTGGGGTGGCGCATCTTGCGGAGAGCCTTGGCCTCTATCTGCCTTATTCGCTCTCTCGTGACGTTGAACTGCTTTCCGACCTCTTCGAGAGTCCGAGAGTATCCGTCTTGAAGCCCGAACCTCAGGCTCAAAACTTTCCTTTCCCTCGGAGTGAGCGAGGACAAAACGTCCATGAGTTTTTCCCTAAGCAGCGAATAAGCCGTCATGTCGTAGGGATTTTCCGCTCCTTTGTCCTCTATGAAGTCCCCGAAATTCGTGTCGTCCGAATCCCCCACGGGACTCTGGAGGGAGATCGGCTGCTGGGCCATCTTCATGATAGATTGAACCCTCTCCACGGGGAATTGCATTTCCGTTGCGACTTCGTCGGGAGTCGGTTCGTGGCCCAGTTCCTGAAGAAGCTGCTTTTGAACCTGCATGACTTTGTTCAGGGTTTCTATCATGTGCACGGGAATCCTAATCGTGCGCGCCTGGTCGGCTATAGAACGCGTTATAGCCTGCCTGATCCACCACGTAGCGTAGGTGGAGAACTTGTATCCGCGCTTGTACTCGAATTTTTCGACCGCCTTCATCAATCCCATGTTCCCCTCTTGTATGAGGTCGAGGAAATTCAGACCGCGGTTTGTGTATTTCTTCGCTATGGAAATTACCAGGCGCAGATTCGCCCTGACCATTTCGGTTTTGGCGTGGTGAGCCTCCCTCATCGCCTGCTTTACGTCGCGCACGAGGGCGAGCAAGTCTTTGGATCCTATCCTGTACTTGTCCTTCACCGCCTCGAGGCGGTCGAGAGTTTCCTTGTAGTCCTTGTTTTTCGAATTCTTCCCTATTTTTTCGAGCGCGCTGAGCTTGTGGAGATCCTCTTCTATCTTGCGCAGTTCAGGGGTGAGGGTGTTGAGATACTCCTCGAATACCTTTAGCTTGAACTTGTATCCTTTGAGATAGATGTCCTTCAATTTGGATTCCAAGTTTTTGTATAAGGTCAGGTGGCGCTTTTCCAAGGGCGAATTTTGGGAGGAAGTGCGGTAGCTGTGCCATTCCTTTTCGAGCTTTTCCTCCATCTTTTCGGCTTCCTCTATGTACTTCGGAAGATCGCGGAAGTAGTTTTCGCGGCTGTCGACCTTTTTATCCAGCACGATTTTGTCGAACCTTTCCTCGCGCGCGGCTAGCTTTTTCGCCAAGTCAAGCTGGTATTTGTTCGTCAAAGATACGGAAAAAAGCGCCTTTATGGCCTTGTTTTCAGCCGTCTCTATGCGCTTTGAAATGGATACCTCTTCCTCGCGGGTCAGCAGCGGAACCTGCCCCATCTGCTTTAAGTACATTCTGACGGGGTCGTCGAGCATGTCCGACTGCAGCGCCCTCGAGGCGCGCTCTTCGCTCTCTTCCCTTCGGTGCTTAAAGTTTTCGATTTCCTCGTCGTTGTCGAGAATCTCGACGTCGAGGCTTTCGAGTATGTTTATGACGTTGTCTATCTCCTCGGGCTTGTTGAGGATTTCGGCCAGATACTTGTTTATGTCCTTGTGGGTTAAAAAGCCCTGTTCTTTGGAAAGGTGGGTAAGCTGGCGGATTTTATCGTTCAGCTTCTTTTTGTGCTCGGCGATTACTGCGGCCGACTTTTCCTGCTTTTCCGAAGCTTTCTTTGATATCTTTTGCTCGGTGGGGCGTTTGTTGTCGGAGGGCTTTGCGGCCGGAATTTCGGATTTTTTCGTGGGTGGTTTTTTCGAAACTTTTGCCGGAGCCTTGGAGGGAACTTTTCCCGAGGCCGGTTTTTTTGATGCCGGCTTGGAGGCGGGTTTGGGGGGCTGTTTTTTTGCGGGAAGCTTCGAGGGCTTCGATTTGCCGTTCGGAACAGGCTTTTTGGAAACCGCCTTGGTTTTTGCCGCCGATTTTTTTGGGGCGGATTTCGCGGACTTTTTGGCTGTCGATTTGCTTGACATAAATTTTATCGATTGCGTGCGTAGAAAATCTTATGGAGTATTAATCGTAAATTTTCCCCTTTTTATTATGCAGATTATTCGACAATTTTCGCGGGGGGAGTTCTCGATTCCCTCCTCAGGGAAGAGATTTTCGCTACTATCTCCCGAAGTTTGACGGGATCCTTTTCTCCGGCCATCGATTCGGTGAGGGCTTTTATTTCGGATGTCATGTGTTTCTTGAATATTTTTTCGGCGCATTCGTTCGCGCTTTTGACCGGGTAATCAACGTTCGGCGCGGCAGATAGCGAATATATCAAATTTTTTTCGTCGTCTTCGTCAAAGTACTCGTCGATTTCGTCGAGAGAGAATCCCAGTCCTTCTCGATAAAGGGCGAGGAATTTTTTAAGCGCGCGCGAATCCGCTCCGCTTCCGGACAACCATTCGTCCGGAATGGTTTCGGACAGCGCGCGCGCTATGCTCTCATTGTGAAGAGCGACGAGTAAAGCGTCGCGCGTGGCGCTTGTCAACATTCCTCGTCCGTTTTTTTGCGATTCTTCGCCGAAATCGGAGCTTTTTTGGGAATTTTCCCCTGTTTGCACGCCCGGGCGCGATTTTCCCGCCTCCCTTTGGCACCAATCCGCAAAATCCGCATGGACCGAATTTAAGTCGAACCCGAGGGAATTGCCCGCTTCTCTTAGGTAGTCGTCTCTGAGAACCCTTGAAGGGCAATGGGAAATTATCTCGAACATTCCGAGCAGGGCGTCGCGTTTTTCCATGGGGGTGGGGTTCGGGAGGTCGGAAATCAAGGATCTGGCGGCGAAACTTATCGCGGGAAGCTTTCTGTTTTCCACTAGCTCCCTCATAGAGTCGGCTCCATGGTTCAAGATCATGGAGTCGGGATCTTCGTCCGGGGGCAAAACAGCGACGTAGGGTTCGAGTCCTGCCTGAAAGCAGAGCGGAATGACATGCAGCGCGGCGCGCCTTCCGGCGGAGTCCCCGTCGAAGAGCAAGACCACTTTTTTAGCGCATCTTGCCATCGCCGAAAAGTGCTCTATTCCCGCCGCCGTGCCCTGGCTTGCCACGGTGTTTTCGAATCCCGAACAGTGCATTCTGACGGCGTCGAGTTGGCCTTCGACCACTATGAAAAATCCGCTTTTTTCGGCGGAATCCCTGGCTTTGTCGAAATTGAACAGAACCGATTTCTTCTTGAAGATTTCCGTCTCGGGGGAATTTACATATTTTCCCTCTTCGTAGGCGATGTCTTTCGGGGTGAACTTCGTCTTTCTGGCTGTAAAAGCTATGACTCGGCCCTGCGAGTCGCAGATGGGAATCATCAATCTTCCCCTAAATCTTGGGAAGAGGCGCCGGTCTCTAGCTCCATTCGAAAAAAACAATCCGCTTTCGGGGACAAAATCGTACTTTTCCAATATCTTTTCGAGCGGTTCGGACGATATCGGAGAGTAGCCAATTCTCATTTTTTTCGCGTCTTCAAGGGAGAATTTTCTCTCATCTGTCCAATATTTTCTAATCTCCTCCGCTTGGGGATTGTCGGCGAAAAACTGCCTCGAATACCAGTCTGCGGTCTCCTCGTACATGTCGAAAAGCTGCTTTTTGTGCGAAGGGCGGTTGTCGCCTCCCTTTTCGTATTTCAGGTTTATTCCGAACCTGTCTGCTATCAGCTCTGCTGCCTCGTAAAATCCGACCCCCTCTTTTTCCATCACAAACTTGAACAGATCTCCGCCTTGCGAAGTGCTGAAGCAGTAGTAAAAATTTTTGTCAGGATAAACGAAAAATGACGGAGTCTTTTCCTGCTTGAACGGGCTAAGCCCCTTAAAGTTGCGCCCGACCTTTTTCAACGCGACGTACTTCGAAACAAGGTCGTAAATGTTTACCCTGTTTCTGAGTTCCTCTATGCTCTCCTTCGATATTCTTGGCATAATCCGCCCCCCGACGAGGTACCGGAGCGTATTCTTCCGCTCCCCGCTCGTCGGCGATTAGTGACCGGTCTTTTCTGGAAGAACGAGAGCGTCCGCAGCGGACGGAAGGGATTCCCCCGACTTTTTCGAAGAGGGATCCAGCATTTCCGCAAACTCCTTCTCAACTTCTTCGTACAGAGGGTGCTCCTTCGGCGTTCCGTCCATGAACATGTTGTAGAAGTATTTTGCGTTCAAGGTGTCTCCCTTGACGTTGTATGTGCGGGCCAGTCCCAGCATTATCTCCGGGTTTTGTGGGAATTTTTCCCTGGCGGAGTAGAGCATGTTAAGAAGCTTCTCGTTGCTGACTACAAAGCTCGCGCTTCTAAGATAGAAAAGAGTGGCGTCTATATCGTCCGGATTTCGGTACAGGGCCTCGTTGGCGGCAAGATACGCAGCCTTTCTCTCGCCGGAAGCCTCGTACGACTTTGCGAGAGCGCGCCATGCGTCGGAGGAGCGCCCGTTCTCGAACACTGCCAAGTTTGCGGATCTCTTGGCAGAGACGGCGTCTCCCTTTTCTATGTGCTCGTAGGTTTCCTTGACGAGTTTCTCGCTACGCATTTCGGGAGTTTCCTTCTCCTCCTCTTTCAAAGCTTGTTCCTTTTCGGAGGATTCTTTCTCCTCTTTTTGGAGCGCTTCCTTCTCCCTCTTTTCCGCTTCCGCACGCTCCTCGGCGAGCTTTTTTACCCTCTCTATCTCTTCCTTAGCCCGCTTGTCGGCCAATTCCTTTTCCTCCTTTGCCTTCTTTTCGGCGGCAGCCTTCTCCTCCTGCATCTTCTTTATCTTCAACTGTGCTTCGGCAAGATCCCTCTCAAACTTTTCCATCTGCTGCCTGAGGCCCGGATGTTCCTTGTCGAGAATGCTCGGGTCAATCTTGTCGAGATCGGCTACTTCCCTCTTCAAAGACTCCATGTTTTTCTCTTTAAGCGATATTCCCACGAGAGCCGATAGGGCGGTTTTGCGGGTTTCCAGATTGTTCGGAGCGGCTGCGGCGTACGAGGCCTCGAGCCATCTGCGCGCCTGGTGGTTGTTTCCGACTTCGGAAAAGAGCACTCCTATTTCCGCGGCCTCTTGGGAGTTCGGATTTCTGCCGGCGTTTTTGACCGAAGCCAGATAGGCGTTGAGAGCCTCCTGGTTTTTCCCCTTAGACTTTAAAACTTTGGCGAGAGCCTTCCATGCGACAGGGTCGAGGGGTTTGATTTTCAAATATTTTTCGTAGGCGTTTATTGCGGAATCGGAACTTCCGGTTTCCTCGTAAACTCTCGCCGCGCTAAACAGCATTTCTCCGTCGCCCCCCTTTAGGTCGCTTGCCTTTTCGAAGAATATTCCCGCTTCCGCCTTCTTGCCGTTTTGGAGGTAGGCGTATGCCAAAGCCTCGCAGAGCGACGCGCTTACCCCGTAGCTTTCTGAAGATTTTTCGAGAAGTTCGACTGCCTCCCCGGCCTTTTCTTCAAGCAGAAGAGTTTGCGCTTTTTTCACGGCCGATTCCAGCAGGGCGGAGTTTTCCTTGGCTATCTGTTCCGGAGTTTTTTTCTGGCATCCCGAAAACGCGATCAAAGCGGAAATCGCGGCCGCAACCATAAACGTTTTAAAAAACCTTGCTTGCATAATTTTAAAATATGATTTCTTCTTTGACGAAACAGAATGTCTTTTCGGGAAGAGGCTGACGCCAAAAACACCGGGGCATTCCAGCGCGTCAAAATTTATCGATGGAACATACTTTTAAAAAATTACTCGTCTTGCAATTATTTTTTGCGCTCGCGGGCGTCTTTGTTTCGGAGTCGTCAGCAGAAAATTTCGTCGGGGAGGTGCCGAAGGACGAATCCACCAAGGAGGATGTTTCGAGGCGGCTTCTCGAGGCGGAGAATATGGGGAAGTACATTTTCGAGACGAGAATGGCGGATTTTTCCAGGAACGATTACGACCAGGCTGTGGGAGCGCTTTTTAAAGCGTACGAAAAAGTTTCCGGAGTTCCGATAAAGCGAGGCAAGAGGGGCAAAGTCGGAATAAAGATATACACAAATTCCGGAGCGGGCCTTTGCACGAGCCCCAAGCTTGTCGACGCGGTAATAGAGGAGCTCGGACGCAGGGGGTATGCGAGGGAGGACATAACGCTTGTCGACATGACTCGGAGGAAGATCCGCTCCTCCGGATTTCTTCCTAAGGTTTCGGAGCTGAGGGAGGGAGCGGAAGACAGCTACGGAGGGGTGAAGGTTGCCGACATCGAAAGCGGAAAATTTTTCGACAAAAAATGGTACTACGACAATCCCCTCCAGCCGAAGGTCATGCACGGGAATATCGCCGCAGACAGGGACGTGTACAATCCCGAAAGGAGAAAGAGCTATTTGCCTGTCCCGTTGTTTTTGACGGTGGATTTTTGGATAAATTTGCCGGTTGTCACCGATATGGAGGGGCTCGGAGTTTGTTGCGCGATAGGAAATGCGAGCATCTGGAACATGTCGAACAACGAGCGCTTTTTGAAATCTCCTTCGAACGCTTCGGTGGCGGCTGCTGAGGTCTGCGCTATTCCCGAGTTGAAGGACTCGCATCTTTTCACGATACTTTCCCTCGAGAGGGGCCAGTTTGTGGGCGGATCGGTGTTCAACTCTAGGTTTACGTTTTCAGAGCGCAGCCTGATATTGAGTTCGGATCCTGTGGCGATAGACTGCATAGCGTGGGAGCTGATAAACAAGTATAGGAGGGTTCACGGTTTTAAGACGATGGAGGATCTTCCCTCGCTTTTGGATTCCTGCAAGCAGTTGGAGCTTGGGGATTGGGATTTGCGCCTGAAAAAGAGAATAATAGTTCCGTACGGGAGATAAATTTTGGGGAGTGGAAAAAACTTGAAAGGGGAGCCGTAGTTTGCGATCTTGTTCGGATTATGTCCGAGACGGGAAAAATAGACATAGATTACGTGGCCAAACTCGCCCGCATAGAGCTGAGCGATGAGGAGAAGTCGAAGTACTCCAAGCAGCTTGGCCAGATATTGGAATATTTCGAAAAGCTATCGAAGATAGACGTTTCGGGCGTGGAGCCGAGCGCGCATGCCAGGCCCGTATATAACGTGTGGAGGACGGACGAGGAGAGTCCGTCGATGAGCTTGGAGGACGCCCTGATGAATGCCCCGAAAAGCCGGGACGACCAGATAGTTGTCCCGAAGGTTGTTGACGACGCTTAAATTTTATCCTCATGGAAGAGATTTTTTACAAGGAAATAGGAGAGCTTTCCCGGCTTTTAGAGTCGGGAGAGATTTCGTCGGAGGAGCTGACGAAGGCGTTTATAAAGCGCACTGCGGAGGTCGACGAGAAGGTTGAGGCGGTGCTTTCGAGCGACGAAGTTGGAGCGCTGGAGATGGCGAGAGCCTCCGACGGGCGCCGCAGGGAGGGTAGAAGCCTCGGGGAGCTGGACGGCATACCCGTAGGGCTTAAAGACGTGCTCGCCCTGAAGGGCCGTCCGCTGACTTGCGCGAGCAAAATGCTGGAGCATTTCAAGAGCCCGTACACTGGAACGGCGGTGGAGAAGCTTCAGAAGGCGGGTGCCGTGTTTTGGGGAAGGTTGAACTTGGACGAGTTTGCAATGGGATCTTCCTGCGAAAACAGCGCTTTTAAAAAGACGAAAAATCCGTGGGATTTGTCGAGAATACCCGGAGGGAGCAGCGGTGGATCGGCTGCTGCGGTGGCCGCGGGAGAATGCGCGGGCGCTCTCGGGAGCGACACGGGAGGTTCGATAAGGCAGCCGGCTTCACTTTGCGGAGTGGTCGGGTTGAAGCCGACCTACGGCATGGTGAGCAGGTACGGGCTTGCTGCGTTTGCGTCGTCTCTGGACCAAATAGGACCATTTGGAAGGTCGGTGAGGGATTGCGCGCTTCTTTTGTCGACGGTGGCGGGAAGGGATCCGAGGGATTCTACTAGCGTCGACGCGGGAGAGATCGACTTTTTGGCGAACTGTTCCGAAGGAGCGGAGGAGAGAAATTTCAAAGGGAAAAAAATAGGTGTTCCGAAGGAGTACTTTGAAGGGGGAATGTCTCCGGAAGTCGAGAAGTCTGTTAGGGAAGCCATAGGGAAATGTTCCGAGCTTGGAGCGGAAGTTTTGGAGGTGTCTTTGCCCCATACAGATCTTGCTATTCCCGTCTATTACATAATAGCCACGGCCGAGGCATCTTCAAATTTGGCTCGCTACGACGGAATCAGATACACCCACAGAAGCGAAAGGGCCTCCGACGTTGTCGATCTCTACTTCAAGAGCCGCGCGGAAGGTTTCGGCGAGGAGGTCAAGCGCCGTATAATTCTCGGAAGCTATGTGTTGAGCTCCGGCTATTACGACGCCTACTACTTGCGGGCTCAAAAAGTCAGAACTCTAATACGCCGCGACTTCGACGAAGCCTTCAAAAAGGTCGACGTTCTCATGACTCCGACCTCTCCCACTGTCGCGTTCAAGTTCGGCGAGAAGAGCGGAGATCCCCTCTCTATGTATCTTAGCGACATTTTCACAATAAACGTAAACTTGGCCGGGCTTCCCGGAATATCGCTGCCGTGCGGATTTTCCGGAGATGGGTTGCCGATAGGCCTTCAGATGATAGGGAAGCCTTTCTCAGAGGCGGAGTTGTTGGGCTACGCCCACGCGTACGAGCGCTCCACCGACTTCCACACTCGCCGGCCCTCACTTTAACATTTGCGCGCCATGGAATACGAAGCAGTAATCGGGCTTGAAGTCCACGTTCAAATTCGCACGAAGAGCAAGATGTTTTCCTCAGTGGGAACTGGTTTCGGGCGTCCTCCCAACACCCTTACGGATCCCGTGATATGGGCGTTTCCCGGGGTTTTGCCGGTGTTGAATTTCGAAGCGATTCGCCAGACTATAAGGCTGGGTTTGATGTTGGGCTGCGAGATACCCGAAATAACCAAGTGGGACAGGAAGAACTATTTTTATCCCGACAGCCCCAAGAACTACCAGCTCTCCCAATACGACAAGCCGCTTTGCCTCGGCGGGGGAGTGGAGATAGAGTTGCCCGGGAAAAATCCGTCCGAGGAGGGGGAGAGCAAGGTAGTGAAGCTTACGAGGATACACCTTGAGGAGGACGTCGGAAAGCTTACGCATCTTGCAGCCGAGAGCTTGGTCGACTACAACAGGGCGGGAACTCCTCTGATGGAAATAGTTTCAGAGCCGGACATGCGCTCTGCCGAGGAAGTTTTCGCCTACATGACTTCGCTCAAAAACACGATCTCGTGCGCAGGAATTTCCGATTGCGACATGGAAAAGGGCCAAATGCGCTGCGATGTGAACGTCTCCGTGCGCGAGCGCGGTTCCGAAAAGTTCGGAGTGAAGGTGGAGATGAAAAATCTCAATTCCATATCTAATGCGAGAAATTGCGTGGATTACGAGATAAGGCGCCAGATAGACTGCCTTAAAAGAGGCATAGAGATAGTGCAGGAGACGCGCCGCTGGGACGCCGAGCTTGGAGTCACGCAGTCCATGAGGGGCAAGGAGGACGCCCACGACTACCGCTATTTTCCCGATCCGGATTTGATGCCCGTCAAGGTGTCCCGAGAATTTCTCGAGGAGCTTCGCTCCACTCTTCCCGAGACACCGTTTGACAGAAGGAGAAGGTACATGGGCGAATACTCTCTTCCGTATTCCTCGGCTTCGGTTTTGTGCCACAACAACGAGTTGTGCTCGTTTTTCGAGGAGGCGGTGTCGGCGTGGCCCAAAAATCCGAAGGGAGTGGCGAACATGCTGGTAAACGACCTTCTCGGGAAAATTTCGGCTGCGAACGAATCCGCAAAGAAAGAGGAGGAGTTTTCGGGGGAGGAGGT
>CASDUP010000028.1 GCA_949283955.1 uncultured Verrucomicrobiota bacterium | reverse complement strand
GATATATTTTTGAGGAGATATTTTTCTCCGTCCAAGAAATAGAGCGAGTCGGCGGACAATTCGGAATTCAGATAGAAAATTTTTCCGGAATTGGAGGCCTCCGCCGTTCCGGATATGTATTTTCCCCTCAGCCCCTTGACTAGCGGCGACAAAAACGCGACCGGCATTTTGTCGAGTTTTAGGCGCAAGATTTCTCCGTCTTGGAATTTTGGCTCCCCGTTTTCAAACGAGATTTCCTTCAATACGGAAACCGACAATATTGAGGGATTCTTTGCGTTTCCCGCGTCGATTTTTGCGCTTTTCAAAGTGAATGCGCCTCCGCTTAAATCGAAAAGTGCGGAGGAATCCATCGTTGTTCCCTCTTCAACCAATCCCAGCGGGGCTCCGGCTTTCGAAAGGGGAGTCCTGAGGTCGCCTTTCGCTTTTACGCTTCCGGATATATTTCCAGAGGGAGCTCTTTGGGCTTCGAGAAACACATCGAAAGATTTGTTTGCAAAATCCGCCACAGATATCTTGGAATCCATTTTAAGGCCGGTATCAGGATTTGCAGAGGCGCTTATGTCTATTCTGGAATTCAAGTCTGAAACGAGCAACAATTCGCCCTTTTTTGCGCTAAATTTTGATACCAGTATCGGGGAAACTGTGGCGATTTTTATATCGCCTGTTTCGGATGCGGATAAATTGAGCCTTCCGGTTATGTCCTCCCCGGTAAACTTTAGCCCGTCGAAGAACGTCGATATCAGAGCGGGTGGAAGGCCGTTTAGGGCGATTTCAAATAAGCCGTTTCCAGCCGTGTTTTTCGGGTTTTTCAGATCTATTGCGAAGGGCTTTGGAGATGACGCCGACAATATGGTTTTCCCGTCGTGCGAGATTGCGGCTTGGGCTTTTTCCACTTTCAGCGAATCGGAGCCCTTCGATAAGTCGATATCCGCCTCAAAAGAAATTTTGCCCAGTTGCTTTAGTCTGGGGGATATTTTTTCGCAATTTTCAAAAGCCGACTTTGCCTTTACCAGGGCTTCAAATTCCGAGCCGAAATTTTTCGATTTTCCTTCCAGGTAAATTTTTGCCGAGAAAGTAGGAATATTTTTTAATCCCAATCCGCTCGCGCAGGAATCGTCGGCGTTTAGTTCGGCCTTGCAATCTATATCGGAGAAATCCGAGGAGAACATTCCCTCGGTTGCAAATATCTTTTTGGAGGCCCGCTCCGCCAAAATTTTAAAGTCCGATTTATCTTTGCCTTTCGAATCCAGTCGGGCAGTCAAAGATAGTTTTTCCACGACGCCGGCGGCGGATATTTCAGTGTCGGCTTTAAGAAATCCCTTTATGGGAATTAGTTTGCTGTTTGTCTCAATTCCTTCGGCGGTTAACTTCGCTTTTACGGAACTTCCGTCTTCAAATTCCACTTCTATGTCGGAGGCGGCTCTTCCTATCTTTAAGGTTAGATTCAGCTCGCTCTTGTTTGCTTGGCATGCAGTTTCAGTTTCGCCTCCTGTTTTTTTTGGCGAATTTTTTGCCGTATCGATTTTTATTTTTGTCTGGTTTGAGTTCTCGAGAAGTTTTTCGATACCGCTTGCTTTAGTTTCTATGGATTTTTCGCTCCCCGAGAGTTTCAGTTTCGCACCCTCCACTTTTATTTCCGATATTTCTACAGAGCCGGATAGCAGGGGAAGAAGGGAATATTTTAAAGAAATTTTTTCGGCTGTAAAAATCCCTCCGCCAAAACGCATGGATATTTCGGAGGCATCGGCAGATGAAAATCCGGCGGACAACTCCCCGACTTTTCCGCCTGCCGATTCCAGATAATCGTTTGCCATGCGTGTTTGAAACGACGGGCTCAGGAAGTAAAGCGCAATCCCAGCCGCAACTAAAATTGCGGCGCACAACGCTGCAATCGACGCCTTTGCAAAGCTGAATTTTTTTTTCATTTCAATAAATTTTTCTTAGTGTAAACCATCAAATTTAGATTCTTTCTCAGACCCCCGAATTCTTCCTCGAACTCTTCTGGGGGAAGATTGTGCCCAAGCCTCGAATCGACTATTACCACTTCGAAGTCCCCCCAGTTTTTCGGAAATTCTCCGTTGTTCCAATACCCCACATTTCTCATTTTGGCGAAATACCACGGAAGGGGCCAGGGGGATTCTCCCTTTGCCATTACAACCGCTACCGGGGTGTCGTTGCCGTATTCGGAATTTCTTATGGCGGCGGAAACCTTGTCGACGGGCTTTATCATTCCCCTCGTCGTCGCGGAATACAAGAGCGGATTGCGGGGATCGTTTGCGAATTTTACCGCGGCGTTGTGTTCGAGTTTAAACTGCAAGCCTATCAATGCCAAAACAGCGGCAAAGCCCAGAGCCTTCCATCTCTTGGTTTTTCCAAAGCTTATAATCGCTCCCGCTCCGGCCCCGGCGCAGGCGCACGCAAAAACCGTCGGGACGAGCATAAGCCACGGGGTTTTGTAGGGTATAGCAGAGAATGCCAGAAGGCTGAAGAGAGCGCTTAGCCCGGAATACTTGGCATAGCTTTTCTGGTTGTCGTCGCCCTTTCCAAGAAATCCCCATGCAAGTCCCGCGGCGGCGAGAATCCAAATGGGAAGTTCTCCGAACCAAAAGCCCTCCGATTTTTTCAGCGATATTACGTCCGTTATGTAATACCAGAAAGGCGACGAGTGGTTTGCGTTTCCGGCGGCTTTGTCCAGAAAATGGAAATATGAGGAGAACATGTCCGCAAAGCCCGATGGGTTCTCCCCGAAGGACGAGTAAACGGCCGCGCAGACGATTATCGAGCAAGTCAAAAACGCGGCTCCGAAAACCGAGGCAATTTTTCCTAAAAACTCCCTCGCATCGCGGGTTCCCGATAAAAATCCCGCCGCTAAAATCGCGGCAAAAAATATGGGGAACGTCTCTTTCGTCGATTGGGCGGCTCCCGCAAAAAATCCCGACACGGTTGCAAGAAACACGCTCGGGCGCTTTAGAAATAGCCAAAACAAATTGAAGAATGCAAACACGCAAAAAACAAATATCGTCTCTTGGACGAAGTACGCGGAGTATATTCCAACGAGGGAAGAAAATGCGAAGCATGCCGCCCCGACCAAGGCGTTTTTTACGTATTTTCCCATTAGGAGAAGCGAGCAAATCGTCAATATGGGAAACACGAGGAGGGTGAGGCGCAACAGCGTAATGTATAGAGTTCTCTCCTTAAATATATTTTTCTGGTCCTTCTTTTTATCCAAATCGTAGAAGTATTGCGGGAACAAAAAATCTTTCGCAAACTTCGCGTAATAGTACAGGGTGGGCCCGTGCGACCCTAAGGGGCTATATTTATATTCCCCCTTTTCGTCCAACTTTGAAAATACCGTGGCTTGTTCCGCCTCGTCGGCGTGGGGGAGCCGGACTGCAGCGTTGTAAACTACATTCCGTCCCGCCGCGAAAAAAACGGCGAGCGCAACAGCTAAAATTGCGACTTTAGCGAAAATTTTAATCGGCTTGTTCAAAATTTTTCGGACAACTTTTCGAGGAAATTTCTCGGGGGCTTCACAGGAACCCCTTTTAGGTTTACAAATGCGTGCATGGTATATCCGGATACCAGAAGCCTGTCCCCGCTGCGGATTTCGTAGTCTACCCTGATCTTTACCGACGGCATTTCAGCTATTTTTGCGGTCACTTCAATGTCGTCGTCGAACTTTGCGGGATATTTGTAGTTTAGGTGCGCTTCGAAAACCGGCAGGTGGTATCCCATTTTAATAAGTTCGGAGTAGGGCATTCCGATAGAGTTCATCATGTCGACGCGGGACATTTCGCACCATTCCAAGTAGTTGGCGTGGTAAACTACTCCCATCGCGTCGGTTTCGGCGAATCTGACTTTTAGCCGGGTTTTGCTTTCGAGCATGGTCTTGGTCTAAATTTCGTTTTCCAGAATTTGTTCGAGGGTTTGTCTTTTGCGTATAAGGCTTACGGAGCCGTCGGAGTGCATCATCACTTCGGGTGAGGCCGGGTAGGAATTGTAGTTTATCGTGCACATGGAGGAGCAGTAGGCTCCGGCTCCGCCTATCACGCAGTAGTCTCCGACGCTTGCTTTTTTCAACTCTCTCACACTTATGGCTTCCGGATCGGAGGGTGCAGGAGTCAAAATATCTCCGCTTTCGCAGCAGTGCCCCACAACTACGTATTTTTCTCTACCTCCATTCGGAACCTTTTGGAGTATTTCTATTGGGTGTTGCGCTCCGTATATCGACGGGCGCAAGATGTCGGTCATTCCGGAATCGGTCTTTATAAACTTATATCCGTCTTTTCCCGTGTCGCAAATGTCCTGAACTCTCGCGAGAACGGCGGCGCAGTTGGCCAACAGGAAGGTTCCGGGTTCTATCTCAAAATGTATCTTTCTGCCGGTTCTAACGGCAAATTCCTCCACGAGCCTCTTGACAGGCTCGCCTATCCTTTGCAGGTCGGTCTCCTTTTCCCCCTCGACTCTCGCGACTTTGTAGCCTCCTCCCATATTTAGAATTCTGGCATCCTTGAATCTCTCGAGAGTTCCAAGGCTCATTTCCGCGACTTTCTGCCATACGGCCGGATCCGATCCCGAACCTATGTGCGTGTGTATCCTGATTATTTTTAGCCCGCGCTTAGCCGCTATTTCTTCTATCTTGTCGAAGTAGTCTTTCCATATTCCAAAACTCGACGCCGGGCCGCCTACGTTTGTCCTGTTTGTGCCTCCGCTTCCAAGTCCAGGATTTACCCTCACTCCCACCTCCGAGTTGGGGAAAAGCTTCCCATACTCTTCGAGTTGGAGCAGGGAACACGCGTTGAATTTTACTCCCGATTCCACTATCTCCTTTAAGTCGAGCGGAAGCTGCTGCGTGGAAAGCGATATTTTTTCGGGAGATATTCCCGCTTTTATAGCCCTTTTTACCTCCCATGAACTGGAGGCGTCAATGTGCAGCCCCATGGAGTCGAAAAGTTTTAAAATAGCCGCGTTTGAAGCGGCTTTCATGGCGTACCTTACGGTTATTCCAAAAGCGTTAGGAAATTTTAAAGCGGCTTTGGCCCTAGCGATTAGCTCGTCCTCGAAGTAAATGTAGCAGGGAGTGCCGAATCTGCCCGCGATGGAATCCGCGATTTTTGCGTCGTGAATCTTTATGTTGTCGGTGGTCATTTTCTGTGTTTTCCGTGGAGGATAGTCGTACTATTTTTTGGCTTTGTCAATCGCTCCGATAATCAATTCGGGAGTGAGAATGGCGGGAAGAACTATGGGTTCCCCCGACGGAGGATATACTACGCACAGCGGAACTCCGGCCCTTCCGAACTTTTCTAGCTCCTTCGATATTGAATCGTTCCGGTTTGTCCAATCGGCCGTCAATAGCACAGTTTTGTTTTCCGCTTTAAAAACATCTTTTACTTCGGAGAAGGCTATCTTGTTGAATTGGCAAGTAAGGCACCATGCCGCGGTAAAATCCACCACAACAACATTTCCCTCCCGCCTGAGAGATTCCACTTTTTGGGCGCTCCAATCTCCCTCGGAATTTTTGGAGCCGGTGTTCGAAGAATTTGCCGCTATAAAAGCGGCTGAGGCTATCGAAAGAGCGGCAAGCGCCACCGAAATGAGCCTGGTTTTTTTCGGATTTACCGGAGTTCCCCAGATTCCGTAGATTCTGAGCCCCACCGCGAGCGCGAGAGCAGCTAAAAGCAATCGCGTCAATCCCGGAGTTCCGGTTTGGGCACCGAATACGGAGGCGAGCCATATCGCGCTTGCAAATAAGGGAATAGAGAGAATTTGCTTGAGTATATCCATCCAGGCTCCGGGTTTCGGCAGGGCCCGCATTACGGGCGGAAAAGCCGTAAGCGCCACGTAGGGGAATGCCATTCCCACTCCCATAGCTCCGAATATTGCCAGGGAGTTGGCCGCATTCGACGACAGTGCAGCTCCGACCGCTGTTCCCATAAACGGGGCGGTGCAGGGGCTTGCTGCAAGCACGGCTAGCACTCCGCTCAGAAACGACGATAGATATTTTCCTCCTCCAAATTTTCCCGCAGGAGATAATCCTCCCACTTCAAATGCTCCCGCAAACGACAGTCCCATCGCAAAAAATAGGAGAGCCATCGACGCGGAGAAAGTTGGATTTTGAAGCTGAAATCCCCAGCCTATTTCCTCGCCCAGGGATCTTGCCCAAAGAAGAAGAGCACCGAGAGCTAAGAAGCTCGACACGATTCCCGCCGAGTAGGCTCCCGAATTGGCCAGAGCTTTGGATCTTGTATCTCCGGCGCTCGAAGTAAACGACATAATTTTTATTCCTATTACCGGAAACACGCACGGCATTAGGTTTAAAATAATCCCACCTGCGAAGGCGGCGAGTAAGATAGGCCATATTCCCCCTTCCGAATTTTCAACCTCATGGAGATTTTTTTCTAAAGGTGGAATTTTTTCAGACAATACGGCACTTCCCGGAACGCACAGTTGTCCGCATGCGAGCCATTCAACTTTGGCGGTTATTTCTGAATCGGATTTTATGGAATAATCCACCGAAAAATCTCCTCCATATCCCAAGGATTTCACTCCCATGAATTCAAATATCTGAGGTTCGGGCCATTTGCCTTCGGAGACGGAAGCTCCCTTCGGCAATTTCCAGGTTATCTTTGTCGGAAGGCCTCCCCCGCCGGGATTTTTTCCGTATATGTGAATCCCTTTCGGAATGCTAAAACTGATCTTAGCGGAAATTTCTGGGGAATTTTCGATTCGCGAGAGCGTGAGCCGAACCGATACCCCGCCGCTTTTTTCCGTCTCGGAATTCGATGCAAACGCCTCCGAAAACGGCAAAAGGAGGGAAAATAGTAAAAACGATGCGGTAAAAAATTTTTTCATACGCTTGTCAAAAAAAACGAAACATTCCAAGCGGCTTTCAAGCCGATTTCGCCTTTAAAATGATTTTTTTGCATAATTTTAAAATATTGACAACATTTCTACGAAAATAGTTTACTCTACGCAAGACGGTTGTATTTTTGCGGCGGGTTTTCGGCAACAAAAATATGGGGGTACTCCAATTTTAACAAGGCGCAATATGGCAGGCATAATAAAGGGGCTTCTTTCAAACGATATCGGTATAGATTTGGGCACGGCCAACACTCTCGTTTACGCGAAGGACAGGGGCGTTATAATGAGCGAGCCAAGCGTGGTGGCAGTCTATAACAACTCTAAAAAAGTTTTGGCAGTGGGAGAGAAGGCCAAGAAAATGCTCGGCCGTACCCCGGGAAACATAACGGCATTGCGCCCAATGAAAGACGGAGTTATAGCGGACTTCGACATAACGGAGACCATGCTTCGGTATTTTATAGAAAACGCCGGAAACCAGTTGAAATTTGTGGCTCCAAGAGTGGTGGTGGCGGTCCCTTCGGGAATAACGGCAGTCGAGAGAAGGGCGGTGAAGGAGTCGGCGATACGCGCGGGAGCCAGGCTCGTCTACCTCATGGAAGAACCCCTTGCTGCGGCCATAGGAGTAGGGCTTCCCGTGTGGGACGCGAGGGCGAGCATGATAGTTGACATAGGCGGGGGAACAACGGAAGTCGCTATAATATCGCTTGCGGGAGTGGTCTATTCCAAGAGCGTTCGAGTGGGAGGGGACGCATTTGACGCGGCAATAATCCAATATATAAAGAGGGCGTACAACTTGATGATAGGCGAGAGAACCTCGGAGGAAATCAAAATAAAGATAGGATCCGCCTTTAAGCTCGACAAGGAACTCACTCTCGAAGTGAAAGGGCGCGACGCCGTGGCTGGTCTTCCGAAAACTTTGCATGTCTCCTCTCAGGAGATACGCGAGGCTTTGAACGACTCCTTCAACGCCATTACGGATTTGATAAAGGAGGCTCTCGAACACTGCCCTCCGGAATTGAGCGCGGACTTGGTCGACAGGGGAATAGTTCTCGCCGGCGGAGGGGCTCTCATAAGGAATCTCGACAGGAGGGTTTCCGACATCACGGGAATTCCGTGCTTTGTGGCGGACGATCCTCTCCGCGCCGTAGTGAACGGAACGGGAGTTGTTTTGCAGGACCTATCTTGGTGGAAGAACGAGAACCAATAGCAAAAAGCTTCGCCGCCGTTGTCGCCGCGGGGCTTTCGCCGCGCGGCTTTGTTTTTTGAGGGATTCGCGAGATGGCAAACAGAAAGATGACGCACATTCAGAGCCTCGCCGTTTTCGCGGGGACGATTCTAGCATGTTTGATTTTGCCTTCCTTCCTTGGAAAAGAGAGTTTTTTTGGAGCCACTTTCGCCGAATTTAGGGCTCCCCTTTACGCGATCCCTTCGCAGTTGAGCGACCTTGAAAAATTCTGGGCACTTCATTCAAATTCAAAGACGGCGCTGATAGAGGCTGGTAGGGATTTGGCGAGGGTGAATGCGGCCTACGAGCTTCGGCTGATGGAAAACAAGACTTTGAAGGCCCAAATCGGCAGATACGAAAAAATTTTGGATATTCCGTCGTTCGACAACTACCAGGGCGTAGTGGCCAGAATTTCCGACAGAAGCCTCAACGCGTGGTGGCAAAGGCTGGTGATTCGCAAGGGGAGCCTCCACGGAATAAAGGAAGGAAGCGCGGTCATTTCCTCTTCGGGGGTTGTCGGGAGGGTTTCCGAGGTGCATCTGTACACGTCTGTCGTGGAGTTGGCGAGCAGCCCGCAGTTTAGAATGGCGGCGCATTTCGAGGGAGATGACAGGCCCGTGATATTTACCGGGGCAGGGGCCCTCGCCTTCGGGCGTCCGATAGGGGAAGTAAGGGACGTTCCAGAGGATTTTTCGCCGAGCGTCTCGAAGCCTCTTAAACTTGTCACATCTTCGCTTGCGGGAACTTTCCCCGACGGAATTCCTATAGGCTGGGTCAGCGGGCTTTCCTTCGCCTCCGACGGAATTTTCAAATACGGAACAGTGGATCTCGTACGGGGTATAGAGAGCCTGCGGGAGGTTTTGGTTCTCGTAAAAGTGGAGGCGGAAAATTGAGCGGCGGAATCGCGGGACGATGATAAAAGATTTTGACATAGTCCTTCTGGTGGAACTCCTTTGCGGAGCGGCGTTCATTTTTATTGCCCAGACAATAAATTCCGTATCGTGCCAGTATGGGGTTTTCGTGGCGCTTCCCTCGATGATAATCGTTCCTTCGGCTCTGTTCTTCAGGGCATGGAAAATGACGCTTGTAATCGCGTTTTTCGCCCTAATAGAGGCGTCTTTTATGCCGATATACATGGGGATTCTTCCGGTTATATGGCTTGCGGCGGGAGCTTGCGTTCACCTCGTGAAATCCAGATATAGAAATTTGGGAACGGCGAGCGTGATATGCCTTCTTGAGGTGGTGAATCTGCTAGTGATGCTGGCGTACGTAGCCTTCTTTCCGAGAGGGGAGCTGTATTGGTCGGATTACTTCGCGAGGGCTTTCTCGGACATACTCGCCTCGGCGGCAGTCGTGGCGGCGATAGGCTATCTGTCGGTGTCCGCGCCAAACGCCCTGCTGTATTTTATGGGAATACGCCTGGGTATTTGCGAGGAGGACTGAATAATGGACGGAAGCGAACGCAGAACCGCCATGATAAGGCGAATATCCATTTTTTATTGGATATTCGGGGCGGCGTTTTTGTTTCTAGTAGTGGCGCTTGGATATAGGCAGCTGTATCTCTTCGACTTTTACGCAAAGAGGGGAAACAGGCAGGCCATGCGCCGCGTGATAGAGCCCGGAACGAGGGGAGATATTTACGACAGAAACGGAAAATTGATAGTGACGAGTTCGGCGCATTTTTCTGCCGTGGTCTATTTCAACGAAGTCCGCCGAGAATTTAGGGCGGAGGAGCGGAGATTGAGGAGGGAATCTATAGCGGCTCAAAAGAAGGCTGGAATTCAAAATCCGAAAGTCGATTGGGGAGAGATTTCCTTGAGCGCACGCAAGAAAATTTTGGACGGGTACGTCGACGAAGTTAACAGAATACTCGGAACAAAGTACGTGCTTACGAGCCGCGACTTCAACAGGCATTTCAGCCAGAGGGCCCTGCTTCCTTATCCGATAATAAAAAATTTAACGGCAAGGGAACATGCGATACTCGCCGAAAAGGTTCCGGTTGATTCCCCGATGCAGATATACACAGATACCTCCAGGTACTATCCGTACGGGGAAAGCGCCGCCCATGCGCTCGGGTATATAGGTTCGAGTTTCGACGACGACTCCGCCTCTGAGATGCCTGGCGACAATTTGCTCACGTATTCGTTTGTCGGCAAGAGGGGTGTGACGGGTTTGGAGAAGGCCTTCGACGATATTCTTTCGGGAAGGATAGGGGCGCAAATTTGGGTTATAGACAAAGACGGATTTAAGTACGAAAAGATAGAGGACGTGCCTCCGAGAAAGGGGAAGGATCTCGTTTGTTCGCTGGACATGGATCTTCAACAGGCTATAGAGGACGCAATGCCTCCGCGCAAAGGCGCTGTGGTGGCTCTGGACGTCGACACGGGGGAAGTGCTCGCCATGGTCAGCAAGCCTTCGTACGATCCGAACCTCTTCAGCCCCTACATGACAAACAAGGTCAGCGCCGAAATCACCGAGCGGGGGGCGTGGCTCAACAGGGCCACACAGGGTCTTTATCCGCCCGGATCAACGTATAAAATTTTGACGGCTATTGCCGCGTTCAACAGGGGAGTTCTCGATCCGGACAAGACGGAAATAAAGTGCGAAGGCGGCATAAAGGTTGGATCGAGAATAATTTCGTGCCATAAGAAGAGCGGGCACGGAGTCCAAAATTTGAGGCAGGCGATAGCCAACAGCTGCAACGTATTTTTTATAAAAATGGGCCTTGAAGCGGGCAACGAGTCGTTGGCGTCGGAGGCGGAAAAATACGGATTCGACTCGCCTTCTGGAATGGAAATATCCGAAGACTATTGGAGGCGCACCATAATTCCAACGTCGAAGGTAAAGCGCGACAGGGGCTATGGCGCGTGGACGGGAGGAGACACAGCGAATGTTTCCATAGGCCAGGGATTCGTTCTGCAGACTCCGGTGAACATGGCGAGATTTGCCGCGTCGCTAGCGGCGAGGCGCACACGGACTAAATTGTCGATGAAGCACGATCCACGTCGAATCGGAGGCTTGGAGTACCACGGAGCCGGGAAAATGGATTTGAGCGATTCGCAGTACGAAGCTTTGGTAGCCGGAATGGAGATGGCCGTGGAAAGCGGCACTTGTAAAACAGCTAAAATATCTGGGGTACGGGTGGCGGCGAAATCGGGAACAGCTGAAGTTATCGTCGGAGGGAAACACCTCGCTCTTGCGTGGATGATTGCGTTTGCTCCGGTAGAAAAGCCGAAGATTGCGATATGCGCCATGGTGGAGGGAGAGGAGCCGGGAGATTCCAGCGGAGGAAGAACTGCCGGACCCATAGTCAGGGCTGCCCTAAAAGAATATTTTTCGGAAAAAAATAAGAAGTAGCCTCTTGCGTTTTAACTTGCAAAGGCTGGTTTGTTTTCCGATATTGTGCGGGTTTTTAAGTATGAGCGACTCCATAAAACACGAGTGCGGTATCGCCCTTATCAGGCTGTTAAAACCGTTGAAATATTACTGGGAAAAATACGGAGATCCCCTGTACGGATTCAACAAGCTCTTCCTTCTGATGGAAAAGCAACACAACAGGGGTCAGGACGGCGCGGGAATAGGCGCGGTAAAAATAGGAGTTCCGCCCGGAAGGCCCTACATATTCAGGGAGCGCAGCGCCAAGAGCAACGGACTTTCCAAGATATTTTCGGACAAGCTCGAGGAGTACAACGACATGGTAAAGCGGGGCGTGATCCACCCAGAGTTCCCAGAGACAGTAAAGGAGAACTTCGATTACGCCGCAGAACTTCTCATAGGGCATTTGCGCTACGGAACAAGCGGATCGTACGACAAGCGAACCTGCCATCCGTTTTTTAGAAAGAGCACGTGGCCTGCCCGCAACTTGATGCTCGTTGGAAATTTTAATATCACGAACACGTCGGAGCTAAACAAGAGGCTAGTCGACAAGGGAATACACCCCGTGTTCAGCACGGATACCCAGGCGGTATTGGAGGCGATATGCTTTCAGCTCGACATAGAGCACGGAGAGATATACCGGCAGTTGCGCGACAAGGGCATAGCTGGAGAACACATTCTCGAAATGATGAACGAGAAGCTCAGCCCCGTTAGGATAGTGAGTGCGGCGGCAAAGGATTGGGACGGCGGATACGCCATGGCAGGGGCGATAGGCAACGGGGACGCTTTTGTGATAAGGGATTGCAACGGAATTCGCCCGTGCTTTTATCTGAAGAACGACGAGATTGTGGCGGTAGCCTCCGAGAGAGTGGCTTTGATGACCATTTTCGAAGCTTCAAAGGAGGATGTGAAGGAGGTTCAGCCCGGGCATGTTTTCGTGGTAAAAAGCGACGGCGAGTGCTACGAGAAGCCCTATAGGAACATGGGCAAGAACAAGGCCTGCACTTTTGAAAGGATTTATTTTTCCCGTGGCAATGATCCCGAAATATATCAGGAGAGGAAGGCGTTAGGTGAGGCTCTGTGTCCCCGGGTGATAAAGAGTATAGGCGGAGATTTCAAGCATTCGGTATTCAGTTATATTCCCAACACGGCCGAGATAGCCTACTACGGCATGATGCACGGCTTGAGGGTGTACAGGAGAAAGCAGGTAAAGAAAGAGCTTGCCGGAATAATTTCGAGGGAGGGCAAGGTCGACGAGGAAACTCTCGACAGGCTGATTATGGATAATTGGCCGCGCGGTGAAAAGATAGCGCACAAGGACATAAAGCTGAGGACGTTTATCTCGAAGG
Source organism: uncultured Verrucomicrobiota bacterium (assembly GCA_949283955.1). Taxonomy (GTDB): domain Bacteria; phylum Verrucomicrobiota; class Verrucomicrobiia; order Opitutales; family Intestinicryptomonadaceae; genus Merdousia. The sequence goes on along the minus strand of CASDUP010000028.1, from coordinate 41,497 downwards.
AAAAGGACAGGCGCCAGCTAGCGTCCCACGTTTACGACATAACATACGGGGTGGTGAGCCCGGAGGATACATTGGTTTGTCTCGACGACTCCATAGTCCGCGGGACGACGCTGAATCGGCAGATTTTGAGAATATTGGGGCGCACGAATCCCAAAAAGATAGTCATAGCCAGCACAGCCCCGCAGATTCGCTATCCCGATTGCTACGGGATAGACATGAGCGAGATAGGGAAGTTCATAGCTTTCCAAGCCGCAATAAAGCTTTTGAAGGAGAGCGGGGCAGGAGAGCTCCTAAAGGAGGTTTACGCAGATTGTTGTGCCCAGAAAGACAAGCCTGCCGAGGAAATGGTAAACCACGTAAAGAGGATATACGACCACTTTACCGCGGATCAGATTTCCGAGAAGGTGAGGGATTTCGTGTATCCTAAGAATACCTCGTGGCAGGGTGAGTTGGAAATAGTCTATCAAAATATAGATAGCCTTCACAGGGCGATTCCCAGCTGTTCCGGAGATTGGTATTTTACTGGGGACTATCCCACCCCCGGAGGTTTTAAGGTTTTGAACAACGCCTTCATAAACTACTACGAAAACAAGGAGGGGCGCAGCTACTGAGGAATTTTTCCCGCGCTTGCCCGAGAAGAGCCCGCGGGAGTTTGGAAGCCTCTAATATCGCTATCGCCGCGCGGAGATGACTCCCGACTTTTCATGGAAATCAGGCAGGGCTTCGGGTGTGCACATGCACATTTCCAGCTTGCCTTCGGAATTTGGAGTGGGAAATTTCGGCAAGGGTTCGGACTTGTTTTTGGATTTTCTTGCGGAGGGCGGATTTTCGTATTGGCAGATATGTCCGCTCGGGCCCACGGGATATGGGGATTCGCCCTATCAGACGTTTTCGTCGTTTTCAGGGAATCCGTATTTTGTGGATTTGGAGGCCTTAAAAGAGGCGGGATTGCTGTCGGATTCGGAGCTTGAGCCGCTGGGAAGGCTTCCCAAAAACAGGTGCGACTACGGGGGATTGTACGAAAACTTTCCCAAGCTGTTTTCCGCCGCCCGATCCAGGCTTACGAAAGATTCCCTCGACTATCTGGAGAAGCGCTACGGAGGGGTTTCGTTTGAAGATTTTTGTGAAGGGGCCTCCGAGGGGCTGAGGGAGTATTTTTTGTTTTCGGCGTTTAAGAGAAAGTTTTTGGGAGCTCCGTGGAAAAGTTGGCCGTGCGGGGATTACTCGAGAGCAAAGCGCGCGAAATTGGACGTCGAAACCCGCGGATACTTGGAGGACGCGAAATTTTCTCAGTGGCTTTTTTTCATACAATTTGCCGATTTCAAGCGGAGGGCGAACGAGAGGGGGGTGAAGATTTTTGGAGATCTTCCAATATTTTTGTCTGAGGACAGCGCCGACGTTTGGGCGAACAGCCGCTTGTTTCAGCTGGACGAAAACGGCGAACCGTCCTTTGTGGCGGGAGTGGGCCCGGACTATTTTTCGGAGTCGGGGCAGCTATGGGGAAATCCTCTTTACGACTGGGAAGGAGCCAAGGAGGAGGTGTTTGAATTTTGGAGGAGAAGGCTGGAATCGGCGTTTGAAATGTACGACGTTCTCAGATTGGACCACTTTAGGGGCTTTGTGGATTACTGGGCTATCCCTGCCAAGACTTTCGACGCCAGAAAGGGGGAGTGGAGAAAGGGTCCGGGAATGGATTTTTTCAAATATGTAAGAAGGCATTTTCCGGACAAGGTATTTATAGCGGAGGATTTAGGTTTGTTGTCGGAGGGGGTTGTGGAGCTGAGGTCGCTGCTTAAAATTCCGGCGATGGAGGTATTGCAGTTTGCGTTTACGGGAAACTCAGACAACTCGTATTTGCCGCACAACGCGCTCAGAAAAAATGTGATGTACACGGGAACCCACGACAACTCGACATCGCTGGGTTGGTACGAGTCGGCGTCGGAGTCCGAGAGGGACGTGTTCAGGCGCTATTTGAGGGTAAGCGGCAAAGATCCCGCGTGGGACATGATATACGCGGCCATATCGAGCGTCTCATGCCTGTCGATATTTCCATTTCAAGACGTGTTGAGGCTCGGCGACGAGGCCCGCATGAACACTCCGGGACGCCCCGACCGAAATTGGACGTGGAGGGCGGATCGTTCGCAGATAGAATCGGCGACGGAAAATTGCGCCCCTTACCTTAGAAGCCTGAACGAACTTTTCGGAAGGACTCTTCCGCCGGAAAAAAGTGTTGCAAATGGAGCTGGGCTCGAGTTGAAATAGTCGAATCCTGATGAGCGGAGAAACGAGAGCTGAAAGCAAATTTGTTGGCGTGTCGGTATCCAAGGGGATAGCGCACGGCGAAGCTTTTGTCATGCTCGAAAAGAGCATAGAGGCTCCGGCGTACGAAATTGAACCCGGAGACAAGCCGGGAGAAATGTCGCGGTTTAAAAACGCGATTTTGGAAACGAAGAAGCAAATAGAGCAGACGAAATCCGAGTTGGCGAAAAGCGTGGGGGAGTCGGAGGCGGCTATTTTCGACGCTCATCTCATGGTGCTCGAAGATGTCGCCATAATGGAGGAAACAGTTAATTTCTTCAATTCCACAAACTACAACATAGCATATTGCTACTCGCGGGCAGTCGACAAGTTTATAGAAGCCTTCGAAAAGATAGACGATCCCTTTGTACGCGAAAGAATATCCGACTTGCGCGACGTCTCCAAGCGAATGATGGGAAATTTGCTCGGCAGAAAGATAGACAAGCTCGGAATGTTTCCCGAGCCCGTAGTTTTGGTGAGCAACGATTTCTCACCCTCCGATTTCGCCTTGGCGGACAAATCGAAAATTCTAGCAATAGTTACGGAGAAGGGTTCCCAGACGAGCCATACTGCAATACTTGCCCGCTCGCTGGGAGTTCCGTGCGTGGTGGGTATAAAGAACGCCCATTTGGTTATTTCGTCCGGAGAATTTCTCCTTGTCGACGGATACAAGGGGCAGGTGATAGTAAATCCCGCCGATTCCACTCTGGGGCATTACACGGAGATGGAGAGTTTGTACCGCCGCGCCAAAAAGATTTTCGACGCGGAGATAGAATGCCCTTCCAAAACTTCGGACGGGGAGAGCTTTTCAGTGGAACTGAACGTAAATTCGGCCGACGACATACCTGAGGGGGCCTTTTCCTATTGCGACGGAGTCGGACTTTTCAGGACCGAAAATTTCTTTTTGGATTACGGTTCGTTTCCCGGTGAGGACGTCCAGTACGAGGCGTACGCCAAGATAGCCCGGGCGGCGGGCGGCAAAAAAGTGATTATTAGAACGCTGGATTTGGGGGGAGATAAAAATTTCGCCCTGCTGAAGGAGGCCCACAGCGAGGAAAATCCGTTCATGGGATATAGGGCGATACGATTCTGCCTGGACCACAGCGATATATTTCTCGAACAGCTCAGGGCTATACTTCGAGCTTCTGCCCACGGGGACGTCAGGATAATGCTGCCGATGATTTCCTCCGTGATGGAGGTCGAGTCGGCCCGTTTTTTGATAGAGAGGGCAAAGGAGGATTTGTCCAAAAAGAACATTCCGTTCAACAAAGACATAAAGGTGGGCGCTATGATAGAGATTCCGAGCGCCGCAATAACTACGGACGTAATAGTAAAGGCTTGCGATTTTATAAGCATAGGAACAAACGACCTCATACAGTACCTGCTTGCCGTCGACAGGGTAAATGACAGGGTCGCGCAGCTCTACAATCCGGCCCATCCGGCGGTAATACGGACTTTGGACATGGTGGTGTCCGTAGCCAGGCAGGCGGGGGTTCCCGTGAGCGTCTGCGGGGAACTCGCCTCGGACGTGTTTTTCGCGCCGCTTCTTTTGGGAATGGGCGTGACGAATTTCAGCATGTCCGCGCGGGGAATAAGCGAGATAAAATTTCTGCTTCGCAAGGTGAACATGCATTCGGTGAGGGAATTGAGAAACGACGTGATAGCCCTCGAGAGGTCGAGGCACATTATGAGCAGGCTTCGCTCGTTCCACTACGAGGCTATAAGCCCATACGTGGAAATCTAAATTCGATTCCGCGGAACATTGCCCTCCCTTAGAGGCGGAAGAAGGTTTTTTATGAAAGAAAGAGGATTTCTGTCGGAGACGGCTCTCTCCGAATTGAAGTCGTCGGGAATAGATTTTTCTCTCGACGAAAAGGATTTGTTCGACGTATCGGTCGATCACTCCAGATATTCGTTTATTCCGGACGTTCTCGTCAAAATAAAGGAGGATTCGGAGATAGGGAAGGTTTTGTCGATAGCAAACTCCTACGATATTCCCGTCCACATAAGGGGAGGGGGAACCGGGTGTTCCGGAGGGGCTCTCGCGGCCTCCGGAGGTTGGGTGGTGTCGCTTGCCAAGCTCGATTTTATAGAGATAGATCCGGATTCGAGGGTTGCCCACGTGGGCGCGGGAGCCATAACAGCCAAGATAGACGAAGAGGCTTCAAAATTCGGATTGTTTTACGCCCCGGATCCGTCGTCGCACAAATTTTGTTCGATAGGCGGGAACATATCCTGCAATGCGGGAGGGTTGCGGGCGGCCAAGTACGGAACGACGAGGGAAAATGTTCTGGCTTTGTCGGCGTATCTTTCGGACGGTACAAAGATAAAATGCGGACTGCCTCTGAAAAAATACTCTTGCGGAACGAATTTGCGCGATTTGTTCATAGGTTCGGAGGGTACTTTGGGAGTGGTTTCGGAGGCTTGGCTGAGGCTCTTGCCGAAGCCGGAATTTAAGGGTAGCGTGCTAGCGTTTTTCGACGGGGATTCGGAGGCTTTCGCGAAGATAAGGAAATTTCTTCTTGAGGGGTTTGAACCGTCGGTGATGGAGTTTTTGGATTCGGAGACTGTGTCGTGCCTTAGGGCGTACGACGCTTCGTTTAAGAGTATACCCGAAGGGTCTTCGGCTATACTCGTCCAGTTTGACGGTTCCCGCGGGCAGGTGGAGGACGACTGCGAAAAATTGGAGCGCTTCTACGAGAAAGAGGGGGTAAAGAGGTTTAGAAGAGCCAAAGAAGAGGGCGAAGAGGAGGAAATTTGGAGAGTTAGAAGATTGGCTTCGCAGGCGATGTACCTGCTTGGAAACTCGAAAATAAACAGGGATATAGTGCTGCCAGTTTCGGCCCTCGAGGAATTTTTTAGTCGTTTTAAGAAGGCCGGCAGGGAGGCGGGATTTCCGTCGCCGGTGTTTGGACATGCCTGCGACGGAAACTATCACATACACGCGATGTACAACAAAGAAGAGGAGGGCGCGCGCCGCAGGGCGGAAAAGTTTGCGGACTCCGCGGTTAGGCTGGCGGTCGAACTCGGAGGGGCGGTGTCGGGTGAGCATGGAATAGGAATATTGAAAGCTAAATATATGTCTCTTCAACATTCGGAGGCTGAGCTTGCCGCAATGAAGAAAATAAAAGAGGCTCTCGATCCGCACGACATCTTGAACAGGGGACAGTGGGGAAAGACCGATGTGGAAAATCGGGAGCCTATTGTGGGTTTGAAGCTTCCGTGGGACTAGAAGGGCGGGCATGAAAAAACCAGTCAAAGTAAAAATTGTTCTGAACGGCCGCGAAGTGGAGGCAAATTTCGGGGAGAGCGTGGCAGAAGTAGCCGAAAGGCTCGGATTAAATCCGAAAAGATGCGTTTCAGAAGTCGACGGAAAAGCGTTCGGATACTCCAAATTTTCGGAGATTAAAATACGCGGAGGGGAGAGGGTGGAAATAATGAAAATAGTGGCGGGCGGATAGAGTGAAATACACCGATTTAAACAGGGAAATAGACGTAGGATCCAGCGGGCACCTCATGGAGTTTGGATCCTTTAAGGTGCTTGTGGATTGCGGATTGCATCCCAAGAAAATGGGTTTTGAAGCCCTTCCTTTGCTTTCGAAAATCGGGGCGGAGACTCTCGATTTCATAGCCGTCACGCATTCGCATCTCGACCATTGCGGGGCTTTGCCCGTATTGGCGGCCTCTCAAAACCACGCGGAAATTTTAACGGGAGGGGACAATGTGGATCTCCTCTTTAGATTGTTGCGCAATTCTCGGAGTGTGATGGGCAAGCAGCGCGAGGAGTACGGAATAAAGGAGTATCCGCTCTTCGACTATTCTTCGATAGACGCCCTGAGGAGTAGAATTTCACCCATGCCGCACTTCCATTCGAGGAAAATCGAGGCGGGAGGCGATGTCGCGGAGGTTTCGTTTTATCCGGCAGGGCACGTAGCGGGATCTTCGTCCGTTTTATTCGAACACAAGAGGCGCAGGATTTTTTTCACCGGAGACATATCGTTCCGCCGGAGTGGAATTATGATGGGAGCCAAGCCACCCGAGGGGAAGTTTGACACGATGGTAATCGAAACGACTCGTGGCGGCAGGGACAGGGAAGTCGATTTTGACCGGGAGGTGGATCGTTTTGTGGATTCCGTAGGTAGGGTTATCGACGGTGGCGGGAGTGTATTGATACCTGTTTTTGCCCTTGGAAGGATGCAGGAAATTTTGAAAATTCTGCACGATGCCCGCTCTTCTGGAAAATTGTCCAAAGAAACGCCAATTTTCTCGGCAGGTTTGGGGGTGGAGTTGTCGGAGTTGTTTGTGAAGCTGTCAAAAAAAACTCCATGGCTAAATTTCGCAAAACAGTACTTGGATCCTGTCAAGTCGTTTACGAAAAAAATAAACCCGGGGGAGGATTTCGACGAGAAGGGAATATATTTGCTTGGGAGCGGAATGATGGTGGAGCGCACTCCGAGTTGGCTTGCGGCCAGTGCTCTAATGGAGAGCAGGTCGAATGCGATTTTTTTCGTCGGCTATTGCGATCCCGACACTCCGGGAGGCAGATTGTTGAGAACTCCGGACGGAGGCGCGTTTTCGTTTCGCGAGCTTTCCCACGTGGGAACGCTTAATTGCCGTGTGGACAAGTTTGATTTGTCCGCGCATGCAGACAGAAGGGAGCTTTTGGATTTTGTTTTGGAAAAAGAGCCGAGAAATTTGATTTTGACCCACGGAAGTTTGGAGGCGAGGGAGTGGTTCATGTTCGAAATAATGGACATTTCCCCCAACACAAACGTGATAATTCCGGAACCCGGAGAGACGGTAGAATTGTAGCGCCCAAATCCGGGCGCGCCAAATCGCGGGGGGATACCGAGGCTTTAGATGAAAATTTTGAAGGATATTTTTTCCTTCCGGCAGATTTTTTCGATTTCAGATCTCTTATCCTCCCAGTATCCGCTCATTCCTTCCGCGTATATTTCCCGATAGAGAGGAACGAGGTTCGGAAAGTGTTCTTTTATGAAATTCATCACTTTTCTAAAAACTATCGGGTTGTGGATATTCAGAGAGTCGAACCAAATTTCGTCGGTTATATTTTTTAGGAGTTTGACCAATCTGTCTACGTCGGTTATCTCGGGGAGTATGGGCGATATGAACGCGAAGGCGGGAATTCCCTCTTTCTTGAGAAGTTTTAGGGCGGAGATTCTTTTCGACGGAGCAGGAGAGCGCTCCTCCGCCAGTTTTGCCACTGAATCGTCCGAGGTGGAAAACGAAAAAGTCACTCCAACGCTCGACTTCTTTCCGTCCCTGGAGATAAATTTTTTCAACAAATCCAGGTCTCTCAAAACGAGGTCCGACTTTGTTATGATTTCGACGTTTGCTCCGGCCTCCAAAAGTTCTTCCAAAAGCTTTCGAGTCTTTTTGTAGCGCTTTTCGAATTGATTGTAGGGGTCGGTCACCGAACTTATCATAACAGTTTTTCCAAAGGCTCGCCTTGGCGTTATTTTGGAGTCGCAAAATTTTACGTCCACAAAATCTCCCCAGGTTTCCCCCAGATGTCCCGTAAATCTTTTCATAAACTCGGCGTAGCAGTACACGCATTTGTGCGGGCAGCCTATGTACGGGTTCGAAACTATATCGACGGAAGGAATCCCCGACTTTGTGAGCAGGTTTCTTGCCAGAACTTCCCTTACCTTTATCATGGCGTTCTTTTTTGGCAGACTAATAAATATCGGGTCTTCTGTCGGAGAAGGCCGGTATTTTTTCGCGAATGTCGTCGACTTCCTCGAGATTTATATCCGCATATGAAATCGCGTCCGCTTCGTTCTCGGGGCATTCCGCGATTATTTCCCCCCAGGGGTCTATCGCCGCGCTTCTGCCGAAATATTTTACTCCCCCCTCGGGTTTGCCAAAGTCCTCCTCTCCGCCCCTGTTTACCGCTATTACAAAGTATTGGTTTTCTATCGCGCGGGCTTTGGACAAAACCCTCCAATGCCCCATTCTGGGATGCGGAAAGGCCGCCGAAATTATCACGAATTTTGCACCCAATTTTGCCATCTTCACGAACAAGTCGGGAAAGCGGATATCGTAGCATATCGCAAAACCCGCCCTCCCGAACGGAGTGTCGCACACTGCAACTTCGTCTCCGGCTTTTACGTATCTATCCTCGTTGAACACCTTGAAAAGATGGGTCTTGTCGTAATGGGTAAGAACGGTGCCGTCATTCCCTATGAAAAGCATTCTGTTTCGTGGTTTTTCTTCTCCATTTTCTAGATGGGGCAGGGAACCGCATAGAGCTATTCTGTTTTTTTCGGCCACGGCTCTAAGTCCCTTTTCGGCTGCGTCTCCCCTAGTTTTTAAAAATTCGAGATTCCTCTTGTAGTCGAATCCGCAAAGAAACATTTCTGGAAATACGGCGATGTCCGCTCCGTGTTTCTTCGCTTCGGAGGCGAGTTCGTCGGCCCGCTTTAAGTTGGCCTCGAAATCGCCCTGTTTAACTCCCATTTGAATTAAAGCCACTTTCATATTTTTTCTCGTCTTGAATAGCTCTTGAATCAAACAAATCTGATTTTCTTTATTTCGGAGAATTTGCTTTTTATCTTCGAAAGAATTTCCCTCTCGCAAAACGCGAGCTCCTGCCTGATGGTGGAGTTTGCCGCGTCGACTTGCAGAATGCCGTTTCTAAGCTTTTTCGGATGGCATTTTCCCCTGAACTTTCTCGGAATATAATAATCCCAATCCCTTTCGAGAGCGTCCAGTTTTTCGGGATTTAGCTTTAAAATTTTTTTTAAAATGGAATCTGAAATCGAGCCGGCTCTGGCGGGTTCCCCCATAGTTCCGCGGGCTCTTCCTCTAGGTTCTCCGGCGGGAGTACCTCTGAACGCGCTAACCGTTCCGTATATGTCGGGGTTTAAGGGCATGTCTATATAAGCGGATTTTTTTACAGCTCGCTAAATTTTTTCTTTTTTAACTCCAAGTATTCCTTCAGAAAATAAACCGCATTTAAGGTTATGGAGTGCTTTATTTTTCCCTTTCTTGCCTCCTCAAACAGCCGCGATACCGGAACTATCTTGGACTCGAGTTCCTCGTTTGCGTCCCAGTGCTTTTCCGCTATTCTTTTGGGATTGAGCACCAAGACTACGTAGGCGTCGTTCGTCTGTATTGCGGGATTGGGATTTATCTTCGCAAGAAGGCGTGCCTTCCCCCTACCGAATCCCGTCTCTTCTAGTAGTTCGCGTCGGGCTCCCTCTAGAGGGCTTTCCCCCGATTCCATTACTCCACCCGGGAATTCCCAGGACATTTTCCTCTTTGCAAATCTGAACTGATTTACCATCAGCACCTCAAGTTTTCCGCCCTTGCCTTCGAAAAGGGGAATAGCCTGGACCCAGTCGGAGGATTTTATTAGGTAAAAGTCGCCCTTTCTGCCGTCGGGATGTTCGAATTTTGCTCGGCAAATATCGAACACTTTGCATTTAGACACGCTCTTTTCGGAGAGCTTTTTCCATGTTTTAGGTTTTCCCATATCTCGTTTTCTATTTCAAAGGAGCGGCTTCTTTTTGGATATAGACCTTTTTCTAAAAAATGTCGCCTAAAAAAAACGCCCTCCGAAAAACGGTGGGCGCGGATCAAAAAACATTAGGCTACTTCGGCTGTGGGATATTTATCTTCTGGCCGATTCTGAGCCGCGAAGAATCGACATTCGGATTGGCCTCTTGTATGGCAGAAACGGATATTCCATACATTTTAGCAATCTTCGAGAAATTGTCCCCGCTCTTTATGACATAGACGTTGCCCTCGGGAACATCTGCCGTTTGGGAGGAACGCTCCGAAGTCGTTTGGGAACTTTGCGGAACCCTGACCTTGGTGAAGTTTTCCGACAAAGTCTGAATTGCCTTCCTGTTTTCCTCTATCAAAGTTCTGTTTTCCCTCAGAACCTTTCCTACTCCCTCGAGGTAGGTTTTCATTTGGTTTGAGAGTGCGTCGGTTTTGGAAGTGTCGGAGGACTTCAAATTTTCGACTTGAAGGGCTACGGCGTCAATTCTATCTCCTGCCTTTTTCAATTCGAGCGACAGCGCCGCGGCTTTTTCAATTTTTCCGTTGAGGTCTTCCACCGTGGTTTGGGCTTTCATCATCGCGACGACACCCACGCCTATGGATATAAGCGCGAGCACGAAGCCCGCCACTCCCAATACTTTGGGAAGGGGGGATATTTGTTTTTCGTCTTCCATAAATTTGTCGTTTTGTTTCGGGTTAAATGAAATCTGGAACTTATATTGCTTTGGCTTTTTTATGTTTCAATACTTTTTAGTCTATTTTTTATCATTCCGCAGAAATCTCCGGCAGATTGGAAAGTTATCCGAGAGGTTTTAAAACTTGAAAAAGATGGATTTCCTTGTTCTACTGGCAGGAATGGAGGTTAAAATTATGAAAATAGCTTTAAGAAAACTGTTTTTTGGCCTTATGGCCGGAGCGGCGTCGATTTCTTTTTTTGGTTGTGCGACGCTTGATGGGGGAGATAAGAATGCGGATCTTAATATATGCCAGTTCAACATGAGGTACGATTTCAAGAACGACGGCCGTGTTATCAAGAGGTATAAGGACGAGAAGGGAAAGAAGCGCGAAGTTAGAGACGGTTCCTGTTCGTGGGAAAAGCGGTGCCCGCTAATAAAGGACTTTTTGCGCTACAACGAAGTCGACATTTGCGGCACGCAGGAGCTTTACAAGAACCAGGTGGACGACATGAGGAAGATGGAGGAATATGCGATATTTGGCGTGCCCACTGTGCCGTCGGCCGAGGCGAAGGGCAAAGGCAACCACAACAATGTAATTATTTATAAGAAGGACAGGTTCGACCTTCTCGAAAGCGGGGTATTTTGGTTTTCGGACACACCTGAGAAGGAATCTCGCGGTTGGGGTGCAGCGTATCCCCGCAACTGCAACTGGGGAAAATTTTTGGACAAAAAGACAGGAAAAACTTTCTACTTTTTCAACATGCACTTCCACCACATAGGAGAGAATGTTCGCTTTGAGTCGGCGAAGTTGCTTGTAAAGAAGATAAAGGAAATAGCCGGGGACGATACATTCTTTGCGATGGGAGATTTAAACTCAGACCCGACTTCGAGAGCTATAAGTGTGATACAGGCTTCCGGATACATGCACGACGCCCGAAAAATCTCCAAGACTCCGTTTTACGGTCCCAAATTTACCGACAATTATGGATACACCGGAAAGGGAGTGGATTGGAAGAAATGGATAGATTGGATTTTTGTTTCGGGAGACGTCGATATATTGAAGTTTGGAGTTCTTACCGACAATCAGAACGGAGTGTGGCTTTCGGACCACTATCCATTGCTAATAAAAGCGAGAATAGGCAACTAAAGCTTGTGATTTTGGAGAAAAACTTCGCGCGGTGTATTCGGCGCGAAGTTTTTTTTGGACTTTTTCTCCAATTTTACATACAAACTACAAGATGAGTTTCACAAAAAATGTTTCTATTTTGCTCACCTTGGCGAGTGTTTCGCTTTCAAGCGCCGCGGAGACGGTCGCGCTGAACCCCCCGAATTTGTCTAGGGGAGATTGCGTAATGAAGGCGTTTGCGAATAGAAAATCCGCAAGAACTTTTTCTGAAAAGGAGCTACCTTTGTCGGATTTGTCCGACTTGCTTTGGGCTACAAATGGCGAAAACAGAACGGGAAAGCGGACTGCTCCTTCGGCGATGAACCGTCAGGACATAAAAGTGTATTTGTGTACAAAATCTGGGGCGTGGCTTTACGACCACAAAAATCATTCTCTAATTTCAGTTTCCGATATGGATTTGCGGCAAAGTTCGGCGCCTGCATGCCTGGTTTTGGTGTCAGATTTCGACGACGCATGGAGCGAGTTGGACGCGGGAATAGTTTCCCAAAACGCCCTTATATTTTGCGCAGGGACGGGGTTGGCGGCGTATCCCCACACGACTATGGACAAAGCTCTTTTGAAGAGGGAATTAAAACTTAATAGAGATCCTTTGATATGTGTTTCGGTCGGATACGGGAAGCAGTGAGTTTCTATAGTTTTGCCTTTCATCTCCTTCAGCGTTTGGATTGAGAAATCCAAAACGTGCGCAGGGAAGTCTATATTTTGGCATATTCGGCTCCCATCGCCTGCCGAAACTTTTTTGCTTATAGGGGATTTTTTTGAAGGAGAGTCTTTAGCGCGGAGCCTGCGCATTTTTGGAGCTTTTTTTCCCTATAAAATTTTTCCGAACTTGGAGTATATATTGTTTTTTAAGCGGCAATCTATCTTTCTTTAAAAAATCCAATCCGGTAAAATTTTGATTCGCTTTTATGGAAAATATCTTGAAAGCGGCTTTGTAGGGGGCTTCGGAGGGACAATATAACTATTGACTACGCGGGAAATAGAGACATTCTTTTCTGGCAAATTTTTTTTACGGATTAAGTTTTTATAAAGGAGCAAATACTCTAAGAAAAATGGCTTTAATCGTACAGAAATACGGGGGAACCTCAGTTGGGGATACGGATAGAATTCTCAACGTGGCCAAAAGAATAAAGGGCTTTGTCGATAACGGAGACAAGGTTGTTGTTGTCGTGTCCGCAAGGAGCGGGGTGACGAACGAATTGATAGCCAGGGCGAAAAAAATCAACGCTTTTCCCGAAGAGAGGGAAATGGATATGCTTCTTGCGGTGGGGGAACAGGAGACTATAGCCCTGACGGCAATGGCGCTCCATTCGCTCGGAGTGAAGGCGGTGTCGAGAACGGGAGCGCAGGCGGGGATATTTACCGATATGGACTACACCCGGGCGCACCTAGTAAAGATAACAGGAGGGGACATTCCCGAGAGGTTGGCGGAGGGAAATGTAGTTATAGTGGCTGGTTTTCAGGGAGTCAACGACGCCGGAAACGTGACTACTTTAGGGCGTGGCGGCAGCGATCTTTCCGCCATAGCTTTGGCGGCAATTTTGAAGGCCGACGTGTGCCAGATATATACGGACGTCGACGGAATATACACGGCGGATCCTCGCGTGGTAAAAAAGGCGAGAAAAATTCCCGAAATGTGCTACGAAGAGCTTTTGGAGATGGCATCTCTTGGTTCCAAGGTGATGCAGGCAAGAAGCGTGGAGTTTGCGCAAAAGTACGGGGTGGTTTTTGAAGTCAGGTCGAGTTTTAACAATGAAAGTGGAACAATCGTGAAAGAAGAAGTGGCATCATTGGAGGACGTCGTAATAAGCGGCGTGGCGGTGGACAAGAATCAGACGAAAGTGACGGTGCGCAACATTCCGGATAGGCCGGGAGCGTGCGCGGAGATTTTTTCCGTGTTGGGGGAGGCCGGAATAGGCGTGGACATGATAGTGCAAAACACCAGCCAGGCCGGGAAGGCGAGGTTGACATTTACCGTTTCCAAGGACGACGCTCCGAAGGCGGAGAAGCTTCTAAAGGACGAATGCGCCAAACTCGGAGGGGCGGAGGTGTGCCTGACGGGGGACATAGCGAAAGTTTCCGTTGTGGGGACGGGAATGCGGACTCATTCGGGGGTGGCAGGAAAGTTTTTCCGCGCCCTTGCCGACAGCGACATAAACGTCGACTTGATCACCACAAGCGAAATAAAAATTTCTGTGGGAATAGATTTGGAGAAGGCGGATTTGGCGGCGAATGTTTTGCATTCGGCGTTTGGTCTGGATTCTTAGAATTTATAGTGTTTGAGAAGGTTTTAGGTCTTTCGGAGAAGGGCAAGATGAGATTTGTAAGCACTCGTGGCGGTTGCGAGCCGAGGAGTTTTTCCGATGCGGTGTCCGAGGGACTCGCTCCGGACGGAGGTCTTTTTGTTCCGGAAAGCCTCCCGGACATTTCCGGAAGCTTGGACTCTTGGGCCGGGCTCCCTTATTCGGAACTGTGCTTTGAATTTATGAGGCTTTTTGCCGACGATATTCCAGAGGACGTTTTGTACGGGGTGGCAAAGAAATCCTACTCCCGCTTCGATGTTCCCGAAGTGGCTCCGCTTCGCAAGCTGGACGATAGCCTGTATCTTCTCGAGCTTTACCACGGCCCGACTCTCGCGTTCAAAGATTTCGCGCTGCAATTTCTGGGAAATCTTTACGAGCACTTGCTCTCGATCAGCGGCAGAAAGATAAACGTGCTCGGAGCCACGAGCGGCGATACCGGAAGCGCGGCAATAAGCGGCCTTCTTGGGAAAAAGAACGTCAACATATTCATTCTCTATCCGGACGGAAAGATATCTCCCCTGCAGGAGAGGCAGATGACTTGCACGGGGGCGTCCAACGTTTTCCCGATAGCAATAGACGGAAGTTTCGACGACGCCCAAGCCATAGTAAAATCGCTTTTCGGAGATTTGGAATTCAAAAGGAAGTACGGGTTGTCGGCGGTCAATTCGATAAATTTGGCGAGGATACTCGCCCAGTGCGTTTACTACATTTACGCGTGGTTGAAGCTTCCCAAATCCCAAAAAAAAGTGAAATTCATAGTTCCAACCGGAAACTTCGGAAATGTTTTGGCAGGTTGGATAGCTTCTAAATGCGGATTGCCCGACTGCTCGTTTAGAGTGGCCACTAACAGAAACGACATTTTGTATAGGCTCTTCAATAGCGGAACCTACGAGCTTGGCGAACTCGTTCCGTCTTGCGCTCCCTCCATGGACATTCAAGTGGCGTCGAACTTTGAGCGCTTTATTTGGTATTTGGCGGGTGCGGACGCGGTGCGTTCCGCTATGGAAGGATTCTCTAAAACAGGCAAATGGGAGTTTAAAAATTTTCGCTCGGAAGGATTTTCCGCTTCGAGGGCGGACGATTCGGAAATAGAAAGAATCATAGCGGACGTTTACAAGAGGTACGGAGCGGTGGTGGATCCGCACACGGCATGCGCTTTTAAAGACTTGTCGGGAGACGGGGAGTCCAGGGTAATCCTATCCACAGCGCATCCGGCAAAGTTTCCCGTATTGGTCGGAAGGGTTCTAGGAAAGGAGCCTAAAAGCGAAATTTTGGACGCATTGAAATCTCTCCGGATAACTCGCAAAAGAATGCCCGCAAAGGCGTCGGATATTCGGGAATACATTGCAGAAAACGCCATTAAATGATGGAAGGTTTCTTGATTCGGGTTTACAAAAATGAAAGACAATCAGAAAATTTTTATATACGACACCACTCTCCGCGACGGAACGCAGGGCGAGGGAGTGTCGATGTCTGTGGCGGCGAAACTCAGGCTCGCCGAAAAAATGGACAGTTTCGGAATAGATTTTATCGAGGGTGGATGGCCCGGCTCCAACCCGAGGGACATGGCGTTTTTTGAGGAGGTCCGCAAAATCAATCTGAAGCACGCCAAAATTTCCGCATTTGGCTCGACTAGGAGGGCGAACCTTAAAGCCGAGGAGGATCCGCAGTTGAGACTTCTTTTGGACGCCGGAACGCCCTATATTACTATATTCGGGAAAACTTGGCTTCTGCATGTTCGCGAGGTGATAAAAACAACCCCCGAAGAAAATCTCAAGATGATAGAGGAGAGCGTCCGCTTTCTAGCGAAGGCAGGCAGGCGAGTGATTTACGACGCAGAGCACTTTTTCGACGGCTTTAAGGACGATCCCGACTACGCTCTGGAAACCCTCAAAGCAGCCCGTCGAGGCGGTGCGGAATTTCTCTGCCTTTGCGACACGAACGGCGGAACCATGATTTCGGAATTCGAAAAAATAATTCCCAAAGTTTTGGAGATAGCCGGTGATCTGCCGGTTGGAATCCACTGCCACAACGATTGCGGTTTGGGAGTTGCCCTTTCCACCGAGGCTGTGAGAATGGGGGCCCGCATGGTGCAGGGAACTCTCAACGGATTGGGGGAAAGAAACGGGAACGCCAACCTTTGCACCATTATTCCAAACCTCGTTCTCAAGCATGGAATGAAACTTTCCTGCGGGGAAAACTTGCGCCGCTTGAGGGATTTGTCGCTGTTTACGGACGAAATGGTAAACCTCAGAAGCGATTCCCGACTGCCCTACGTGGGCGCTTCGAGTTTCGTCCACAAGGGTGGAGTTCATGCGGACGCGGTCAATAAAGTGGCCAGAAGCTACGAACACATAGATCCGGCTTTGGTGGGGAATCGCACTAGGGTTCTAGTAAGCGACATGTCGGGCAGGGCTTCCATAATGATGAAGGCCCGAGATCTCGGGGTAGAAATAAATCCCAAAGATCCCGCTATAAAAGCGTTTTTAAAAGAATTGAAAGAACTCGAGTTTAGGGGGTATGAATACGAGGCAGCGGACGCTTCGTTTTCGCTTCTTCTTTCGAAGTTTCTCAAGAAGTACAAGCCCCACTTCAAGGTAATATCGTACAGGGTGATAGTGGAAAGGGACGACTCCGGAGCTGTGGCGAATTCCGAAGCTACGGTAAAGCTCGAGGTAAACGGCGAAATGAGGCATACCGTAGCCGAAGCACGCGGACCAGTGGAAGCTCTCGACGGAGCGCTTCGGAAAGCCCTCTGCGGTGATTATCCGCAGCTTAAGGGAGTCAGGCTAACCGACTTTAAAGTCCGCATTCTCGACGGGAAGGCCGGAACGGGAGCCATGACACGAGTGATGATAGAAAGCGAAGAGAACGGAAAAATTTGGGGAACTGTCGGGGCGAGCGAAAACATAATAGAAGCTTCCTGGGAAGCCTTGAAAGATTCGATAGAATATAAGCTATCCCAAACCGACTGATTTTTTCGGAATCATGGATCGGCTCGAAGACAAAAGAAAACCTTTGATAGATTTGGCCGGGGAAATAAAAAATCCCGTCTTGCGCGCGATATATCGCGTTTTTTCCCTTCCCATAGAGAGCTTTTTAGGAATAAGGAAGCTCAACCGAGCCTATAGGCTCGTTGAGGACCATCCTGAGTTCGGCAACTTTTTTAACAGGGCTATATGGGCCTTGGGATTGAGCTACGAGATTGACGGGGAGGATATAAAAAAAATTCCAAAGACAGGTCCTTTGGTTGTCGTCTCAAACCATCCTTTGGGGACTATAGACGGGGTGATAATGGGATCCTTGCTCTTGTCCGTGCGCGACGACGCCAAGCTGATTGCCAACTATCTGCTTTCCAGAATGCCGCTCATTCGCCCATGGCTCATAGAGGTCGATCCCTTCGGCGGAAAAAAGGCCGCTTCGAGAAATGTGGGAGCGCTGAGAGAGACTCTTAAGCACTTGAAGGGCGGAGGTTGCGTATCGACATTTCCCTCGGGAACCGTTTCGCATATCATATTTCCCGACAGGGTAATAAGCGATCCCGAATGGAATACGAGCATCGTCCAGTTCGCGAGAAGGACTGGGGCAAATATCCTTCCGATATATATAGAAGCAAGAAATTCCCTCTTGTTTTACATAGCCGGATTGATAAACCCGAAATTGAGAACCTTGCTGCTTGTAAGGGAGATGTTTTCTCACTCCAGAAGCAAGCCGATACGTTTTAAAGTCGGGTCCGTATTGACTCCAAAACAAGCCGAGAATTTTTCCTCCGACGACGAGTTGACTTCATGGTTGAGGTTGAAAACTTACATCTTGGCAAAGCGGGCAGCCCCGTCGGAGTCCTACGGGCAAATCCGCAACATACAGAAGAATCTCAGAAGAATGATTCCCGGAATGGAGAGGAAGATGAGCGAGCTCATTCTTCCTGTCGATCCGAATTTGATGGCAAAGGAAATAGAATCGCTTCCGGAATCGTGCGTGATGGTAAAGGGCGAAAAAATTTCCGTGTATTGCGCCGAAGCCTGGCAGATAAAATGGACTCTGATAGAAATAGGAAGATTGCGCGAAAAGACCTTCAGGGAGGTCGGTGAGGGAACGGGGAAGAGCGTGGATAACGACGCCTTCGACCAGTATTATCTGCACATGTTCATTTGGGATTCCGAAAACAAACGCATTGCGGGAGCATACAGGATAGGTAGGGTAGATAAAATTATTCAATCGATGGGAGTTCAGGGGTTGTACTCTTCGACGCTCTTTGACATTCAGCCGGAACTTTTGGAAAAAATTTCTCCCGCTCTCGAGATGGGACGCTCTTTTGTGGCGAGCGAGTACCAGCGCAAGCGTTCAACCCTCGCGATTTTGTGGCGCGGAATAGGGGTGTTTTTGCATTCCCATCCAGAATATAGGACTCTATATGGCCCTGTGAGCATAAGCACGGAGTACAATTCCATATCGAAGGATTTGATTGTTCAGTTCTTGACGGAGCGCAAGACTTCGAGGGAGCTGGCGAAATTCGTGAAGGCAAAAAAGCCCCCGAAAGTGCGCCTGAAAGACGCCGACAAAAGGGCGCTTATTCAAGGGGCCGCCGATATAGAAAAAGTGTCGGCGCTGGTTTCCGAGGTGGAGATAGACAACAAGGGAATTCCCACTTTGCTGAAGCACTACTTAAAATTAAACGGCGAGCTGCTCGCTTTCAACATGGACGCCTCGTTTGGTTCGTGCATAGACGGGCTGATAATGGTTGATATGACAAAGACCGACATAAAGCTTTTGAAAAGCTACATGGGGGATGCTTACGCCGAGGAATATCGAGCTTACCACGAGGCAAAAAATAGGCAATAAATCCCCTTCGTGGTTTTTGAAAATTTTATTTAAAAGAAAGGAACAAAGAGTGATGAAAAAATATGCAATTAGGTGTGTATTGGCGTTCGTTTTTGCCGCGGCGGTTTGCGTACCGGCGTTTGTTCGCGCCGAGAACAGTGGCGCGTTGAGGGTTCACAGCGAGGCTATGAATTCGGATATTCCGGCTAAAGTTTTTCTTCCGAAGTCCTACTTTAAAGACGAAAGCGCGCGTTGGCCTGTGGTGTATTTGTTGCATGGGTACGGGGGGAATTTCGAGACGTGGGGAAAGATACGTCCCGACATGGAGGATCTTGCGGAGAGGTATGGGGCGATAATTGTTTGTCCGGACGGAGCTACAAGCTGGTATTGGGATTGTCCTGAGCGCCCGAATTTTAAGTACGAGACGCATATAACAAAAGAGCTTATTCCTGCGATAGACTCCAAGTATAGAACGATAGCTTCCCGCGAAGGCAGGGCGATAAGCGGCCTGAGCATGGGAGGCCATGGGGCTCTTTGGCTTGCGTTTAGGCATCCCGATCTTTTCGGAGCTTGCGGTTCACAAAGCGGGGGAGTGGATATTCGACCCTTTCCGGACAAATGGGAAATGAAGCGCAACCTTGGCGAACTTTCGAAAAATCCGTCGAGATGGGAGGAGCATGCGGTAATAAACCAGCTGTGGAGAGTAAAGCCCAACAGCCTCTATATAACCATAGAGTGCGGAACGGACGATTTTTTCTACGAAATCAACGAAGAGCTTCACAGGAAGCTTCTGTATATGAATATTCCCCACGACTATGCGACTCGTCCCGGAAAGCACAATTCCGAATACTGGAAGAATTCCGTAGAATACCAGTTGCTTGGATTTAAAAGATTTTTCGATTCCGCAAAAAATCCGAAAGCTTCGAACAAGAACTAAGCTAAAAAAACTCTCCCCAAAATGGGGAGAGTTTTTTTATGGGGACTTTGGGAGAAATTTATATACCGTCTATTTCCTTTGAAAGGTGCGACACTATTTCGTCCTCGCTCATGCGGACTTGTTTCGTTGTGTCGCGGTCGCGCACTGTCACGCTTCCGTCTCCTTCCACCGATTGGAAATCTATCGTGATGCCAAATGGAGTTCCGATTTCGTCCTGTCTCCTGTACCTTCTGCCTATGGCTCCTCCCGCGTCGAAAAATACGTTCCAGCGGCGGCGCAACTTCAGATATAACGACCTGGCCTTTTCCATTATTTCCGGCTTGTTTTTTACGAGCGGGAAAATGGCTGCCTTGTAGGGCGCGACTCTCGGGCTAAAACGCAACACGGTTCTCTTTTCCGGAGTTCCCTTTTCGTTGGGTATTTCGTCTTCGTCGTATGCGGCGGTCAACACGGCAAGAAGCGTTCTGTCCACACCCAAAGACGGTTCTATTACGTGGGGGAGGTATTTTTCCTTCAGCGTTTCGTCGAAATATTCTAGCGTTTTGCCGGAGGCGTTTTGGTGCTGGGTGAGATCGAAATTTCCCCTAACGGCTATTCCTTGGAGCTCTTGGAGCCCGTGCGGGAACTTGAAGGTGATGTCGGTGCATGCCTTTGCGTAGTGGGCGAGCTTCTCCTGCGGGTGGACGTCTTCAGAAAGCTCGTTCTCGGGTATGCCGATGGACACGAACCATTTTTTGCATGCGTCTATCCATTCGCGGTGGAGCTTTTTCCAGTCCTCCTTAGGCGAGATGAAATATTCTATCTCCATCTGTTCGAATTCGCGGCTGCGGAATATGAAATTGCGGGGCGTTATTTCATTCCTGAATGCTTTTCCTATTTGCGCTATTCCGAACGGAACTTTCACTCTCGAAGTGTCAACTACATTCTTAAAATCCGCGAAAATCCCTTGTGCTGTTTCCGGGCGCAAGTACGCCACTGCAGTCTCGTCGCGCAAGGCGCCGACGTAGGTCTGGAACATAAGGTTGAAGTCCCTGGGGGGTGTCAGAGTTCCGGCTTTTCCGGTGGCGGGAGAGGGTATTTTTTCGTACTCGTCGGGGCGGGCGTCCATGTAATTCTTCAACACCACAGAATCCAATGTTCCCTGTTTCGACAATTTCCTCTTCAGATCGTTTGCCTTTTTTTCGGCCTCGGCCTGCATGCCGTCGTCTTCGAGCACGCTGACATATCCTATCGTTTCTCCATCGACCTTTACTTCGGCAAAGAAAATCTGGTCCGCCCTAAAGCGCATCTTCGATTCTTTGCAGTCGACCATCGGATCGGAAAAACCGGCCACATGTCCCGAAGCCTTCCAAACGTCGGGGTGCATTATTATCGATGCGTCGAGCCCCACTATATCTTCCCTGCCGTGGACGAAGTCGTTCCACCATGCGCGCTTTATGTTGTTCTTTAGTTCGACTCCAAGAGGTCCGTAGTCGAAAAATCCGTTAAAGCCTCCGTAAATTTCGGACGAGCGGTAAATGAATCCCCTGCGCTTGCAGAGGCTTTCGATAGTTGCCATGTCAACCATAGTACTGAAAAAATTGAGTTTAGCAGGCTACTACGCGCTCTAATTTTGTCAACGCTCTATTCTTTTTCAATTAGCTTGCGAAAAATATTCGCTTGGAAAACAGCCTAAAATTTAAATACGTCTCGGAGCCAATTCTGTCGTGGTAGAGGGGAGTGCGTTCTAAATCCCATAGATTGCGCGGCTTTGCAATTATTGTCGGAATCGTCAATTAAGAAACTTTCCTTGGGATCGGCCCCGGATCTTGCGACAGCCTCCTCGAAAAATTTTAGATCCGGTTTTGCGGCTTTCAGATCGAAGGATATAAATACATCGTCGAAAAAATCCTTCGGGGAACGCCCGTTTAGACAAAATCCGTTCGCCTTGCACCAATTCCAGCCTTCCTTACTCATATTACTGGCCCCAAATAGCTTATATTTACCCTCTCTTTTCAGGCGGGCGAGAAAGTCCAACTTGTATTTGGGAATGCTGTCGTGTATGGCAATATGCGCGGCAAAAATTTTTTCATAGGTGGCTTTCTCCGGTTTGCTCGATGTTTTTGACAATTCTTCGGCGAATTTTTTTTCGTCCAGCAGTCCCGTGTCGATATCCAGAAATATTCCGCTTTGCCTGTGTCCGTCTAGTTTCGCGTCTATACCTATCTCCGAGAACATCTTTTCCGATTTTTCCACCGCCAGATTTACCAAGACGACTCCGAAATCCACAAAAATATTTTTTATTCCCCGTCCATTTATAAGCTCTATACTTTCCATAAACTATCCGCCGGAGGGTGTTTTCGGGAATTTTTATTGTCAAGTTTATTCCAATCTTTGAAAAATAGCCGAATTTGGTCAGAATTATGTTGTAAAAGTTTGGCGACAATACAGACTTGTCGGCTTCGCCCTTTCAAGTGTAGGAACGGGGGCGGAACTTTTTCAACTCAAAAGGGACGAAAAATGGCTTTGGAAAAATTTAAGAGCAAACTTATAGCCGACATAGGCATCAGCATGGGCGACGAGGGCAAGGGAAGGCTCGTCTATGAGATAATAGACGATCTCAAGGCTGAAACCGGTCGGGCAGACGCGGCGGGAGTCGTTTTGAAGGTGAACGGAGGAGCGAATTCCGGACACACGGCGGGGGGGGTGAAATTGAATTTGCTTCCGGCAGGAGTTATAGAAAACGACGTCGAATATCTGGCGATAGGCTCCGGGGTGGTGGCAGATCCGAGGAAATTTGCTTGGGAAGCGGAGCCGTTGGAACGTAGGGGATATAAAATTTTCGACAGGCTCTTCATAGACGAGCGCACCATGGTAAGCGATGTTTCGCACAGATTGTTGGATTTGGCGTTTGAAGACTACAGGGTCAACGTTCTCGGAGAGGATCCTCGCGGATCCACTGGCAGGGGCATAACTCCGGCATACAACGATGAGACTGGGCAGTTTCAAATTTGGTATTGCGAATTTTTAGGTTCAAAGAGGGATTTTGCCGAGAGGCTTTCCGCGCGTTTGCGCAGGGCTTCGGACACGATAAGGTACGTTTGCAAGGTGAAGCCGGAGAAGTGGGACGAATTTTTCGAAAAGCTCACAGCGGCCGAAATAAGGGCGAATTCCGACGCCATAAAAGAGGGCATTTTCACCGAAGACGAGTTTGATTTCAAAAAGTTCAAGGGGACCAGACCGTTCAAGTTTAATATAAAGGCGGTAGTCGACGAATACTGGAAGGCTGGAAGGCGCCTTGTAAAGAACATAGGCGATGTGCGCGAGCTTTGCCTTAAGACGATAAATAGCGGCAGGAGCGTGATAGGCGAGTTTGGGCAGGCTTATTGGCTCGACAAGAGGAGGGGATTTGCCCCGAACGTCACAGCCTCGCATACCGGAATACCCGAATTTTTCGAAAGTGCCGGAATTCCGCTGAGGAGCGTTCACACGATAGGCTGCTGCAAAGCTTACGATACGAAGGTAGGCACGCACACATTCTTAACCCAGATGAACGACGAGCATCCTCTCGCCAAGAAGCTCAAGAAGTTGGAGTTTGGCACGAGCACCGGGCGCCAGCGCATGGTAGGCTGGTTCGACGCGGTGGAAAAGGGCGATGCTCTCCGCTATGGCGGATACGACGACATGGCCATAAACAAGCTCGATGCCCTCACCTACGAAGGCGACTGGTCTGAGGGGGGCGAGTTGCTTGTGTGCGTGGGGTATATGGACGACAAGACGGGAAAAGTCTACCGCGGAGTTCCGCGTTCGGAGTCTTTGCGCAAAACTTTGAGGCCTGTTTACACCCAGTTGAAAGGCTGGTCGGAGGATTTGTCCGGAATAAGGCATTTCGACGATTTGCCCTCCGAGGCGAAGAGGTACATAGCCTTTTGCGTAAAGAGCGTTGTGGAGATTGCCAACAGGGATTTGGGCGACGGAGAGGAGAAGAAGATTCCCAATCTTCGCTATATAGGCGTCGGACCGCTTCCCTCGCAGATAATTCGGGACGTTCCCCGCACGGAGGATCTTTTGAAGCTCGCATGATTTTTTAAGTCAGGGCTTCTTAGCGTCGGAACTTACAATTTCAAAAAAAAAGCCGTTAAAAATACTGGTACGATTTTATGCCTAACGAATACAAATGCGACGTTTGCGGAAAACCTGCGAGCGTCCATATAACCAGAATAATCGACGGCAACAAGGTAAAGATACACCTTTGCGCCGAGTGCGCCGAGAAAATGAGTTTTTCCGGCGCGGCTTTGCCGTCGGATTTTTTGCCCAAGCTTAAGGAGTTTGAGGAAAGCGTCAAAAAGACATTTGCAAAGTCCGTGGCGGCGAATTCGTGCCCGAAATGCGGGGCCGATTTGTCGGAAATGAAGAAGGGAGCCTTGTTCTCCTGCCCATATTGCTATGCGGCTCTCGGAGGTTCTTTGGACGACCTGTTAAAACAGATGCATTCGTCAACAGTCCACAGGGGAAAATTTCCGAAGCACCACAAGGTTTCTGAGAAGCCGCTCGATTTGGAGCAGTTCGTGGAAGAGGCTGTATCTGAAAAGGGCGGCGGCAAATTGGGCGTTTCCGAATTTCTTTCTCCCGTAGAAATCGAGGAAGTTCAGAAGCAGGCCAACCAGGACATAATTCCGGATGAAGAGTCGAAGGTGGCCTTGAAAATGAAGCTGGACAAGGCGATAAGCGAGGAGCGCTACGAAGACGCGGCCGCAATAAGGGACGAACTTAGAAAAATATCCAAAGACAAATGAGGCCCGAAGGAAAGAGGAAGGCGAAAGGAAATCTCGGAGGAAAGTCCGCGCGCTCGGGCGGTCAGCTTTCTTTGAACTTTTCTGAGTCGCCGGAAAAGAAGGTAAAAGCGGGAAAAATTTCCAAATCGACCGCTTACCGCCCAAAAGCGGCCAAAAAATCCACGTCCGACGGAAAATCCAAGCCTCGCGGAGGCAAGCCGGCATCAGCCGCTCTCCTATTCGATCCTTCGGTTTTGTTTTCCAAAATTAAAAGGCTTCCCAAAGCTTCGGCACTCGTCGGCTCGAGGGTTAGGCTGGCGAGAAATTTGGCGGGGCGCAGATTCTTAAAATCGGCTTCTCCCGAGGAAAAGAGGGAAATATTTTTGGCTGTTAGAGCGGCTTTGTTAAAAATTTCTGAATTCAAGGGAGGGTTGTTTTATCGCAGAGGCGATATGTCCGAATCCGAAATAGGAGAACTTGTCGAAAGCGGAGTGGCAAGTTCGGAATTTTTATCGGCGGACGAGAATTGCGGAATATGCGTATCGAAGGACGGAATCGTCAGAGTTCTGATAAACGAGGAAGACCACATAAGAATACAGGCAGTTTCCGGCGATCTTTCGCTTTCGGCTCTCTTAAAAAGAGCGTTCCGGGTGGACGATTCGCTCGAAAAATCTCTGGAGTACGCCTTCGATTCCAAGCTCGGATATCTTACGGCATGCCCGACAAACGTCGGAACGGGGCTTAGGGCGTCGTCCATGTTGCATCTTCCGGCCTTGGTTTTGTCGGGCAATATGGAAAAGGTAGTTCGCGGGCTGAACCAGCTCGGAGCCATAGTTAGAGGCAGCAGCGGGGAGGGCAGCGATCCAATCGGCTCGTTTTTCCAAATTTCAAACCAGATAACTCTCGGTATATCCGAGGAGGATTTGGTTAAAAAAATCGAATCCCTGACGGAAAAACTCATAGGCTTCGAGAGAAATGCGAGGGGAAAAATATTGGAGGATACCCCCCTTCTTATTGCGGACAAAATTTTGAGGGCGGAGGCGATATTGAGATCTTGCGCGCTTATAAGTTCGGCTGAGGCGATGGAAATGCTTTCGATGTTGAGGCTTGCCGCGGATATCGGCTGCGTGGTCGGAAGAAATGCGGTGGAAAAAATAGACTTCCTGATGAAGGAGTGCATGCCCTTGCGCCTTGCGAAAAGATTTAGTTCGGATCTTTCAAACGTGCAGCTCCGCGACGCAATGAGGGCGAAGTTTTTAAACGGAGTCTTTTCCTCCGGGGCATTGAATCGGAAATCTTCATAGCAAATAAATTTTTAGCTGAATTTGCCGATTGAAAATAGGGAAAAATCGGGCACAATTTGTAATAAGGTATGCAACAGTTCACTCCAAGAGCTTTGAAAGTTATGTCGCTTGCCAGGGAGGCGGCGGCCAAGTTTCACCACAACTACATAGGCACCGAACACCTTTTATTGGGTATAATCGCTCTCGGTCAAGGAGTCGCGGTCAATGTTTTGCGCAATATGGGAGTTGATTTAAACGGCGTGAAGAGAGAGGTTGAACGCCAGGTAGGAACCGGGGACGAATCTATGTCGGTTCCAGCCCAGTTGATACAATATACGCCAAGGGTTAAGAAAGTTATAGCTCTTGCCGCCAACGAAGCTTCCAAATTGTCTCACAACTGCATAGGAACGGAACACATTTTGCTCGGCCTGCTCGTAGAAGGCGAGGGCGTGGCCAGCGAGGTTCTCAGGGAGCTTGGAGTGGATATTTCCACTTGCAGAAACAGGATAATAGCCGAGCTCGATCCGAATTTCATAGGAGACACTCCGGAACTTTCAAAAGATAGGACGGAGGGGGAGGAATCTCCGAAGGACGCCGGAGATCCGCGCGTTCAAAGCGCTTTAAAAGCCTTCGGAAGGGATCTGACGGATCTCGCCAAAAAGGGCAAGCTCGATCCTGTGATAGGCAGGGATAGGGAGATAATGCGCGTTGTCCAAATTCTTTGTAGGCGCACGAAGAACAATCCGGTTTTGCTCGGTGAAGCGGGGGTGGGCAAGACAGCCATAGTGGAAGGTCTTGCGCAGGAAATAGCCAAAGGAACGGTTCCGGAACTTATAGCAGGCAAGAGGGTGATAACTCTCGACATAGCGCTGATGGTGGCGGGAACGAAGTACAGGGGGCAGTTTGAGGAGCGCATAAAGGCCGTTATGGACGAGATAGAAAAGGCCGGTGACGTCATTCTCTTCATAGACGAGCTTCACACCATAGTGGGGGCTGGAGCGGCAGAGGGAGCGATGGATGCCTCCAACATATTCAAGCCGGCTCTTTCGAGGGGCTTGTTGCAGTGCGTCGGGGCTACTACTGTGGCGGAGTACAGGAAGTTTATAGAAAAAGACAGCGCGTTGGAGCGCAGATTTCAGTCTGTGAAGGTGGAAGAGCCTTCTGCGGAGGATTGCGTGAGGATTTTGAGGGGAATAAGGGCCAACTACGAAGCGCACCACCACTGCGTGTTTTCCGACGAGGCTTTGACGGCGGCGGTAAAGTTGTCCGAGCGCTACATCACGAGCCGTTGCCTTCCGGACAAGGCGATAGATGTGATAGACGAAGCGGGCAGCAGGGCCCGCATAAAAATGATGAAGAGGCCCGAGCACATAAGCGAAATGTCGAAGCGCATAGAGGAGGTAGTCAAGCGCAAGGACGAGGCCATTAAGGATACGAATTACGAAGAGGCCGCAAGGCTTCGCGACGAGGAAAAGTCTCTCATAGCTTCCCGGGATGACATGCTTTCTGCGTGGAAGAAATCAATGGAAGAGAAGCGCGCGGAAGTTGGGGAGGACGATATTTTTGCGGTGGTTTCCGACTGGACGGGAGTTCCGCTTTCGAGAATGGAGGAGGGAGAGGCTTCGCGCCTGTTGAAGCTTGGAGACGAACTCCAGAAAAAAGTGGTGGGGCAAGAAGAGGCGTGCCTTGCAATAGCAAGGGCTCTGCGCAGATCGAGAGCAGCCCTGAAAGATCCCAAGAGGCCCATAGGTTCGTTTCTATTTCTCGGTCCCACCGGGGTCGGGAAGACCTATTTGGAGAAAATTCTCGCCGAGCAGATGTTTGGGAAACAGGACGCCCTCATACAAATCGACATGTCCGAGTACATGGAAAAATATTCCGTCTCGAGGCTGATAGGCTCTCCCCCCGGATATGTTGGGCACGAAGACGGCGGGCAGTTGACCGAAGCCGTTCGCCGCAAGCCGTACAGCGTGGTTCTTTTCGACGAAATAGAAAAGGCCCATCCGGATGTGGCGCAGCTTCTCCTGCAAATTTTGGAGGACGGCAGGCTCACCGACAGTCTGGGCAGAACCGTCGATTTTAGAAACACGATAATTATTTTGACCAGCAACGTCGGAGCGCACATTCTGCAAAAGAACTCTTCTATGGGATTCGACGTCGGAATGGACTCCCTCCTAGACTACGAGAAGGTCAAGGACCGCGTGCTAGATGAAATGAAGAGGGTCTTCCGTCCCGAATTTTTGAACCGCATAAGCGACATTGTTCTATTCAGAATGCTTACGAAGGCAGACATGGAGAAAATAGTGGATCTCGAGTTGGACAAGCTTCGCTCGCGCTTGTCCGACAAAGGGTTGTCGATATCGCTCGATTCCGGCGCGAAGAACTTTTTAATAACCAAGGGTTGGGACGAAAAATATGGAGCCCGTCCATTGAAGAGAGCCATAGAGCGCGAACTTGAGGATTTGCTTGCGGAGGAAATTCTGAAGGGGAAGATAGTCGAGGACGGAGGGGAGATTTTAGTATTGGTTTCTCCGGACGGGAAGAGGCTAGAATTTTCGCAGAGGAACAGGGCGGCAGAGCATGCCAGAAGTTCCTGAAATGTGGCGCGGTTTTACCGCGCCTTTTTTTCTTGGCGGAGAGAACATCGGGCGGAGCTTTTGCGGGAGGATTTCATTTCTTTGAGCTTGCGCCTGTAAATTCTCAAAATGTGATCCTCTGTGACGGATAGTTTCTTGTCGGTGGCTATTGCGACCCCGCTTCGCATGTAGAAGGGTGTCCGCTTGTCGAGAAGCTCGACAATTCTGTCCATTAGGTCTTTGGAATCCAACATGGGCCTGTCGTCGCTTTGGGAAACTCTGCTGAAAATTTCTTTCGGGTAGCTAAACAGGGACACGCATATTCCTTTTTTCTTCAGGATTTCCGGCATGTCGTCCCTGCAAACCAATCCGCCTCCGCACGACACTACGCAGCCGCTTTCGGGATGGCCGTTTTCTATAAAGTTCTTCTCAAGCTCTCGAAATTTTTTTTCGCCGAACTTGTCGAAAATTTCCCGAATACTCATGCCCTCGTTTTTTTCGATTTCCAGGTCGGAATCGACAAAGGAATATCCCAGCTTTTTTGCGACTCGCTTCCCGAGTACGCTCTTGCCAGTGCCCATGAAACCCACCAGATACAAATTGGGCTTAAAATCTGGGGAATCGGGCTTTGTCATGGTATTCCCAGTATTCGCGGGCGGCTGTTTTTTGCAAGAGTTTTTTCCTAAACTCAAAATTTTATAATTTTAATCCGGGATAAAAAAACGCGCTCGTCGATTTTTTCGGGGGGGGTAGGAGCGCGTTCTTGGAAGTTTAAGACCTATTGAACTATTAGGGACTTGCCTGTCATTTCCGGCGGGGGCTTAAGTCCCATTAGCTGGAGAACGGTGGGGGCTATATCTCCGAGACAGCCTCCGGAGCGAAGCTTTAAGCCTTCGAGCCCCTTTCCGTAGATTACCACTTCCACCGGGTTCATCGTGTGGCGCGTGTGGGCCTCTCCTATTGAAGGTTCGAACATCTGATCGCTATTTCCGTGGTCGGCTGTCACAAGCATTGCTCCTCCCGTTTCGTCTAGAGCTTCCGCTATCTTCTTTACTCCGCTATCTACAGCCTTTATCGCTTTGACGGCTGCATCCATGTTTCCCGTGTGCCCGACCATGTCGCCGTTGGCGAAATTCACAACAATAAGCGCGTATTTGTTTTCTCTTATTGCTTTGGCGACCTCGTCGGCTACGGCAGGCTCGCTCATTTCCGGCTTTTCGTCGTATGTTTTCACGTCGCGTGGGGAATCTATCAATATTCTGTCTTCGCCGCGGAAGGGCTCCTCGCGGTAGTCGTTGAAGAAGAAGGTGACGTGGGCAAATTTTTCCGTTTCGGCGCAACGCAACTGGGAGAGCCCCTTTTCGGATATGTATTCTCCCAAAATATTTTTCATCTTTGGCGGCTTCGGGAAAAGTATATTTTCGCAAAGTCCGACTTTGTATTCGGTCATGGTTGCGAAAAATACATTCGGGCGGATTTTGCGCTCGAAACCGTCAAATTTGTCGTCGACGAAAGCGGAGGTCAACTCTCTAGGCCTGTCTCCGCGGAAGTTGAAAAATATCACCGCATCTCCGTCAGAAACCCTGCCTATCGGCTTTCCGTCTTCTCCCGTTATCCAGGTGGGAGGTATGAATTCATCGCCTTGCATGTTGTCGGCGAGCGGATTTTTGTAGTAGCTTTCGAATGCCTCCTCCGCGCTCTCGGACGACCTGTCCGTAGAGTATCCAGTCAGGCAGTCGTAGGCCTTGACTACTCTGTCCCACCTCTTGTCCCTGTCCATCGCCCAAAATCTCCCTATCACCGACGCGACCTTCCCGCAGCTGAACTCGCGCATCTTTAACTCGACATCCTTTATGAATCCGAGCCCGCTGGTTGGAGGTGTGTCTCGGCCATCGGTAAAGGCATGGAGATACACATTCTTGTAATTTTTCTCCGAGCAAATCTTCAATATTCCGTAGAGATGCCTAAGCATGGAGTGAACTCCGGCATCGGAGCAAAGCCCGAACAAATGGAGATTTTTACCGTAGTCGAGCCGGGCGAAGATTTTTTTAAGAACTTCGCTTTCGAGAATGGATCCCGTCTCGAAACCTTTGTCTATTCTCACTATCTCCTGGTCGACTATTCTGCCGGCTCCTATGTTTTGGTGTCCGACTTCGCTGTTCCCCATAATCCCCTTTGGAAGTCCGACCTCCAAACCGCATGCCGAAATTTCCGTGCGGGGCCACTTCTTGGAAAGCATCTCGCAAAATTCGGGATTTGCCACTTTTATAGCGTTGTATTTATCGAGGGAGGCGTCGTGGTTTTCGCCCCAGCCGTCCCTGATTACCAAAACTACGGGTCTTCTTACTCCGTCCATTTCTCTTCCTTTTTAAGTTGAATATCCACACCAGAGAATCTCGTTTGCAGTCAATCGCAACACTTTTTTCGGGTTGCGTGACTGAAAAACTCCTTAGCCGTTTGAGCGGAATTTTTTCCCGATTTTCAAGGGAATTTGTCTGAGAGGTAAAAGAAAAAAGAACTTTACAAAATTTTTTAACATTGTTTCATTCCTGTCATCTTAATTGAAACTAAACTCCAATTGGGAAGTGTATAAAAATGTCAGACACTGAAAAAAGAGTAAAAGCAATAATAGTCAACCAGCTCAACGTAAACGAAGAGCAAATCACCCCCGAGGCCAGCTTCATAGATGACCTCGGCGCAGATTCGCTCGACACGGTGGAGCTCATCATGGCTTTCGAAGAAGAGTTCAAGGACGAGATTGACGGCGAAATTCCGGAATCGGACGCCGAAAATCTCACTACAGTCGGAAAGGTTATCGAGTATATCGACTCGAAGCGCAAGAAGGACTAACTTTTCAATGAATGCTTGTCCGACCCGCGCATGGAGTTTTCCGTGACGGGTCGTTTTTTTTGTAGGGAAGGCTTCCCCGAGCAATTTTTCGGGGAAGCGAAGTTTTGTTTATAGTTTAAAAATAAACCAAAGAATTGCATCATGACAAAAGAACCAATAGTGATAACGGGCATAGGTGTCATCTCTTCTTTCGGAGATGGAGTGGAGGTGTTCTGGGACGCACTGACCCACGGCAAAAATGGAATAGGAAAGATTACACTCTTCGACGCTTCCCAGCTAAATTGCCAGGTGGCCAGTGAGTGTGTGAATTTCGACGCCAGCAAATATATGGATCCGAAAGAGGCGAAGCGCAGCGACCGCTACACGCACTTTGCCATAGCTGCCTCCAAACTCGCAGTCAAAGATGCCGGATTGGATTTTTCCAAGACCGATATGAATAGGGTTGGAGTGCTGATAGGATCGGGAGTGGGTGGAATGTCCACGATTGAGACGCAGTCGAGGGCCTATGTAGAGCGCGGTCCGAGGCGCGTGTCTCCGTTTATGATACCCAATTTGCTTTCCAATATGGCTTCCGGGGTAGTAGCGATAGACTTGGGAGCGAAGGGAGTTAATTTCAGCGTGGTAAGTGCCTGCGCTACGGGCACGCACGCGATAGGAGAAGCCATGCTCCATTTGCAGGCTGGCAAAGAGGACATAATAATAACTGGAGGAAGCGAGGCTGCCGTCACACCTCTTAGCTTTGCAGGATTCTGCGCAATGAAGGCGATGGCGACCAATTTCAACGACGAACCCGAACGCGCGTCGCGTCCGTTCGATGCCGATAGGTGCGGATTCGTTATGGGAGAAGGAGCTGGAATATTGGTTTTAGAAAGGCTGGACCACGCTTTAAAACGCGGGGCGAAGATATATTGCGAGCTTTCCGGATACGGAGCCACATGCGATGCTTACCATATCACGAGTCCCGATATCGAAGGAAGGGGATTGTCGCATTGCCTAGAGAGGGTTATGGACGATGCGGGGGTAAACAAAGAGGACGTCCAGTACATAAACGCCCATGGAACTTCTACCGCCTACAACGACAAGTTTGAGACGATGGCTATTCATGGAGTCTTCGGTGAACACGCGAAGAAATTGATGGTAAGCTCTACCAAGTCCATGACCGGGCACCTTCTGGGGGCCGCAGGAGCGGTAGAGGCCGCGGTATGCGCCAAGACAATAGAAAGCGGAATAATTCCCCCTACTATAAACTACGAGCATTCCGATCCGGATTGCGATTTGGACTACGTTCCCAACGAGGCAAGGGAGGTTCGAGTCGACAATGTCATAAGCACGAATCTCGGATTCGGGGGGCACAACGGTGCGCTTCTATTCAGGCGCTTCAAGGGCTAATCAGTTTTATTCGTGAAAAGGGCGGACGCGGAAAAGCGTTCGCCTTTTTTTTGAAAGCTTTGTTTGGGAAAGCTTGAGCGGAGTTTTGAAGATTTGCGAGGAGAGGGATTTTTTAGTAAAACCGATTGAGATTTTTTCGTCGAAAAATTTTTAGAGATGCACTCGGGAAATTTTCGCTTTTTTAGGGAATATCGATTAAAACAGCGAAGTTGTTTCCCGTAATTCCTCCCGACGAAAGGCAGAGAATGGTTTTGTTATGCTCGGTTTTTAGCGCAAAAATAAGCGCTTGGAGGGCGGAGGAACTCTCGGCAAATCCAACCCAGGGAGGGTGCAACACCGGTTTGCTTAGCGGAGATGCGAAGTCTCCAGGCTTTGGAGATACGATTAAATCGACACTGTCGAGAGTGCGTCCGGCGCGTTCCAGTGCCAAACATGCCGCCCGTATTACTCCTGTCGGTTCGGAGTCCATAAATCCGCATGTGTCCGCTGCCGAAGCGCACGAAATTATTTTTCCTAAAATTTTAGCACCCCTCTCCGAAGCGCTTTTTTCGCTTTCCAGCAACACTGCCGCAGATCCCTCAGATAAAATCGGACCTCCTTCAAACAGAATTCCAGCCCTCCTGTAGGATTTTATTTGCAGATCTGAAATTTCGTCCGCCGATATGGCAACCATCTTGTTTGATTTGCGCCATCTAACCATGTCCGCCGACAGAGCGAGAGCTTGAAGAGAACAGTTATATCCGGAGGCGAGAGTGGTGTTTTCCCCCTTAATTCCGAATGCTTTTGAGACCCATCCGGAAGGTGCGTTTGCCGTGACATTTGAAAAGCATGCTATATCTCCTTTTCGATTTTCGTCGAGCAATACGGACCTCATGTGGCTGTCTTTCGGGGAACCTCTGCAAATTCCAACCACCATTCCAACGGATTCCTCTTCCTCCCTTCTTATCCGAACTCCGGCTTCGTCCAGCGCAAATTTTGCCGCTATGGTGGCCATAGCCGCTATTCTGTTCATTCCGTCGAAATCTATGCGCCTGTCGAAGGTTCTTAGATTTGGAAGGTTTACCTTTGCAATTCCGCCTTTAAACTCTTTGCTTTCGCAGGCGTTGTTCGACAAAATTTCTCCCGCTCCAAACGGAGTAAGCATTCCGCAACCCGTAATTACGGGGAAGTCCGCTAGATTTTTTGGCTTAAAATTTTTAAAATCCGGCTTTGCGACCGCTATAGCCGAATTGCTTCCAGCGAAAGCGTAATTTGCGGATAAAAAGCACGAGTAGGATTTTTTTAAGCCCGCTCCTCCGACCGCCGAAATTTCGCAACCGGGCCTGGTTCCCGAATTTCTGAGAGTTGGCGGAACGAAGTCTGAATTCATGGACAATAGCTGGCAGGTAGCCTCTATTATTCCCGTTGCTCCCATGCAGTGTGCGTGGTAGGATTTTGTCGACGTGAAAGGAATCTCGGCTCCCTTTGTTAGGCGGATTATTCCCTTTGTTTCGGATCTATCGTTTGCTTCTGTTCCGGATCCGTGCGCGTTTATGCAGCCTATATCGAATATTTCGGCTCCGGAGTCGGATAGGGCGTTTCGCATGGTTCTATATGCGCCGTCTCCGCGCGGGTCGGGACGCGTCGGGTGGTGGGCGTCTCCGCTCGTGGCAAATCCCACCACTTTGCCGTAGCAAGCCGCTCCGCGTCCGAGAGCTCTTTTTGCGCTTTCCATAATCCAAAAACAGGCGCCCTCTCCAATGTTCATTCCAACAGGAAGGGAGAAGGGCGCCGTCTTTTCGGGCGAAACCACTTTCAATGCGTTAAAACCCGCGTAATTTGCAAGGGATACGGCGTCCGCCCCGCCCGCCAAAACCAGGTCGCATCTGCCTCTCCTTACCAGCTCGAAAGCCAATCCCACTGCGCTTGTGGAACTCGAGCACGCCGTGCTTACGAGATATATTTCCCCTCCTATTTTTAGCGACGATGAAACCGCTTTGACCAGCGCACAATATTCCGATTCGAACTGCTGTCTGGAATCGAACTTCATGCTTGAATTGGAGTATTCCGCCAAATATTCCGCTTCCGCCGAATTCATGCCCGCGTTGCATGTGCCCAAAACTGCGGCCGAATGTACTATTTCTTCCGGGCTTATGCCGGCGTCGCGCATAGCCATCCCTGCGGTTGTTATTGCCATTCGGTAGTATGGTTCGTCAAAGGTTTCCAGTTCTTCCGGGGTCATTTCGCTTTTAAAGTCGAAGTTTTTGACTTCGGCGCAAAGCTTGGAGGAGAATTTTGATACGTCTATTTTAGACGCTATTCCTATGCCGTCTCTCCCTTCGATAAGGGACGAGAGAACTTCCGCAGGGGAATTTCCGATGGGGGAAAGTATTCCGATTCCCGTAATCATCACTTCTTCGGGAAGGCAGTTTTCGGGAACTTTGAATTTCATGGAACTCATTTGAAAATCTTTACCGTTTTGAGCGACAAAAAATGCCTTGGACTGCGAAATTCTGCTTTGAATGGAACTGCGGTATTTTCATCGACGTTTCTGTAATCGTCGAATTTCGCCGAGTAATTTTCCGAGACGATTTTTTTTGCGGAGTTTTCCGACAAGATTTCGGCTCCGTTTGAGGGAGCGAATCCGAGTGCGGATCTAAAATCCCTTACGACGAATTTATCGACAAATTCCCTCGGAAGAAATTCCGAACCTTCGGAGTATTTCACCAAACCGTTTTTGTCCAAAACGACTCTGGCAAGCGCGGCCGAATTGGAGCTCAACTCCATGGCGTGGTCTCCATTTTTTCTGCGCTCGGAGCGGATTTCCACGGCTATTTTGCCGCTTTCCGTCTCCAAGATTCCCCTCTGCATATACGATACTTTCCCGAGGGAAAAATACCGCCCGTCGAGCGGGGAGGGGGATTCCTCCCGATAAGTCGTGCAACAAACCGGAAAGACAAACAAGAGCAAAAGCAGATTGCGAAAGCGCGTCATTTTTTCAGTTTTGTCGGATATTTCCAAAAGTCGATTCCTTCGACATTTTTTTCGCATTTTAGGAATTTCAATACGGAGAGGTCACCGTTTGAGAAAAAGATTTTTATATTATCCGGGAAATTTTCAGAATTCAATTCGATGAGAATTTTTTTGACGTGTTTTCTCTGAGATTCAGGCTTGGGATACAATTCGATTTTTTGCGGGGATATTTTCTTCGAATCGAATCCGGAGTAGTCTCCGAGCGCGGCCGAAGCGATCTTTGAAATGTATTCCCTCAATTCGGAAGAGGCGGGCAAATCTACCTGCATCCACTTGCCGTCCGTTTTCTCGAATTGGAATACTCCGTCGTCGTTTGCTATTATTTCCGATTCGAACGGAGATTTCGTGGCCCATCTGAGCCTGCCTTGGGTGTCGGCTTCGGCCGTTATTTTGGAGACGCTCGGTTCCTCGAAAAACTCGGAGATCTTAGTCGACTCTATTTCCATTCGGAGGTTTTTTACCGTATCCGAAAGGAGGGGCGAAAAAAGTCCCAATCCGACGATAGTCCAAAGAATTCGTTTCATAATATTTCGAAAATAGTGTAGGATCTCATTCCCGAAGAGGCAAACGAGCACGATGCGAAAATTCCACGCCCTCCCATTTCGATAGCTTCGCGGATTGCCGTGGCCGACAGCGAATAGTTCTTCCCGAGGCGGCTTTGCGGGTAGTCGACATTTTCGGGGGGAAAAAGCGACGCGATAGAGTCGGCAAACTTTCTCTTCCTTTCTCCTCCGAAGAATAAAAATATTTTTTTTAAGGAGGGCAGGGAGAGATTTTCGGACAATAGAAATTTCTCGAAGATTTTTTGCTCGTCCTTCGGATTTCTCTCGGATCTTGCGAGGGAACACGAAGTTATTTTTGCGAGGGGTTTCGAAAGGCAAACTCCGAATTTTCCCGCGAAATAGACGCAAGCAAGTTCCGAAATATCCGAGGTAGATTCTCCTCTTTTTTTGAGAAATCTCTCCGCATAGGGAGATATTTCGTCCGCTCCGCCGATTAAAAAGGCGTCCGCGCGATTTGTGGCGATTTCTCCCCATGCCTCTTTTAGGGCGGCTTCAAAAGAGACTTCCTTTGCCGTGGCCGCTCCGTTGAGAGCTCTAAATCCCTTTTGTTGGGACAAGAGAGAGGAGCAGGCGTTATGCACGGAATTCGTGAATGCAGTGGGCAGGGCTTCTCCCTTCAATATGTAGCTTTCGAGAAATTTTGCGGTTTCTGAGACCATTCCAAGACCCGTTCCGAGGCATACTCCTATTCTTGTCGGCGGCGCGGATATTTCCGCGTTTTCGAGGGCCGAATTTGCGGCTTCGAGAGCCATTTTTTGAAGTTTTGCCCACTTTCGTTTTTTTAGTGGGGGTACTTCTTTTAAAATGTCGCTCTCATCGCGCAAATTTCCTGCTTCAGAATGGGAAAGTCCCGCTCCATAAATATAGAGAGGTTCGATTTTTTTCGGAGCTGTTTTCGATGGGCTCGAAGAAAGCAGGGCGCACGAGTTATTTCCCCCGAATCCTATCGAGGAAAACAAGGCGCTACTTTCCCCCGATCTCTTCATCTCTTCCAGAGCCACAATCATGTTTACTATGCCGCTAGCTCCAAGCGTATGTCCTATTTTGTCTTTGACGGAAATAGTCCTTGGCTTTTCCCCTCCGAATACTCTCGAGATGGCGGCAAGCTCGGCGGCGTCGTTTCCGATGGTTCCGGTTCCGTGCGCAAGATAAAGTTTTGTCTGGGCTCCCGATAGGCACTCCGACATTGCTCTTGCCAAATCCTCCCCGTCTGGACGCGGAGCTGTGGGGTGGTATGCGTCGCAGGTGGAGCTCCATCCGCTTATGTAGGCCATAATTTCAGCTCCTCTTTTGAGGGCGAAGTCTTCCGAGGATATTACTGCAACTCCAGCAGCCTCTCCGAGATTTATTCCGTCTCTATCTTCCGCAAAAGGCTTCGACACGCCTTCGGATAGAAGCAAAAGAGATCCGAACCCGTTTACCGTTATTCGGGAGAGAGCGTCGGCTCCGCAGACGACCGCCACTTCGCACTCTCCGGTTTCTATTGCCGAACACGCCCGGGCAAGAGCAAGCGAAGAGCTCGAACAGGCAGTGGAGTATGTCGCGCATTCGCCCATCGATCCTATTTTTTTTGCGGCAAGCTCGGCTATCGTAGAACACTCGTAGCTTTTTAGGATTTCCGGATTTTCTTTTCCTCCTTCCAGGAATTTTTTTTCGAGCATGTTTTCGGTTTCCCAAATTCCACCTATGCTCGTTCCAAACCACAGCGACAACATTTTCGGATCGCATTTTGGAATCCCGTCAAAGGCGTCTTCCAATGCCGACATAAGCATGGCAGCGCATCTGGACAGCTTCCCGCATTTCGAAATTTTAGCTTCTCCGACGAGCTTTTCGGAGTGCTTTCTGCTTTCGGCAACAGATAGTTTGGACAAAAAACGTCTCCCGTCCAGAATGGCTCCCGCCGATTCCAAACCACGACCGGCGCAACTTACCATGCCAACCGACAATATGGCGGGAGTAAGGCTCATTTTCCCTTGGAGATGATGTAGTCGGCGATGGTGTTGGGTGAGTCGAAAATGGATTTTGCGTCGTCGCTTCTATCAATCGAAACTCCGTACTTGCTCTCAAGCATTACCACGAGCTCCAGCGCGTCGACTGAATCCAATCCAAGACCGTCCTCCGCGAAAAGTTTTGAATCGTCTCCTATTTCGTCGGTGGATATTCCGCCCAAATTCAGGGCTCCCACAATATTGCCTTTTAACTCGGATAAAAATTTTTCCCTGTCCATTTTCAAAATCTCTAATTTTATTTGCACTTTTTCAAACCTAATCCCAGTAATCGTAAAAGTTGAACCACTGATACGGATATTTGTCCAGTTTCTCCTCGAGAAATTTCGCAAACATTTCTGCGCCTTTTTCGGCGTCGGCTGTGTTTTTCGGATACATGGGGTCTCCGGCTTCGACTTCGTAGAAGAAGAGCTTTTTTCTCAGGCATACCACGGGAATTACGGCGCATTTTGCCTTGGCGGCTAAAATGTACGGAGAAAGAGGCATTTTTGCTGGTTTTCCCAAAAAATTTATCTTTGCAAAACGCCCTCCCGCGTATCTGTCCCCATGGGCTGCCGCCACACCGCCTCTTCTTAGAACTCCAAACGCCTCGACCAGCCCAAGCGTGTCGGAGGGATTTGAGGACATTTTCATCTTTGGTATCTTTCTCGAAGGCTTTATCGCGCTTTCAACTTCCGAATCCTCTTCGAGTTCTCCTATTGCCGCCGTCTCCCTCTTGTATTCTGTCAATTTTGAGCCGGCCATTTCCCAGCCTCCTACATGGGCAGTCAAAAATAAAACGCCATTGTTTTTTGCCAATATTTTTAGGGCTGTATTCCGAACATTTCCGTCTTCGCACTTTATCTTTTTTGAACCCGACATATATGCGGTTTTGTCGAGCATGCAGATTCCGAAGGAGTACGCCAACTTAAAGATTTCCGGAAATATAGCCCTTCTTTTCAATTCCAAATATTTTGCCGAACCTTCGAGCGCCTTGCGGCGGCGCAACACAAAAAATGCCGCCACAAAAATCAAAAGAATGTACGCCGGAAACATTCCAATCCTCAAAAGGGTTGCGAAGCATGAAGTGCCGAACTTCCCCCCGTAGGATTTTCCTCTCCATTTGCGATCCATTTTCATTTCTTTTTATCTGCGTTTGGAATGATGGCAAGCGTGGCGACAAATATAGCAAATATAGAAATTGCTGCGGCGCTTCCGAGAGAAGAGAGCATTGGATGCCTTGCAAACGCCAAACTCCCGAAGGCGGTTATAGTGGTCAGGGCGGATAGAGTTATAGCAGAAACGGGAAGTTCCGATTTTGAACGCCGGGCAAATACTAGGAAGGCTGCATAATCTTGGGCTATGCATACGGAAAATATGACAAATATCACATTGACCATATTTATCGGAATTTGCAATGCACCCATAATTCCAAAGCTCCAGCATAACCCTACCATGACGGGAAGCAGCACCAATGCTGTAGATTTCCAATCTTTCAGGCAAATCCTAAGGTATGCAGAGACTGCCAAAAGCGAAATCAAAGCGAAGCGCACAAGCCAATTAAAAGTTTTTTCCGATATGTGTTCGCCTAGAAAATCGCTTCCTATGTACGAAGAGTTCGGGAAATTTTCCGAGACGAATTCCGCAAATTTTTTTGGGGGAATTTTTGTTTCGAAAACTTCGGCAAGAACTGCCGCTCCGTCATTGTCCACCGAAATGATAGGGGATAAGAAATCGAGAGCTTTTTCCGTTTGGGGTTTTGGATTTTTTATCGAATCAAGGGCGAATCGAAACGCTTTGGGGGATATTCCGGATTTCTTCCCTTCGGAGAGGAGATTCTTCTCGAAAGCTTCGAATCTTCCGTTCTCCCAAAAAGCTCTCCAGCGGGAGATATTTTCGCCTCTCAACTTTTCGTGGGGAAATATTTTCGATATGTCGAACACTTTTGCGCCGAGTTTTTTAGCCGACAGTTTCGACAATTTTTCGGATTCAATGAGAGCTTCGTCGAGTGTTTTACCCTTCGATATTACAAACGATTTCGACTTTCCCAAAAATTTCTTTATCTCCGAAGAATCCTTCGCCGAACTATCCTCAAGAGCGCTTAATGAGGCGGGATTTCCGTCGAATTTCACATTCAAGGCAAACGGAATTGCCGCAAGAGTTGCCAGCAGCGCAAACAGCAAGGCAGGCTTTCTGTTTTTTGCGAAGAATATTTTATTCGAAAGGGAGTCGAAGAGGGTTGGAGGGAGGCGATATTTCCTGTTTCCCGACAAGAGAGCCGGAAGAAATGTCAGGCAGAATGTCGCAGAAACTACTATGCTTACAGCCCCAAAGAGTCCTAT
This sequence comes from uncultured Verrucomicrobiota bacterium, assembly GCA_949283955.1. Lineage (GTDB taxonomy): Bacteria > Verrucomicrobiota > Verrucomicrobiia > Opitutales > Intestinicryptomonadaceae > Merdousia. The sequence goes on along the minus strand of CASDUP010000028.1, from coordinate 991 downwards.
TTGCACGATTTCTCCAAATAGGCACATTACTACAAACCCTATTGCGGTCGTTCCTGAAACGGTAAGGATTGGCCTAAACAAATCTTTTCCTATTCGAGCTTCCGTGGCGGGGAGATTGTCAGCGGAATTTTCCGACTTCAATATCAAGTGTATGGCGTAGTCCATTCCAACTCCGGTGGCTATGGAGGCGAACGCTATTGAAATGGCGGATATTTCTCCGAAAACCAACGCTACCGCGGCGAAAGCCGCTGCCGCTCCTACTGCCGAAGGCAGAAGAGCCAGAGGGGATTTTATAGGCTCCTTGAAGGAAAGCAGGCATAGAACAAACACTGCTATGAGTGTAAAAACCAAGCAGGAGGAGGCGTCGGAAGAGGCGATTTTTGCGTTGTCGGCGCTTATTCTATACGCTCCGGCGAAGGATATTTTTATGTCGGGGTACTTTTTTTCGAGGCTTTTTATTACTTGCTTCACTTTTTCCACGAGAACTTCGCTCGAGTCCGAATCCGCTGAATTCTCCTTAAATTTTGCGGAAAAAAACGCAAGTTTGTCTCCCTTAAAAATTATTCCCCTCTCAAAACTTTTACTATCCATGCCTCCGGACAATTCCTTCATGGCAGATTCGAATGGTGCCGTAAGTACACCGCATGGATTTCTCAGCATTGCCCCGGCGGAAAAAAATGCAGATCGGTTGGCCTTTGCCGCTTCATTGGCAAATTTTCGAACGTTTTCGGGGGATATTCTCGATTTCAAATCTTCCACGTGCTCTTCGCGGAATAAAAAGGGGGTCGAAGAGAGCATGTCGGCATTTTCGGAACGCTTGTTTTCTATTTTTCCTCCGAGAGCTTCTATTTTGCCCGAAAGTTCCAATGCCGCTTCACGAGCGTTTTTATCGGCTGAAATAAGGAACATCAAACTTTCAGACTGCCTGAATTTCTTTGCGGAAAATTCGTGCCAATCTAAAACTTCGTCGGAAAATGGAAGAATATCGAAT
>CASDUP010000027.1 GCA_949283955.1 uncultured Verrucomicrobiota bacterium | reverse complement strand
GGTTTTTATAGGGATAAAAATGATAAGGGACCAGCTTGCGGAAAGAAAAAATCCTAAAGACGCTCAAAAATCTTTTCCCAGTTTTGCGATGCTTACGGGTCTGGCCATAGCCACGAGCATAGACGCGTTCGCCGCCGGAATAAGCATAGCCTTTTTAAATAGGGAAATATTGCCCGACGCGGCCGCAATAGGAGCTACAACTTTCGCGCTATCGCTCGTCGGAATAAAATTCGGATCGAAAATGGGGGCGAGTTCGAAGTTTGAAATGCTTGGAGGAGTGGTTTTGATTCTGATAGGAATAAAGGTATTGATGTTCGAATAAATCTTCAAAAACCCGGAATAAAAAATCCCCCGGCTCCTATAAAAAATCATTGCGCAAACTTAGAACTTTCCGTCGGGAATGAAAAAAGAGTTGATAAACCTGGAAATTTTTACTTAGTTTTCGTGGAGCTTCAGCGGGTCGGCATGCGCCGTTTTCCGGCTGGTTTCACATTCGCGGCGAAATCGACAGTAATGCGGTTTTGTTTGCGATTCCACAAACAAACACGCTTACAATATACAATGAAAGTAATAGCATTTAACGGAAGTCCAAGATCCGGCGGAAACACGGAACTTATGCTAAAACGCATATTGGCCGCTGTAGAGGCCGAAGGAATAGAAACTGAACTCGTCAAGGTCGGCGGAGAGAGAATAAGAGGCTGCAGGGCGTGCTACGTCTGCAGAAAGATGCAAAACAAAAAATGCGTCTATAACGAGGATTTGCTGAACGGATTTGCTGAAAAAATATTTGAAGCGGACGCCGTGGTGCTCGGATCGCCATCGTACTTCTGCCAAATGACGGCGGAAATGAAGGCTCTAATAGACAGGGTTGGAATGGTAGCCGGAGCAAACGGAAGATTGTTGAGCGGAAAAATCGGGGCGGCCGTAGTTGCGGAAAGGCGGGCGGGAGCAAGTTCCGTTTTCTCAGCCATAACCACAGCTATGCTCATGTGCGGCATGATAGTCCCGGGTTCGACTTACTTGAATATGGGGCTTGGCCGCGAAAAAGGAGAAGTGGCAAACGACGAAGAGTCCATGAAAAACATGGACGATCTGGGAAAAAATATCGCCTTCCTTTTGAAGAAATTAAAGGCGTAATTTTGTTCGGGCGCGCGGAGAAAACTCCGCGCGTTTTTTTGTGTACCAACTTCCGGTTTCATCTGCGAAATAAAGTCGTCAAAAAACGACTTTCGAAAAAACAAAAATCGAGAAATTAAGCTTCACAAACTGATTAAAAAATGCGAATGTCTCGATTTTTAGAGCGCGAGTGGTGGAATTGGCAGACACGTCGGTCTTAGGAGCCGATGCCGCAAGGCGTATGGGTTCGAGTCCCATCTCGCGCATCGAAAAAACTTTGTCTGAATAAAAAACTCTCCGAACATATCGGAAATGCCCTTCGAAAAATTCAGCAGCTAGATGTAATTATAGGGAATGAGGGCAATCGCACATGAAAACTTCCCAATTAGCATTTATAAAATTTAGATAATGCCAAATTTCTTTTCCGTCTTCTATGCTCTTCGCTTATCCATAAAGCTTTGAGTATTTTTCGCTTAAAAACCGAAAAATCATACTTTCCAAAAACTCTACTTGGGAGTGACGGCCTTCGACAAATTTCTTGGCTTATCCACGTCACAACCGCGCTCAACTGCTGCGTTGTGCGCAAAGAGACGCGCCAAAACCACGCTTTATGCAAGGAAAAAACGGCAAAGCACAAAAATTTTCTCTCCAAGAAAAAATTTCTTTTGCTCCCCAAAGAACCGCTATTCCACAGTGACGGCCTTCGCCAAATTTCTTGGCTTATCCACGTCGCAACCGCGCTCAACTGCTACGTAGTACGCAAAGAGATGCGCCAAAACCACGCTTTATGCAAGGGAAAAACGGCAAAGCACAAAAATTTTCTCTCCAAGAAAAAATTTTCTTTTGCTCCCCAAAGAACCGCTATTCCACAGTGACGGCCTTCGCCAAATTTCTTGGCTTATCCACGTCGCAACCGCGCTCAACTGCTACGTAGTACGCAAAGAGCTGCGCCGGAACCACGCTTACTATCGGGCGAACGGCGTCGTGAACTTTCGGAAGCGGAATTATGTCGTCTGCCAACCCTTCAAACGCCTTTGGATCGTGGGTTGCCACGATTATGGATCCGCCTCTTGCCTTTATTTCCTGTGCGCTCGAAACTACCTTCGACATTATCTCATCCGAATTGGCGAACAAGAACGATGGGCATTCCTTGCACACGAGCGCTATCGTGCCGTGTTTCATTTCAGCCGCCGGATAACCCTCCGCATATATGTAGGAAATTTCCTTAAGCTTCAAAGCTCCTTCGAGAGCGACAGGGTACTCGTCCAATCTTCCAAGGAACAAAAATTTTTCGTAGGAAGCGTACTTTTTGGCGATCTTTTCAATGAGAGGAGCCTGCTTGAGAGCCTCTGCCACGGAGCGCGGAAGCTCCTTGAGAGCCTCCACTATAGCCCGCCCCTCGGAAAACGACATATCCCTCATTCTCGCAATTTTTAGCGCCATCATCAGGCATATTGCCACCTGGGAAGTGAAAGCTTTTGTGGATGCGACCCCTATTTCTTTTCCGGCATATTGATAAAGTCCCCCGTCGGACTCCCTCGAAATGGTGGAGCCGACGGCGTTTGTTATTGCGAGTGTCTTATATCCTTTTCGGCGAGCCTCCCTCATCGCTTCGAGTGTGTCGAGCGTCTCGCCGCTCTGGCTCAAAACGAAGAACAAAGTGTTTTTGTCTATCGGGGAATTGCGGTATCTAAATTCGCTCGCATACTCGACCTCCACGGGAATTCGAGCATATTTTTCTATGAGATACTCTGCTGTCTTGCATGCGTGCAAAGCCGTTCCGCAGGCGCAAAACATTATCCTATCCACTTGGCGCAATTCGGAGGGCGTCATATTTAGCCCGTCGAGCTTGGCCGTGGATTCATCGTCGGAAATTCTGCCGCGTATGGCGTTTTCGAGAGCGGAAGGCTGCTCGAAAATTTCCTTTTGCATATAGTGTTTGAATCCGCCTAGATCGTCGTTTTCTAGGGCCCAGTCGACATCCTTCACCTCAAAATCCACCGGAACGTTCGAGACGCTTACTATGTCGCACTCGTCCGCCGAGATTGATGCAACTTGGTTGTCGTCGAGGTATATCACGCTTTGGGCCCTTCCGGCGAATCCGAGCACGTCGCTGGAAACCATGCGCTCGTTTTTTCCTATTCCGATTATGAGCGGGGAACCTTTTCTGGCAGCTACGATGGTGCCCGGAAACAAGGGGCACAGCACCGCTATTCCGTAGGTTCCCTCCACGTGGCGGAGGGCTTTTCTAACTGCCTCCAAAAACCTGTTTTCGTCGGAATCCGAAGTTCTATTTTTGAAATGGTAGGCTATGAGATTTACTAGAGCTTCCGAATCGGTCTGGCTCTTGAAGGTGTATCCGCGCTCTTCAAGAAAAGTTTTTATCCCTCTAAAATTTTCTATTATTCCGTTGTGAACCATCGCGAAGAGCCCGTCGGAGGAAACGTGGGGATGCGCGTTGACGTCGCTGACTCCTCCGTGTGTTGCCCAACGGGTATGGCTTATGCCTATGGTCGACTTCGCGTTGTCTCCCGCTACGGCAGCCTCCAAATTCGCAACCCTTCCAGTGCGCTTGCAAACGGATATCTTCCCGTCTTTCAAAAGGGCCAACCCGGCAGAATCGTACCCCCTGTACTCCAACTTATGCAGACCCTCTATCAAAATCGGAGAGGCGTTCTTCAAACCTACATATCCTGTTATTCCACACATGGAAGACTTCGACTATTTTTTAACGTTTTTGTTCGATGAGAGGACGCAAGCGGGCCTCTCATAAAAGGAATCGCCCACTCCGCCGTACCTGATACGCGCGAGAGTGGGCGACATATGCACTATGAAACACCGATACAAAACCCCACGGGTCCTCGGTTGCGCGTACTATCGCACACATCGCCTCCAAAAGTCAAGATTTTTCAAAAAAAAATATTTTTAGTACAAACCGGGGGTGTTTTGCCCAAAAATTGGGGGCGAATTTAAAAGGCTTGAAAGAGGGTCCGACAAGCGTTTTTATTGCGCAAAAAGAGAAAAACATGAATATTTTGAAACTTACATTTTTCCTTGCCGCAATTTCCATTTACGGCCCCCTTTCGGCGCAGACAAGCGTCGCCGATTTGCAGCAGGATTTCGCTCTTTTAAAGAGGGAGGTTGGCCAGTTGAGGCTCCAAGTAGAGGAGCTGGCTACCGAAAACGCAAAATTGGCTAAAAAATTGAGATCCGCCCAGTCGACTTCCGCTACAAACGACGCGATAGACGCTCGCTCCAATGCGGTTTTAGCCGAAGCCACGGCCCGCGACGAAGCGATAAAAAAAGAAATTATAGCCCAGGTAAAAAAAGATTTAACATCCATGGCAAACGATATGAATTCCGCTATGGAAAAGCTTGCCAAGGCTATAGGATCGAGGCCCCAAGCGGCCGTAAAGACAAACTTCTCCGACGACTACCCCCAAAACGGGATAAGGTATGTAATAAAAAGCGGAGACACTCTCGGGAAGATAGCCCGCCAAAACAATTCGAAAATAAAATGGATCCAGGACGCCAACAGGATATCCGATCCTCGAGGACTGTCAGTTGGAGCTGAAATATTTATACCCCAGGAATAAAATGGCATCGCAAAAGAAAGTACTTGGAAGGGGACTCGGAGGAATCATAGGAGGAGGGATAAATCGTGTCGCTCCGGCGAAATCTTTGAAAAAAGACCCTCCTGAGGATCGCTCTGCTATTTCTCCGCACGGCCTTTTTAGCGAAATACCGATAGAAAAGATAAAAACCAGCCCCTATCAGGCTCGAAAAACTTTCGCCGAAGAGGAAATATCCCAGCTTGCCGACTCGATCGCCGAAGCGGGACTTCTCCAGCCGATTTTGGTCAGAAAAATAAAGGACGGCTACGAACTCCTCGCCGGGGAAAGAAGGCTCAGGGCGTGTACGAAGATAGGGCTCAAAAAGATAGTAGCGTACGTCCAGCAGGCGGGGGACGCGGCTGCGGCGGCTCGCGGGCTGATAGAAAATTTGCAGAGGGCAAATTTGAATCCGATGGAGGAGGCCCGCGGATACGCGAATTTAATGGCGAATTTTCACCTCACCCAGGAGGCCGTTGCCCAACGCGTAAGCAAGCCGAGATCCACGGTGGCGAACGCGTGCCGGCTTCTGACGCTTCCTGCCGAAATACAGGGATACATATCCTCCGGGCTGCTATCAATGGGCCACGCGAAAGTCATATTGTCCGACTCCGACAACGACAGGCGCATCATTTTGGCCAGGGAAATAATAGAGAGAAATCTCAATGTCAGAAGCGCCGAGGAAGCCGCAAAGAGGGCAAAGGAGAGAATAGAGAGGAACACTCCGGGAACAGCCGCTTCTGCGGCCGCGAAAAACGCGGTAATTAGAGATTTGGAAAAGCGTTTGTCCTCGAAACTGAAGGCGAAAGTTGAGCTGAAACATTCTCCGAAACACGGAAAGATAATAATAGAATATTTTGGGAACGAGGATCTGCAGAGGATACTCGAATCGATGGGTATGGACTTTTAGGTTCGCGCGCTATAAAGATGGCTTGTCTAAGTAAAATTGTTCTGGCGGTGCTGTTATCTGCGTTTCCGCTCGCGGGTATGTCGTTGCCAAAAACGAACGAATTTACCAGAGCCAATTCGTCCTTTGGGAAGAGCGCGTCCTTCGACAAAAAGTACGAAAAAGAAACCTCCTCCCTTCAGGACAAGATGTTCGGGCGCAAAATTTTTCAGGGGAATACCGAAAAGGCTAGCGTGCAAAACGAGAAGTTTCACATGCCCGACGATGAGTCCGCGAAAAGATTTGGGGATAGCAACCATTATAAGGAAGACAAAGACTTCAAAGATCCCGGCAGATACGATCGAACCGACAAGAAGTACGACAAGAACGAAAAGAAATACAGGGACAACGAAAAGAAATCTCCCGACCGCACGACCCGGGACTACATGGGAGATTTCGAGTGGCACAACCGCAACGTCGCGATGCAAAAAAGCATAGATGACTACTACAAGGCCATGGAAGAGAGGTCGGTGCAGGACATCAACAAGTATTTTTTTCGCGAGGGGAGATCGAACGAAGGCGCCAAGACTGTCAGGGCCGGAGAAGAAATATACGGCGAGGACGACGGCAGTTTTTGGGATTTTTTAACAGGCAAAAAAAACTTGGAGCGCAATTCCGTAAGCCTGAAAGGAGGCAGAAAGACGAAAAGTTCCAAACCCCAGGCGGAGGGCAACAAGGATTCGTCCGGAAAATATTCCGAAAGCGGAGAAAAAGAACCCGTCAAAACTTTTGAAATATCCCCGACCAAGGTAAACGCCTATTCCGAGCGCTCCGAAAACACCAAAGAAAAGTCTTCTCCTTCGAACTCCAAAAAACGCCAAATAGCGGTCCAAAAAATAGACCGAGAACAGGCCAAGGGATTCAATTTCCTATCCGTGCCTGAAAATGTCCGCGGAGAAGCCGTGATAAAAGTTGAAGTAAAGGAAAACGATTAGCTCTCCAAACTTATGGAATAAAACAGGCAGTCGTCGCCTTTAACGTAATAGTCGGAGAGTCTGGCCTCTAGTATAAAACCGTACTTTTCATAAAACTTGTGGGTTGGAATATACTGGCTTCGGCCTGCTGTCTGAAGATACGCCTTCCGGCCTCCCCTCTCCCTGATTTCCCTAAATGCTTCTTTCAACAGTTTTCCGCCCACTCCCCGTCCCCTTTCCTCTTGGGATACAACTATCCAGTCGAAATAGTAGTATCCGTCTGTGCAAACCGCTCTTCTGAAGCACAAAAATCCGACGACATTACCTCCTCTCTCCGCAAATATAAAAGTATGATGTCTATCCGAACCGTTCAATACGCCGTTCAAGTCCTCCATCGCCGAATCTATTTCGTCGTCGACCTGATCGAAGAATCCGGTCGACTCCATTATTTTCCGCGCGCATAACAAATCCGACTCTTTGGCCATCGTTCTAAATGAAAGCTCTTTGTCATCCATAAAAATACATCAAAAATTCTCCAATAAGGAGACTCATTTTTCTTTTTTCGGCATTTTGTCTCCCTCTTTTCCCTTTGCAAGAATTTTCGGAAGAGAGGTTAGTTTTGGACGGCTCGAACCTATTATCCAGCTTGCAAACACTGCCGCATTCATTGAAAAAAGCCCTATCCCAACAAACATTAAAAACATGCTCGCCACTTTTCCAGAAACTGAAATCGGCAAATTGCCCCCTGCTCCGACCGTCGTAACGACGTTCACCGACCACCAAAACGCATCGAATGCACCGTCTATACCGGAAGACGGCTCCCCTTCCTCCGCTTTTAAAATCACAAGAGCGCATATCAGCACGCTAAAAAACAAAATCGCTGAACTTGCCGCTAAAACGCTCTTTTTTCTATCCTCCACAAAATAGTCCGCCAACCTCACTCCCGCGCGCAAGGCTCTTATTATTCTTATCATTCGCAGAAGGTGGGCAAGCCTTCCCACGCGCAAAATTTGCACGTTTGGAACGCATGACAACAAATCTATCCAACCATATATCCAAAATTTCAATCTATCCGGAGAGGCGAGCCAACGCATGACAAAGTCCCAAAAGAAAAACACGCACGAAACCGAATCTCCCCACCCAAGAAGTTTATTCGCCTCGACGTCGTCTGGATTGGAGTATTTGTAAACGAGTGCAAAAATCACGTAGACTGAAAGAGCCAATATGAATAAATTCCAGGCTCCTTGAGGCTCCCAGCGCGACCTTCTGATCTTCGCCGTCACCGGCTCGGAAAAATTGTTCGCTACGGAATTGGGCATGGTCTTTCGACACTTTCCCTACTTTTAAGTTTCACCCAAAATCACACGGGAAGCTTCACTATCACCTTTTTTACGGGAGCCGGAGCGTCTCTGGAAAAGCATCCCGGCTGATGCAGGTCCTCCGGGAAAAACACCGCAAACTCTCCCGCCCCCACATCGAGCGAATCGGGAAGTTCCCCTTCGAAGAATTCTACGTCCTTCTCCTCGTCGTATGGTTCCGCGGATTTGAAATCCGAAACTCTCCCGCAAAGCATTCTCTCTGCCCCCTCGACCACAAACTGTATATCTACATACTTTCTGTGCGCCTCCAATTTTCTCTCCTTTGGAGAAGAAGTGAGGTAACTTTGACACATATATTTTATGCCGTTTTCTGTTATTGTTCCCTCGGAGAAATTTTTTGCTATCTCCTCCAGCCTCGCGAAAGCTTCCTTAAATTGGGGATGTAAAACGCAATACCTGCGGAAATCTCTTATGTTGGCTTTTACCATATCTATCAACTCTCCGGGCAGAATCGTGAACTTTTTTTAGTTTTTTTCAAGCAGAAGGTTTTTCGAAACTTTCTAAATGACGAAAAGCTTTTTCTATTGTCTAGAATAAAAACTTCTTCAAATATGCAAACGCTCCGGTATCCCACAACCATCAAATATATTGAAATTCCATGAAAAAAGCGGCGCTGATTTTTATACTAGCCGGCGCGGCAATGTCGCAGGCTAACGCGCAACAGCGTGAATATTTTTCCGAAGACTCGTTTGAAGCCGAATCCGAAATTCCCGCTTCGCGCGTGTTCCAATACTACTACGACGAAAATTTAAAACCCCACAAGCTAACTTTCGAGGATTGGTTCAACGGCCCCTACATGCTCAGGACGGGATTTCGAGCCAGAACCTATCTTGAATCGCAGGGAATAATTCCCAACGTGACGTACATAGGCAATCTCGCCGGGAATCCCGTAGGCGGAATGAGGCAAGGCGTGACAAACACCAGCTCGGTAAATTTGGGAGTTGGTCTGGATTTGGAAAAGCTGACCGGAATGAAGGAATTCAAAGGCTGGTCGATAGGAAACACGTGGGTGTGGAGGTTCGGAAACAGCCTGACGAAGGAATACATAGGCAATACATTCAACGTCCAACAAAACTACGGTAGCCAAACGATAAGATTGCAGTCGCTGTTTGCGAGCTGGAACGGAGACATAGGGACTTCGGACTTCTCGGCGATGATAAAGATAGGCCGGTTCGGAGCAGGCGACAACTTTTTATCAAAACCGATATATTGGCTCTACCAGAATAATGCGATAGACGGAAATCCCGTCGGAATATTCAACCAGACCAAGTGGTCGGCATATCCCGGAGGAACTTGGGCAGCCTTCGCGAGAATATCCCACAAGGACGGAGCGTACTTTAAGGCGGGAGTGTACCAGATAAATTCCGACGAGCAGGATTCCCCCCACGAGCACGGCTTGGATTGGTCGATGGGAGGAGCCGAAGGAGTCAACGCAAATTTCGAACTAGGACTGGACATAAACCACGACGAAAGCCGCCTATCCCCCGGGAACATATCAGTGGGAATAGCCGCCGACTGGTACTCCGCGAAGCGATACAGCAACCCGTCAAAAACTTCCCCGTTCAACTGCACAATCTACTTTCAGGCCGACTACATGATTCTCAATCTTGGGCTTCCCCCGCGCGACAGCCCTCTATATTTTGAGAGGACTCCCGACAACGCCTACCGAGACCTCAGGGGACTGATTTTATGGGGAACAGTTCAGTATGATCCCTACGAAGATCTCGCATACATGCCGTTTTTCGTCACAGGAGGCGTGTTGTTCAATGCCCCCTTCTCCTCCCGTCCCGACGACGTGCTTTGCTTTGGAGCCGCGTACGGGAAATATTCCGACAAGCTCAACGACAGCGAACGGGGCTCGTATGAAATCATGCTCGAACTAAACTATAAGATTCAAGTGACCCGATTTCTATTTTTCCAGCCCAACGTGCAATACATAATAAACCCCAAGGGCGGAGCGCAAAACGACGCGTTTGTTTTGGGGCTCCAGTTCGGAGCGAATTTCTAAAGGTTCCGGATTTCCGCTTGCAAGAATGCTGCAAAGTTTTTTACTGTGCGGAAATGAAGATTTTTAGATTTGCTTTGTTGTTGGCCGCCGTTGCGGCCCAGGTTTCTTTTGGCGGAATAAGGGTCGCTTGCGTGGGCGACAGCATAACCGCCGGCTCAACTTTGGAAGACAGGGTAAACGAGGCGTATCCGGCGGTTCTCGGAAGGCTTTTGGGAGAAAAGTTCGAGGTTCGCAACTTCGGAATAGGAGGAAGAACCGCTCTTTATCCGGGCGACTTGCCGTACGTTGCGGAAAAGATTTTTAAGGACGCCAAGGAATTCGCGCCCGACGTGGTAATAATAAAATTGGGAACGAACGACTCCAAAGCGAGAAATTGGAAATATAAAAACTCGTTTAAAGGAGATCTGTCGGATATAGTCGAACAATTTTTGTCGTTAAAATCCAAGCCCAGGGTCTATCTTTGCGCCCCGGTTTGGTGCAACAGGGTCAAAAAGGGAAGTTGCGACGAAAAAGTCATAGTGGAGGAGGTAATACCCCTAATAATGGAGGCCGCAAAAGAAAAAAATTTGAAAGTGATAGATCTCCACCCGCTTTTGTTCGGCAAGCCCGACATGTACAGTTCCGACCAACTGCACCCAAACAAATTCGGGGCTGCAAAAATGGCGGAATTCATATTCGAATTTCTGAAACAAAACGATGCCGAGTGCTCGAAGGCTCTCGAAAAATAAATTCGCGAATTTGATACCCCGGGAGTAGAATTTCCGGGTCTTAGATAAAATTTTGGACAAGTATTACAAAGTTATCCGGGCGGACGGCAAATCGCCAAGCGCGGAGTTTGATTACGCACCATATCTTCCAAACGGCGGCGCCCCGGGAAAATGGCTCCCCGAGATACCCAATCCACGCAAGGAGGGATACTACGTGTCAAAGTACTGGAATATGTGGTACGCCGACGGAATGAGAATATACGAAGTCGAAATCAGGGGCGAAATTTTTCCCGACGAACAAGGAGCCGAAAAGCAGGTTCGCTGTTCGCAAATTCGGCTTTTGAGGGACCTCACGAAAAGTCTGCTCGAAAAATTTTTCAAATCCAAAACCCCCGATTCCGCCGAAGGATGGAACGAGGGAAGAGGAAATTCGGGGCTTGGAAACGTGGGAGACTCGAACACCGGAAACTTTAATGTGGGAAGCAGAAACACCGGAAATTTGAACCTGGGAGATTTCAACACGGGCGACAAAAATTGCGGAATAGACAACGTGGGAGACGAAAACTCGGGCAGCGGAAACGTCGGATGCAACAACGAGGGACATTCCAACTCCGGAAATTCAAACTCGGGAAGTTTCAACAGCGGGAGCTACAACAAGGGAAACGGAAATTCTGGCAGCTTCAATTTCGGAAGCGGAAATGTCGGGAAATGGAATGTCGGAAACTACAACGCCGGATTCTTCAACACCTCTTCGGCCCCTTTCATGATTTTTAACAAGCCCTCCCCCAAGGGCGTTTCGTTCTCCGATATAAAACTCCCAAAATTTCTCAACAAACCGAATCCAAAAGAGGCCTTTCGGGAGGCTTCCGCGGATGATTTGAAAATGGTTCTCTCATTACCCAACTTCGATTTTGAGATATTTGAAAAAATCACAGGAATATCAAAGTCCGACTTTGACAAAAAACTAAACGGCTCCGCAAGCTCCTAAACACGCCCGCGGCGAATCGCCACGGACAATTAAAAATTTTTTCTTAAGGCTCGGAATGCCTTTAGTTCCGCCGATTCCACCTCCAGAATGGATTGCTCGGCAAAGCCCGCGCTCTTTCCAAACTCTAAAATCCGCCTCAGAGAACCGCAGCAAGGCGCCTCAGGGACGTCGGTTTGTGCGGCGCTCGCCCGAAGGCGCGAGAATGGATAAACCTAAGTTCAAATACATATAAAAGAGACTTTTTCATCTTAAAAAATATAATATAATATTTTTCGTTCCAAATAACTAAAATTAGACTTTACAATTCGATAAAATCTGATATTTGATTTCAATGTAATTTGGATATCGCGTTGCCAGATGGTGTCGCCCATAAGGGGAAGCGGTATATCCAAAGCGTAAACATGCCAATTTTATAGGAAAAAATTATGAAGCGCCATATTTTAATCTTTGCGTCGTGCATTTTAGCTTGCGCGGGAAAAACCTCCCACGCTTCGGTGGACTATCACGGCGACGAAATAAACCAATACAATTTCACCGCTAATGAATACAATGCGTTTGATTTTTCCAATTCCAATTTTTCCGAAGTCACCGCTGTAGATACCCTCTTCTCATCATCGAGCGTAGTTCGCAACTATTCATATTCAAACTTTTCCGAATCAGATTTGCAGGACTCTCGTTTTAACTATGCAAACCTAACTAACGCCACCTTCGAAAAAGCAGGCTTAAAGGGCGTTTACTTTATTTCCGCCACATTGTCTGGAACGAATTTTACAGATGCCAATATAGAGCACGCCGATTTCACAGACACTACAAAAAACGGATTTACATCTGCCCAGCTTTACTCGACGGCTTCATATATTCAAGGGAATCTGCAATATCTGGGACTTCAAAACAATACAATGATAGATTGGAATTTTTCCGGCATAGACCTAACCCGCGTAGAGTTTGAATTCTCCACCCTGACGAACTCGGACTTCAGAAACTCCATCGTCACTGACGCGGCTCTCGTATATGCCGATATTAGCGGGGCGGATTTCCGCGGTTCGACGGGATTGTCGTACAGCGCATGCAAGACGGAGAACACAATTTTTGCGGACGGGACGCTATACGGAGGAAGCTTAAATCTTTCGGGGAGCTCTTCATCTTTCATAATAAGGCCCTCGGACACCTCTGCGATAAAAGTGACGGCCTCGGGAAGCGTTTCGGACGGAGCCTTGCTCGTATATAGAGACGTTTCGAGCGCCTCGGAAAACGCCAAATTGTCCGTATCTGGGGAATCAGTCGAGTTGGATTTGTCGCAAGCAAATATAGATGTCGTCCTTGCCGAAGATTTCTCGCCGCTCGATCCCTCCTACATAGTTTTGGCAGAATCTTCAGACGGAGGCTCCATAGTAGCAGACGGGCTTACAAACGGGAGCGTTAGGGTATTTAATTCCGACGGGTCGCCCTTTGCCGGAACATGGAATTTAGTAATATCCGAAAATGAAATAGGATTGAACGTCTCCATTCCAGAACCCGCAGGGTGGATAGCAATTTCTCTGTCGGCCCTTCTTTGCGCGCTTTTGTCAAGCCGCCGAAAACTTTAGCGCAACCCAAGGCCCCGCAAAGCCGAAATATTTTTTCCTTCCAAAATCGGAATAACTACGCGTCCCTGGTTGTGGTACAATTTTGGGAGGAGGAATCGGATTTTGGGCAAATAGCACCGGATTATGGAAACCGAAGCCAAAATGAATTGACTTACAAGAAGTACCGTAAATGATTCTCCCAAAGGAGAGTTCTATGGAAAAAATTTTTAAAAAATTTGTATTTGCCCTCATTTCGACGGCGATATTTTCCGCCTTGCCGGTTCACGCGAAAAGCGACTCTTTGTCTTTTGACAACGGAATACTCCCGGCGTTAAAAGAAAAAGCGAAAGCCGAGAATAAAAAAATACTCGTGGTTTTTTCGGGCATAGAATGGTGCCAACCGTGTCGAATATTCGAAGCGAATGTGCTAAAAAACAATAAATTCAAGAGCTTCGCGAAAAAAAATTTGATAATCTTGGACGTGGACAAAAAGATGGACGGGAGCGTGGAATTCACGCTGAACGGTAAAAAAATGCGCCTTAGGAATATCGATTTACAAAGCGAAGCCTCCGCTCTCGACAAAAAATTCTCTGTAAGAGGAGTTCCGACAGCCGTTCTTCTGGGCGAAAATCTCGACGCGCTGATGACACATGTAGGCTGCAACATAAGCGCAGATGAGTTCATAGATAAAATAAAAACCGCTTCCATTCAAGTTTCGGAAAGCAAAAAAGAATAAGCAAAAAACGGCGCGGATTGGATCCGCGCCGTTTTTTTGCGGTGTATTAACATCCGCCTCCGTTTTATTTTGAGTTTTTCACCTCTATGACGTCGTGGGGATAGCTTTCTTTTCTGCCGGCGTCCGTGATGCGGGTGTATCGGGCTTTGGCGCGCAATTCCTCGAGATTGGCGGCGCCCAAGTATCCCATTCCGCTCTGAATTCCGCCCACAAATTGGGCCAGCGTTTGATCCAAAGATTTCGAAACTTCCTTGAGAGCCTCTATTCCCTCGGCGGTGACTTTCGCCGTTTTATCGCGCATATCGTGTCCGTATCGGGCGGCGCTTCCAGCTTTCATTGCCGCCATCGAACCCATGCCCCTGTACTGCTTGTAGCTCTTACCGTTTATCTCCATGACCTGCCCGGGAGCCTCCGGACAACCGGCAAGCAAGCTTCCGCAAATCATCGCGTCCGCCAAAGTCAAGGCCTTTACCATGTCTCCGCTCTTTGTTATGCCACCGTCCGCAATTATCCTCACTCCGGACTTTTTGGCCTGCTTTCCGCATACGTAAAGCGCCGTAAGCTGGGGAATACCCACCCCCGCAGTCACGCGCGTGGTGCAAATAGAACCGGGACCCTGCCCTATCTTTATGGCGTCGGCGCCCGCCTTTGCTAGAAATTCCACTCCGCCCGCGCTCGTGACGTTGCCCGCTATAATTGTAAGCTCCTTAAAGTTTTTCCTTATCAACTTTACGATGTCTCCAACACCTTCCGTGTATCCGTGCGCCGTGGAAACAGCCGCCACGTCCAAGCCCTCGTCGACCATCGCGCCTACGTGCGACAATATCCTCTCCCCGTCAAGGCTTCCGTCAGGCTTGCGGACGGGAGCTATAGCAGCCCCGCAAAGCAGCCGGAATTTTGAATCCCTCGCATTCTTTTGGAAAGAGGCCCTCTCGGACATTATGCGCTCTATGTCGCTAAGAGTGAAAAGCCCCTTCAGCCTGTCGGAAGAATCGACCACCAAAAGTTTGTGCACCCCGAAATTTTCGTTAAAAAAGTTGTCCGCCACAGAAATAGGATCCTTGCCGAGTTTCGACTGGAGAATCGTAAATAGATCCTTGCGCGGAGTCATTGCCTTCTCCACCTTCAAATTGGCATAGCGCTCCTTTACTATGCTGCCCGGAAGCAATCCCACCAGCTTCCCATTTTCGTTCACCACCGGAAACGTGCGAAACCTGAAATTGCGGGCCTCTATCATCTCCATTATTTCGCCTATGGTCTGCGAAGGTGAAACTTCTATCGGATCCTGTATGAGGCCGTGAATATAATTCTTAACCCTCGCGACTTCGGCAAGCTGGCTGTCGGGAGTCATGTTGTAATGGATCAGCCCCAAACCGCCATTGCGAGCCATTCCTATGGCCATAGCCGACTCCGTGACGGTATCCATGTCGGAAGATATGATGGGAAGGGAAAGCTGTATCTTTTCCGAAAGCGAAGTATCCAAGCGAGTCTGTCTCGGAAGGACGTTCGAATAGCAGGTCGCCAGGGAAACGTCGTCGTAGGTGAGAGCGACTCCCGCGTTTTGATTGAAGAACGCGTCGGCGCCCATAAAGAATTTATCGTCTATACTATTGCCCATATCGGTATGATTTTCCCCAAAGGGGAGTACGCCTAAATTTTTATCCCGTCAAGTTTTTTAATTTCTGCCTTCCAAATAAAAAAAACGCCCCCAAAAAATAGGGGGCGCATCGGGCGGCCGAAGGGATTTGTCTATTTCTTATTTTCGGGTTCGTTGTAGGCGTTTGCGGGGGCAAACCAACCGAGGGCGAAAACAAGCGCCCCTATCATAGCCAAACCGAGAACGACCCACATTGCTGCGTCCCAACCGTAGTGGGTTTCTATCATTCCTATTCCTATGCCCGACACGATAGTGCTTGCGTAGGCGAAAATTCCAGTAAGGCCGATAGCTGTTGCCGCAGCTTTTTTAGTGGCGTGGTTTATTGCCACTATTCCCACGAGGGTTTGGGGCCCGTACATAAACAGCCCTATAAGGGACACCAAAATGAGCACGCTCCAAAATCCCAATCCCGGAACCACGAGGAGGGGAAGAAGGAAAATGCACGTAAACAACATGCAAAGGAGCGAAACTCTAATGCCCAATCCGGCAAAAAATTTATCCGTGACAAATCCCCAAACGACCATTCCGGCAATTCCGGTAAGTTCGAAACACGTCACAATCGTAACCGCCTCTCCCTCGGAAAGCCCCTTCCAGCCTTGAAGTATAGTGTATCCCCAATCCAAGAAGGAGAAACGCACGGAATAGATAAAGAAATTGGCTATCGTAACTATCCAGACTATTTTATTTTTAAAGACATGCTTTATTATAAAATCCCGGAATTCCTTTTTTGACATGGGTTCGTCGTTTGCCAATTCCTCGTTGCCCTCTATTTTTGGGTGCGGAAGACCTACGCTTTCGGGAGTGTCCCTAATTCCGAACCAAATGAACACTGCGCCTCCCAGAGCTATTATACCCGGCAACCAAAAACAAGCCTGCCAACCGAGATAAGGAAGTATGAAAACTCCGCATATTACGAGAGCGCCCCCCGCTCCCACGGAATGGGCGGTATTCCATATCGACATTTTTGTGGCAAGTTCGGAAGGCGGAACCCAGTTTGCCAACATCTTATTGCAAGGAGCCACCCCCATTCCCTGAATCCAGCCGTTTATGGACCAAATCACTGCAAACACCGCAAACATGTTCACTACTAGGCCCGTCACTCCGAAAATTATATTCGCCACGGCCGTCATAGTAAGGGCCGACACCATGAATATTCTGGCATTTACCCTATCTCCTACGAATCCGTGGAAAAACTTAGAAACTCCGTATATTATACCTTGCAGGGTCAGTATGAGTCCAATATCCGTTCCGGAAAGGCCGAGCCCCTCCTTCATGTCGGGAATGGCTATACTGAAATTTTTTCTGACCAAATAGAAAGTGGCATATCCCAAAAGGCAAACTATGATAGTGCGCCACTCCCACGCCGAATATCTGGCCTCCAGTTGTTTTTGGGATATTCCCTTCGGAGTTTTATCTGAAAATAAGAGTCTGAATTTGCTTACATTCGCTCCTTGTTGCGTTTCTGCCTGATCCATCATGCTTCTCTTCTACTTGCTTATTCTTGGCATTATCGAAGTAAATCACTTTCCATGCAAATATAAAATTAAAAAAAGAACGCGCTTCGTTTTGCGAAGCGCGTATGTGGGACTAATCGTTTTTCCAAATTCCTCCCTCTCCGAAAATCCCGTCGAGAGCCTTTTCGAAGAGACATGTTCTAACGAGGAAATCCAATATGTTGTAGCGCCTGCGAATCAACTGCGCCTCCTCGATAATCTGGCGCATCAAAGCCTTCGAAACCCCGACTTGCGAGGGACGAACCGGAGCCCCGACAACTTCAAATCGCCTCTTCAATTCCGCAAGCGGGAGAAGCTGCCTTTGAAGCTTAGCTTTTATCTCCGGCCAGTTGTCCTTCAAATTCTGAAGTTCCTTGCGGAGATCCTCTTTGCAGATATATTTCGCTTCGCTTTCGTCGAGCGCCCTCTGCACGAAGTTCGTTCCGGCAAGCCTATTCCGAATTTTCTCCTTTAGCTCGTCGAGGCTTAGCCAAGCCGAAACGCACGCGTCGACATCGAGGTTGGAAATGTCGAATTTAAACGCCTCCTCGTAGAGAGCTGTAGTCGCCAAAGTTCCCAGAGCAACCTGAAAGCCATGCGAAATCGGACGCCCGTTGAACAAAATATCGCGCATATTAAAAATATGGCTTATCATGTGCTCCGCACCGGAAGCGGCCCGAGTTGAGTTCATCGCCTGAATCGCGAAGCCTCCAAGCATTAGGCCCTCCACCAGCTTGTCGAGAGCGGATATCTTGCCGTCCCTTATTCCTTCGGGATCTCCCAGAGCGTCGCCCAATCCGTCCTGGACGATATGCCATGCCACGTCGTGCATGGCTTCGTTGCCGACTATATCGGCCAATATCCAATCCGCACCCGCGGGAATTTTCGCGGCAAGATCGCAATATCCCGCGGCAGTCATCGATTTCGGTGCTCCCGCTATCACGCTGAGGTCGGTAAACACCACTCTCGGAGCAGGACAACTAAAGGTTTTCTTTGCCCCGTTTTCGATAATCGAAGCTCCAAATGCGGTGTATCCGTCGACGGAAGCGGCCGTGACCACGCACATGTACGGCTTGTTGACATGCGCGGCGACAAGCTTGCAAATGTCGTTTATGGTTCCCCCTCCAATCGCCACGGGAATTATATCGTTGTCTTTAAAAAGAGGTTCCAATTCCTCGACGTACTTGTATTCGGCGTGGAATCCGGGAACGTCGAACATGTAGGTTGGAGCAAGCTTGACGTCGGAATTTTTGAAAGCCTCCTCGACCTCTTTCCCTGCTATGTCGTAGGTAATCTTGTCGGGAAGAACTATCATCGCGGTTTTTCCGGGAAAGCTCTCTTTGAATACTTCGGGAGTTTTTCCGAGGTTTTTGTCGCCTATCACCAAAACTTTCGTGTCGGTTGCCGCCTCCACTGCTTTTTTTACTCTTTCGTTCACTGATTGTGCCTTTCTTTTGTATTCCGAAATTCGGTAAAAATAAATCTCCTTGGGCAAAAGCGCCGAATCAAGACGCATTATCGGTGCATGCTTTCACGAATTCTAAAATTTCGCGATAAAAAAATTAATCCTAAAGTATTTTAAGAACCGTTTTAAAATAGATAAAAGGGCTGCCTGCTCATTTTAAATCGCAACCTCGCTAATGTAAGTTATTGCGGGAATACAGGAAAAGCGCCATTTTTGCAGTTTTTTTCCCCTCCGAATCGAAGCGTAGAGAAAAAAATTTTTCGGCTGCACCCCGACCTACTTTAGGCATTCTAAGCATGAAAAATTTGGAGCGGTAAATATAAAACTGTCGGAGCCGCAATGCAGAAAAAGTTTGCCCTAAATTTTCCTGCGCGCTTAAAGACTCCGCATCAAAAAAAATCTCGTAAAAAATCTTCGAAGCCCCGCACGCTTGAAGGCGTCTTTTGCCAAACCGCAAAGCAGTTCCGCGCAATTTGCCCGGACTGATTTTTTGTTTTGCTGCGGCAAACGAACGCGGAGCGTTTAGGAATACAACTCGGGATGTTTCTCCAAAACCGAACGCACCCACTTCTCCAGCATTCCCGAACGGAAAGCCAAATCGAGCATCGTGAAGCGGTCGCGTATTTTTTGCGCTCTAAAGAAACTCCTCTCAAGCCTTGCCCTATCCACTCCAAAATCCATGGAACTTACGGGAGCCCCCACAAGGGAAAGCCTGTTTCTCAACTCCCCATACGGAATAATTTGTCGGCGCACTTTCTCCTTCAAAATGTCCGAATGGCACTTCAAAAGTCCAAGTTGAATTTTCAACTTGTCCGGAGAAATGTACTTTGCAGAAACCTCCCTCTTTGCAAACTCCAAAAAAGCTTCGCCTTTTAGCAATTCCTCCACCTCTTCCAGGCGGTCTTCCAGAGTTCCCCACGACGAGCACAGCAAATCCAAATCTAATTTTGAAAAGTCCTCCCGCAAAAACTCCTCGCACATGGCAGTCATGCAGAGCGTTCCAACCCCTACTTTAAATCCGTGCGAAGGATACCTGCCTTCGTAGGTGAGATTTTCCATGTCCCACAAATGGCTGAATTGATGTTCGGAGCCCGAAGCCGGCCTGCTCGACTTGATATACTGCATGGCAAAACCGCCCAACATTAGCCCCTCCGAAAGCGGTATTATGGCCTCTTTCCTTCCCTCCCGGGCACCCGAGGGATCCGCAAGAGCGCTTTTTAGCCCCCCCTGTACGATATCCCAAGAAGTCGCGTCTATTTTTTCAGCCCCCAAAAAATCCGCCACAATCCAGTCCGCTCCCGATATAATTTTCGCGCTTAAATCGGCGTATCCCGACGCCGTCATCTCCCGCGGAGCTTTTCCTACAACATCGGGATCCGCAACTATGCCGGCTGGAGCCCTGCAGCCGATATTTTTTTTCGACCCATTGCGCGTAATCGAAGCCCCGAAAGATGCGTACCCGTCGACTGAAGCGGCAGTAGCCACGCAAAGATAGGGTCTGTCGATCAATTCAGATGCGAGCTTGCAGATGTCGTTTATGGTTCCCCCTCCAACCGCCACGGCAATTTCATTCTCCCTGGATTTCAAAAAATCTCTTACCGCTTCCACGAGTTCGTAATCCGCATGAAATTCCTCCTGCTCGAAAATCCACGTTCTCGACAAAATCCCCGCCGAACGAAGTTCCGCAGCCACCCTTTCTCCCGCGGCTCTAAACGTGTTTCTGTCCGCCACCATGGCGGCCTTTTTCCCCGGAAACAATTTTTGAAAAACTCCCGCGACTCTCTCGATAGCCCCCTCGGAGCTTTCGAGAATCTTGGTGTGAGTGGCTGATTTTAATGCCTGTTGAGCGTCCATTTTTTATCTATACTTTTCTATACTTTTCAAGAAGGTCTACAAGAACCCTTATATCGTCCAAAATTAAATCCGGCTTGCACCCGCAGGAAAGAGCATCCTCCTCGCTTGCCTCTCCAGTAAGAACCAATACCGACAATGCTCCCGCATTTTTCGCGGTGGCCATGTCCGTATAAAGCCTGTCCCCAACCATAGCCATCTCCGCGTTTGAAATATTTTTTCTAAGCATGATTCCCGTGAGCATGGAAGGATCCGGCTTCCCGAAAACCAAATCCGGAGCCCTTCCCGTGGCGCACTCTATCGAAGCGCAAATAGACGCGCAATCCACGAGAACCGTCGGCAAATTCGTCGGGCAAACGCGATCCGGATTGGTTGCAAAATAAGGTTTTCCACTTTTTACCCACCAGGCCGCCCGGCACAGTCTCGAATAAACCAACTCCATGTCGAATCCTACAACCACGGCGTCGGGCTCGTCCTCCGCGGAATCCGAACAGCTTTCGAATCCCGCCGAATCAAACTCGGAAATCATGCTCCGGGTCCCAAGAAAGAAAACTCGCTTTATTTCAGGACGGTTCTTTTTTAGCCAATCTATCGCGGCAAGCGCCGACGTATAGAGATTTTCCTTCGAAGCCTCCACTCCCATTCCCGAAAGCTTCTTTAAATAGTCCTCCAAGGACTTCGACGGATTATTCGTCAAAAACGAATATTCCACGCCTAAATTCTTCAATTTGCCAAGCGAAGGATTCGTAAAGGGAAAAAGAAAGGATCCTTTGTAAATAGTCCCGTCCATATCGAAGGCAACATGCCTTATTTTGGACAATCTGGCCGCGTAGTCGCGGCAAGCCAACCGAACTCCCATTTCCGGATTTTTCAACTCGTTTCCCATGTCTATACCTTTCCTTTTCGCAACCGCTACGCTCCAAATTAAAGATGTGAATTAGAGCGAAAAAGCGCGGTTTAATCAAATATTTTTTATGTTCCTACGGCTTTCCTTCACGCTCATTTTGAAACCCGAAAAATGATATTTTCAAAGTTTGAGTATCTTTTATGTTCGACAACCATTCGATTCCAACCTGAAACGCTCCAACAAATTTGCAAGATGGTATAAACTGCCCTCCGAAAATTTTTCGCCAAAGATAGCCGGCAAAGTTTCTTGCATGCCGACAGCCTTCATTTTTAGGGCGCGCCCTATCAAGCCCTCACAGCCTGCGGACACAATTCCACCGGCGCCGCCAATTCAAAATCCAACTCGATAGATTGGCCTTTTCTAATTTAAAATTCCAAAGGGAATTTTTCATTATGGCAGGACGTCAAAAAAATTGCCTTATGGCTCCAGGCAAAGAACAAATCGATCGATAAAGGCCTGCATTCTGCAACTACCATGCCCGCTTGAGGCAATTGCCCGTTTTGCCGGTTCGCGCAAGCCCACCTTTATTAAATTTTATTTATATTCAATTAAATATACGATTATTTGCTAAGCATTTATAGATGTTGCATTAAGAATTCCGTCAAAAGAATTCTATAACATGGATATTTCGGCCGAAATTACCCGCGCAGCTGCTATTTAACATCATTCCCGCCGGAGCTAGTAATTGCCTCCCCCAAAAGCTGCTGCTTCAGAAGCGAAAATGTACATCATTGCCCATTACAATCTGTTCGGACGAAATTTTACTATCTTCAAAATCTCGAAATTTAAAAATGCATTGCTCTAAAATTCGCCTGCCATACGTCGCTACTATGGGCTTTCTTGTCTTGATATAACTCTTCGTTCCACTTGAGGTCTTATCCTTCATTAGATGATCGCAACCCTATAGAGACAGTATATCTCCTGCATATTTTACCGCATCTTTTTCTATTAAATTGCAAAGTTTGAGCAGCCCGCCTTTTAGGATACATTTAGAGTTTATATAAGCCTCCGAAACAAAACAACGGTATCATAATCTTTAGTTTTTGCGACTGATTTTACGGACATGTTTTTATAAGCATGGCGCGCCCCCCCGTTTGTTTTGAAGCAAATACTGGCAGAAATCTCTCAAGCTAATTTGCAGGCAGTTCAATTTACTCGCATAATATCGCCGCAGTTTTGTAGCCGCAGTTTAGAAGCCAAATCCAGCGCCGCGCTCCGCCAGACATTCTGTTAAGAATCGCGTTCATTTACCATCGCATCGTCCCCATTCCAAACTCCCTCGGTTTGAGCCCGACACATTTACTTTCCATTGCAATCGAGTATTGTTTTGTACTTCTTTGAGAGCGAATCATAAGATTTTTTTGCGTCGGAATCTATAATATTCAAGATTGCTTCATGTTGCTTTTTGAGAAGTTCTATCTGCTCGGTTGGCGTATCTTTGAATATGGGACACAACCATGCGGATACATTATCGCCAAATCGAGATAAAATAAGAAATTCTCCCAAAATATCTTTAGGCTCAAATCTCTTGGCAAGTTCCTCTGCAAGAGTGCTTTTATATAAACCGTCCGTTTTTAGCGATTCCATTATTATCTTGTTTGCGCGGTAAAAAAGATAGGGGAACGATACGTCATCGCTGGGCTTGCTCCCGCACAGCGTTGATTTTATAGATCCCGCCAGAACGCGTTTCTCGAATTTTCTGTTTTCTGTCGAAGAGTAAAATATCGGGTCAAAGCACGGTTCGTCGCCGAATTTTGGCTTGCGATTCACAAAGAAATATCCGCTCTCACGCTTCTCGACAAAAACGGATTCGTATGTGTCGTAGTGCGCAATAAATCTTGCCGGGGCATTTGGAAGAAGATGTTTGTTCAGTATATTTTCAAATACCTCTTTTTGGCGTAAATCTTTTGTCTCGAGCCATTGATTTGCAAGTTTCTGCAATCCTTCTCCGCATAGGAATCTTGTCCCTTTGGAACGGAATCGCATAGGCAGGTACCCGAGAGCGTCTTCCTTAATTTTCGCTTCGCGGAAGGTAATCTCGATTTTCCGCATTGGTATCAAATTTATGTCGCTATTCCGTGGATTTACACACTGGGGATACTTGAGCAATAATCTATCAAAGGCGTATTTTACATTAAATAACCCTTCGATATTTTTTGTCTTTTTAAGCGTTCTTCTCATTATAATGCAACCGCCCATCTCCGTAAATTCTTCGTCCGGGTTTAACTCCGAAATGCGTTTTGCAAATTCGGCTTCGTTGCCGGCCCTTTTAAAAAGTAATAGGGCATAAAGGCGCCCTTCGAAATTTTCAGAAAGATTCCAAACTTCTCTTGCTATCTTGGAGATTTCCGAATCGCTTTTACCGGCAGCCAGATAATTAAACGCCCAAACCTCCGCCGGGATTATGCCTGCTTCACCTATGGCTCCTGTGGCATACATTCCGCTCCTGCAAAGAACATTTTTAGAATAGGCTTCTATATCGCTTGGAAGCTCGAAATCTTTTGTGTCTATATCGGCGTATTTTTCGGGAATTTGTATGTCTCCGTCAGCGTTAAATTGTATATTTCCTTTGTGGATTCCAAGATTGCCCGTAAACAGGCGGACATTTTCCATCTTTCGGGAAATATCAGGTTCTCCGAGGCTGCGGAGTCCGAATAGGGCCCACGCTTTTGCCTCTTCGGTCTTAGCGCTCTCGAAAAGATTTCTAAAATTTTCTACGGCTTTTTCACGCGTTGGAGCGTTATATAATTTTGCGAATTCATAATAGTTTTTGGTGTAAAAACTCGCGTTAGCTTCGGGAGAAAAACATTTTCCTGGAGAAAAATATGAGGCATTCTCGAGTTGCCCGAATATTGGGCTTGCCAAACACGCAAGTATAAAAAGCGCGAGATATTTCTTTACGCTGGACATCAATAAATCCTTTCTAAAAGGAGCAGATAAATCCTTCGTTTTGCATTTCGCCCCCAACATTCATTGCCTGCATAGAAGACATAGATTGGTTTTTTGCAAAAAGCAAAAAATATTTCCTTGCGCCTCACGGAGGCCCTCGAGAACTGTACTACCCATCTATTGGAAATTTATCCATATTGCGCCATAATGGCTCAAATTATGTTTTTAGACTGATAAGCCTCAATAGAGCCGCCTTGCACATCTACACAGATTTCCCTGGTGGGAACAAGCGGATTTGGCAGATTTTTCCGGCACCACAATTTTCGATGAATGGGCGGTTTGGACGATTCAAAAAGCCATTGCAATGATGGAGCGCCTCTGGCGGATTTTTCCAAGTTCTTGCAAAAATAAATGCGGCTTTAGGCCCATTGTCTTGTGCGAAGCGGCGGTTGCGCTTGCCGACGAGCAGTGCATTGCAAATATAACTGGCACTTTTTCCGAATAAAATAACTGGGAGTGAAAGTCGAATTTCACTTTTGATTTTTGCACAACATACCACACGAAATAGAAATCCTTGGATATAAAGCATCGAATGGCTGGTTTAATAAAAAAATATCTGCCTTAAAAAAACGGAAATGCGAAATGCTTTCCGCCAAACGCCGAATCTCTAATTAAAAAAGACAAGCAAACCGCATTGAAAAAACAATCCGCTGCGATAGCCTCAACAGACCTTCTCTGGGTAAAAAAACGGCTTTCCGAGCGGAAACAGTTTCTGCGCGCGGAAAGCCTGAATCACTATAATGAACTATTCCGACACTATCTCGAAAAATACCGCCGTATGCTTGGAAGTATCCAGCTCTATTTTCATTGTGCCGTCAACGACGTCCATAGGAATTTTGTCGACCCGCTCGCCGTTCATTTTCAAGGAGTACACGGAATACTTCTTGTCCGGAGAAAGTTTCAACTCGGCTGAAAGTTTTCCCGTCTCGATTAGAACCGGCATTGTTCCCCAACTCGTGACGTAAAGCCTGTTTTTCGAAACGCCGAAGTCTTCCATGATGGCGTCAGTATTGTATGTAAGCACGAGCCTGTCGGAGTCGGGAATCGGCTTATTGTCCAGCGACGATACGGCAACAGCCGCGTTGGCGGTGGAAGATTTAACCGTGAGATTTCCCAATTTTTCGTTTTTAAGAGTGGAACGCATTACGATCGCCTCGCTTTTCGGAGTGACGACTTTCATCATCTTTTCCCTGGCGCGCATCGTAATTTCGCCGGTATCGCTCTGGTAGATGCCCTTCGAAGGATTCGATATGTTGTCTTTGGGCAGTATGCCTTTTGCTTTAAGCTTTTTTGCAAACTCGCCTATGTCGAATTTGTCGTCCAACGAAATTGAAAGCGCCGCGGGCTTAATGGAAACGTGCTTAACTTCCTCTACTTTCTGCGCAGAGGGGAAATTCATCGCAAATCCCGTCATCAATGCGATTTTTGAATGGTTTTGCAATATGCCGGCTAGCATAGGGCTGTTTTTCATGAAGCTGTCGTCGCATAAAATATCGACGCGATTCGGCGAAGTTTTCACGTCGCCCCTATAGAATGATAAAATCGTTCGCCCTGAATACGGGATTTTCCGCCACGTTGAAATAGCCAATTTCTCCCCCGCGTGGAGCCACAGCCGCGTCAAAAACGATAAGTCCGTCATAGTCGTTAAACGCCGAATACGCGGGGAAAGAGAGAGCCGCCTCATGCTTATATTTGTTAAAGTGGCAATGCTGGTACTCGGTCACAGTCATGGGCATTCCGGCAACTTTGCGTCCCACTGTGCTGCGCCAAAAATACATCTCTTCGTCAAATTCGCTTTTGCCCGGCACTGCCCCGCCTATAAGATAAGACGACGGATGGACAAAGTATGCGTTGCAAGCTATATAACTTCCACCCTCGGCACCGGCGAATCCCCAATAAACTTCCTTTCCGCAATTATTTTGGTGAATCGGAACCTTCATGCCTATTTCGTCGCAAACGACTTTCCTCCAATACGCATGTGTGTCGCGCATTGCCTCTACAATAAACTGTGCATAAGCCTTGGTGTGCATGTTTGAATACGACAATACACCTATGTCGTCGAAAGAGTTAAGCGGAGTTTCCTGCTTCCATTTCTTATTGTCTTCAAGAAACTTCTCAATAGTACCATACTTGTTTTTTATAAATTCTTTGAACTTTCTAGTCAGAAGCTCTTTGCCTTCAGCAGTCAGGGAATCGTACTTTTTCGGCCCCTGCTCAAATTCATTCCAATATTCGAGCGTAGCTACTACAGGATCGTCTTTCAGCGCCATGCCCGTATAGGGATTTACATGTTCGAGCTGCATCTTGGCAAGCTTGCGCCAGTTTTCCCTCACCTGCTTGTCGCCAAGCATCATTTTTATCTTAATCGTTTGGCGCTCGTCCCATCTGAAATCCGGGCTACCATCGTCGTTGCTGCAAAGATAATAGAATATGTATATCCCCTCGCGTTTAAGCGCATACACATAATAGTCATACATGTCTTGAATTTCAGGCTTCAGTTGGTACGGCGCGTCATATTCGGCCTTTCCGCGCATGGCAGGACGCCAACGCACGGCGTTATAACCCTGCTTTTTTAGTATTTTTACATATTCGTCTATATCTTCGTGATCTCGCACAAGCTCACCAACAACTTTGGGAGCCGAAGGATCCACCACCTCGTTATCTACAGGAAAACGATTCGCAAGGCGCAAATTTGTACCTTTGAAACGTATCGGAACCCCCGGCTTTTTCTCAAACTCGAATTTTCCAGTTTTTCCCACTACTACCCTTCCGTAGATCCCGCATGGAGCACCCGTCATCTGCGACGAAACATCGAGAGCGCTATCCTTCTTTATCGCCAGGTCTGAAGTATCCAATGGCTTCCATATTTTAGGATCGAAAACATAATTCTCGGTAGTTTGAACTTCCTCGGAAGACAACGATACTCCAGCTATACGCCATTTGTCCTTTGAAGTGAATTTTACTTTCGAGACGGTTGCCGGCTTCGCCCCCGGAACAGCGCCATGCTTTATAATGAAGCGGCTTAAGTACAGCACCCCCGATTTCCCCTCCTTGTTTTCGACATACACGGGCAGAGCGTTGTCGTACGCAATAGCCGGACCCGCCGCAGGACCGATGTCTTCACCGTTCTTTACCTTCAATCTTGTAATTCCGCCGTCGGTAAATGTGATGCATATTTCCCCGTCAAATTTATCTTTGCCGGATAATCCTTCATAAGCATGCAAGAGAAACATGTATTTATCGTTTTTGCTTATGTACTTTGAAACATCAATCTCCACGACATTGTTTTCCGGAGATGTGGATATAACCCAATTTCCACTCTCGACTGCAGGATCCACTATGGAAAAATCCATGCCTCCAAAGCGCCTCAGGCCTGGTTCGACACATCTTATAGAATCTAATTTTGCATTTGCCGACGACGAAATATCGACCACCTGAGCCTTTTTATCGCAGCCGGCCGACTATATGGCGACAAATATCGCCAATATAAGTTGTAGCAGAGTTCTTTTCATGTTTTATACCTATAGTTTAAGATTAAAATCCGTTTCGCGAATAATTCTGTCTTGACACAAGCCGTCATGAGACTGCGTTCCGAACAACCAAATATCCAAAAAACACCCCCACCACGAAAAAGATTTATAAATTATGATAACATAATTTTGAGATAATACAATAATAAACAGGCAATTCTAGCCCAAGAAGCGACGAGAGTTAATATGCTTTCCTTCAAATAGTTCAAGAAATCCATTCTCAAAAAGAAACAAGTTCTCCTCTACTAAAGGAACAAATAGATTTTCCAAGGCAAACTTTTGTACTATTTTGCACCGCCAAGTGGCGATTGCAGTTAGCTTGAAAATCTGCTTGCTTGAAGTTTTTAGAACTAATTAGTCAATGGAATACAAATGGAGCCGCTTGAAGTTCAGACCTAAAACTCGCCAAAAATAAAATTTCGCGCGAAATTTAAATGAAGAAAAGCCTACCTGTTTTATGCCCACCCCCAAGTGGTTTAAGACGTCTCGTACACAATCGTCATGCAAACCGGACAAGTGAATCTGCCAAAACAGTTTTATCTGATAGAATAATTGCCTTTCCATGTTCCAAGCAAGAGCGAGGTAGAGCGCTCAAATATACTCCTTTGTAGCGCAGCTATTCGATACATATTCAATTCTTCAAAAAATGCCTGCAAAACCATTTTCGAAATCTTTTGCTAAATCGGGAATGCTGAAGACAGTCGAGCTTTAGGATATTCTGAAGTGAATGTTGATGAATTAAATATAAAATATATTTCGTATCGCGGATTGCCAAAAACTGCTACTTTATCCGAAATTTCCACTGCCAAAAATTGCATGGCAAGATTCTTCGAATGGTTCAACACATCACTTTCATTGATAATGGGTTATATTATAATCGGTTGCAATATTTTGGCTTTATTTTAAAATTTAATTAATTATTATTATTTCTTTGCGTATTAAACAGGGCAAATATTGTAAATAACCACGAAGGATACGACAGCAACTACCAAATAAAAAACTCCTGCCAACGCTGCCGAAATAGCCCCTTTTTGCCGATAAATAAAGCGATCCATTTGCGGCGGCAAAGAAAAACCTCAATGTCCAACGATACTGTAAAAATGAAATATGCAAATATGCTCTAAACATAGCCTATGCAAAACTCAACCACAACCAAATTAAATATAAATATGGTGCAAACATCTATTGCATAGGATGCGAAGGAACTTTCCCAAATGGAAGAAAACATATTGGTATTAAAACATACTTGCGAAAATAGAAACGAATATTGCATGCGAAATCCGTCTGTTGCGAAGTGCTGATAATTTTTACAGGGTAAAAATCGCCGTCTGCGGCATCAACCCCGGCGTGCTCGGGAATTATTTTGCAGGGCAAAAGCCTTTATCGCGCCCGCCTTGCCGCTCGTCGGTACTGAAAAGATATTTATTTTTTTCAAAGCAAAAGCCATTCCGAAAAACTGCGGGGCCTGGTTTAGCGCGGAAAAAATATTTATTTTGAGGGGCAAAAGAGCCAAAAAACTTCCCCGAGTAAGGGTCACGCGGGGGAATTTATTTTTTTGCAGGGTAAAAGAAAAAATTTTTCCATCGCAAAAGCGTAAAAAAGATTAGGCCGAAAACTTTGGCGGCAGCCGCGCGATTTGACCCAAAAAGAGGGTCTTTATGTAGGCATTTTTTTTATCGAGAACAAAAAAACCCCAAGCCGAAGGCTTGAAGCGTAAGTGGTGCTCGGGGCGGGACTTGAACCCGCACGGCTTACGCCATACGCACCTCAAACGTACGTGTCTACCAATTCCACCACCCGAGCGAAATTTCAATTTACGGCGTTCTACCTATATCGAATCCGAATGCAAGTTTTTTTTATCGCAACTTCAAAATTTTCCTTTGGAGGGACCTGCTCCGAGCTTCCCAAATGCGTCCCCAAATGAATTTCCGAAGGGCTCGTTTTTTCTCGGCCTAACCGGAAATTTTCCGGACTTTTTATCGGACATTTCTCCGGCTCCCTTCGCGCGTTTTTGAAGGGAGCTTCTCATCGTAAGAGAAATTCTCTTTCTGGGAATGTCGACCTCCAGAACCCTCACATTGACCTTTTGCTGGGGTTTAACCACATCTCTCGGGTCCTTTACGAAGGAGTCTGACAGCTCGCTAACATGAACCAAACCGTCCTGGTGCACTCCAATATCCACAAACGCCCCGAAAGCCGTGACATTCGTGACTATACCCGGAAGGCTCATTCCCTCCTTTAGATCCTCTATCTTCTCCACTCCTTCGGCAAACGAAAAAGTCTCGAACTTCTTTCTGGGATCCCTGCCGGGCCTTCCAAGTTCCGACATTATATCATTTAAGGTTGGCAGGCCTATGTCGCCTCCAACATATTTTTTTAGGTCTATCTTGGCCCTCACAGAGGCGTTCTCCAAGAGTTCCGGAACATTCGCGCCTATATCGGAGGCCATTTTTTCTACGAGTTCGTAGCGCTCGGGATGGACGGCGCTGGCGTCCAGAGGGTTTACTCCATCGCGAATTCTCAAAAATCCCGCCGCCTGCTCGTAGGTTTTGGCGCCCAATCCCTTTACCTTCAAAAGTTCCCTTCGGGACTTAAAGGGACCGTTAAGGTTTCTGTACTCCACTATGTTTGCGGCCACCGACGAATTCAATCCGGCCACGTAGGACAACAGCTGCTTGCTGGCGGTGTTCACCTCCACTCCCACGGAATTGACGCAACTTACCACCACATCGTCGAGGGATTTCTTCAGCAAGACCTGGTTCACGTCGTGCTGGTACTGCCCTACCCCTATGGATTGGGGATCTATCTTCACAAGTTCGGCGAGCGGATCCATAAGCCGCCTTCCTATTGAAACCGCTCCCCTTACCGTTATATCCTGGTCGGGAAATTCCTCTCTTGCCACCTCGCTTGCGGAGTATATGGAAGCTCCGCTTTCGTTCACCATCACGACGGGAATTTTTAGCCCTAACCCCTTGAGAAAAGATTCCGTCTCCCTTCCGGCCGTACCGTTCCCGACAGCTATCGCCTCTATTGAAAATTTTTCGCAGTATGACAAAACTTTGGTCCTTGCCTCAGAAGCTCCCCCCCGTTCGGGGAAAATTACGTCGTGGAAGAGTAGCGCGCCCTGCCTGTCAAGGCAGGCCAACTTGCATCCAGTTCTAAATCCGGGATCTATAGCCAATACGTTTTTTCTTCCCAATGGGGAAGCCATTAAAAGTTCGCGAAGGTTGTCGGAAAACACCTTTACCGCCTCTTCATCGGCTCTTCTTTTCAGCTCCAACCTGACAAACACTTCGGTCGAGGGAGCAAGCAGCCTTTTGTACGAATCCTCCACGGCAAGTTTCACTTGCTTGGCGCATTCCCCGCTTCCCGACTTTAAAAACATTCCCTCGATAATCGCTATTGCAAGCGACTCGTCCGCGGGGGCTATCTTCATGTACAAAAAACCCTCCGACTCGCCCCTTCTTATTGCCAATATTCTGTGTCCCGGAATGCTCTTTACGCTCTCTGTTTTGTCGAAATAATCCCTGTACTTTGCCCCGGACTCTTCCTTTCCGCTCAGAACTTTAGAAGTAATCACTGCGTTTTCGGAAAAGTATTTTCTCAACGACTCCCTCGCCTCCGGAGAGTCCGATATATTTTCCGCTATTATATCCCTCGCTCCCGCGAGAGCCTCCTCCGCGCTCCCAACGCCCTTTTCCGGGTCGACAAACTCCAAGGCTATTTCCGAACAGCCAGAACTCTGGTTTTCCACTATAAACTTCGCGAGGGGTTCCAATCCTTTTTCCCTCGCCATAACTCCCCTTGTTTTGCGCTTCGGCCTGAAGGGCTGGTAGATATCCTCCAACCTGGCAAGCGTGTCCGCCGCGTCGATTTTTGACTCGAGTTCCGGAGTCAGAAGCTTGCGCTCTTCAAGGGATTTTTTTATCGACGCCCCGCGCGCCTCCAAAATCCCCAAGCGCTCGTTCTCGTCCCGAATGGCCGCTATCGCCACTTCGTCCAAAGTTCCAGTGGCCTCTTTCCTGTACCGCGCTATGAAGGGAACAGTGGCCCCCTCTTCGAGCAATTTTCCTGTCGCTGCGACACTCCCCGAAGGCAGATTCAACGCCGCGGCTATTTTTTGAATTCTAGTTTCGTCCATGAAAAAATCTAAAAGGAGAACCGTTATGGAAGGCTTCAAAAAAAACGCAAAGACAAAATATTTCCCAGAGCCGAAACGGGCAAAAAAATGGTTGCGCAGACCTCCGTCTGTCCGATACGAAGGTTCAATGAAGTTGGATTATGCCGTTTTATTTGTGCGCGACCTGGATAGGTCCGCCAACTTTTTTGAAAGATACTTCGACTCCGCGCCGCCGGTCAAACTTCCCGGAGGAAAGTCGTTCTTGTTGCTCTTTGAAGGGGGAGGAAAGTTAATGCTGAAGGAAAATCCCGGAGGGAAAAGCTCCGGAATAGTGGCTTTTTGCGCGGAAGACAGAAGCAAGGTGGAACAGATAACCGGGGAGCTCGACTGGGACGGATACGAAATTTTGAAGAGGCCCTCCGTCGATTCCAACGGAAACTACTCCGCGCGGGTGTCTGACAAGGACGGAAACATAGTAGAAATCATATCCGATTGATTTTAGAAAAAGCCCGAATTTAAGAAGCGCTGGGATTGTTAATTGATTGACTAAATTCCCTGTCTGTTTTTTACTTCTTTGTTCTCTTACGATTGGGAAGAATCGGACCAAAAATCTTTCCCACTTCAAATTTTGAAAAACGAAAAATATGCCAGAATATAATTCAAAAAAAAGTTTTACAGGAAGAAGCATGGCCGGAGCGCGCTCGCTGTGGAGGGCTGCCGGGGTTAAGGAATCCGACTTTGGAAAGCCGGTTATTGCTATAGCCAATTCCTTTACCCAGTTTGTTCCGGGCCACGTACACCTCGACAAAGCGGGAAAATTAGTGCGCGAATGCGTGGAGAAAGCCGGGGGAATAGCGAGAGAATTTAACACGATAGCAATAGACGACGGCATCGCAATGGGGCACGAAGGAATGCTCTACTCCCTTCCATCGCGCGAGCTAATTGCCGACAGCGTAGAATACATGTGCAAGGCCCATTGCGCTGACGCTCTCGTGTGCATTTCAGGGTGCGACAAAATCACCCCCGGAATGTTGATGGCTACTATGCGCCTGAACATTCCCACAATTTTCGTCACGGGAGGGCCAATGGAGGCGGGAATTTTAAAAACAGAGGGAGAAACCCGCCGCCTGGATTTGATAGACGCTATGATAGCCGGGGGCAATCCAGACGTTTCGGAATCCGAACTCATGGCCATAGAGAGGGCCGCGTGTCCGGGTTGCGGATCCTGCTCGGGAATGTTTACGGCAAACTCCATGAGTTGCCTGACGGAGGCAATCGGACTGTCCCTTCCAGGGAACGGAACGCTATTGGCAACGCACAAGCTTCGGAAGAATCTCTTTAAAAAGGCCGCCAAAAGAATCGTTGAAATGGCAAAAGCCTACTACGAAAACGGCGACGACTCCGTTCTTCCACGCTCCATAGCCACCCGCGACGCCTTCCTCAACGCCATGAAGCTCGATATAGCAATGGGGGGAAGCACAAATACGGTTTTGCATCTTCTCGCCATTGCGCGCGAGGGCGGCGTAGATTTCTCCATGGGCGATATCGACGAGCTCTCGAAGACCACTCCGCACATATGCAAAGTCGCCCCAAGCACGAACAAGGTCCACATACAGGACGTCCACCGCGCAGGGGGGATATTCGGAATACTCGGCGAGCTAAACAGAGCGGGAATAATCAATACGAAAACGAAAACCGTCCACGAAAAAACTCTCGGCAAAGCGATAAAGAAATACGACATTCTTTCTCCGTCGTGTTCGGAAAAGGTAAAAAAATTCTTCCTTGCAGCACCCGCGAACAAGTTTTCCGTGTCAGCGTGGTCCCAGGAAAATTATTTCGACTCCCCCGACACCGACAGAAAAGACGGAGCCATACGCTCCGTTGAAAACGCGTTTAGCAAAGACGGAGGGCTTGCCGTTCTCAAGGGAAACATAGCAAA
Organism: uncultured Verrucomicrobiota bacterium; assembly: GCA_949283955.1. GTDB lineage: Bacteria > Verrucomicrobiota > Verrucomicrobiia > Opitutales > Intestinicryptomonadaceae > Merdousia. Next base: position 18,112 of record CASDUP010000027.1, on the reverse strand, counting down.
AGAAGGCAGCATAGTAAAGACGGCGGGCGTCGACGCTTCCATATTGAAATTTAGGGGAACAGCCAAGGTGTTCCACTCCGAGCAGGGAGCGAGCGCAGGAATACTTGGTGGAAAGGTAAAGCCCGGGGACGTAGTAGTCATTATTTACGAGGGTCCAAAAGGCGGCCCCGGAATGCAGGAAATGCTCTATCCCACGAGCCACTTGAAAAGCATGGGGCTTGGCAAAGCATGCGCCCTTTTGACCGACGGAAGATTCTCCGGAGGAACTAGCGGACTTTCGATAGGCCACGCCTCGCCGGAGGCTGCCGACGGAGGAGACATAGCCCTCGTGCGGGACGGAGATTTTATCGACATAGACATTCCTAACAGATCCATAAATTTGGACGTTGGAGAGGACGAACTCAACGCAAGGAGGGCTGAAATGCTCGCGCGCGGAGAAGCGGCGTACAAGCCGGACAGGAAGAGGGTTGTGTCAAAGGCCCTTCAGTTCTACGCCAAGAGCGTATCCAGCGCAGCCGACGGGGCAGTTCGCAGGCTCTGACGATTTCTTTAAACCTATCGAATCGCCATGAAAAGCATGACCGGATTTGGACGCGCAACCGCGCGCGGCGGAGACGCCGACATCACCATCGACGTTTCCTCTGTGAACCGGAAGGGGCTCGAAGTGGCATGCTCTCTTCCCAGGGACTGGCAGCCGATAGAGTCGGAGATGGCAAAACTCGCGAAAAAATATTTTTCCCGCGGGAAGGTTTCGATTTCATGCAGAATATCCCTAAAGGACGGCAGCGTGAATTTCTCGCTGGACGAAGACGCTCTGTTTTCGGCACTGACGCAGCTGAAAATAGCCAGCCAAAAGCTCGAGGTTGAATTCAAGCCCACCACCGAACTTCTTCTGAAGATAAACGAGTACTGTTCCCAGAGCGTCGAACCCGACTTGGACGCCTACAAGGGAGAGGTCCTGGGTGCTCTGGAGGAGGCTCTTCGAAGGAACGACTCCATGAGGTTGGCTGAGGGGGAAACCCTAAAAAGAGATCTTGGAGAGAGAATGTCGCTCCTTGGTGGAATGCTCGACGAGATAGAGGAACGCTCGAAAGGTTCTGTTCAGAATTACAGGGATTGCCTAATGAGGAGGCTTTCGTCTTTGAATCTGGAGATGGATATGGAAGACGAAAGGCTCCTTAAGGAAGTGGCGATATTTGCCGACAAATGCGATATAAGCGAGGAAATAACACGATTGAGAAGCCATATATCCCAATTTCAGGCAACAATAGATTTCGACGATGCTATTGGACGGAAGCTCGATTTTCTGTGCCAGGAAATGGGTCGCGAAATCAACACGATATCGAGCAAGGCGAACAATCTTTCGCTGACTAAAACGGCTCTGGAATTTAAGAACGAGCTGGAACGTGTTCGGGAACAGGTTCAGAACGTGGAATGAGAAAATTTCTGACAATAGGAGGATTTTTTGCTTCGTGCGCGGCAGGCTTGGCGCTTTTTGATTCTGCGGAGGCCGGGGAGTCCGACTCGCAGTACGTTCCGCTCTCCCACGCCGCCCCGCTGACCGAATCCGAAGCCCATATGGACGCCCGATTGGACTCGGCCGAATACGCGCTCAACTCCGGGCTTCCCGCCGTCGCCCAGCAGCTCGTAGAAAACTTTTTCTCCAACTCTCCCGACAACATTCCCGACGAACTCGCCGACAAAGCCAAGGGATTGCTAACAGACTCTCTCATAGCGCAAGGAAAGTTCGAACAGGCCGCAAGGGGTTTCTCCGACGAGGAATCCGGCGGGGACGAGTGGCTTCTTCGCCGCGCGATAGTCGATATAGGGCTTGGTTCGCACGAATCCGCGGAGAAGGCTATTTCCAAGATAGATCCGGAAAAACTTTCTAAATACGGGCAGTACACTTTGCTCATAGCCCGGGGATATCTAAAGTTCGAGAAGTCGGACTATCCCGGAGCGCGGGCCGATTTTGCAAAGGCCAAGGAGTTGTCGAGAAAGAAAACCCTCTTTGCCACCGCGGAGATAGCCGACGGAATGTGCGCACTGGCAGGCGACGCACCCGAGGGAGAACTCTCCGAATATTGCGACAAACTTGGCGAAAAAGCCCGATTTTACTTCGGAACGAAACTAGGATTTGAGTACGCCAAACAGTACGCCGTAGCCCTCAACAGAATGGGAAGATCCGACGAGGCTCTCGACGTAATTAGAAGGCAGCTTTCCATAAAGCAGCCCGAAGACGTAGAAACGGGCGAGATAGCCCTCATAAAGATCGCAATAGAAAAGAACGCCCAGGACGCTTTCTCCGAGCTGAAGAAAATACTGAAAAAAACCCCCAACGAGCGGACCATAGACTACATAATAGCCGTGGTTCAGCAGAACCGCATGAGAAACGCCGAGGAAACGGAAAAGTTTTTGATGGAAGCCAAAGAGATAGCTTCTCCCTCCTCTAAGGATAAGTTTCTTCTCGAGCTTGCCGCCACCCAGATGGCGCTCGGAAAATTGAACGCAGCCGTAGAAAGCGCAACAAAGATACTTGAGGAATTCCCCAACTCGTCGGAGTTTCCCGACGCTCTCCGCATAGTAGCGTGGGCATCGTTTACCCCGGAAAGCGGCAAGGCACCTCAGTATAGGCTCGCCGCCGCAAGCCTTATGAAGCTCGCCTCTATGGAAAGCGACCCCTCCTCGTCAAACAAGACGAAACTAATGGCCGCCGACTGCTTCTTCCTAAACAAGGATTACGATACCGCCGCCAACATTTATAAGTCGCTTTTTGGCGCGAAGGGAGTCGATTCTGGAATAGCGCTAAACAGGGCTTTGGAATCCGCCCTCGCGGGGGGTGGAAACGCATTTTTGGAGGCCGAAAAACTTTTGGATTCGGCGTATTCGGCAAAAATCCCCTCCGATTCCCTATGGAGCGCGGAATGGAAATTGTCGGAGGCCCTCGAGAAAAAGCACGGTTTAAAGAGCGCAAAAGAGCGCATAAAAAAGGCCCTGGCGTTCGCAAATTCCGCAAACGACGACGCGCTCAAAATTCGCCTTCTTTGGAGAAGCGCGAAATTGGCTCGCGATTCCGGAGACGTCGACGAGGTTGTAAAAATTTGCGACGAGATAGTATCGGAATCCGAAAAGTCACGCGACGAAATTCTCTCCGAAGCGGCCGCCAACGCTCTTCTTATGAAGGCGAGAGCCTTCGAAGATGCGTCGTTTGACAAAAACTCGAAAGATTCCGAAAATCTTTTCGGCAAGTCCATAGAAACCTACGAACTGCTTCGCTCCAAATATCCGAACAGCGACGCCGCTTTGATTTCGCACTTGCACCAGGCGCGGGCCCTGGCTTCGCGCGAACTTTATCCCGAAGCCAAAGCCCTGTGCGAAAAGCTCGCCTCCCTGAGCGAAAAGTACGCGTATTCCGCGCTGATGGATTCCGCCTCCTACTCGCGCAAGATGGGAATGCGCTCCGACTATTTAAACGCGCTGCACACCCTGGATAAGCTAATATCCGACTACCCCGACAATCCCTCCAATTTCTACGCCAGGCTCGAACAGGGCGACATCATGCGGCTGTTAAATTCGTTCTCCGACGCGCGTGCCCTGTACACGGATATGACGAACAGATACGCGTCGCACCCGGACGTGCGCTTGGCATGGCTCGGACTTGGAGACAGCGTTTTGGCATTAAAGGGAGAAAGCGCCGCAAACGACGCCGCTCAAATATTCGAAAGGCTCTACGCAATGCCCGAAAACACCCCGTCTGCAAGGGCTGAAGCCGCGTACAAATGGGCGTTTGCCACAGCGAAGGCTGGAAGAAAGGCCGAAGCCGACGAAATTAGGTGGATAACCGCAAGCGCAATTTTGGAGTCAAGAAGGAAACCCGGATCTGACTTCGACAAGGGAGCCGAATATTGGGTCTCGAGGCTTTTGCTCGACCTGGCCGCCTCCCAAGCAGAGAGGGGAAACCCGAAGGATTCGCGCGCGGCCTACGAACTGATAGTGTCGGAAAAACTGCCCTCCGCCGGAATAGCCGGGGAGAGGCTAAAAAGATAGCATTTATCGCAAAAGAACATGGACAATATTTTAAAGCTATTTGAGGACGGCGGCCCGATGATGATTCCGTTGGCGGGAATCGCTTTCGTGGGAATATTGATTTTTTTCGAGCGCCTGTTCTATCTGCACAGAGGGCAGATCCGGGCTTCGGAGTTTGTGGCGGGAATAAAGGAATCCTTAAAGAAGAGAAGGCTGCTCGAAGCCCTGACCATTTGCGACGACACTCCGGGGCCGGTTCCGCGCGTAGTGAAAGCCGTATTGTTGTCGAGCGAAGGCAAGAAAGGAGAAATGGAAGCAGCCGCGGAAGCTGCGGCCATAAACGAATTCGCCCTCATAGAAAGACGGGTGGCAAGCCTTGCTCTGGTAGCTAAGATAGCTCCACTTGCGGGACTGCTCGGAACGGTGGTTGCCCTTCTTGAAATATTCCACGAAATGGGAGAAAAGAAGGGATACGCGGCTGCCGCGGATTTTTCGATATTCGTATATAACGCTCTTCTTTCCAGCGCGTTTGGGCTTGTAATATGCATTTTCGCATACGTTGGATACAGCTTTCTAAACGGAAGAGTAAGGGCCTTGGCCCACGACATAGAGTGGTCGGCTAACGAAACGGTTTTATTTATATCGAGGGGAATGCCCGAAAAGGAGAACCTCCGAATGGGAGGAAAGTAGAATGAGGTTGGTAAATCTGCTAAAACGCTCCACAAAGGCCGATTGTTCCATAGAATCGGCGGCTCTTTTCGACGCGCTTCTAATAGCCGTGATGTTCACCTTGCTTGGTTCGAACTTCATAGTGGCTCCAGGAGTGGAGCTTGGAGTCGTTCCCGAACAAACCAAGGGAACCCCGGCCGACGCTTCCATAGACGTTTTGAGCGCCACCAGCGGAAACATGCTCATATACAAGGGCGAAATATATACTCCAAAAAGTTTTTCCAAATTGATGTCCTCTTCGAAAGGGAAAAATTCCGGTTCTACACTTCTTATAAAGGCCGACAAAAACGTCAGCGCCCAGTCCATCCTCGACATATGCGAAGCCGCAAGGCTCGGAGGATTCGAGCGGGTAAGATTGGCCGCTAAACCATACAAATATTAACATGAAACCCAAACGCGAAACCAGGGGCGACGGAGGCGCTTTGCGATTGCTTTTTGCCTCGGCCATTTCGCTGTTAACAGTTGGTGTTGTCGCCCTCACTTTTCCCGAGCTTGAGTTGCCCGATTTTTCCTACGGTCCGGAAAGCATAGTAAACATTTCAGAAACGCTCGGGGGCGGAGATTTTTTAAGCGAAGATTTTTCGGACTACGCTCCGATATACCTTCCCACGAGAATAAATTTTGCCAGACAGCCTTTGAGCCTCTACTCGTTCTCGAATTTCGAGGAAGACAGGCCCGACGAAAACCGCTTTGGAGAGGATTTGAACGACAAATCTCTCGCTTTGTCGAAGCGGAAATTGATTTCTCCGCACACAGCTTTGGTGAAAGCAGTTCTATTCGTTCCCCTTACGGAAGCGGGAAGAAGAGTGGCATTTGAAGAGGATTTTACCGCGACTCCCTCAAAAAAAATTTCGTGGAAATTGATAGACGAAAGCAACGGGGAAGTTGTCGGAGCGGGGGAAATGGACTCCGAGGAATTCTTTTCCGCCGAGGCTAGAGTCGAAAAAAGCGCCCTTTACGGAGTATCGTCTCCGAATCTTGAATTTTCGCGCGGAACATTCGACGAGGCAAAAACTCGCAAGGAAATTTCGAAGATAATGCGGAACGCCCCGAACGGTCGGTATAGAATAAGATTCGACAGTTTCTAAAAACTTCGAATCGGCAAAGTTTCCCCTTTTAAAAATTTCGTTTTGCAAAGTCCTGATTGGAAATTTCCGCAAAGCTCCAAGTTGGAAAGCTCCTTTTGACAAGCAAAAAAATTGGCCCAAGCAAATCTCCGAGTTGCCCCCGCAAAACTTTTTGCAGAAAAGCTCCCGCAAATTCCGAACCGAAAATCTCAGTCCCGACTATCTCTTTAAATTTCAGAAGGCCCAAGCCGATTCACCGCAGAAAAACTTATGAATACCTGTAAGGCAGCCCGATTTTTCGGCTCCGAACTGTAAGGCGACCCGATTTTTTCAGCTTCGAAAAGTTCGCTAAATTTCGCGCAACCTCGGAGGGGTTATTTTGGAGATAGCCTCCATAACCTTGTCGACTATAACTTGGGCCCTGTCCGGATGTCCCTTCCCCGGATCTATCTCCGAAGGCTCAAGCGGCTTGCCTGCGCATATCATCAATCTCGTCCCCCCCCTAAGTCTATTTGTGCGTGGCAACACCCTTTCAAATCCGAAGCTCCTAAGCGGCAGTATCGGTATTCCCGCTTTTATCGCAAGCAAGCCCGCACCCGGTTTTCCCGGAAGCAGATTTCCGTCGGGGCTGCGGGTTCCCTCCGGGAAAATTATCACTCCCTGGCCTTTCTTAACCCTGTCCAAAACATCTCTAAACGCCCCCAAATTGCCCGAACTTCCCCGCTTGATGGCTATGGCATTGAGAGCGCGAAAATACGCGCTAAAGGGCCATTTTTCCATCAGAGAATCCCTCGCGACCGCGCAAAGAGGAGTTTCGAAGAAAAGCCCCACCGCCACCGGATCAAGAAAACTCACGTGGTTTGCCACAACTATGCACGGCTCTTTGGGAACATTTTCGTATCCGTAAATTTCTATCCTGCCCAAGGCGTCGGATATGCTTTGAATGGCGTGCAGAGAACCCTTGTAAGTGTACCCCACGCTCTTAAAAGTTAAATAACAAGCTCTCATCGAAGTTTTATTTGTGTATTGGAACGCCCATAAAAATCACGATTTTACTATTTCCGCAAGCGCCCTGGCGACAACCTCGTCTTTAGAAAGTTTGGAGGTGTCTATTTTTACGGCGTCTTCGGCGCACTTTAATGGGGAAATTTTTCTCGTAGAATCCAGCTTGTCCCTCTCGCTTATGGAATCGGATATTCCCTCCTTTGCACGCCGCGCCGCCCGAGTCGCCTCGTCTGCGCAAAGAAAAATTTTTACGTCGGCATTCGGGAATATTGCATTTCCTATGTCACGCCCCTCCATTATAAGTCCGCCGAATCCTTCGGACTTCGCAAAGTCTGCCATAGAGGTCTGGTATTTTTTTACAAAGCTTCTTACGCTTTGCATCGCGGCGAAAATCGACACGCTGGAATTTATGGTTTTCGTGCGTATAAGTTCGTCAGGGACAACACGCCCGTTTAGAGTCATGCGCGCGGAGCCGTTCTCGACTGCAGTTCCGAGAGTAAACGACGCGAGCCGCTCGGAAACCCCATTCTCGTCCGACGGCAAAATTCCCTCCTCAAGAAGGCCATAGGTCAAGGTTCTGTAGTGCGCTCCCGTATCGACATGTAGGTATCCGAGAGTTTTCGAGCATGCCTTCGAAACGCTCGACTTTCCGACTGCCGCGCCGCCGTCGACGGCCACGATCCTGAATTTTTCCGAAGATTCGCGAACCGAGTCGAGATCATCGAAGAAATTCGGATATGTTTTGGAGACGCATTTTGGATCTTCTATCTTCACGCGCGGCTTGGAATCGAATCCCTCAAAACAACCCAACACCGCAAAGCTCATCGCCATTCTGTGGTCGAATCTCGTCTTTATTTCGACGGGACCGGAAATCTTTGCGATGTCCGGGTTGGGATACACCGACAAGGAATCCTCCTTCTCGTCGACCTTTGTTCCCAGAGCCCTCAAATTTTCCGCCACTGTGGATACCCTGTCGCACTCCTGCCGGCGGGTATGCCCTATTCCGCATATTGAAATCTTTCCCCCCAGCACGGGGGCTATGGCCGCAAGCGTAGGAAACGTATCGGATATGTCCTTAAAATCGAATTCCCGCGGGGAAATATCCCGCGTTTCGGAACTCACTATAAACCCCTCGTCCAACTTATCCACTCTCGCTATTCCGGACTCCTGAAGAAGGTCGAAAAATGCCGAATCCCCTTGCAGGGAATCTTTTTTCAGACCCGCTATGAAACACGCCCCTCCAGCCACCACAGGAAGCGCCCCAAAATATCCGGCGGCGGTAGCGTCCGGTTCAACATCGTAGAATTCTCCCACAGACGGCTCTATTCTTCTAAAATTGGAAAACCGAGATTTTGAAATTTCGTCGAGACCAAAGCCGAAACTTTCCATCATTTTGATTGTCATATCGACGAAAGGCCTGGAAACCGTTTCCCCGGAAAGTACCACGTCGAGAGGAGACTTCGCAAAAGCTCCCACCATTAAAATCGCCGACAAAATCTGACTTGAAACCGAAGCGTCAAGGGCAAGCGTTCCGCCTTTCAATCCCCGCGGGCTCATCTTGAAGGGAAACGACCATTCCCTCTCGAAAAATTCGAATTCCGAGCCCTGCTCCTTCAGCGCTTCCAAAAGACCTTTCATCGGACGAACTTTCATTTCATCGTCCGAATCGAAAATAAACTCGCCCCCGTCGAAGGTCGCCACGAGAGCAGAAGCGAATCTCGCTACAGTTCCCGCATTTCCCACAAACAGTTTCGCCGCTTCGGGCTTTTTCCCCGACGGAGCGATTCTAAACGTTCGAGCCGCGGAGTCCCTCTCCGAAACAAAACCCAAAGAACGGAGACAATCCGACATAATCTCCGTATCCCTCGAGAATAGAGCCCCTCTCAAGACCGTTTCCCCACCTCGAAGAGCCGACAATACCATAGCCCTGTTCGTCACGCTTTTCGAACCGGGAGGAACCGCAACCGCGGCGCACTTCTTTGAAAACGGCCGCACAAGCTGAAAATTTTCCGCCTCTGACATACTCTAAAAAATTTCTACGAAAGCTTCACAGGGAATCCCTAAAAGATTTTGCGCGCTTCAAAGTTCTCTCCACCTCTGAAAAATTCCCCGTTTCTATGTCGGATTCAAGCTTCTGGATTCCGCGCGAAAGACTTTTTAAAGCGGATAGAATCTCGTCTGTGTTGTCCCTTATTATCGACATCCACATTTCCGGAGATCCCGACGAAACCCTCGTGGTGTCCCTCAATCCGGGCCCGGAAAATTTCCCGGCTTCGCCTATCGAGGTTTTAAAATTATCGACCTCCAAACACAAAAGCGCCGACGCCAAGTGGGGCAAATGGCTCACCCGGGCAACGATGGCGTCGTGCTCTCTCGCCGAAACCCGGAATACTTTCATTCCGAGCCCCTCCCACATTCCCGATATTTTCCTCTCCGTTTCGGTATCAGCGCCCTCGGTCACAAAGCAAATTCTTCCCTCGAAAAGTTTTTCATCTGCCCCGTAAATTCCTATCTTCTCGGAACCCGCCATGGGATGCGATCCCACAAATTTTGCATGAGCCCTTCCGAATATCTCCGAACATTTTTTGCAAATTCCGGACTTCACGCTGCCAACGTCCGTCACAAGCGCCCCCTCTTTTAGGAACGGAGCTATACTTTCAGATATTTCGGGTATGGTGTTAGTGGGAGTGCACAACACCACAAGATCCGCATCGGCGACCGCTTCGGTGGGAGTTTCGCAAACTTCGTCGAACACGCCCTTCAATTCGGAGCATCTCTCCCTAGCCCGAACGCTGCGCGACCACGCCGAAATTTTTTCCGCCGCTTTGGCTTTTTTCAAAGCCATAGCAAGCGAGCCTCCCAAAAGTCCGGCTCCTATTATGGCCGCTTTTCTAAAAAAAATCATGCCTCCAATCTAATAGCAAAGAACCTTAAATAAAACAAAAAACATTCCCTTTGCGCAAAAAAAACGAAACCGCCCACAGCCAAGAAAATTCCTCTTCCACCACCATAAAAATTTTTTCGAAAAAAAAAGCGGGAGACTGCAAGGTCTCCCGCAACGCTTCGAAAAAAGTTTTCCTAAATCAACCTCCCGTGAGGCTCTGAATGATTTGAATAATGGGCAGGAAGAGCGCCACAACTATGGTACCGACAACCACCGCAAGGAACACGATCATTATCGGCTCGATGATGGAAGTCATTGCCCCAACGGAGTTGTCGACTTCTTCGTCGTAGTTGTCCGCTATGCGGTTCAACATCTCGGAAAGCTGGCCCGTCTCTTCTCCGACCTCGACCATACTCGTCACCATAGTCGGGAAAATCTTCTGCTGCTCCAAGGGGCCTGCGAGAGGTTCGCCGTCCCTGACTCTGTCGTGCACCCTCTCGAGCGCGTTGGAGATGAGAGAATTGCTTATGGTTCCCTGGGTTATCTTGAGCGCCTCCAATATCGGAACTCCCGAAGACAGTAGCGTTCCGAAAGTGCGGGTGAAGCGGGCGACTGTAGTCTTCAACATCATATCGCCTATCTTCGGGGTCTTCAGCGCGAGAATATCCCACGTCTTATGCCCAACCTTTGTCTTAAAGAAGAGCTTTATGGCAACCACAACGGCAACTACTATTCCTATCGTAGCTATGTAGTGGTCCCTCATGAAGTCGGAAATGTCGATAATTGACTGGGTGAGGGCGGGCATTTTCGCTCCTCCCAACATATCCGCAAATATGCTTTGGAATTGCGGTATGACGAATATCATAAGTATCACCACGATAACTATCGCAACCGTCATGATGACGATAGGATAAACCATGGCGCTCTTGACTTTATTCGTGGTCTTCATTGCCTTTTCCTGGAAGGTCGCCACGCGGTCTAGAACCACGTCCAACTTTCCGGAAGCCTCGCCCGCGCGAGCCATGTTCACGTACAGTCTGTCGAACACCTTGGGGTGCTGCGCCAGGCCCTCCGAAAATTTATTACCCGTGCGAACGTTGTCCGCGACTTGGTCAAGCAGAGTCTTAAAGTAGGGGTTCTTTTCCTGCCTGCTTATGACTTCCAAAGACCTCAAGAGGGGAAGTCCCGCTTTAAGAAGAGTGGCAAGCTGACGGGAAAAAACCGTGACGTTTTCCTTTGTCACGCCCGTTCCTATCAACGCTTTCTTCGGCTTTCTTGCGGCAACTTTACCAGCTCCCTGAACCGCCACTTCGGCGACCCTTTGAACCGTCAGTCCCTGCGCGGCCAAGTCTCTTTTGGCGCGGCTCTCGCTCGTGGATTCCACCACTCCGCTGAGTTCCCTGCCCTCTTTGTCCGTAGCTACATATTTGAATTTCGCCATGGCGATGTACCCTTTTCGTTGTGTCTTTTATTTCAAAAAATCTAACCGAGTAAAAATCCCGATGTCAAACCTCTATTAAGTGTATTTCAGAACCTCGTCGACGGTAGTTGCTCCGTCGAATATGGCTCTCAGTCCGTCGTCGCGGAGAGTGCGCATTCCCAGCTCTATGGCCTTCTGCTTGAGAACGAGAGTGGGGGCTTTTTTCGTGATGAGCTCGCGAAGGGCGTCGTTGACGATTAGAAGCTCGAAGAGCCCCTGCCTTCCCTTGTATCCCGAACCGCTGCAATCGGCGCAACCTTTGCCGAAATAGAAGTTCTTGTCGGCTATCTCGACCGGATCCACTCCGAGCATGTCGATAATTTCCTGGTCGGGCTCGTAGGCGGTGCGGCAAGTCTTGCAAATTTTCCTTACGAGTCGCTGTCCCAGAACACCCTCAAGCGAGGCGGAAATAAGGAAGGGTTCAAGGCCCATATCCATGAGTCGCGTTATGGCTCCGGGAGAGTCGTTCGTGTGGAGAGTGGCGAGCACCACGTGCCCCGTGAGGGACGCCTGCACCGCAATCTGGGCCGTTTCCAAGTCTCGAATTTCCCCCACCATTATCTTGTCGGGGTCTTGACGAAGGAAAGCCCTGAGGCATCGAGCAAAGTCCAAACCGACCTGGTGGTTTATTTGAACCTGCATTATTCCGTCTATCTCGTATTCCACGGGATCTTCGGAAGTGAGAATCTTTATATCGACAGTGTTCACCTCGCGGAGTGCCGAATATAGAGTAGTAGTCTTTCCGGAACCCGTGGGTCCGGTGACTATGAATATTCCGTTCGGCATCTTCACGAGCTTCCTTATGTTCTCGACAAGCTCGTCGGTCATGCTGAGCTTCTCGAGATCGAGGTTGACGACAGTCTTGTCGAGCACGCGGAGCACCACGCTTTCTCCAAACTGTGTCGGAAGGGTGGATACGCGCAAGTCCACCGGGCGGCCGGATATCGACATTTTTATTCTTCCGTCCTGCGGAATTCTCGTCTCGGCTATGTTCAAGTTCGCCAAGACCTTTACGCGGGAAATAACCGGAAGGGCGAGGCTTTTCGGCGGAGGCGCCATCTCGTAGAGGGCTCCGTCAATACGATACCTGATCCTGAACATGTCCTCGAACGGCTCGAAGTGGATATCACTGGCCTTGTCTCGAATAGCCTGCTGGAGAACGAGATTTACAAATCTTATGATGGGAGTCTCGTTTGCCATGCTAGCCGCGTCGATCTCCTCGCTTCCCTGCTCGAAATCTACCGCGTTTATCTCCGAGAGAAGATCGTCTATACTGGAATTTTCCTCCCCGTAGCACTGGACCATCAACTTCTCGACGAGATCAGGATCCATCACCACCACAAAGACGTCCTTATTCAAAGTGAATGTGAGGTCGTCTATTATGGAATTGTTAAACGGATCTTTCGCCAAAAGCGTTATGGAAGTGTCGTCGACCTTTATCGGAACGACTCCGTACGTCCTGGCAAGATTCGGCCTGAGCTTGCCGTAAACGGACTCCGGTATCTCGGCGGGAGGAACGGGCATGTACTCGTAGTTGAGGTACTCCGCTATCATTCCCAAAAGCTGGGTTCTCTCCACAAGTCCGGAATCCACTATGGCGTCGGCAAGGCTCTTGCCTGTGCTCAAATGGGTTTCGTTTAGCTCGTCGAGCTGCTCCTTTGTCAGTACTTTGCTCGACGCTACTAATTCGTATATGGTGCTGTTATGGTCTTCGAACATTTCGGTAATCCTTGAAAGTTTAGATGTCGTTCATTGTCACCTTGAGAACTTCGTCCGCCGTGGTAAGCCCGCTCCCCACCTTTCTGACTCCGTCCTCGCGCATCGTCCTCATGCCGAGCTCCCTCGCCTTCGTGCGAAGCTCCACCAAGGTCCTTCCCTCGTACACCATCTGCTGAAGCTCCTCGTTGACCGTGAATATCTCGAATATTCCCATTCGGCCGCGGAAACCTATTCCGTTGCACCTCGGACAACCTTCGCCGTGGTAGAAAGTCATGTTTGCCGCCTCTATCTCGTTTATCCCTATGGCCTGCAAAGTGCGGGGATCGGGAACATAAACGGACTTGCACTGGGTGCAAATCTTCCTGACGAGTCGCTGGGCCAATACCGCCCTGAGAGATGCGCTCACGAGGAAGGGCTTGACCCCTATGTCAACGAGTCGGGTGACGGCGCTTGGAGCGTCGTTGGTGTGCAGGGTGCTGAACACCATGTGCCCGGTCAGCGACGCGTTTATGGCTATATCGGCCGTCTCCAGGTCTCGAATTTCTCCTATCATTATTATGTTAGGAGCCTGGCGAAGCATCGACCTCAACGCCGCCGCGAATGTCATTCCGACTTCCCTCCTCACCTGAACCTGGTTGATTCCCGTCATCTGGTACTCGACGGGATCTTCGACGGTGATTATTTTTCTGTCGGGCTTGTTCAGGAAGTTCAGTGCGGAGTAAAGCGTGGTCGACTTACCAGACCCCGTGGGGCCCGTGACAAGAAATATTCCGTCCGCCATTCCGACTATTCTCTCGAACACCACCTGGTCGTCGGAGAAGAATCCGAGTTCCGGAAGCCCTAGCCTCAAGCCCTCCTTGTCGAGAATACGCATGACTATGCTCTCGCCGTAAACCGTCGGCAAGCTCGACACGCGGAGGTCTATCTCCTTTTTGTTATATACTATCTGGATTCTTCCGTCCTGCGGAACGCGCTTTTCGGCGATGGAAATATTCGCCATCAGCTTCAACCTCGAAATTATCGAAGGCTGCAGCCTCTTCGGGGGATTTTCGACTTCTATCAGAACGCCGTCTATTCGATAGCGAATCCTAAAGCGCTTCTCAAGCGGCTCAAGGTGGATATCGCTCGCCCTCCTCTTGACCGCCTCGGTTATAAGCTTGTGCACGTAGCGGATTATTGGCGCCTCCTCTTCGGAGATGTCCGCTTCGTTTCCGGTGGGCAGTCCCTCTATCTGGCCGGCTCCCTCCTTTGCTATGTCGTCGAAAAGATCGTCGTATGCCTTCAGGCCGTAGTTGTCGTCTATAGCCTTGCGTATGGCGTCGGGAGACGCGAGGCGAATGTCTATCGGCATCTTCAGAACATGGCTTAAGTTGTCCACCAAGTCCATGTTCATCGGATCGCTCACCACGAGCTCCAACTGCCCGTCCTCCGCCGACAAGGGAAGTATGCAATTACTCCTGACTTGATCTTCGGGTATGAGAGCCTTCATCTCGTCGCTCAAGCTGACTCCGTCGAGGGAAATCAACGGAACGTTGAACTCCTTGGCAAGAATCAGCGCGATGTCGTCCGACTTGCAATAGCGCTTCTCTATGAGAAGGTCTATCACGCGCGAATCCATATCGGCGGCGTTCACGCCCTCCGACTCGAGCTGCTCGCGGGCGGCGCTTATCACGTCGCTGCCTACGAGGCCTTTTTCCTCTATAAGTTGCAATACAAAATCGTCTGCCGATGTCATGTTTCTTAGGTTAAAGTGGTCGGTTCTAAAAGTGCGATGGGGTTTAAATTCCTAACTATCTATTCAATCCCATTAAAAATTCAATATTTGTTTTTACCTTTTTTAATCTTTGTAGCAGCAGCTCCATCGCCTCGCTCGAGGCAACCCCCTTCATGGCTCTCCTAAGTGCATATATCTTAGGAAGTTCATCAGGATGGTAGAGCAGCTCCTCCTTTCTGGTTCCGCTCTTTTCCATGTTGATGGAGGGGAATATCCTCTTGTCGGAAAGCGATCTGTCCAAATGCAATTCGAGATTTCCAGTCCCCTTGAACTCCTCGAATATGACGTCGTCCATTTTGCTTCCCGTCTCTATCAGAGCCGTGCCCACTATCGTCAGCGAACCTCCCCCCTCTATGTTCCTTGCCGACCCGAAAAATCTCTTCGGCTTTTGAAGCGCGCTCACCTCTATTCCGCCCGACATAGTTCTGCCGCCGTTCGGCATGAGTGCGTTGTAGGCGCGGGCAAGCCTGGTTATCGAATCCAATAAAATGACGACATCCCTTCCGGTCTCCACCATTCTTCTTGCCATGCTTATTACCATCTCGGCGGCGTGGACATGGCTGAAGGCGTCGGCGTCGAACGTAGAGGCTACAACCTCCGCATCCACATGCCTGCGAAAGTCCGTCACCTCCTCCGGCCTCTCGTCGACCAGAAGAACTATCAATTTCGCCTCGGGAGTGTTCCGGCGAATGCTCTTCGCCATTCCCTGCAGCAAAACAGTCTTCCCCGTTCTCGGAGGCGCCACTATAAGAGCCCTCTGACCAAGCCCTATCGGGGTTAGCAAATCCACTACCCTCATCGACAAATTGTCCCAACCGCACTGCGAATCCGCCTCCATTATCATTCTCCGAGTTGGATAGTACGGAGTCAAATCCGTGAACGGAACAAGATCCCTGACGGCGTCCGGAGACAGCCCCATCACAGATTCCACCCTCACCGCTATCGGACAATTATCCTGCGCGTTTTCGCGCGGAGGAATCGCCGTGACCCTCACTTCGTGCCCTCTTTGCAACGCGTATTTGTCGATAAACATTTTAGGCACGTACACGCATTCGCTCTTAAGCGCGTAGGAATCCGACGCATAGCAGACGGCTCCGCCCTGCTCTCCTTCGAATACGTCGAGAATACCCGTAAAGCGAAGCAGCTTTCCCCTCGCCCTGGCAGCGCTGAAAAATTCCCTGTACATCTGGCTCCTGCTCTGGCCCTTTCTGTACGATATAGAATTCGAATCGAAAGCCTCTTGAAGGTCCTTGATTTCCAGCGCCGCAAGCGTGTTAAAGTCCCACTCCTTCGAATCGAAAAAACCATCGGGCAGAAACTTTCTCGGCTCTCCTCCCGGCAAATCCTCGCCCTTATTGCTTTCTGGAATTTCTACCGGGCAGCCCACCTGCCAATCTCCCACCACGGAAATCATTTTTTCTTCGGACGGAGCCGCCTCTTCCACCGGAGTTTCTCCTTCCGAGTTTTTCTCCGACAAATCCTCCGAAATCTTTTCGGCAGATACCTCCGAAGCGCCGCTCTGAGATGCTCGAATGGAAATGTTTTCCAGCGCCGCCTTGTCCCCGAGATACGCTGCCACGTACTCGTTGAGCAACTCCTCCGACTTCAAAACCTCCCAATCCGGAAGATCCGCCGGATTCATCAGCTCTCCCTCTCCCGCCGCCAGATGCGGCCATCTGGACTTTCTCCTTGCCGACTGCTGGTTCTTCTGCTGCTGCAAGCGCTGCTGGTTGTTCTGCGCCTTCTGGGGGTTTTGGAAGTTCTTGCCGTTCGAACGAACTCCGCCGAAATTTTTGCCCCCTTGCCAACGAGAATTTTGCTGGGAGTTCCGGTTCTGGTAATTCTTATTGCCGCCGGAATTTCGAGAAAAATTTTTGCCGTTGTTCTGCCAGCGGGAATTTTGGGACCGATTCCTGTTTTGTTGGAAATTTTTTCTGTTCCTGAAATCCTCCCTAGAATCTCTCGCCCTGTCCTCGGACTCGGCAAAATCGGGCTTCGAGTAGTCGTCGGGATATTCATCCCTCGGCTCCTCTTCGGAAGAATCGCGTTGGAAATCGTCGTCGGAAGAGCGGTAGGCGTCGTGGACAAGATCGTCTTCGCTTGTGGAGAAATACTCCGGAACATCGTCGTATCCGCCGGAAACCGCGAAATCGTCTCCCCTCTCGCGGTGCACAAATATCTCAGCCTCGCTCTCCCCCTCCGGTTCGAAATTTTCCGCCGAAGCGGACTCGGCATCGGATCGAACTCCCTCCGTGGATTCCGGCTCCGAAGTTTTCTCCGGAGAACCTTCCGAAAAATTCCCGGCGGAATCCGAAGAAACCGCGGCGTCCTGGCGAGGTTCAAATTCCGCTTCGGGAGCGTCCGCCTTCTTTCTTCTTCCGCGGGGCTTTGGAGATTTTTCCGAAGCGTCCGCCTTGGGTTTTCTTCCGCGTTTTTTGGGAGCGCGAACTTCATCTTCGCGCGGGAGTTCGTTTATATCTTCTTCCATTTGATTTTAGGAGGTGGACAACCGCCGCCGCCTGTCTTTCTAAAAAATCGACACCGCCTTCGTTGAACAACACGACGTCCGCCAGTTCGACCTTCTTTGCGGGGGGTAATTGAAACGCGTCTCGAGCCTTTATGTCGGGCAAACTCATGCCGCGTCCGGCGAGACGTTTAAAGCGCAGCTCTTCGCTACAGAACACAGCAAGGCTTATATCGAAAAATTTTTCAAGTCTTTTCTCAAACAAAAGCGGAACTTCAACGCACACTAGCCTCTCCCCGGAACAAAACGCTCCCTCCGAAACCGGAGAAAACTCCGGAGAAATTATCTTTCCGATAAGATTCCTATATATTATTCCCTCGTACTTCTTCAACAATTCCCCGTCCGCAAAAACTTTAGCCGCTATTTTCGACCTGTCCGGCTTACCCGAGGAAAACACTTCTTCTCCCAAAAGACCGGCAATTTCGCGCTTTATCGCATCGTCGCGCTCGAGCATTTCGCGAACCATCGCGTCCGCGCTCAATACCGAATCCGCCCCCGCCCTCGACATAGCCTGGCAAGCCGCGCTCTTCCCGCAGCCCATTCCACCCGTTATGGCAAGCGTTATCACGCCTTAACTCCTCCAAAATGTCATTCCGCGTCGAAATTTTTGTTTCTGGCAGTCGGGCCGCCCGCCCTGAGCCACGCATTTATGAACAAGTCTATGTCGCCGTCCATAACCGCCTGCACGTTTCCCGTCTCGGCGCCGGTGCGGAGGTCTTTTACCATCTGGTACGGCTGGAATACATAGCTGCGAATTTGGTTCCCCCACGAAATCTCACCTTTGGCTCCGTAAAACCTGTCCATCTCCGCCCTGCGCTCGTCCTCCAGCTTTTCGTAGAGCCGACTTTTCAATATTTTCATTGCCGTCTCCTTGTTCTTGTGCTGGCTCCTCTCGTTTTGGCAT
>CASDUP010000026.1 GCA_949283955.1 uncultured Verrucomicrobiota bacterium | reverse complement strand
AATACATTTTTTGTGAATTTCGACTTCGAAGCGGCAAGCGCCAGGCAGATTGCCGTAGCGATGGAAAACGCGTAAACAAGAAGCTTTCGCTTTGCCAGCCAAATGGTTATCTTAGTCCACATCGCGTTTTTTTAGCGAAATTTTTTTAAGGGTCCCTTTGCCGAGAAATATCGAGGCAAAAAAGAATTTGGTATTCATGAGGAAAAACTTTGCCGTGTCGGAAAACGGCTTGTAGTGCGATTTTTCCGAGGTTTCGCGCGTGTAAACCGCGGGAATTTCGATTTCGCCTATATTCATTCCGCTCCATGCGGCCTTCACCAGCAACTCGGCTTCGAAAGTAAAACCTCCCTCGGAAAGATTTAATTCCGATACTTTTTCAAGCGGATACGCCCTGAAACCGCACTGGGTGTCCCTCAATGGAATTCCGGTTTCCGCTTTGAACCAAAAATTCGAAAATTTATTCATGAATCTCCGGGCTGGAGGAACTCCGGAATTTTCAAAATCTCTGACACCGGTATAGATGCTGTCGGGAGCTTGATTTATCGCACCGACAAATTTTTCGAGCAGTTCGGGAGGGTGTTGTCCGTCTGCGTCCATCGTGATTGCGTGCGAGAAACCCTCCTTTTCGGATTCTTTAAAGCCAAAAGTCAGAGCGGCAGCTTTCCCGCCGTTTTTTTCCTTCCTTATGATCTTTACATTCTTTCCGACATCGAAGTTGGTTTTCTTAATATATTCGCATACAGGAACTTCCGATCCATCGTCTATGACGAGCACTTCCATTTCACTCGGAGTTCTTTCCAAGACCCCTTTCAAGCTCTCCGAGTGGTTGCGGCACGGAATGACTATTCGGATTTTTATCACCTTTACTTTTTCTCAAAATAACATACTTCCGTATAAAAATGGCAATATATATCGTACGGAGAAAATTTAGATGCCTATCGACACGGAAAAGTTAAAAGAACGAGCCGACCTTTGCGCGGCCCTCAAAGAAAAGCTTATAGAAAATTTGGATTTGCCCTTTAAGCCCGAAGATATCCACGAAGATACTTTGCTGATAGGCTCCGGATTGGGTGTGGATTCTCTCGATATTCTTGAGATAATTTTGTGCGTCGAAGGGAATTTTTCCGTAAAAATTCCGAACGGAGACTTCGCTCCGCTGCGCTCCATCAATACACTTGCCGATTTCATAAGCGCCGAAAGGAATTCTAAATGAGCGGGACAAGTTTCATAACTTTGGGAGGGTCCGAAGCTGTCGGAAACTTTGGAAATCCTGCGAAAGAAAAAATGATTTTGAGGGAGTCGGCGGCAGTAAGCGACTTTTCCTTTGTGAAAAAATTTCGCTACGACGAGGATTCCGGAGCGGATTTTCTCGATTCCGTGTTGCCCGCCAACATGCTGAAGCTCAGGTATGGAATGGCTTTAGAGACATTTCTTGCCGATTCTTCGGGCAGGGTTGTGGCGGACGTGGAGGCGATAAATGTGGACGGGGGAATTTATCTGCTCTGCGAATCTCTCGAAGAAAGCGGACTCTTAAGCGGCGGAGAAGACATGGCGAATTCGCTTTCCGCGCTTTCGGTGGACGGGCCTTTGGCTTGGAAAGTGGCAAAGGAAGTTTTTGGTTCCGACATAATGAATTTGTCCTACTTTTCTGCGGAGACTTACAAGTACAAAGGGGAAGATTGCGTATTGGTCAGAGACGGTAGAACGGGGGAATTCGGATATAAATTTTTGCTTCCGGTTTCCGTTTCGGGAGACCTCAAGTCGGAACTAGCGGAGATAGCGGAAGCTTGCGGCGGAGGAATGTGCGGCTTTGAAGCCCATGCGTGCGCGAGAATGGAGAGCGGGTTCTTTAACGTTTACGCCGAGGGAGCAATGGTCAGAAATCCATTGGAATTGGGACTCCAATGGATGATGGATTTTTCAAAAGATTCGTTTTCGGGCTCCGATTTTATTCTCAAGAACAGAAAAGAGGGATATAAAAGAAAACTTCTTTGCTTAAAGAGAGAGAATCGCTTTTCCGTGGGGGAAAAGATTTTCGACGGAACCGAGCCTGTCGGCGAAGTGGTTGCGGAGGCAAGATCGGAACTTTTGAATTCCGGAATAGCTCTCGCACTCACGGACCTAAAATACGCCTGTTCGGGATTCGACTTTTCCGGTGCAAAGAGCGTTTCCAGGCCTCTCGTTGTCACAAAGAGCATGACAAGAGGTATGGAGGGCTAAAGTTAATCACTCCTAAAACGAGCGCCGTTTTTTTGCGGAGTTTTGCAAGGCTTTCCAATATATTTTGGCTCCTTTCGAAAAATCGGAATCGCAGGAACCGACCCTCTCCTCGGCTTTAGATATGGTTTGTTCGGATATTTTTCCCGTACTTGCAAATTCGAATCCGGCCTCCCGATACGACGACAGTATTTTCCTTATCCTTAGGGAATTTTTTCCCCTCATTCCAAAATAGAGGGATTCCCCGCGGCGAATGTCGGCGCAATATTCGAAACCCAAAGACGCGGCGTTTTCCGAGTAAAATGCGCTCGAAACCCCAAAAGCTCGGGGGCAAGGAGCAAGGGACGCGCTTATCGTAATGAGCTTTTTTTTCGGAATTTTAAACGAAGTTTCAATTTTTTCTCGACCGGAAATTTCGTATCCTCGAACAAATGGAAAGAGCCGCTCCATAAAAGTTTTTATGAGGGCGCTCGGGGAATGGAAGTATATGGGAGATACGAGCACCACCGCGGGGGCTGAGGAAAAAAGTTCCCCAATATCCGACATTTGGTCGGATATGATGCACTTTGCCTTATCGTTCGAGGAGCAAAAGAAACATCCGCGGCACGGCGATATTTTTTTGTCGCGGAGTGAAATATCGCAAATTTCCGCTCCGCCCTCTCTCAATCCTTCGGCGAACAAATCCGCGAGTTTGTCGCACGCGCCGTTCTTTCTCGGATTTCCCCTAATCAAAAGAATCTTCATTTTTCTGCCAATACGAGCGATCCTTTCGCGACCGTTTTGAAGCCGACACTGGCTTCCACGTTAAACTGAAACAAGCCTCCGAATTCGCGCGTCAATTCCGCTTCGAAAACTATTTTCGCCGGAGGGCGAACTACCCGCGTAAACTTTATCGACGAAGATGCCAAATAAAAAATTCT
The DNA here is from genome assembly GCA_949283955.1 of uncultured Verrucomicrobiota bacterium. Taxonomy (GTDB): domain Bacteria; phylum Verrucomicrobiota; class Verrucomicrobiia; order Opitutales; family Intestinicryptomonadaceae; genus Merdousia. Next base: position 14,995 of record CASDUP010000026.1, on the reverse strand, counting down.
TTTCTCTTTGCCCCTCTTTGCTCCCAATATTATTCCGGAAGTTTGGGCAAGGCCTTCCGTTATCAAAACTCCGGGCATGATAGGATCTCCCGGAAAATGACCGGCAAAAAACGGCATGGTTTCGTCGATGGATAGCGACGCCTTGATCCGCCTTCCGTCCTCCACTTCTCCGGCGCTATCGACCATCAAAAACGGTTCCCTGTGAGGAAGTAGTTGTTTTATTTGGATAATTTCCATTTGTCTTCGGATATTTGTTTTTTGACGCTTCGAGATATTATGTCGCAGGTTTTGTCGGAAAGCTCCGAGGGCGTCTTGAAGTTTTTAGGGTTGAGGGGCGGGAAGATTTCTATGGATATGTTTGTGCGGCGTTGCAAAAAGAAATTTTCACGTCCTTTAGCAAGAAACGGAGATTCGAAAGCTATCGAAACGGGTATGACTTCGGAACCGGTCTTTTCTGAGAGCGAGAAGGCGAACTTCATAAATTTTCCCACCTTTCCAGAGGAACTTCTCTTGCCTTCGGGAAAAATCGCAACATTTGCCCCGTTTGAAAATATCTCTCCGCACTCTCCGAAAATTCTTCCGATTTCATCGAGACTGTCTGAGTTTAGGCATAACAAAAAACGTTTTCTGACCAGATATTTTATCGCCGTCCAATTTAGGTATTTCTTTTTTAAGACAACCCGCAAATTAGGGACGATGGACAACAACAGAAATGGGTCTATCAAAGAAGTGTGGTTTGCCACTATTATCGAGCTTTTCGCTTTTTCGACAAATTCCAAGCCCTTTATAGATATTCCATATATCCGCGCAAACGGCGCGAATTTTATAAACAGCAAAGATAAAAGCCGTTGCGCCGCTCGCGAAAAAACTTCATTCGCTTTGCCGCGCGAACCCGCAAGGATATATAGGGGAGCTACCGCAACGTTTATAAGCATAAACAACAATAGAGCGACCGCAAACGACATATTCCAGAGGACGGTTTTTATCGGGGAGAATATATCGATTTTTTCCGCGCTTTTCTTTTGAGAGTTTTTCTTCATTACCGCATTTGTGACAATCTGAAGGAGTGCCAGAGAAAACACCATGGCTCCGAGCGCGATATATTTTAACGAGGGGCTTTTGTCTAGAGATGAGGCCAAGAAAACCACCGTAAAAGATATTATTCCCTGAACCGACATGCAGACTATAAGATACATTGCCGGAGATTTCGTCATTCCTCCAAGAAACACATTTTGGATCCAGTAGGGGATTCCGGGGATCGCCCGCACGAAGAAATTCAGATTGAATTCTCCCCTCATGCCGAATTGTTTCAGGTTAAATTTGTCTGAAATTTTTTCGAAAATGATTTTTGGAGTTAAAAATTTCCCCATGAGCCCGCCTATGGACGAGCTTATAAAGAGCCCGAGAAAGCAAAGTAAGAAGCCCTTCCAAAGTCCGAAACAAATTCCCGATGTGAGGTAGCAGATGGTTATAGGGAAGGGAAGGGCGCATCCTATTCCCATCACAAGCAAAAATAGCCAGGGATTCTCAGAGAGAAGTCCCGACGATTCTTTGAAAATTCTGGCTATCTCCGACCAGCCGACAAAAAATTCCAAGCATGCAAATACGGCGATCAGCACCGCTATTTTTAACATGTCTCGTTTTTTTGGCATGGGGGTATCAAATGCTTTGATTTTTTCTCCGGCGAGCGAAAAATTTCATTTTTTTATTTTTAGAGCCTAGTAAAAAAATCTCTTTTACCAAATTTTAAAATTTATTGTCCTTCATCTTTATTCCAGCTTCTCTTTTTTCAAATTTGAGCCGGCCTAAAATTCTCCCCCAAGGACTAGCCAAAAAACGCTTCTTCTCGTTTTTGCTGAACACGATTCATTCCCGCCGCAAAAAAAAGGAGAGGACTTTGCCTCTCCTTTATATAAACAATGGAAAATAACTTTAAAAATCGTCTGCCATTCCAAAGAAAGCTGCCCTGTGCTCTTTGACAGCCTTTGAAGCTTTCGCCAATTTCTCCATCAATTCGGGTTTGCGACCCTCTTTTATTATTTGTTTCAGAATTTTGGCTTCGGCGGCACATAGCGCTTCGTGCCTCGGGAAATAGCTTCCGAGAAGGAAGTACGCATAGAGTATGAACCGGCGCTTACCTATGAGCATAGGCCGCTTGAGCTCTAAATCGGAGGCTGAATCAACCACAACTGTCTTATGGCCAAGAATAGCATCTTTCAAATAGCTAACTTCCGGCTTTTCAGAGAACATTATTGAGAACACTTTTCCCTGTCCTTTGACGGTATGGGCGTCCGAGTTTCCTACTATTGGAGCGTCTATACCTTCTGCGCGAAGATCGGAGAGAGTAGAGACTATCAAGTCGGTCGACTCTTGCGCGCAGCCGTTTGCCACCTCCACGTAATCATATTTCTTGCGCTTGAGTATCGTGTCCAATATTGAGAAAGGAAGATACTTCATTATGCTGTTCTTACTTGAGTCGCAACGGTGCCTCCAATAGGGATGGTCGAATCCGGCCAATCCTCCAAATCTCTGTATCACGGCAAATTCTGCCTCCGTTATGGCTACGTGTTTGCGCGAATATTCGTCGAGATCTTCAGGCAACTCCTTATAAATCTTTTTACACATCTCGTCGAATTCGTCCTTGTTGGCAATTATCCAAGGAGTGACGCCTCTGTCCGCGAATAGGCTGTGCACGTGAACATCAGACATGTGGCATTCTTCGGCGTTTAGAATTTTTATCGATATCGGAAGCCCGTCGAAGGCCGACTGAAGCTTCAAAGATCCATCGTATTTTCTGTGGTCGCTAAGGGATTGGAAATCGCAACCGGTTTCGAGGGAGCGGGCTCCAACCTCTTCGGGCGTGTTCTTCCCGTCGGAGACGGTCGAGTGAATGTGCGTATCTCCCTTTAGGGGACGCAATTTCCTTATGGACGGATCTACAGCGTAAACCGTGAACAAGAATGATTCCCTTTGCGGAGCATATACTTTCACTACGAATGCATAGCCGTCCTCGCGCTTAAATACGAGATCCTCAATTATTATTTTCCCATCTTCAATTTTGAAAGGAATCTCCTTGTTGGATTTGTAAGGTTTGTCTTCCTTTCTTATTTTCCAATCCTTCGGGAACTCTTTGCCGCTCGAATTTTTCGGCATCCCTGGTTGGTCGTGTCCAAGCCCGAAATTATCACCATGGCACTTTACAGTGACTCGTTTCGCGCTGTTTATTTTTTTCATGACCTCTTCGGTCGGAATTATGACGACTCTTGAAGGCTTGCCCACTTCAAAGACTCTCTGGACTTTGTCGAGGGAAACGCCCATGGATTTTTCGGTAGCTTTCGTGGCGGCGAGCGAATTTCTCAACATCGCGTGCAGAGCGATTCCGCACAAAGCAGTTCCTTTAATGAACGATTTTCTATTCATATGTAATAACAACCTCCCTTTCTTATCTACGTTATGAAGGTTTTTTGGCTTTTCAAGTACAATTTGTACTACATTTGTCTCAAATGTTATAATGATTTGAGGGTCCAAAATTTTCGAAACAAAAAATTATGATTAAAACCGCCATCCGATGAATAGTCGCTAAAGGAGGCTTCAGATTTTTCGTCGGCTAAAGTAATATCGGTTTCCCTTCCAATCGGATATGCTTTCATAGCCAAAACTTTTTTTATTTTTTTACTTGGCGTGAATTTTCAAGGCACATATTTCGTTTGAGAGATTAATTTCTTTTCCGATATAATTTTTTTAAAGCGCGGATTGTATATCCAGCATTGCTTTGCCGGAGATTTTCTTCAAGTGCGTGTGGAATCTTGAAATTTAAGTTGAGCCGATTAGACGGCAAAGTGCAATTATTTACCGTTTAGTTATGTAGAAACCAGTGCGGTTGATTCTTTGATACGTGGTGCAGTATGAATTCGAATGGGGCAGTCTGTGAAGCGAAAGGGGGAGCCCTAATGCTTGAGGGGTGGCTTTGAATTGCGAAATTTTGAAATTTTTTGATAAAGCGTTATAAAAAATTCCTCTTTGCCATATAACAGTTGACCGAAAAATAAAAATGGGTTCGATAGAGGCGTTGATAATAGTGCGTTGTACGATATGAAAAGCGATATAAAGAAGATTTCTGTGTCGATAATGTGCGCGGATTTGATGAATCTGCAGTCGCAAATACTCGAGCTTGCCAATTTAGGAGTGGATTACATACACGTAGACGTGACGGATTTGCACTTTGTAAAAAATCTGACTTTCGGGATAGATTTCGTAAACGCCATGCGCAGGGTATCACCCATTCCTCTGGATTTGCACTTCATGAGCGACAATCCCTCGCTAATATTTGAGCGGACCGGAATCAAAAAGGGGGAGATTTTGGCGGTTCATTCCGAGCTGGATTTGGATCTTGAAAAATTTTCGAGGGAGGTTCGCTCCTCCGGCGGATTGTTCTTCTTGGCGGTAAATCCCGACACTCCAATCGAAACTTTAAAGCCGAGCTTGGGTTTGATTGACGGAGTTCTTCTAATGTTGGTAAGGCCAGGGTTTGCGGGAGCGAAATTGGTAGATGGAATTTTGGACAAAGTGGGATATACCAGAAAATGGTTGAATTCCGAAGGAAGGGAAGATGCCTTGATTTCCGTCGACGGAAGCGTCAGCTCCGAGAGAGCAAAAATTATGTCCGAGGCGGGGGCGAATATTTTTGTCGGAGGAACCTCGGGAATATATAGGCCGGGTATTCCACTTGAAAAATCCATAGCCGATTTTAGGAAATCATTATAATTGCAGAACCACTCCAAAGCGCTCTCTGCATAGCCTTTAATTTCCCACAAAATTCAATAAAACATGTTTGACACGGCGGGACGTAAAAATTTATCCTGCCGCAGTTATGGTCACTATTACATCTTATCCTGTGGCGGTGGTAATGTGCGTTATCACCATGATTTGTTGGGGGTCTTGGGGAAACACCCAGAAACTGGCGAGCAAGGAATGGAAATTTCAGTTGTTCTACTGGGATTATACTCTCGGAATACTGCTCTTCTCGCTGCTTCTCGGATTTACTATGGGATCCTTTGGAGAGGGCGGCAGAGCCTTTATTCCGGATTTGCTCCAGGCGGATCCAAAATGGCTCTTGTCGGCATTTGTGGGGGGCGTAATTTTTAACCTTTCAAATATTTTGCTCGTCATAGCTATAGACATAGCGGGTTTGGCAGTGGCTTTCCCGGTCGGAGTCGGACTGGCTCTCGTATTGGGAGTGGTGACAACCTACATGGCAACGGGAGAAGGAAATCCGCTTATGCTCGGAGTGGGAGTGGCTCTGATTGTGGCTGCCATAATTCTCGACGCTATCGCCTTCAATAGGCTTGGGGGCAAATCCGCCACAATAAAAGGAATAATAGTGTCGGCTTTGGCGGGAATCCTCATGGGATTTTTCTACAGCTTTGTCGCAAGAGCGATGGGAAAAATCGACATGTCTTCGGGTACGGCGGTGCTTGAGGCAGGCAAAATATCGCCTTATTCGGCTATGGCGGTGTTTGCTTTCAGCATATTCCTTTCGAATTTCGTGTTCAATACGGTGGCAATGAAATTTCCCGTTTCCGGAGCTCCAGTTTCCTATTCGGATTACTTCAAGCTGGGAACTCCGAAGTTGCATCTAGTAGGAATTCTTGGTGGATCCATCTGGTGCTTGGGCACCTCGCTAAACTTTCTGTGCGCGGACGCGGCAGGCGCGGCTCTAGCTTACGGATTGGGCCAGGGCGCGACTATGGTCTCCGCTTTCTGGGGCGTGTTTATTTGGAAGGAATTTAAAGGAGCCCCCAAGGGAACAAATCTCATTCTTGCCATGATGTTTGTCCTATTCCTCGTCGGTTTGGGGGTTTTGGTGGCATCCAAACTATAACGAACTCTTAAAATTCTTGCAAAGAAGGCGGCTTTCAAATACGAGAAGGTCGCCTTTTGTTTTAACGGCTTAGGTATCAATTGAACAGATAAGGAAAAATATGAAGAAAAAGGTTAGCAAGAAGGGAATACTCGTGATTGGAAGCATGAACGTTGATATGGTTGTCGGCGTGGATAGAATTCCGAATCCCGGCGAGACTCTTCTGGGGGGAAAATTCGAAAAGCATGCGGGAGGGAAAGGTGCCAACCAGGCTGTAGCTGCTTGCAAACTTTGGAAAAATACATCCTTTTGCGCGGGAGCAGGAGAGGATTCTCTTGGAAACGACTATTTAAAATACCTAAAGAAAACGGGTTTGAAGTTGGGCTTGGTGAAAAAGTTTGCGGACAAGCCCACGGGGGTGGCGCTGATAATGGTAGCTTCAAACGGGGAAAATATTATAGCCGTGGCTCCGGGAGCGAATATGGCCCTCAAGCCGGTCGACGTTAAAAGCGTGGATTTTTCGAAATTTTCCCACTTGGTGTTGCAACTGGAGACCCCGCTGGCAACCGTAGGGGAGGCAATAACAAGAGCAAAGAAAGCCGGCTGCGAAGTAATACTTACTCCTGCTCCCGCTCAAAAACTTCCAAAATCTTGGCTGAAGAATATAGATATTCTGGTTCCCAACGAACACGAGATACTTCTCGTTCAGGATTTCGAAAGCAAAGATTATCTTGTCGCGGCGAAAGGATTGGTGGAAAGGGGCGTCAAAAACGTCATAGTGACGCTCGGTTCGAAGGGCTGCGTTCTTGTAAATTCCGAAGGGATAAAGAAGTATGACTCGTTCAAAGTAAAGGCTCTGGACACCGTGGGGGCGGGAGACTGCTTTACGGGAGCCTTGGCGGCAGGTTTGTGCAAATTCGGAGGGGACATCGACTCGTCCATTGTTTTTGCGAGCATGGCGGCGGCTTTTGCAGTGACAAAGAGCGGTGCTCAAAGTTCGCCTACTGAAAAGGAACTGGAGAAGTTTGCATCTAAAAACAAAAAGGTTCTGCCGCGCAAGAAATGTTAGGAAGGAAAGCGCTTCGGCGTCCAGAATAGGAAAAGCCGACGATTATTTCCGTAGTTTAAGCTTTAACTTGAAGGCGTCCGAAGTTTTTAGGCTTCGGGCGTTTTTTTTATTAAATTTAATCTATCATATTGACTTTTGCGGCATATTTTAAAAGCTTTCCGGCTTTATCGACATTTCATAGAGAGGGGATTTTGGAATGTTTTAACTGACTTTCGGCTAAAAATATTGTCGAAGCTACCTTTAGAACGAAAAATGGCTTCTATAAAAGAGAAAATTTTAGATTTGTACCACAAAATGGTGGGAGAGACAGCTTCGCCCGAATATATTGCGAGAGGTTGGGCCATCGGAATGTTTTGGGGATGTTTTTGTCCTTTCGGGCTGCAGCTGATATTTTCAATACCCACTTCGTTTCTCCTCAAAGGAAGCAAAATTGGGGCTACGGTGGGTACGTTTTTTACTAACCATTTTTCAATATTCATAATATATCCCGTCCAGTGCTATGTCGGAAGTTTGATATTGGGAAACGGTCTTACCTATTCGGTCATAAAAGAGGCGATGAAAGACGTTCTTAGAGAACAGAGCTACGAATCCCTAATGAGCGCCGGAACGGATTTGATAGCGTCGTTTTTTGTGGGCGGTACACTTCTTACGATGATAATGACACCTCTGACTTATTTTATAGTGAAGTATTTGGTGGTTAGGTACCGCAAAAGAAAAGAAGCGTAGTTTTGCCGCTTTTTCTCGGTTCGGCGATTTTTTGGCGGATTGCCTTGGCGCTTGAGGCTTAGAAAAATGCCGAACCGACAAGTTTGTTTTCAATGTACAAAGCAAGCACTTGTCCCCGCGCGATTCCTCTTTGAGGCTTGTCGAAAGATACCCTTGCCAGGTCTTTTGAAAGCGGTTCGAAGAACGCTTTTACGCATGGATCTCTATATCTTACTCTGGCCGACACTTCGAGGGGACCGTCTATTTTCTCATTTATCCAATTCCAATTTCCCAAAACGACCTCGTTTTTGTACAGGTCGGGAATATCCGGAGAGTCGAAGTCGACGACAAGTTCGTTCGAGTCGAAATTTTTGGAAACTACCACGTAGCTTTTCCCGTCGGAGTTGGAGGGGATTCCCATTCCGTGCCTTTGTCCGATTGTGTAGTTGTGAAGGCCCATGTGGCGACCCAAAACCTTTCCGTCCCTACGAACTATGCTTCCGGGGTTTTCGGGTATTCTGCTTTTTAGAAATTCTTTAATTTTTACCTTGCCAAGAAAACATATTCCCTGGCTGTCTTTCTTTTCGGCATTGGGCAGTCCGGATAGCCTCGCTGTGTCGCGAACCTCGCTCTTTAAAAGAGATCCTATGGGAAATTCCGCCCTCTTGAGCTGCTCCTGGGTTATCATGGAAAGAAAGTATGATTGGTCTTTCCCGGGATCCGCGCCCATAACCAAATCGCAAGTTCCGTCGGGATTTTCAAGCTTGCCGCAATAGTGGCCTGTGGCGACATTCTCAAAGCCTTTGGAGAGGGCGTAGTCCAAAAATTTTCCGAATTTTATCCTCCTGTTGCACATCACATCGGGATTGGGGGTGAGCCCATTCTTGTATCCGTCAACCATGTATCGGACGATTTGCTCCTCGTATTCCTTTATGAAATCCACCACTTCAAACGGCACCCGGAGTTTTTCGCAACAGGCTTTCGCGTCCTCTATGTCTTCGTGCCACGGGCAATCGCCTGAAAAGTTCGACTCGTCTTCGTTCATCCAGGTCTTCATGTAGGCGGCCGATATTTTTTCCCCTCTTTCCCTCAAAAGGAGCATCGCCACAGCGCTGTCAACTCCGCCGGATAACGCTACGAGAGTCTTTCCCATGTTATTCCTACGCTTTGTACCACGACGGCGTGACGGCGTACCGTTTTATTTTGTGGTTTATAATGCGCTCTGTAATGTGCAGATCTCGCGCGGCGGCCGCGGCGTTCCCGCGGTTTTCTTTGAGGGCTTCCGTGATGAGTTCCCTTTCGAAGGACCTAACCAACGAAGTAAAATCCACGTCCTCCGCCCTCGAAACAAGGGCATTTTTGCCTTTGCAAAACGAGCGTATTGCAAAGGGAAGATTGTGTCCTGATATGGCGGAATCCGAGGAGGATATTACCGCCCGCTCCACGCAATTCTCAAGCTCCCTGACGTTTCCGGGCCAGGGATAGAGGGTCATCATATTGATGGCGGGAGTGGAAATCCTCCTTATATTCTTTCGATATGCGGCGTTGTACTTTTCGAGGAAGTATTCCGCAAGAAGTATAATGTCGCTTTTTCTGTCGCTCAGGCTTGGTATGTGGACTGAGTTTTTCGATATTTCCGAATATAGCGAGGGCAAGAACTTGCCTTCCTCCACTAAAACTTCCACATCCGCCGCGCTGGCAAACACCAAGCGGGCTTTCGAAGAGACCGTTTCGGAGGTGTTGGAGCGGCTAAATTTGGAGGTCTTCAAGTAGCGGGACAATTTCTCCTGCACTTCAGGCGAAAGTTCCGAAACCTCGTCGAAAAATAAAATTCCTCCGTCGTATTTTTCGAGCAATCCCTCCCTCAATTCGCGGGTTTCCGTTCTGAAACCAAATATTTCTGCCCCGTCATGGGACAATCCCGCGCAATTTGCCACTCCAAAAGTTTTTTCTGGCGTGTGTTCTGCAAGCGCCCTCGACAGCAACTCCTTGCCGGTTCCGGCCTTTCCCCTCATAAATACGGCTCCGGTTTTTTCCGCAGCGCTTGATAGAGCCTTGTAAACCTCCTGCATCGCTCCGCTGTTTCCCACTACTCCCGCGGGGCGAAGCATGTTCAATTCCGATTTCAGCTTCCTGTTTTCTTCGAGAAGGGCGTTGCGTTCGCTTTGCCTTAAGTAAAGCCCGGAAAGGGCGTCTGCCAGAATATTTGCTATGGTCTCCAGCAATTTTAAATCCCGCGCTAGCTCGGTTTCATTAGTGGCAGGGCGGTCTATGCTCAAAGTTCCTATAGCCTGTTCCATATAGACCACGGGAACGCATATAAACGAAGTTTTCTGAGACAATTTGCGGGTTTTCGTTCTATTTAGAAATTCCCCGCACTTGGCCACGTCCAATATGGCTACCGATTTGCACGTCTGGGCTACTTTCCCAGTTATTCCCTCTCCAACCCTATAGACGCCTCTTTTTATTTGGCTTTCGGTCATTCCATGGGCCGCTTCGATGAACAACCAATCGCCGTCGCGCATGGTTATCGTTCCGCGAAGAAGCCCCATTTGGGAATTCAGCATCTCGAGGGTGCTTTCCATCAACTCTTCCGGGCTTGCCCTTCGGGCGATTGATTCGCTTATGTTGTGCAGCACGGAAAGCTCGAGCGAAATATCATCTTCGCCCCCGCACTTTTCCACTTCGCGAACCTTTTTCATTACGGCGCCACATATAAGAATAGTGTCTTGCCCATTGCAAACGATTTTTGTCCGTTTTCCGAGTTTGTCTTGGAGGGGGAGTAAAAAAAATAAAAAAAACTTGTTAAAAGGCAGGAGCGCGTTAGCGTTGACGGAAATATGGGCTACGAAGTAATAGCGCGCAGATACAGACCCAAACAGTTCGACGAACTCGTCGGGCAGGAGCACATTGTGCGCACCCTCACGAACGCGATAAAAAGCGGCCGCATCGGGCATGCCTATCTTTTTGTGGGGCCCCGCGGAACAGGAAAGACCACCGTTGCGCGACTCTTCGCAAAGGCTCTAAATGCCAAAGGGGGACCCAACGCGAATCCCCCAGAGGACGAAATTTCCGCTTCGATAATGAACGGGTCGTGCATGGACGTGGTGGAGATAGACGGAGCTTCGAACAGGTCGATAGACGAGATCAGGTCGCTGAAGGAGGATTGCCAATATTCGCCCTCCCAGTGCACGTTTAAAATTTACATAATAGACGAAGTACACTCGCTGACTTCGGACGCTTTCAACGCCCTTTTGAAGACTTTAGAGGAGCCCCCGGCGCACGTTAAATTCATTTTCGCCACTACCGAGGCCCACAAGGTGTTGGGAACCATAACCTCGCGTTGCCAGCGGTTTGAATTTCGCCCGATTCCGGCCGAAAAAATAGCCGCAAAGTTGTCCGAAATTTCCAAGAAGGAGGGAATAGACGCCAGCCCAGAGGCGCTCGAGGCCGTAGCCCGGCTCGCCAACGGCGGAATGCGCGACGCTCAGAGTATTCTGGACCAGATGATCTCATTTTGCGGAAGAAAAATTTCTGTGGAGGACGTGGTGGGAGTTTATGGATTAGCCTCGTCGGAGCAGATAGAGTCGCTCTTGTCGAAAATGGCAAAGGGGGACTACTCGGGGGTCGTCAAGTCGGTCGATGAGCTAGTCGACGGCGGATGCGATCTCTTCAGGGCCCTTAGCGACATAGAATCGTACTTGCGCAAGGCAATGATAGAGTCTTTTGCCACGGGAGAAAGAGATTTTTCAGGGAAGAAATTGTCGAGCGAGCAAATAATGAGAATGCTCGACGTTTTGCAAAGCGCCGAAAAAACCCTCAAAACGGGTCTTTCCGAAAAAGCCAATTTCGAAGTTGCTCTGCTAAAGGCCGTGGAGCAAAGCAGGGCGCGGGCGATAAACACCCTCATAAAAGAACTCGACAAGCTCTCGGCGCTTCCGCTCGAAGCGCAAAAAAAAAATAGCTGAGGCGCTCGGGGAAGTCTTGCGCGAGACTCGGGCGTTTGCCTCCGAAAGATTCGCTCCCGTGGAAAGGTCTATCTCTTCGGTCTCAATGGAAGAAACGCAAGACTTAACGGAGTTTTCTGAAGGTCTGCGCGAAACAAACAAGAGATTTGGCTCGGAGAGCGAGGAGTTTGCGGAGGCTCTTGGCAAGTTGTCTCCGGAAATTTTGCGGCTTTTGGAATCTCAATTTTCGGCGGAGCCAAACTCGCTTCTTAAGAACTACTTCAAACCGGCCGAGGAAAGCGCAAAGGGATTTTCGGGTGAGACAATAGAGGACGAAGAAGAAATGCGGGAACTGGAGGAAGATTGATGCACGAAATTTTTACAGTGGCTTTGATAGTGGCCGTGGCCGCTACGGGCGGCATGGCTCTTGTTCTTTCCGTGGCGCTAAAGAAGGCGCATCTCAGGGATAGAGATTCGGCCAAAGCAGCGGGGGAATCGGAGGTGCTGTGCTCGCGCTTGAAGGAAGATTTGGAGAGGGAGAAGGCGGAGCGGAGGAGAACCGAGGAAAACCTTAGAGCTGCCGAAATAAAGGTTTCGGCTTTGGAGGAAAGGAACGCTGGCTTGGTGAAACTTGTGGAGGAGAGGAAGGCTGCCGAGGAGGAGCTGAGGAAAAAAATAGAGGCGGACTTTAAAAATTTTTCGAGCGAAATGTTTGACGGGGCGAGGGAGAAAATAACTTCTGCAAACAAAGAACAGCTTTCGCTCATTCTAAATCCCCTGAGGGAAAACTTAAAAAATTTCTCCGAAAAGATCGAAAATCTGAACATATCCGGCGAGAAGGGAATGGCGGCGCTGGGAGAGCAGATAAGGACTCTGTGGGATATGAGCGCGAAGGTCGGCAAGGAGGCGGAGAATTTGGCGAATGCCCTCAAGGGCGACAACAAAGCTCTGGGCAACTGGGGTGAATGCGTTTTAAAAAGGCTCCTTGAGGATTGCGGGCTGGCCGAGGGAAGGGATTTTCTATCCCAGGCGACTTTCAAATCCGAGGAGGAGTTTGGAACTAAACTGCTCAGGCCCGACATAGTGGTGAATCTTCCCGATTCAAAAACCCTCGTTATAGATTCCAAAGTTTCGCTTTTAGACTACGAAAACTACTGTTCTTCGGAGAAGCCCGAAGAAAAAAAGAAGTCCTTTGAAAAATTTACGGATTCGATAAAGAGGCACATAAACGGACTTTCCGAAAAACACTACGAAAAAATTCCCAAACTTAAAAATCCGGAATTTGTTTTGATGTTTATGCCGGTGGAGTCGGCCTATGCTCTTCTGGTGAGCCGGGACTCTTCCATATTGGACTACGCCTATTTCAGGAAAATAGTGATAGTCACACCCTCGACACTGCTTGGAATTTTGAAGATAGTGGAGAATTTGTGGAGGGTTGAAAAACAGACCAAAAACGCCGAGGACATAGCGGAACTTGGAGGGAAACTGCACGATTCCGTAGTCAGATTCATAGAGGATTTTCTCGATGTGGGAAGGCGTTTGGACATGCTGAATAGGGATTATGAAAAGGCGAAGAAGTCCCTGTCGAGCGGAAACGGAAATGTGGTAAGGTGCGCGGTCCGCCTCAGGGAATTGGGGGCTAAGACGAAGGGGCGCCTAAAAATCGAAGATGAATCTAAACTTTTGGAGGAGTGAACATGGATATTAAGAAGAACAAACCCGAGTGGGCGCCAAAAAACGCGGACGAAAAACTGTTCGCATCGTACGTAATGCCCGGGGTTGAACCCTCCTCGCGCTCCGCCGGAAGCGATCCGTCAATCTCCTCAAGGCCCATTCCACGCCGCAGAAAGCTCGAATTAGACGACTACATAAGGGGAGTTCTCGAGGGGGACAAAACCATTTTGGCAAGGGCGATAACCCTTATAGAAAGCAACGCCGAAGCGCACTTCGACACCGCCCAGAAATTGTTGGGCGCAGTGCTGCCACACTCTGGAAAGTCGTTCCGAATAGGAATAACGGGTGTTCCCGGAGCGGGGAAATCGTCGTTTATAGAAACATTCGGAACCATGCTATGCCGCGATTTCGGGAAAAAGGTCGCGGTGTTGGCGGTGGATCCGTCGAGCACCATAACGGGAGGAAGCATTTTGGGCGACAAAACCAGAATGGAAAATTTGTCCCGGGAAAAAAATGCGTTTATAAGGCCCTCGCCTTCGGGTGGGGTGCTAGGAGGAGTGGCTAGAAAAAGCCGGGAGACGATGTTGCTTTGCGAGGCTGCCGGGTACGACGTCATACTTGTCGAAACTGTAGGCGTCGGGCAGAGCGAAGTGACGGTTCGCTCGATGACCGACTTCTTCCTCCTCGTCCAGCTGGCCGCGCAGGGCGACGATTTGCAGGGAATAAAAAAGGGAGTCATAGAGTTGGCGGACGGAATAATCGTCAACAAATGCGACGGAATTTTGGTGGAAAAATCCATGATGAAAAAAGCCGAACTTCAGGGAGTGCTCCACATATTGAACTCTCCCACTCCCGATTGGTCGCCTTTTTGCGAGGTTTGCAGCGCTTTGACGGGAATGGGAGTAAAAGAGATTTGGGAATTGCTCGACGGATTTGCCTCGAAAATGCGGAGCACCGGATATTTTTACAGGAGGCGCAAACTTCAGGAAAAAGAATGGTTCAGATCGCTCCTTGAAGCGGAGGTTTTGCGCCGTTTTTATCGGGGTGGGGGAACCGACAATATAATATCACATTACGAAGCTTTGGTGGAATCCAACAAAATGCCCGTTGCAAGCGCAGTAAAAGAGGTATTGGATTCAACCGTTTCCAGAATTTAAATATCTCCCTAAAAATCCGTGGAGGCAAAAAAAGAAGCGATTAGTCGTGCGGAGTTGGGCGAGGAATTCGAAAACGAACTCGCCGAATTTGCTGCGTTTTTGCAGATGGAGTTGCGAAGGGGAAAAAACACCTTGGAGTCGTACGTGCACGACATGCGAGAATTCGCATATTTTCTAAAAAACAGCGAAGGGAAATCGTCGTTTAAGGAAGTGGACTGGGATTCGGTTCCCAACTGGACGGCGGCGGAATTTAAGAGGGTGGGCAGGGCGACCCAAGCGAGGCGCTTGAGCGCGCTGAAATGCCTTGCGGGATTTTTGTTGGACGAAGGCGTGTGGAAAAAAAATTTTTGCGAATCCGTATCCCGCCCGAAAGTGCGAAGAAAAACTCCGGAAGTGCTAAACGATTCGGAAATTACGGCGCTTTTGAACGCGCCTTCGGAAACGACTTTCGAGGGAATAAGAGATAGGGCGATGTTGGAACTCATGTACGGCAGCGGATTGAGGGTTAGCGAGCTGTGCTCGATAAAATACGCCGATATAGACTATCTTGAAGGGACAATGCGGGTGAGGGGAAAGGGAGACA
>CASDUP010000025.1 GCA_949283955.1 uncultured Verrucomicrobiota bacterium | reverse complement strand
CTCCCTCAACTAATACTCAACAATATGAGGGATAACGCCTCATAATAATTTATAAAAAATCCTGCAAGTAATGCCGCCGTCTTCATTCTGCTAGGAGCAAATTTGCAATAAACTCTCGACACCTATCCCCCGCAAAATTCTTGCTTATTCCATGAAAACTCTTTCTAGAGCGTTGGACTGCGCGTTCGCTTAAAAAATTCCGCCCTCCGAACTCCAAACATCGGCTCGAATAAAAACCGGTTTCAGCATAAATGTCGCCTGCTTCCGAAAATGCCCGAAAACCACACTAAATCTTTCGCTCTGGAAAAAACCGAGCAAAAAAACACACATAGCCTTCTCTTTGAAAGAGTGTTGACAAAGTTCCTTGGTATGGATTATTCGTCGAGAGATTCGACCATGAAAGATAAGCGCGGAGTGTTTAAAAGAGTCTTTGTTCCTGTCGCCGTCGTTTCGGCAATAGCGATAGGCTCGGCAACCTATCTGAGCGGAATAAACAGTTTCACGGAACATAAGGAAAACGTCACCAACAGCCTCTTAAACGCGGCAAGATACCTCTCGCAGGGTGCCCAGAGCAATCCGGCAGATGCGGCCAAAATCCTGCGCGAAGCGGTGGAAAAAGCTTCGAAGAATCCCTCTTTTAGAATCACCCTTCTCGACGGAAAGGGAAAAATTCTCATGGATTCGGATTCGACCGCAAAAATTTCCGAAGACGAATCCGACCAGGAAGAAATAAAAAACGCGATAAAAGGCGAAGAAAACGTGTGCCTTAGAACTTCCGGAACCATGGGAAAAGAAGTTATGTACGCCGCCGTTCCCGTTTTCGAAAAAGGCGGAAAAAAAGTAGAGAGAATCGTAAGAACTTCGCTTCCGCAATTCGAGGCGGAATTCGAGGGTTGGGTGAGAATAACCCGAGACGCCGGAATAGGGGCGTCTGTCTTCATTTTGATTTTGGCTACAGCGTTCTTCGTAGCCAAAAAACTCGAAAAAGACTCCGAAAAAATATCCGCCTACGCTAAATCCCTAAAAGAGGGAGATCTTTCCAAAACCTCCCCCAATATTTCGACCCGACAGTTGGAAGACACGGCAAACTTCCTATCCGACATGGCCAAAAACATGCAAAAACGGATCGTCACCCTCAACAAGAGAACGAGCGAACTATCGGAAATTTTCGCCAATATGAGGGAATGCCTTTTCATCTGCAACGCAGACGGAAGATTTTTAAAGATGAACGCCGCCTCGGGAAAATTTTTCAACGTAGATGAAGGGGGTGTCCGGGACAGAATGGTTAACAAAATAATATTCAACGAGGCTCTGTTGAATTTTATCGACAAGACATTTTCCGAAGGCTCCGCTACCACTGAAAGCGTGGAATTTCCCGAAAAAGGCGGAAAGGTAATGAACGTCACCGGAGCGATTCTTCCGTATGACGCCAAGGCAAAACGTGCCATATTCGTGATGAACGACATCACCGAAATACGCGCCCTCGAAAAGATGCGCAGAAATTTCGTGGCGGGAGTTTCGCATGAACTCAAGACGCCTATAACTTCGGTAAGGGGATTTATAGAGGCCCTCAGGGACACCACCGACGAAAAGGAAAAATCCAGAGTTCTCGACATCATAGAAAGGGAGTCCATAAGAATGAATTCGCTCGTGGACGACATGCTTCTGCTTTCGAAGCTGGAACACTTTCCGAGCGAGGGAATAGCCGAGTTTGAAGAGATTAGTTTGGAGCCGCTTCTCAAGGAGGCCGCCTCAAACTATTCGCATGTTGCCGAAGAGAGAAATGTGACGATAAAAGTCTCCTGCCCCGAAAGCGTCTCGATGGAGGCGAACTCAAAGCTATTGTCGCTGGCAGTAAGCAACCTTGTCTCCAACGCAATTAAACATTCCCGCGAAGGAGGCTCCATAGAAATAAAAGCCGAAAAAACCGACAAACTTCTGGAAATATCCGTAAGGGACGACGGAGACGGAATAGATCCGGAACATCTGGACCATATATTCGAGAGGTTTTACAGAATAGACAAGGGAAGGTCGCGAAACATAGGCGGAACGGGCCTCGGGCTTTCGCTCGTGAAGCACATAGCTATTTTGCACGGAGCGTCTGTGTCGGCTGAAAGCAAACGCGGAGAAGGATCCGTTTTTAAAATTTCCAAAAAGGTTTGAGACATGCCCCGGAAAAGAATACTGATAGTGGAAGATGAGGACGGCATAGCCGAATTGGAATGTTTGATTCTTCGAAGAGCCGACCTCGACTACGCGAGAGCTTCAAGCGCCGAAGAGGCTTTGGAACTCATGGGCAAAAACTCCTTCGATCTGGTACTGCTGGATCTAATGCTTCCCGGAATGGGAGGAATGGAATTCGCAAAAATTCTGAAGGGAAAACCCAAGACCGCCGGAGTTCCCATCGTAATGATAACGGCAAAAACCGAGGAGAGCGACATAGTGGAAGGCTTGGACGGCGGAGCAAGCGACTACATAACAAAACCGTTTAGCCCGAAAGTGTTAATCGCTAAGATTAACGCCAGACTCAGGGAAGGCTCTTCGGCCCAATCGTCACTTCCGGAAAAACTGTCGGATAGCGGAATAGTGCTGGATTTCGAAAGCAGAAAAGCGTTCTTGGACGGCTCGGAAATATCGCTTACCCAAACCGAATTCGCGATATTGGGAATGCTGGTGGCAGAAAAAGGCAAACCGCTCGCCAGAGACGTCATAGTATCGCGCCTTTACCGAACCGGATACGCGGTAAACGGACGGGCAATAGATGTTCAAATTGTAAATTTAAGGAGGAAATTGGGAGAAAAATCCTCCTTCATCAAAACTGTTCGAGGAATGGGATACGAGTTTAATCCTCAAAAATAGACGCTTTCAAAACAATACTCCAACTCCGATAAACCCGGGCTATTCAAGAAAAATCTACTATCGCTCTCATGTTCCCGATAAACTACAAAACCAGATTCGTTTTTTAATCTCTTATCCAACGAAATTATTTTTTTACTGCAAATATAACTTCATCTCTCCGTGTTAAACGACAAAATCAACTGCTACGCCACATAAGCATGCTTTTTTATTTCCACCATTCGGAAAACCGCAAAATAAAATTCTGCCATCGGCAAAATTTTCGAAAAGATACAAAAAAAAGCGGCGCCACTGGGCGTCGCTTTTTTGAAATCAATCTTTGACCGGCTCCAAACCGCGCAATATTCGAACCCTTCCCGAATTGTGCGCCGAAGCAAAACTTCTTACCGCTCTGGCCTGGGCCGCCGGCCATGTATCGTTCTTGCCCCTAAATATTATTATGTGCAAGGTAGGAATCTTCATCTTTTTATCCAGATATAAGTCCCTAAATAATTTGCTGTAATAATTTATTATACCCGACTTCCCATAAGACTTGAAAACAACCTCGGGCTTCTCCAACTTGATGGGAGGCGGAGCAGGTTGCGGAGGAACATAGAACTTCTGTTCTCTCATGCAGTCGTAAGGAGTTCCCACGTAAAGAGATTTACCCTTCGCTTTTCTCTTTGCATTCTCTTCTTTTATCCATTTGCGGGCTTTCGCTATTCCCTCAGCCCTTGCCTTTTGAACTTTAGCTTCGTATTCCTGCTGCTTTTCTTCGCTCCAGCCAGCCCGCCTGTAAAGAGCCTCCTTCTTCTTTTCGTAGTTTTCCATCATGCGGCGATACCTCTCGGTCTCGGCGTCCGTCCAGGGAAGTTTTACTTTCTCAGGATCAGGCCAATCCGTGGCTAATATGTAAACAGTATCCGCACCCTGTTCCATCGCAGCTTGATATATTCGGTATATGTCGGAAACCTTGGGATTGTAATTCATGGAACGGGGAGGCTGCGGGAGAAAGTCGTACTTTAACTTGTAATTGTTTCCCCTGGAACCTATCGATTTATAATCGACATTGAACGGAGCAAGCCAATCTATTGCCATTCGCTTTGCAAAACTATTGGCCGGAGTCAACCCCTGCTGGAACATGTTCATACTCGTTCCAATCATGTTTTCAAAAGCCATCAAGTTGAAAAGCGTCGTGGGCTTGAGCGAGTTTATCAGCTTGCTTATCTCGGACTTTATCACCTTGTAGGTATCAAGACCTCCTTTTTCGTCGGTCATCAAGTAGTCTCCGGTATCCAGACAAATCATGACTTTTTCGGACTTTGCTTCGTTTCCGAACAATCCCACGTTAGAAGGAGTTATCTTAAAGTCCGACTTTATATCTATGGGACTTACCGTGGCTATGGCCACTCCTCCTCCTATCCCGGCAGGAAGCGAAATATTTATGTCGGGCACATTTTGGGTGTTTGTATTGCTCATTGTTATGCGCTTGACGAACTTTTGCGACTTCCTGTTCTGCCTCTCCAGATCGACCTTTCTCTGCCTTTCGGCGGGCTTGACTTTTTCCTTTGTCGGCGGAGCCTCCATCGAAGAATCTATGTTTATTATCGACTGGGTGACGACATAGCTGCCGAAGCTAATCAGCAACACCGTCATGACTGCCGCAACGGCGAAAAACACCTGGTACAGCAATCCCTTCTTTTCCTTTTTGGGTCTAAAATGGTAAATTTTCATGGTAATGTGACATTCCCTCTATTTTTTCTGGTCTCAGCTTTTCTTTTCGTCCTTCTTCTCTATTTTCACTATCTGAGACTTCGCCTTTGCGGCGAGAAAGTCGTCCGGATAAAGAATGGTAATTTGGGTGAATATTTCGTTCGAAGCGGTCAGATTGCCCTGCGCCTTGTAGGACGAACCGGCCTTGAAGAGAAGTTCCGGCATCCACTCCGAATTCATTCTCCCGTACACTATGCCCTCGGCGAAATTGTCTATGGCTTCTGAAAGTTTTTTGTCGTACGCTTCTTTTGCGGCGGACTTTGCCTTTTCGTCGTCTCCAGCCTCGGCTATCTTTGGGAAGAGCAGGTTCGCCTCTCCCAAAGCGAAATCCCCCTTGACAAGCTTCAAGAGCGAAAATTCCTCGGCGGTGGGAGCTATGCCCTCAATCTGCGACAGGTAAACTTCCGCCGACATTCTGTTCCCCTGAACCAAATCGCAATAAATCATCCAAAGAGTGGCTAATTTCTTCAGGGGATTTCCCTCCGCGTTGCTCAACTTAGTGTACCATGTAAGGCATTCCTTCTCGCCCCCGCGCTTGCGCAGATGCGAAAGCGTTTCGAAAAATCTCGACACCCTGTCGTAGTTTGCAACGTCGACGTTTAAGTCCCTCAAAACGGCGAACGCGTCGTCGTTCCTTCCGGAAAGGCAGAGCATGTCGGCCACGTCGAGAATTGCCACGAACAACTCGTCTGAAAGGGATTCCTTCGAAATGAGCTTCGCCACTTCCAACGCCTCGTTTGCGGAATTGTCCTTTACGAGGGAATCCAAAAACATCGCCACAAGAGGCTGAATATCGGAAACCCCTTCGGGAAGAACTGTAAGGGGAAGCAAGGGATATACCGCCGGACGAAAATTCGCCACCGCGTCGCCCCAATCTCCCTTGTTGTAGGCCGTCCTTCCGCGCGTGTACGCTTCGTCGCGCTTTATCCTAAACTTAAACGAATCCGCGTTCTTTTGAACCGTGAACTCGCCGCCCCTGTCGTAGGAGAACACGAGATCCTCCCCGTCGGCCTTGTTGAAGGATACTCCGACAGGCTTTCCACCTTCGATGAGGAACAGCGAAGCCTTCTTGTCCGCGTAATCCGATGCGTGCGACTTGTCTTCGGACGACTGCCCGAACGCGGCCGAACACGCCAAAAACAGCGCCGCCGCTCCAGTTAAAAATCTGCCAACTGATCTCATGATAAAACCTTTCCCGTTAGAGCGACTGCCTGTACGTTCGAATATTCTCGTATTCCGGCGAAGCCTTGTTTTTCGCGTCTCCCAAAAAGTCGTCGCAGGCGGCTATTGCCTCCTTTGAGCGATTGTTTGTCACGAGAAGCCTCGCTGCTTTCAAGAGAGCCTTGCCCGTCCAGTTGTACGCGTTAGAATATCCGAGATAGCATCTCTCGTACATCATTATCGCCTCGTCTATCTTCTTCTCGGACGCGGCGAGATCCCCAAGTTTGCAGAGAACCTCCGCAAACACCAAATTCCTCCAAGACGGAGTTTGGAGAATCTCCTCGTATTTCTTTTTAGCCTGGTCCCTCTTGCCCAGCTTCACAAGCACGTCCGCCTGCGAAACCGCAGCCCTCGACGAACGCTCGTCGCTCGGGAAATTGTTTTCTATAGACCTGTATATTTCGAGAACCTTGTCCCAATTCGACTCGCTCTCTTCAAGCTCCGCCTCCGCAAATAATACGTCTATCAAATACTCGACTTCCTCCCTCGATTCCGCCTCGTAATACGCCTTCCTCGCCGCGTCTGCACCGTACTTTTCGTTTACTTTTCCTATCCAAACGAGGGATCTGACCGACGACTTCCTCATGTCGGAATCGTCGAACATTTTATTTACCGCCACGGGCTTTCCGAGGGCGTCGAGACCCATCATTATTCTGTTGGTGAGGGTGACGTCGCCGTCTTTTTGAGCCTTTTGCAAAATTTTCCTAAACACGTCCTCGGTGGAGGAGGGATACTTTTTCAGCTGCCCCCTGTACTGGTCGAGAAGAGCGTTTATATTCGTCTTGTCCTCGTAGAGATTTACGCTGAAGTTGGGATCGCGCTTGAAGCGCTCGTAGAGGAGGTTGTCGATATTCGGATTGGCCTGGAAATGCCTGTATCTGAGGGCGGGCTTTTCGACCATGTTTCTGAGCAGCTCCTTGTCGGTCAAACAACTCTCCAAAAATTTTATGGAAGCCTCTGTCTTTACCTTGTTTTCCGCGCCAAGCCTGTTGAAGTCGAGTATCAGCCTGTCAACACCGTCGTCCTTCTTGTCGGAACCGTACTTCTCTATGGCGGCGGTATAAAGCTCGAGAGCGTCGGCGGGCAGGCCCATTTTCTCGAGGGCCATCGCCTTATTGTATATAGCTTCGGTGCATATCCCGTCGGGGAACTTTTTCAGGTAGGAGTCCATGAGAGCCACTTCCTCCTTGTATTTTTCAAGGAAGTGGAGAAGCTTGCCGGCCTGAATGTAGGACCTGTCTATAAAGCTGCGGTTCTTTGTGTACTTCTCCACGCTCATATAGTGGTTCATCGCCTTGTCTTCCTGACCCGCACCGCCGTAAATGTCTCCGAGGAAGAACTCGACCTCACCCCTGAGGGAGCTATCGGGATAGTTCTTGACAAACAGCTCTAAAGCGTCCGCCGAATCCTGGAACTTGCCCAAACCGAATGCCGCCACTCCCTTCCTGTAAAGGGCGTCCTCCGTGTAAACCCCCATCGGATATTCGCGAAGCATTCTGTCGAAGAAATTGTAGGCCTTGTCGAACTTGCCCATCGAGAAATTTGCCAACCCGCTCCAGTACAAAGACCCCTCTATGACTCCGGTGTCGGGATACTTCTTTAAGTAGCTGGCGAACGTTTTGAGAAGGGCGTCGTAGTTCTGGTCGTCCATCCACATGGAGCCCATCAAGAAGACCATGTCCGGACAGTACCTGGACTCTTCGTTGTACCTGGCTATGAACTCCTCGGCCTGCGCAAGAAACGTGTCTTTGTCACCCTTGTCGAGATAGTAGCGGGCAGTGAAAAACTTTACGTCCTCCACATAGTTTCCGTCGGGAAATTCCTTCAGGTACTCCTGACCAATCTCAAACATGGAATCGCGCTTGCCTATCTTGTACGCGCAGTTGAAGGCGCTTATGTAAAGGTCCTGAATGGAGGAATGGTCGTGGAACTCCCGAATGAGCCTTAAATACGCCCAAAAGCTCTCGTAGTCGCGGGAAGTGGAGTTGTAGTTGTTTGCCACGCGGATCATGAGATCCGCGTCGAAGTCCCTAACGGACTCAACCAGCTTGCGCTTGAATTCGAAAAACGCTATGGAATCGGAAATCTCCTTTATCTGGGGGCTGTTCGGATAGCGTGCCTTTACGGATTCAAGCCTGGATTTGAGGTTTTTTATGGTCTCGTCGTAGTAGTTTTCTATGGTCTTTTTCCCGAAAACCATTCCGTAAAGAAGGCTCGCCATTCCGTAGTTGTCCTTCTTGGCGAGTTCGTCGCCAGCGGAAAGCAGGGAGAGATTCAGCTCTATATCGTACCTGGACGGAACCCTGTACACCATCTCCTTTAGGTACTTGTTTATGCCCTTCACGTCCTTCTTGTGGGCCATGTATTGAACGAGCCCCGAAGCGGCGTAAACCTTGTCGTCCAAATTTTTGGAGCGCTCGAACAACTGTTCGAACCATTTTTTGGAGTCTTCCCATTTCTTCACCGAATGGTACGACTCCGCAATTTTGCGAATCACCTTGTTTTGCTCGGCAAAATTAAACTTCTCCACAAAGGGGCTCTTCAGCAAGAGTTCCCTAGTGCGGGCGCTCTCCTCGGGCTTTCGAAGAACATCGTAGCAGTTTGCCTTCGCCTGTATCGAATGAATGGCTGTAAGAGTGTTCGGATACTTGGTGATAACTTTGTCGAAATTTTCTATCGCCTTTTTGAGAAGCTCGGGCTTGGTCGAATCCGTTCCGTACTCCTGAAGAAATCCGAATCCGTAAAAGTAATATAGTTCGTGAAGTTCGTCCTGAATCTTCTGGTCGGTCACCTCCGCGAGCCTCTTCAAGAGTTCCTCAAGGTAAGGACGCGCGTCTATGTACTTCTTCCCCTTGATGAGGGTGGTGACCTCGTCCTTGAGCGCGGTAGTTCCCATTTGCCCTATCTCTTGTCCAAACGAACGATTGGCAAAAACCGATATTCCGATGAGCGCCGCCGCGGAAATCGCGCGGACAAGACCCGTCATTTTTGATGCTGTTCTTAACATGGTATCCTAAAGGGGTAAATATACGAAAGACAGTTCGAACACGCAATGTGTTCGAACATATCCATCAAATTGCTATAGTTTAATAATTATACTCCGCCTAATTTCCAGCATTTTTTTACGAAATTAGATAAATTGGGTATCGGAAAAATAGTGTTGAAGAAAAGAAATTACGGTTTAGGGTCTGCTGTTTATGATAAAACGCGGCTCGTTTTCGGCCGCGCGAATGTCCCGAAAAATGAAAAAAATGACGAATAAAAAAGAAAAAATGGCTTCGATGAAGGGATCGGAGGCGCTGGTTCGCTGCCTTGAGAACGAGGGAGTGGACACTCTGTTCGCGTATCCGGGGGGCCAGACGATAGAATTGCACAATGCGTTCACTCGTTCGAAGAAAATCCGCGTGGTGTTGCCCAGACACGAACAAGGCTGCGGATTCATGGCTCAGGGATACGCCCGGGCCACCGGGAAAGTGGGAGTGTGCATGGTCACGAGCGGGCCCGGAGCGATGAATCTTCTGACTGCTGTGGCCGACGCATACATGGACAGCGTTCCCATGGTGGCGATAACCGGGCAGGTATTTTCGAACCAAATAGGCAAGAGCGCCTTTCAGGAGACCGACGTGTTCGGAATGACCTTGCCGATAGTAAAGCACAGCTATCTGGTTCTGAACCCTCAGGATCTGCCCAGGGTGATAAAGGAGGCGTTTATAATAGCGAAATCCGGTCGTCCCGGTCCCGTGCTGATAGACCTGCCTAAGGACGTTCAATTCGCCAGGTTTACTCCCGATTTCGACGTCGAGCCGGATCTGCCCGGATTGGCTTCTATTCCGAAGGCCCAAGACATTAAATTGGAGGCCCTTCTCGATCTCATCTCGAAATCCTCCAGGCCCGTAATATACGTCGGGGGCGGAGTGATAAGCGCGGGAGCCACCGCCGAACTTAGGGAATTTGCCGACTACTTTGGAATTCCGGTAGCCACGACGCTGATGGGAATGGGGGCGGACGATCCC
The DNA here is from genome assembly GCA_949283955.1 of uncultured Verrucomicrobiota bacterium. Taxonomy (GTDB): domain Bacteria; phylum Verrucomicrobiota; class Verrucomicrobiia; order Opitutales; family Intestinicryptomonadaceae; genus Merdousia. The sequence continues at coordinate 12,018 of CASDUP010000025.1, read as the reverse complement.
ACTAAGGAAAAGAATCTGTACTGGTTTGGAATGCACGGAACCTATGCTGGGAACGTGGCCGTGTACGAGTCGGACCTGCTGATAGCGCTCGGGACTAGATTTTCGGACAGGATAACCGGGGCTGTGTCGAAATTCGCGCCCAACACGAAGATTGCGCAGATAGACATAGACTTTTCCGAACAGGGAAAGAACGTCAAGGCTCTGCTTGGAATACATTCGGAAGTAAAGTACGCCCTCAAGCGTCTGATGGAGCTTGCTAAAATTCGCAAGACTCCAAAGCCCGATCTCAAAGATTGGCTAAAGGAGATTTCTCGCCTAAAGAAGAAGCACTCCTATCCCTTCCCCCGCTCTGTCCGCAAGCACCTGACGGCTGCCGAAGCGATAGCTGCCCTCTACGCGCGCACGGGGGGAAACGCCATAGTTTCCACCGGAGTAGGACAACACCAGATGTGGACTCCGCAAAACTTCATATTCGACAAGCCCAGGCAGTTCATAAGTTCGCTCGGTGCCGGAACGATGGGATTTGGCCTTCCCGCGGCTCTCGGAGCCAAGCTCGCCCTCCCGAAAAGAACCGTAGTGGATGTCGACGGGGACGGCTCCTTCCAGATGAACATACAGGAAATGGCCACTGCCGTGGCGGAAAATATCCCCGTAAAAGTCATGCTCATGAACAACCAATTTCTTGGAATGGTCATGCAGTGGGAAGATTTCATGTACGGTGGAACCCGAGGAAACACAGTTTTGTCGCTTGATCCCGACAATATGGGAGGTCCGGAAAATCTGTCGGCCATATATCCCGACTATTGCGGAATAGCGAAGGCGTACGGTTGGGAATGTTCTCGAGTTTGGAAAAAGGAGGACTTGAACGCGGAAATCGAAAAGATGTTGAAGTCTAAGAAGCCCTACCTGCTCGAGGTCGTCACCGAACACGACGAACATGTGTTGCCGTTCATTCCACCTGGAAAGTCGGCGGAGGACATAATAACCGGCTGCGCCGACTGCCCCAACAACAATTCGGAATGCCCGATTCATAAATCTAGGGCCTGCAAAGGCAAAGAATGCAAAACTTGCGGAGACTCCTAAGCGCGGAAAAACTGCTCGGAGTGCCGCACAAAACTCAAAAGGAAAACCAATGGAAAAATTTGTCACGCTAAAAACCAACGTTGGGGACATAAAACTGAAACTGTTTCCCGAGATAGCTCCCAAAACTTGCGAAAACTTCTCCGAACTCGGGAAGAAGGGATATTACGACGGAGTGATATTCCACCGGGTCATAAAGGGATTCATGATTCAGGGTGGAGATCCAACCGGGAGCGGATGCGGAGGAAGCTCAATATGGGGCAAACCGTTTGAAGACGAGTGCGACCCGAACGTAAAATTCGACAAAAAGGGAATTCTGGCGATGGCCAACGCCGGACCCGGAACGAACGGAAGCCAATTCTTTATAACTGTCGCTCCTACTCCGTGGCTGAACATGCACCACACGATTTTCGGTGAGGTGGTGGAAGGGTACGACGTAGTCGAGAAGATAGAAAACACACCCACGGGATTTATGGACAGGCCCGAAGAGGAAAGAAAAATTCTATCTGTGTCGGTCGAAGGCTAACCCGCACGCTCCGACGGAGTTTTTTAATCGAAAAACTTGGAAATTTCGGAGTCGGAAATCTCCCTCATTATGGGGGAACCGTCGGGCGAAGTTGCATGGTTTGTACCCGACAAAAGTTTTCCCAGCATTTCGAACGCCTCCGCACCCGACAGATCCGCCCCTCCCCCGGCTGACTTCCCAACGGCTACCCTGGCGAACAAATCTCCCGACAATTTCCCCTTCGTTATGGAGACTCCCTCCTCTCTCGCCAGCTCCACAAAGTCCCGTATAAACCTTTCGGTTTCGGAAAGGTCGAGCCACGCAGGAGCCGACAAAACCCTGTACACGTTCCTGCCAAACTCCTCTATGCCAAACCCGCAGTCTTCGAACGAATCTCTCGCCGCCTCGAAATACTCCGCGTCAACCCTGTCGAAGCGGATGTTTACGGGAATAATAAGCTGCTGGGAATCCACCTTTCCCTCCCTCTTCAAAGAGGACAATATCTCCTCGTAACGGATTCTCTTCAAGGCGTTTGAAATGGACACCAAGGTCAGGCCTTTCGGAGTTTGGAACACCGCCCATTTGCGCCTCAGACAACCGAAAAATCTCCAATCGGAAACCGCATTCGAACCGGAGTCCGATTTCTCTTGGCGCGACGTTTCCGCCTTCGAAAAATCCCTTTGCGGAATATCCGAAAAAATTTTCGCTCTTTTCCACTCCGCTTTCGCCGGAGATTTCGACTCGAAAGCCCTCTCGAGCTCCGCAAACGACTCCCTTAGCCTTTCGTTTCTCGAAAGAGTCCCCTCCTCCCGAGGAGCAGGAGGCGGCAGAGGAATTTCCCCGGAGGGTGAAAAGGCTGGCCTCGGAATCGAAAAGTCTGCGGGAATTCCGAGAGCGAACTTGGGATTCAAGGTGTTCGAAAATATTTCGCACAAAAAATTCCTAAGCCCGAACTCGTCCCGCAGTCTCACCTCCCTTTTTGCGGGGTGAACGTTGACGTCCACCGACGCCGGATCCATGCTTATAAATATGAACGCAGCCGCATATCTTCCCTTTGGAATTAGAGTCGCATAGCTTTCTTTTAGGGCCGACAAAACAGCCCTGCACTCGACCGGTCTGGAATTTATAAATACGCAAATATTTCTGTTAGTAGCGTAGGAAACCCCCTCCTTTGATATTGCTCCCTCCACCGAAAATCCGCCCCTGGAAACCTTGGGAATCTCCACCAGATTGTCGGAAATCTCCGAACCGAAAATCCTAAAAATTCTCCCCTTCAAATCCAGCCCCGCCTCCGAGCGAAAAATCAGCCTGGAATCTTCCAAAAGCGAAAACGATACGTTGGGCAAAAGAAGGGCATATAGCCTGCAGAGCCTCAAAATGTGCGCCGCCTCCGCATTATCCGACTTGAGAAACTTTCTTCTCGCCGGAACTCCAAAAAATAAATTCTCCACGCACACCTCGGTTCCGCGGGGCATTCCGCAGGCTTTCACGGATTTTACATTCCCGCCCAAAACCTCAATCTCCGTCCCGTCGAGCGAGTCTTCTGACCTAGTTCTTAGCGTAAATTGGCTAACGCTTGCTATCGACGGAACCGCCTCTCCCCTGAATCCGTAGCTCGATATCTTAAACAGATCCTCGGGCTCCCTGATTTTGCTGGTAGCGTGCGGCTCCAAGCTCATCAAGGCCTGCTCTTGAGTCATTCCACAGCCGTTGTCGCGCACTCTGAGGAGCGTCTTTCCTCCGCGCCTGAACTCTATCTCTATCCTGTCCGCATCTGCGTCGAGGGCGTTTTCAAGCAGTTCTTTTACCGCAGAAGCCGGCCTTTCAACAACCTCTCCCGCAGCTATCTTATTGGCGACCTCGTCCTTCAGTATTCTTATTTCAGGCGACTTCTTCGGCATTTTTATTTCTCCGCACCGACCTTACTTTCCATTCGTGGTCCACTCAAGAATTTTCTCCAAAACGAAGATCCTTAAAAAATGTTTGCCTACAAAAGACCAAAATGAAAAATGCGTAGAAAAGGAGATTGCAATGTTGAAGATTTTATTAATGGCACTGTCAAGCGCGTTGATTTTTGTATCGAACTTGTCCGCCCAAAGCTCTCCCAAAAGAGCAAGCGGACTGCAATACCAGACGTTTCCGCTTCCGAAAAATGTGGTGTCGTCGCAGGGAATACGCTACGAGCCCGAATGCCCCGACCCGGATATAGTGCTGGATATTTATTACTCGAAAAAATTTTCCGGCTCACCGTGCATTTTGATATTCCACGGGGGAGATTGGAACTCCAGAGACGAAAAGGACTGCTCATTGATGGCCGCGTACTTTGCGAGCAAAGGGTATGTCTGCGCGAGCGCGGCATACAGGTTGTGCCCGGAATACAACGCAAAAGACGCCGTTTTCGACGCGAAGGCCGCGCTTGCCTGGCTTAAGAAAAACGCGGCAAGGTACGGAGGCGATCCGAATAAAATAGGAGTCATAGGAGGCGGAGCGGGAGCAAACTTGGCGGCTATTCTGGCGTTGAGAACGGAACAAGGAATATTCAAAAGCGGAGAGGACGACAATGTCCAAGCTTGCGTGCTTATAGGGGCGAGATTTTCGTGGGACGAAAAATTCTCCAAAAAAACTCTCGGAATGCCCTTCGAAGAGTCGAAGAAATATATGCCCTCGCTTCTCTCGCCAAAGGGCTGCGCGCCAATTTTGGCCATGTACTCCTCCGGAGATAAAGCCTTGAAATGCGCCTCGGAAATGCAAAAAAAGTGCTCCGAAAATCCCTTCTCCTTGAAGGTGTATAAGACCAACAAGCGCTACTTCTGGAACTTCAATCCCTTCATGGGAGATTCGCACGCGGAGGTATGGAGCGACGCCCTCCAATTTTTTGACGGGATTCTGAAGAAGAAATGAAAATTTATTTCATCGGAATTTGCGGAACTGCGACGGGAAACGTAGCAGTTCTTATGAAAAAGCTCGGTCACGAAGTAGCCGGCTCAGACTCCGGAATGTATGAACCGATGAAAGGAGTCCTTTCCGGGTCTGGAATAGACGCGAAAGAAGGCTGGAGCCCGGAGAGGCTCGACGCGTTCGCCCCGGATTTAGTCGTGGTTGGGAATTCCGTAAGCCGAATGAATCCCGAGCTTGAATTTGTTCTTGCCGGGCAGAAATACCCCTACGACAGCCTTCCGTCGCTTATAGGAGAAAAAATCATAGGCAAGAGGGAGAGCCTTGTCGTGAGCGGAACGCATGGGAAAACCACTACGACGTCGATTGCCGCCTATCTGCTCCGCTCGAACGGAGTGGACGCCGGCTGGCTAATAGGCGGAGTTCCGAGAGACCTTCCCGAAGGCGGATCGAATTTGGGCTCTCCCGACGCGCCCTTTGTCATAGAAGGCGACGAATACGACAGCGCGTTCTTCGACAAGCGAAGCAAATTTCTGCACTACCGGCCGCGCGTGCTGGTAATAAACAATATAGAATTCGACCACGCCGACATATTCAGGGATTTGGAAGACGTCAAACGAACCTTCACCCACGTTAGAAGAATCGTGTCTCCGCGCGGAACGATAATAGAAAACTCGGACGATAAAAACGTATCCTCCCTCGAAAACACCCCGTGGGTTCCGCGCGCTACCGTGGGAACGTCCGACCTTTCTTATCTGAAAATATCCGACTTCAGCGAATCTCCTTCGGGTTCGAAATTTTCACTATCCTGCCTCGGAAAAACGAAAATGGTCGAAACCCGGCTTTGCGGGCTTTTCAACGCGAGAAACATAGCTATGGCTGTAGCCGGGGTCGGAAAAATTCTCGGGCTTGAAAACCCGCTCGATCTGGATCTATCCTCGATTGGAAATTTTGTGGGAGTTCGAAGAAGGCAGGAAGTTATTCTCGACACACCGGATTTCGTAGCAGTGGAGGACTTTGCGCACCACCCGACCGCGCTCTCCCTCACGATACGCTCGCTAAAAAACAAATATCCCGGATATAAGATTTTCGCATGTTTCGAACCCCGCAGCAACACGGCAAAGCGAAAAGTTCTCCAGAACGATTTTGCCAAGGCCCTGTCTGAAGCTGACTCTGCCTTTGTCGGAGCAGTAAACGCCCCAAAGCTCGACAAGGATAGCAAAATGGACACCTTCGCTATGGCATCTCTTTATCCGGATAAGATAAGGGCATACAAGACTAACGAAGATCTTCTCCACGATCTGATCTCCAAAGTAGAACCAAAAACCGTCTGCGCGTTTTTCAGCAACGGTTCTTTCGACTCCATTCATAAAAAATTCACAGCCATTTTTTCGAATAAATCCAAAACAAATTCTTAGCTGACCGCCAACTTCTCCGGTAAAGCCAAAACGGTTTCAAAATACAAAATTCCATCAACGCAATAAAGCTAAGCTTCATCAAAACTCCACAATCTCCAAACTCGGAAACACTCGTTTTTCAGCAACGCTTCTTTCGATTCCATTCATAAAAAATTTACGGCCATTTTTTCGAATAAATCCAAAACAAATTCTTAGCGCAAAAAAGTGTAATTCCGCTAATATGCGGACAAATTCGACTCAAATCAAAAATTTTATTTTCCGAACGCGTATCTTACGCACGGAATTTTAAAAATCGGAGAAATTTTTTAACTATTTGATAAACAATTTGTAAAAAGATCCAAACTGCCGGCAAATTTCGAATTTTTGCAATTATTAAATAATGATTAAATAATAATATTAAAAGTTATTTTTAATTGATTATTGATATATCATCGAGAGAATGTCGGAGTATGAAAAAAAGTGCAGATAAGTGGATAAGGAAGTCCATAATATTGAGTGCGCACACGGAAGAGGTCGCCCAGAAATTGGCAGACAAATGGTACGCCGGAAATTTGTCTGCGCTAATTTCATCGAGGATAGAACAGGCCGAGCGTTGCGAACACTGTAGGTTGGACAACACTTTTAATATACAAAATTTTGAAGCGCCCGTGAGCACGAACAACATATTGCAATCGATGCCGCAAAAAAATAAACGTAAGACTTCTAACACCTGAATGTCTTGATTGTTTGATGAAGGACTTCCTTAACATTCCGCAAAGGATATGGAAGATTTTTTCTTCTACTAAGGGTCTAAAAGCTCAGACATTGGACAAAGAAACGCCGCCGTTTCGAGAGGGACCTCCATATAGGCAAAAATCTCTAATAACTCCGAAATTTTTTGCCCTCATTTCTCTCGTTTGCGAAAAACCATTTTAAGAAAGTTCCCCAAAAAATTTTCGTTTGATTTCAGTACGCCAAAAAAACGAAATGATTTTTACACGTTTCCCATCAGATGAAAGCGGCGCCTCAATGAAAGGAGGCAACGCGGTTCCAAAGGGTTGCGCAATATGCCGGGAATAACCTAAGAATGCGCGGCGGAATATTCAGTATTTCAGAAATAACGCGGATTTCTGTAAAGACCCAATATAGAATAAAACATTGGAACGCGCGTCCTACCGGATATAAAAAAATCTTTCTCAATGCGCCTTGCCTCGCGGATTGCGTCCCGACTAATAATTACAAATCCCAAAGACGTCCCCAAAAAGAAGGCTTGTACACTTTGAACGAAAGGGGATTCACACTCTCTCCGCGATAGACATATTCGGAGTCTCCATAATTGCAAACAATCTCGGTTCCGTCTGAGTATTTCGAGATAAAGACTCCCTTTTCAACCTCCTCATGCGAATCCAAAAACTCGAACTGCAAATACGCCAACCTCTTCATCAAATCCGCGCCTTTTTTAATCTTCGCTACGGACGACTTCAACTCGTCTTTATTTTTGAAGCCCAATCCGTCCGGCATTTTCTCGTCCCCTCCGCCGGGCACCTGGTAAAAACAGTACGACGGCCTGCCCCCGTACTCGACCAACTTCAGAGACTCCCTCGAACTTTCCTCCGACCAATTCACGGTGGAAATTCCGGGATTGTTCAGTATTATCCCGTTGTAAACGATGTGCCAAACTGGAACGTAATCGTCGACCATCTGAGGCCATTTGCTCGGAGACAGATTTCTTGTCACGTACAAAACATAATCCAATTTCTCCGCATTGTAGTCGAAGGGTCCGCCGGAGGCTACCCCGCCTATTTTCTCCGCGACGTCGGATAAAATCCTGCGGGAATAATGCGAAGCTTCTCTTCTGTCGATGGGGTGGGACTTGTCGAGGCAGGGTTCCGGACGCCCTCGCGAAACATCTTCCACATAGTGAAGGCCCCTAAAACCCAAGTCTGCTACGCGTTCGTGTGTTTTTTTGAGGAATTCCTCCCGCGATATTTTGTGGCACTGAGCAGACTTCTTGCCTGCGCCGGCTAAACTTTTCGACGGAGAAGCCGAGACATTCTCCTTCGGAGAGTCTCTATCCTCCAGGCTCGTCTGGCAAACGATCTGATAACCCATCTCTTGCGCTTTTCGGATAAGCGACCTGAGATTTTCCTCTCCTTCTCCGGGCGAGTCAAAAGTCTCCCAATCGACCAAGCAAATCTCGGCTGAATCGACTCCCTGGGCTTTCAATTCGCCCAAAATATCCCCCACCTTGCTTAAACTCGAGGAACCCATGGATACCTTTTTTGCCTCGCCTCCTTCGGACGTCGAGTTGGCAGACGATCCATGCACCCTAATCTCCGGAACCTTGGAGGCGTATTCCACGTATTTGTTGTTTGCCACCCTCTCCTTCAAGGGTCTCACGGCGCCAGTGGAAAGTTTGTATCCGCGGTATATCCTACCCATGGCGGAATATCCGTTATCTTTTTTGGGAAGCTTGTAAAAATCGATGATTATGTCCTCGTAAATTCCGCTGCGTTCGAGGTCAAAGCAATAGACGAGGGAATACACTCCTTCTTTGATCTCGCAAAGCACGGAATACTCAAGCTCCATTCCCTTAACTATCGCGGCAAAGGAATCCCCCGAACTCCGGCTCATTCCCGAAAGCGCTATGGGAGGATTTTCAAGCTTGTACTCCGCATCCCTCCTCTCCCTAAACTTTATAATGAATCCGTTTGGAAACAGAAAATAACCTTCGTCTCCGGACTTTACCTTCGCAAAATCCGCCCTAATCTCCACACTCGTGGCGTCCTTGGGAATAGACGAAGCTGTTATGTAAAGGCGCTGAAATTCCCCCTTATCCTCCAAATCTTTGGATATCTTCTGAATTCCCCCGGGAGTTTTCGCCAAGATCGCAATCTCCTCGGCGCCCAACTGAGCGCAAAAGCAAAGAAAGATTAAGATCCCATAGAGAAATTTCATGCGAAGTTTTCTACTACAAGCGCAATTTTATTCAAGAAAATAAGCCTACACGCGCAGCCAAAACCGCGCTGCCAACCCCGAAACTCCCCGCCGGCGGAAAATCCGCCCGCCTTGGGAAGTTTCGATGCGCATTCGCCATGTCGCGATAGAACCCGCGGCAGACTTTTTGCCTTTTCGAGGCTACTTATCCTCCAATTTCAAAATTTGGCCGTCCTTCTTCAGCTTTTTTGAAAGCGTTTCATAATCCACGTCCTGAACCGCGATGTTTTGGTCTATTGCCATGGCGGCTGCCGTAGCCGCAGATTGACCGAGTATCATAAACACCGGCTCCATCCTTATCGAACCGTACGCTATGTGGCTCGCCGAACACGCGCTGGTAACAAACAAATTAACGCAATCTTTCTTCTTCGGAACGATAGAACCATAAGAAATTTCGTAGGGAGAACAGCGAACTTGAATGTCGCCCTCGTTTTGAACTTTGCCGTCGGGACTAATGTAGCGCTGAGTGTTGTGGCTGTCCATATTGTACGACCCCATGCCAACCGATTTCGGAGTCTCAACTTTGCCCGTGCAGTCGTTTTCCGTCATCACGTATTCCCCTACGAGACGCCTAGCCTCCCTTATGTAGAGATTAAAGGGCCAGTTGTCGTTGTCGACGAACTCGTCCTTAGCCAGACCCCATTTCGACATCCGCTCGCGAACTTTTTTGGGAACCCTCGGATCGTTCGATATAAAATAGAGAAAGCCTAACTGGTAGTCCTTATGGGCCTGGATTATCTCACGGCGACGCTCGTACGAAGCCTCGGGATAATCGTAATTGCAGCCTATGAAGTCCGTGCTGAACGCCCCCCTGTTGTTCGCATCTGTCTTGCCGTTGGGAATGGGAGCGTTAATGATAAATTTGCGCGCTTCAGCTTTGTAGTAGCGCAACCACAGCAGGTAGTCGTCGGCATTGTAATTTTTCGGCTTGGGAAACGCCACCCGATTTTCCGGAACTTTGCTAAGACAAACTCTGAAACAATACGCCTGTATCCTCTTGTCGCCTTTACCGTTTTCCCCTGGATCTTCCGTGCTTATGTACTTCAAAATCCCGCTATCGGGATTCCCCTCGACCACATACGGATCCACCGGCTTTTTGAAATTATGCCCCTGATGGGGGGATCCCTTCTGCACTCCATTCAGGGTCTCCCCATAAACGGAATTGGCCTCGCGCCCGATGTGGTACTCGCAACCTGCGCTCGCCAACAAATCCCCCTCAAACGTCGCGTCTATAAATATCTTTCCCTCGTAAACGTCGCCCGACAAAGTCTTTATCGACTCGATTCTCCCGTCTTTTTTCACAACCCCGTTCTCTCGGTCGAGCCACTCGTCTTTGAAAACCTTGATCTTGTCCGGATATTCTACAACCCAATCATTGAAAACTTTTAAAGCAACCGAAGGCTCAAAAATCCACATGACTTGATTTTCGTCGTCCATAGCCTTGGTCCTCTGCCCTTTCGCGGTAAAATTCTCCCTCTTATTACCGAATTTCCACGTTTCGGGTTTCTTGTACTCTTTCCAAATTCTATGATAGAACTCCTTGCTGACCCCTCCTATCGTGTAGGTTTTTCCGGAATCCGTAAATCCCAATCCGGCACTCGACATGGCTCCCAAATGCTTTTCGGGAGCCACTATTATCGCGGTCTTTCCCTCCCTGGCGCATTGCACGGCAGCGGCTACGGCGCTGGAAGTTCCACCGTATATCACGACGTCGGCTTGGTAGGTCTTCGCGAAAACCGAAGCCGCAAATAAAAACGAAACAAATGTAAGTTTGAGTGATGTTTTCATGCTATGGTTAGTGTTTGACGATATAAGAAAAATAAAACTGTCGCAAAATGTTTTAACAAGAGGCTAAAAAATATCAACAAAAAACGATCTTTTTCATAACATATTCTATATCCTATAATATACAATTTTTAAAAGAGCAAAAGCAATATTTGCGCAATATAAAAAGAGTTCCACGTATTGGAAAAATCGCGTTCGCGACGCATAAAAGATGCTTGGACAAAAAAACAAACTTCTATCGAAAATTTATTAAAAGAACGTCACCATCAAACACACAAACCGCAAATAGAATAAAAAGAAGAGATTTTTGAGCCGCAACGAAAAATATACAATTACTGCCGCTTTAATTCGTCGAAAGTTTTCCCGTTAGAGTCTTTCCATTCCCTCCATCCGTTGGAACGTCGTCCCAAAATAATTGAGGATGCCGACGATACAGATGAAAAGATTTTATTGGACTGCAATATGTAATGATCGCCCGATTTTTTTAATATACCGCTTTGTATTAACGCGTCCCTTTGCGGCAAGGATTTTGTTCCCTTATGCAGTTCCAAGCTGCATTTGGAACCTTTATATAACATGAAGCCGTCTTCGAGATATTCGCCTTTGCCGATATTGCCGTATTTGTCCTTGCACACAAAAACTGAGTCGGATTGGGTTTCCATTATTTGGAAACATTTTAATCCAAGAGTGGAAAGCAAAACTTCAATGGTGTTTATGTAATAGTGCAAATCGGAAATTACGGAATCGGCCAATTTAGGACATTTAGGAACTTGTTTGTTTTACATCAATGTGGACATTCCCAAATCGTACGCCTTCTTTATAAAATAATGCTCCAAATAGCTATTATGGGCGTCATTAAATCCGCTGTCGTCATTCAACTTTATTGCGAATATTACATTCCAAAAATCTTTGTTTTTATCATGCAGGGAAACTCTGGATTTCACATTGCCTTTGCCTATGTATATTTCGGGTTTTTCAGCCTTCAAACTGTCCGCCAGGATATAAATTCCGTTAAAATCCAAGATTTTTTTATTTATAGACAAAATTGCTCTTGGAATTTGGAGGACTTCAATTCTATCTGTGGTAATAGTCGCCTGCTTTACAGATTTAGGATCGCCATCTGGCAAATATATTTGAATAGTCTTACCCGGCATACCAACAAAAATCTACCCGCGCCCCCACGAGGAATCGAACCTCGATTTGGCGTTTAGGAAACGCTCGTTCTATCCGTTGAACTACAGGGGCGGGATTCCGTATAAAAATACTCCGACAAGACAAACAAACTCCGAGTATTAAGTCAATTTTTTAATCCCTAAACGTTTTCCCCTCCCTATTACCTATCTACATGCCCAAAGAAAA
>CASDUP010000024.1 GCA_949283955.1 uncultured Verrucomicrobiota bacterium | reverse complement strand
GCGATTCGAGGCGGTAGGCGTTTAGGATTTCTCGAATGTTTTAAATCGGAGCGGGGGTCTGAATGATTCCTAAAAATAAACGCGTAAAGTATTTTGTAGCCGCGCTGTTTGGCTTGTCGCTGGCAATGTCGGTGTCGTTTTTGCTCTCGATTTTTTGGGGCGACATAACCAAGTGGATAGCGGAGACGGCGCTGTACATCAGGGACGGAACGAAGTTCATGGAAAAAATCCCCATGGTCTGCTACGCGCTGGTTATAATGCTGCTTCCGATTTTTATGCTTCCCATAACTCCCCTGCTTGTGTTGGCGGCGGCGAGAGCGGGAGAAGAGGGTCTGCTTTATGTTTTGTGCTGGTGCTGGACGGGGGTTGTGGCGAACATTTTGGTGTCGTACTTTGTATCGAGAAAATTCGGAGATTGCGTTCGTGTGAAATTGTGCGAGCGCGGAATAAAGGTTCCCGAGATTCCATCTGAGGACCAGTGCGCGATTACTTTTCTTCTGAGAATGATACCGGGCAATCCGCTTTCAGTTCAGAATTATTTGCTGGGTTTGGCTAGGATACCGTTTTTCAAGTATGCGGTTGTGTCGATTCCCGTGCAGATGGTTCAGACTTTCGGGTACGTCTATTTTGGTGACGGGGTGTTTGGGGGAAAGGCGAGGCACATAGTGGGAGCGCTCGCCTTTTTTGCGGTCCTTGCGGTTTTAGCCCGGCTTTTAAAGCGTATTTACGACAGGTGGGAGGAGAGGCGAAATGGATTTTCTAAAGAGCAGTGATGAAATTCTCACGGTGTCGGAATTTTCCCGCAGGCTGAAGGCGTGCGTCGGCGAGCTCGTTCCTGAACTGTGGGTTTCGGGGGAAATATCGAATCTAAAAACCTACGAGAGCGGGCATACGTATTTTACTCTGAAGGATTCGGGTGGGGCGCTGAACGCGGTTTTGTTCAGGGGGGCTTCGAAAGGATTGTCATTTTCCCTGTCGGAGGGAATGAAGATTTTAGCTTACGGGGAAGTGTGCGTTTACGAGGCAAGAAGCAATTATCAACTCGTGGTGAAGGCTGCGCTTCCCGACGGAAGGGGAAGTTTGTCGGCCAAGTTCGAGGAGCTAAAAAAGAAGCTTTCCGACGAAGGCCTGTTCGACGTTTCCCGAAAGCGCCCAATACCGAAAATTCCGAGCCGCGTGGCGGTGATAACCTCGCCGTCTGGAGCGGCAGTCAGAGATTTCATAAGCGTATTGACCCGGAGGGGTTGGAAAGGGGAGCTTGTGGTGCTTCCCTCCAAAGTCCAGGGAGCGGGGGCTGCGGAGGAGATAGTATCGATGGTGGAGTACGCGAACTCCGAAAAATTCGACTTGCTCGTCATTGCCAGAGGGGGAGGAAGTTTGGAGGACTTGTGGAGTTTCAACGAGGAAATAGTCGCCCGCGCTGTTGCGGGCAGTTCGGTGCCCACTATTTCGGCGGTTGGACACGAAACGGACTTCTCCCTATGCGATTTTGCGGCCGATCTGAGGGCAGAAACTCCAACGGCGGCCGCCGAATATATTTCTAGCGCAATGATAGATTTGTCCGCAAGGGTTAGGGAGTCGTTTGCCGGAATATCCGGAATCGCAACGAAGAGGCTTTCGGATTTGCGCACCATTTTGGACTCAGCGGACAGGGCTCTCAGGTTGAATTCCCCCGAGCGCCAGATAAACAATAGAAGAATTAGTTTGGACGAGCGTTCAGCCCGGCTCTATTCGGCGCTGAAGTCGGCGTTTTTTCCGCTAAGATCGAGGCTTGAAGACGATTTCAGCCGTTTGCGCGCCGCTTCTCCCGAAGGCGAAATAAGGCGCTTTAAAGAAAAAATTTCCTCCATAGAAAAACAGATCAGGATTCTCGGTGTGGACAGCACTTTGTCAAGGGGCTTTGCGCTTGCTCGATCTCCTTCCGGAAACTTTATAACGAGCGCTTCCGAACTCGGCAAAATCGGAAGGTTTTCCCTTCTGTTTTCCGACGGGGAGGTTCCTGCAAGGGTGGATGGAGACCCTACTAAACCGGAAGGCAACTCGGATCTTCCCCTTTTTAAAAACGCTTCGCCGCCCTCCCAAAATTTCGATGGAAAATAGTAGGGAAGCCTTTCGCATATTGCTCGCGAATTAAATACTCCAGTGCATAAAAGCTAAAGGAGTTAGACAAGCGGTTTAAGGAATGTAGAGTAGATGTTTTTCGACCAAGAAAAGCACTATGACAAAACCAAAATACCGCCGTCCAACTTATGACGATAGAAGAGTAATTGAGAACATGTGTAAAGCTAAAAAGACACAATCGAGATAGCAAAAGCACTGGGAGTATCGCAATCTACCATATCCCGTGAATTATCTCGCAATCGTGTTGAAGGCGTTTACACGCATGGCAGAGCGTTTATGCGAATGTATTTGCGATAATTGCCGCTTAAAAGTGATGCTCTCGTAGTTCAATGGATAGAATGATGGTTTCCGGTACCACTGATGCGGGTTCGACTCCCGCCGAGAGTGCCACTTGAGATTTCAGGGGACTTGCGCGCCATAATTGGC
>CASDUP010000023.1 GCA_949283955.1 uncultured Verrucomicrobiota bacterium | reverse complement strand
AACTTCTCCTTAGAAAGGAGGTGATCCAGCCGCAGGTTCCCCTACGGCTACCTTGTTACGACTTAGTCCCAATCACCAACCTTGCCTTAGGACGCTGCCCCCTTGCGGTTAGCTCACGCACTTCGGGCAAAATCGGCTTTCATGACTTGACGGGCGGTGTGTACAAGACCCGGGAACGTATTCAAGGCGTCGTAGCTGATACGCCTTTACTAGCGATTCCGACTTCATGAGGTCGAGTTGCAGACCTCAATCCGAACTGGGACCGGCTTTGGAGATTCGCATCACTTTACAGTGTAGCTGCCCTTTGTACCGGCCATTGTAGCACGTGTGCAGCCCTGGATGTAAGAGCCATACTGACTTGACGTCATCCCCACCTTCCCGCCTGTATTCAGGCTTGTCCCCTAAGAGACCTCCGAAGAGTAACATAGGGCGAGGGTTGCGCTCGTTGCCGGACTTAACCGAACATCTCACGACACGAGCTGACGACAGCCATGCAGCATCTGTGTATCCGTCCCGAAGGACTATAACCTTTCAGCTATATCCAAATACATGTCAAACCCAGGTAAGGTTCTTCGCGTTGCATCGAATTAAGCCACATGCTCCACCGCTTGTGCGGGTCCCCGTCAATTTCTTTGAGTTTTAACCTTGCGGTCGTAGTCCTCAGGCGGTACACTTATCGCGTTAGCTTGGGCCCCGAAGGGGATGATTCCTCCCAGACCTAGTGTACAACGTTTAGGGTGTGGACTACAGGGGTATCTAATCCCTTTTGCTACCCACACTTTCGAGCCTGAGCGTCAGATCTTGTCCAGTAAGCTGCCTTCGCCATCGGTGTTCCTTGTGATATCTGCGCATTTTACCGCTACTCCACAAATTCCGCTTACCCCTCCAAGTCTCTAGAGATATAGTTTTAGGCGCAATTCCGAAGTTAAGCCTCGGGATTTCACACCTAACACACACCTCCGCCTGCGCTCCCTTTACGCCCAGTGAATCCGAGTAACGCTCGCAGTCTCCGTATTACCGCGGCTGCTGGCACGGAGTTAGCCACTGCTTCCTCTCATGGTTAATTCAATCAAGGCTATGAACCTTGCCTTTAGTCCCATGTGACAGAGGTTTACAATCCGAAGACCTTCATCCCTCACGCGACGTCGCACCATCAGGGTTTCCCCCATTGTGAATGATTCGAAACTGCTGCCACCCGTAGGTGTTTGGACCGTGTCTCAGTTCCAATGTGGCGGATCGTCCTCTCAGACCCGCTACCCGTCTTTGCCTTGGTGGGCTGTTATCCCGCCAACTAGCTGATAGGCCATAAACTCCTCTTAAAGCGCCATCTCAAGCTTTAGTCCTACAGTCATGCAACTGTCAACCACATCCGGTATTAATTCGAGTTTCCCCGAGCTATCCCAAACTTTAAGGCAGATTGTTTATGTGTTACTCACCCGTTTGCCGCTCTCAAAATCACGTATTGCTACATTCTTTTTCCCGCTCGACTTGCATGTCTTAGCCACGCCGCCAGCGTTCACTCTGAGCCAGAATCAAACTCTCCGTAAATCTTTAAAAGATTTTTTGTAGAGCCGAAACTGAATCTTATAATAGAATACTACTATGATTCGTTTGGACTTATAATTAAGTTGTCAAAGTTGATTGACTTCGCCGAAGTTTAACTTCGGCTCTTGGTTCGCACAATCGTACTTAGTAAATTTCAAAGAACATCTCTAACTTGGTTCACACTAAAAAGTGTGAGCCGCCCATCACGACAGATGTCTCATATTCTGTCAAGAAGTTTTTTTATTTTTTTCGAAAAAAATTTTTCGAAACTTTTAAAGAAAACTTAAGGGCTTTTTTTAAAGAACTTTTTCTACCCACTTCGAAAAGTGTGAGCCGCCCATTAGGACAGACCTCATTTCGAATGTCAAGAAGTTTTTTTATTTTTTCTGATTTTCTCAGAACTTTTAAAAGAACTCCGGCCCGCATACTCTTTCGAGAATCTCAAAGGGGTAAAGAACCGCTTTATAAAAAAGTGCTACGCAATCTGAACTTTTTTTTTCGAATTGCAAGACTTTTTTTTATTTTTTTCTAAAAAGTTTTTCGCGGGGATTTGCCGCGAAACTCTCTTTAGTATCCAAAGAACGCCTCTCCTTTATCGGAAAAGGTCGCCCAAGCTGAACTTTTTATTTTTATTTGCAAGACTTTTTTCATTTTTTTTTGCTACGCCAGCTATTCTCCTTCAAGCGCGGCTCCAACCACCTTAAAACACTGATTCTTGCACGTAGCCATTCGATTCCAAAGCATGCTCACTGCGGCTTGCGTAAGACAGGCATTCTTGGGGGAAGATGGGAAAAGCATTCTAGCATTAAAAAGGGCGGCCAAACTGCCGCCCTTTTAGAATTTATCCTTTATTTAAGTATCACTTCAGCCACGAGCGGGAAATGGTCTGAAGGATAAACTCCGTTGAGATTGTCGGTGAGAGTTCCGCACTTGAGAACATCGGTATTCTGAGATACAAAGATGTAGTCTATCGGGAAGGACGCCGGATTTGATTTGCCGGTAAAGCCATGAAAGCCAAATCTGGGACCATAGACTTTCGTTTTGCAAACTATGCGGGCATCATTTATGCGGGCTCCGTCCATTGGAAGAAGTTTCATAATCGGCTTCGAATTAGGGAAACAGTTAAAATCTCCCGTTATAAATAGCGGAAAATCCCCAGAGATTTTCGGAACCATCTTTCGGATTAGTTTGCACGACTCCAAGCGCTCGCCCTCGTCGAGCTGGTTTAGATGCGTGTTAAACCAAAAGAAAGTTCTGCCGCTTTCCTTGTCCTTGAATTCCGCCCAGACGCAAAACCTGTTTTGCCCCTTCGGGCCCCAGCCGGAAGTCTTCTTCTCCGCGGGAAACGGATCTTTCCCGAGCCAAAATACCCCTTGCTTTACAACTTCAAACTTGTCCTTCCGGTAGAGTATGAAGTTGTTCATGTTGTCGAGATAAAATCGGGGAGCTTTCGGATTGTTCATCTCGCACGCGTTGACCGAACCGTAGCGGTCTCCCATTTGGGAAAGAATATAGTCCCTCTGCGGAACAGACATCTCCTGCGTCCCTATTATGTCCAGATCGTGGAACGCAATGAGCGGAGCTATAAGATCCCGCATCTCGTCCCAGCGCGGAGGAATATCCCAAAACCTTATATTAAAACTTGCAACTTTCATCTTTATGGGAGCAGCGCATTGCTCCGCTGCGTCGGATTTGTTCTTCGGAGCCTCAGAAGCCCCGTACAGCACAGACGCAAAAAGAAAAAAAACTGCAAATATTTTTACTGATTTCTTCATGCTTTTCGTGAAATTATAATTCAAGTTCCTAAAATACGCTCAAAAAAGATTTCTTTCTTAAAGAGCATTTTTCCGGCAACGCCAGCCAAGGACGAACGCAAGCCCGGCCAATCCGGCGAGAACCGCCACAAAAGACGACTCCGGAATAGGAGCGTAGGAGTATGCGTAATACACATCTCCGTCAATGTCAATTTCACATTCGTACACCTCGCCCTCGTGGCCCTGAAATATCAGAAGATCCTTAGCGCTCATTTCGGTCACTTCCTCGACTATTATCTCGGAAAGCTTTTCCCCAGAAAGAAATCTGTCTGTCTCCGCGTCGAAGTTGGAAATTTGAATCGCGGCGATAGACCAGACGACACTGGAATCCGAAGTGTCGAAGGATTCGAACTTAAATGTGCTTCCTCCCTCCCCAAAATCTATGCAAGCGCTTACGGCTCCATCTACGAAGTAATTGGTGAAAGGTTCGGTAGATATCAACCCAAACTTTCCGACCTCGAGAGAATTTCCATTCAGATTTAGGAATGAGACCGAATTTCCCATGTAGAGGTTGGAACCTTTATCCATTTGTCCCACCCCGTTTACATTGACAGTCCCGCCCTCGGAGATTACCAGCGTAGAGCCTGCATTGAACGCCTTCGCCCCCCCGCTCTTTTCAAGATTCAACTCAGAGCCGGTCTTGCGGACAACATAACCCGTAGATATATCGTTATCCTGAGTACCACGCATCGACACGATCCATTTGCACCCGTCCCCCAAACTTGGCGACTGTGTAAGCGCCTTTGCAGAAACAATCAGCCGTGTATCGAAGATCAAATTTGAGCTTCTCGGATTATTGGCATCTGTGTACGCGAAGTACAGATTGTAAGTGTTTGTTCCTGCAATCGAAACGGTGTCCCCTGAAAATGTCAGCGTCTTTTCGGGACGCCAAAACATAGCGTTATTTGAATATGACGATGTGTCGATTGCCACATTGACGCCTATATCAAAATCTACATAGGCGTAGTTGGTATATTGCTGTCTTATGGATTCGCTTCCGTCTATTTGGTTTATGTAAATCGTCCCCTCTCCGCTTATGCCCTTGGCTATCCCTGTGGTGGTTCCTCCAAACTCGGCGCTTATATCCAAACAAGAAATTGTTATATCTTCATTAAGCTGAATGTAGCCTTCATCGGCGTAGGACCCTCCGGCGTATCCGCTATATGCTCCAATGCAAAGCCTGCTTCCCTTTGCTGGAAGCGCCGATGGAGTGCTTGTGGCGTAATAATTCGACGAAGCCTGCGGCGAGGTGGTCGAATAATTACCCAACGTGTTCAAACTGTGGTCGTAAGAACTTTGCCCCTCTTTCCCGCGAGTAAAAAATATCTGCGTGGCCGAAAAGAGCGGCTGCGCAAATAAAGATAATAAGAGTGATGTAATTATCAGATATTTGTTTTTCATAACGTCTCCGTATTTGTGTCTTTGATAGAGAGATGCGCCAATCAAAATATATTTGTAGACTCTTGTCAATAATTTTATGGTTTGCCTTTTTCAAAACGCCGTGATTTTCCAATTTTTAGCTCATTTTATCGCCCTTTGGGAGGTACAAAATCCCGAATAAAAACGAGACTTGAATTCAAAAAAGAATGGCTCGTTCTGCATTGTAAAAATATTCGCTAAAGGCTTGAATATCTTTGTTAAAATACGACTATTTTTACAAGTAGACTTCCAAATTCAACAAGCGCTAATCGCGTTCCGCAAGGCTTATGAAGATTTCCGAGGCAGTGAGCGAAATTTTAGATATAGCTTTCCCAAGAAGGTGCGCCGCATGCGGGAAAATAAATTTTGAAGGCCGCTTGAACACTATTTGCGACAGTTGCGCGGAGTCTTTATTTGTAGCAAAAACCGGAAGGTGTCTGGTCTGTTCGGAGATTTTGAGCATCTCGGGAAATCTGCCCGATATGGAGGGATGCTCCGAATGTTTTGGAGACCCGCCAAATTTCTCGCATAGCAGGGCTATATTTGCGTACGCTGGTTCGGGAAAAGTTTTGATTGAGGCGCTAAAATACGGAGGAGACTTGCGGGTTCTAAAAGATGTGGAGCTGTTGGCAAGAGAAGTTCCGGACTTGCCCGAATTCCTCGAGAACGCGACGCTCGTTCCCGTGCCCTTGCACTGGAAAAAGCGGATGCGCAGGGGATTCAACCAATCCGAACTAATTTGCAAAACTCTCATAAAAACTTTTCCACGGCTGAATATCAAAATTGCGAACATCTTGGGAAGAGTAAAAAACACGCCTTCCCAAACATCTCTCGAAAAAGACGAGAGAAAAAGAAACGTAGCTGGAGCGTTTGAAGTTTTGTCGCCTCCGAAAAGAATGGAAGGGAAATCGAGGATTATCGTGGTTGACGATGTGATGACTACTTCGGCGACTCTTTCAGAATGCGCCCGCGCGCTCAAAGCCTCCGGATTCAAAAATGTCGATGCTTTCGCCCTTGCCCGAAAGCTATAAAAATCGGGGCTTGCAAAGCGGTTTTCGCAAAACCAAGCATTGCGCAGGAGCACGCGCAGCCTTTGCTTAGACTGACATAAGCTTTTTTAACCTAACAGATTATTGTTTCCATTTTATGCGGAAGTTGTAATATCGGCAATGCGCTTCTTTTTTGGGGGAGATATAAACAACTAATAAAAAATAAATCCTGATGAAAAAAATTACCCTTGTTGCAGCCCTTTTCTTTTCTTTGCTTTTATTGCCGGCATTGGCCCCTGCCGCACAAGAAGGGAACTCCAAAGCCGACGCTCAAGCCACTCCCGACAAAAGCCCCAAGGATTCCTTCAGAAGCTTTGTCTTCTCGACCAGAATGGACATAGGTCTCGACTGGTGGGGGCGGGTTCCGCTGAATTCGGCAAAAATAACCACCACTTCCGAAGTCTATCCGGGAGACGCCATCACGATAATTCCTCTTGCTTTGAATTTCACTTCCAAACCCGACGAACCGTATTCCCTGAAAATAACCGCCCGAGGAGGAAAAAAGGGAAGCCTGGAAGACATAGGAGTTCAGTACGCCAAAGGGACTTGGTGGAATCCCCACAATATCAGGCTGCTTAGCGAAAGCCTTATAATGATAAGGTTCGGCAAAGAAGACGAACCAGGCCCGCAGGAAATAGTATTCGAGATTGAGAACGAAAAAACGGGAGAAAAGAGCACCGCCACGGCAGAAATTAATTTCGTGGAATGGGAAAGTCCAAAACCGATAGAAGATGCGAACGAATTAAACAAGACAATCTACGAGTTTAACTCAAACCTTTCGCCGAAAACCCTCTACTCTATCTTCATGTCCCCTCACCTTTCCTTTATGCAGCGTGGACCCTGGCACGGCCTTAATCCCGCCATGTATTCCTTCTTTAAATACGCATTTCAAGCGAACAAATTTCTGCTTCCCATTCTCAGAAAAGAGTTCGATTCCGCTTCGCCGCAGCAGCGCGAGAATATGATAGTTCTCTTTGGAATACTCGGGGAACCCGAGTTCGAAAAAGAAAAAATGACCCCCGACGAAGTCGTTTTGCAATCGAATATACGGGAGATGAAATTCGACGACGATCCCTATAAAGAGATAAAGGCGCCGTCCGATCTCGACCTGCTCTGGGGAGAATTCGAAGCGAGGGGAACCTACGCCCCCGCAAGAAGGGTTCTCGACGCCCTGCTCTTCGAGGAGGAGAGAAATTTTGCTGACGAAAGAATGCGCAAAAAAGACATCAATAAAAATGATCCGGCGCAGGTGGCAAAGCTAATGAAAGGACTTTCCGCAATGGCCGCAGAATGGAGCGTGGTGTCGAACACGCGCAACGAGCTGTTCGGGAAATACCTTACTTGGGCAGTCAAAAACGACGTGAACTCAAGGCTCGGAGACGCGATAGGATCGCTTTTCGAGCGCGCGAGAGTAAAAGCCGAAGCATCTAAAGCCCTCAAGAAAAAAGAGGAAAAAAAAGCCGGCAGTTCCCCTGCCCCCAAAACCCCGAAAGATGCGAAAGCCTCCCCGTCTTCAAAATAACATTTTTACATTCAACAAATTAAGCGTTGCATTTGAACGCGCGGCGCTTTGTTTCCCGACTATCCGCCCGCCAATTCTTTAACGCTAGAGCCCTGCTCTTTTTGCTTCGGACAAAACGATGCAAGCGCCGCGCCGCAAATTCCGCCGCTAAGCGCCCTCCACGCGGCTAAACAAGGAAAACTCTACCGCTTGCGGAAACTTTTTATATGCACAAGCAAAACACCAATATCCGCCGGAGACACCCCGGAAATTCTCGAGGCCTGCCCCACAGTTCTCGGCCTTACCTTCGCGAACTTTTGGGAAGCCTCTATCCTCAATCCTTTTAAATTTTGAAAATCCATCTCCTCCGGAACGACCACGTCCTCCACGTCCTTCATTTTCTCTATCTGCCGCAAATCCCGCTCCAAATAGCCGCCAAAAACCGCCCTGTATAGAATTTCGTTTCGGGCGTCCCTTGAGAGGACCGCCAATTCTTCGGGCAAATCTCCGAAAGAAACAATCCCTCCCGACCTTCTCAAGATCCTCGACGCGCCCCCCGCTGAAAGAGCTCTCGTCCAAGCGTCTATAGCCTCCTTTTTGCGCGCTACCGCGCCTTCCCTCTCCGCGCCCAAAAGCCCGTACCGCTTCGCGTACTTGAAAAGCCTAATGTCTGCGCTTTGATGGTTTAGAAGAAGCCTGTACTCCGCCCTGCTAGTAAACATTCTGTACGGCTCTTTCGTGCCCTTGGTCACGAGATCGTCTATCAAAACCCCTATGTAGCTTTCGTGCCTGGGCAAAACGAGCGGCTCCAAACCCAAAACCCGCGCAGCCGCGTTTATTCCGGCAACAAGCCCCTGCCCCGCAGCCTCTTCGTAGCCGCTCGTCCCGTTTATCTGCCCTGCGAAAAATAAATTGCGGACAATTTTGGATTCCAAAGTAGAAAATATTTGCGTGGGAGGAGCATAGTCGTACTCCACCGCATACGCCGGCCTGGCTATCTCGGCGTTTTCAAGCCCTTCAATAGAACGAATAATCTCAAGCTGGACGTCCAAAGGCATAGAAGTTGAAAGGCCGTTTATGTACCACTCGTCGGTAAACCTCCCCTCGGGCTCCAAGAACAAACGGTGCGTCTCGTGGCTTGTAAACCGAACAACCTTGTCCTCTATGCTCGGACAATAGCGCGGCCCGACCCCTTTTATCTCCCCTCCATACATCGCGGATCTTCCGAGATTTTTTAGGATTATCTCCTTCGTCCTTTCATTCGTGTGGACCTCATAGCACAAAAGCTGGGATTTCCCAAACCCGTCGAAATTCCCAAAAGACATTTTTTCAAACTCCGACTCGTAGGCCCTTTTCCATTCTCCGGACTCTGGAATCGAAGAGAAGTTTCGCCCCTCGGAATCCTCCCCGTACGGAAGGCCCGTCGACGGATTTACAAACGACGAGCAAGAGTCGAGTGTTTTTAGAAGATTTTTTCCCTCTCCGTGAACGGAATTCTCTCCCGAACCCGGTTCAGAATGTTCCACGTGGAACATTTTTTCTCCGAAGCCCTCCTGCCCCTTCTCGGATCCGTTTTCGGGCTCCCAAAAATTACATTTTTGGACAACAGCCTCTATTTCGCATTCTTTTGCCCCTAAAACGCGTTTTACCCCCTTCCGCGGATGTTTCCCTTCGTTTTTTGGCAAAAAAATGCCTTTCTTTTCAAATATAATAGCCCTTTCCGCCTCCGACGAAAAATCCGACACCCTGGTATCGTAAAATGCAAAAAGTTGAGGATCTTCGTCTCCCCTCTGGGGAACGCATTTCGAAAAGTCAATCGACTTGCCTAAAATTCTGGCCGGAGTTCCAGTCTTTAATCTCTCGAGTTTTATGCCGCACTCCTCGAGGCTGGCCGAAAGTTTTCGGGAAGAAAAATCGCCCATTCTTCCGCCCTCCGTTTTGGCTCCGCCGACATGCATTAGTCCCTTCAGAAAAGTTCCCGTAGTGACAATCACGGTTTCCGCGTAAAACTCGGCGCCCAAATTGACTCCCACTCCCCGAATTGTTCCGTTCTCGACAATCAACCTAACGACCTCCGCCTGAAAAACCGAAAGATTTTCCGCCGCCTCCAAAACCCTTTTCATTCTGAATTGGTAGGCCTTTTTGTCGCACTGGGCCCGGGGTCCTTGAACCGCGAGTCCTTTTGAGGCGTTCAGCACCCGGAATTGAAGCGCCGTAGCATCGGCATTGACTGCCATTTCGCCCCCGAGGGCGTCTATTTCCCGAACGATATGGCCCTTCGCAAGTCCTCCTATGGCGGGATTGCAGCTCATCTGGGCTATGGTGTCCAAATTTCCCGTGATTAGGAGAGTACTTACGCCCATGCGCGCCGACGCCAAAGCCGCTTCGCAGCCGGCGTGTCCGGCTCCGCACACGATAACTCCGTAAGGCGACTCTCTGCCTATTTTCAACATGGAGGGGCGATTTTGCCTCCGACAAACCTCTCCCGCAAGAAAAATCCCTCGAACTTCCGATTCGAAAGGATAAAAGAAAACCACAATGCGGGGCGATTCGCCAACGGCTCTTTAGCAGGGAAGGGCTAGCCTCCGGCTAAGCAAAACGCGCTTTTCATGTAGAAAGAAATTCCAAAGTTCGCGGAATTTATAGGGGGATCGCGGCTAAAATTCCAAGCGGCAAAACGCGGCCTCAATATCGCCCCTCTTGAAAGCGGACAACAATAGGAATGCTGCCCGCTATTCCGGACCATATTGGAGAAACGCCGAATATCCAAAAAACTTTAAAAACTGCGCCCGCAGTGCAAAACCGCATTCCCAGCCGCCGAATAAAATCCTTTTATTTGCCAAGAAACGAGAGGCCACTATGCGTTTTAATAGATTAAGAGCAAAATGCCCATTCTCTCATTTAGGGAAAAAATACCGCAAGAAAAAGCAGGCAATAACAAGGAACTCCTTAAACAAAGCGAATTATCTTCGTTGTCCAAAAGTGATAGGAAAACACAGCCATTGCTACTAAACAGGGCAGAAAACTCTGCCTTCTATACCTTTCATAGCGCAAACCCCATATTAAAGCCTTTAATGCGCTAAAGAACATTCCATAAAAATATCTCCAAAACATAGACGCCCGCGAAGCAAAGCAACAAAAGGAAAAACTTTTTCTCACATTTAAAATCGATTAAAAATCTGGCTCATGGCAATAAGCCGTTTGTTTTCTCCCAAAAACCTTTTAGCTACCTCCAGCTATAAAAATAAATAACAGGGCAGGGGGGATCTGCCTTCTATAATCCGGAAATTCTTTCATTGTGAAAATACTTGCAAAAAAGCAATACCACGAATCCAAAGAAATACTGCGCCATCGCCCAATTCCCAAACAATTCGAAAAAGGCGGACAGTTCCCGCCCTAACACCGTGGCGCCTACAACGGTATATCCGCAAACATAAATACACCTTTAACAATTTTGACGGAAAACACCCCTTAAAAAATCGGAATGATAAAATGTTCCACGTGGAACATTTTATCGCTAAAAAAAATTTCCCGGCTGCACTCCGGGCGTTTTTTGGCACGAGAACCCGCGCCAATATTTGCCAAGCCGCAACATCTTCCCTCGATGGGTTATCCGCCGTTGCCGCAAAAATCGAGCATCGTTCCCGAGTTAAATTTATCGCCCATCTAACGAAGCTATCCACACAAATTAGCAAATACACCAGAGTCGGGAAGACGTATCCGTTATTTTCCTGCACTGAACTTGCGGAAATAGGCTAAGCGGCCGCAGAGCCGCGCCCATGAGGCTGCTAATGCAAAAGTTTTTCCGAAAGATGACATTATAGCCAGAAAGCCGCCAGCTTCAAATAATCTCAAAACAAATGAAACCAGAACAAAACACTCGCACGCACCAAGGAAAAACCTAAAATGGGATAACCTTTATTCCATTAACCTCAAAAAAAAGCGCGCGGAAACTTCCGCGCGCAAAAAAGCATGGCCTCTTAAAGTGTCGCTTTCTTATCTTTTATTGCCGCTTCGTACCGTTCGCTTACTCGCTTCCAATTTACCAAATTCCAAATATTTTTGACGTATTCAGCTCTTAAGTTTTTGTATTTCAAATAGTAAGCGTGTTCCCACACATCTATATTCAAAAGGGGTACCATTTTTTCAAGCCCCGCAGTTTCGCCCATTATCGGATTGTCCTGGTTCGGTGTGGAACATATTTTGAGGTTTCCATCGAAATCTACGCAAAGCCAGCCCCAACCGCTGCCAAAACGCTTTACCGAAGCTTCGCTCAAAAGTTTCTTTAGCCCATCAAGGCTTCCAAACGATTTTTCTATTGCCAACAAAAGTTCGGGAGACGGTTCGCTCTTATTCGGACTAAGACCAAGCCAATAAAATTCGTGGTTCCAAACGCCGCCCCCGTTGTTGCGAACGGCTCCTCGAATTCCATCGGGAACCTTTTCGAGCCCCTCGAGCAGGGAAGTCAAGCTGCCCTCGAATTTAAACCCGGAGTCCAATGCCGCATTTAAATTCGCCACATATGTAGCTTGATGTTTGTCGTGATGGAACCCAACGGTTTCCTCGTCTATCCACGGTTCGAGGGCGTTATGGGGATACTCCAAGGGAGTTAGCGGGTATTGCATTACTTTTCCTTTCTTACAGTTATTCGCAAGCGACTTCGCGGCAAGCGCCGCTACAATAGCTGCCGTCAAAAAAGACCTTCTTTTCATATTTTCTTTTATATTTTTAGACACTTGCAATGTCAAAAAGTTTTAAATCGACTGTTCGATTTGCATATTATCCGTCGAACAAAGAATTTTATGGTTCTTTAGCCAAATCCAGCAAATAGCATAACTGACTATCTACCAATTATTAAAAAATCTAATAAAAATAGTTTTTGCTTTCAATAACCCATTTAGCACAAAAAAGTTATTTTGCGAAATTTTGAATTGACCCCTAAAAAATATTTCTTTAGAAATTTTCCAACAAAAAACCAAAAGAAAGCTATAATATGTCAAAATATGCACTAATTCCTCTCGCATGTGCTTTCGTTGCCGCATGCGTATCTCAGCCAAACCTGCAAAAAACCGAAACCCCCGCCTGCAAAGGGAATGTTTTGGAAGCTTCTGCGAACGTTTGTGGAACAAAAAATGAATACGATCTTGCCGCTATAATTTGGCCCGCCTATCAAGCGGAACCGAGATGGTCCGAACTTGGAATTTTCGACCATGGAACGGGAGAGTGGCAAAATGTTTACGAAGCGGTTTCGAAAAAGGAGGGCCACGTCCAACCGAAAGAGCCGCTTTGGGGCTACGGAAGAGACGACGACCCTGTGGAGATGTCTCGCCAGATAGACGCGGCACTTGCTGCTGGAATCAACGTATTTATATACGACTGGTACTGGTACCAAGGTCGTCCGTTTCTTGAAAACGCGGTAAACGAGGGGTTTTTGAAGGCCCCGAACAATGAAAGAATGCGCTTTTTTATAATGTGGGCCAACCACCATGTCACTTATCTTTGGAACAACAAAAAGGCGGACAAAAAGGCCGAGCCTCCTCTTTACAGCGCCTTTGTTAGCTACGACGAATTCAAGAAGATCGCCAATAGGGTTGTAAACCAGTACTTCAAGAAACCGAACTACTACAAAATAGACGGCAAGCCGGTATTTTCGATTTTCCGCGTTCCCGTGTTTGTCGAGGGAGTAGGCGGAGCGCAGAAGGCCAAGGAACTTCTGGAATATTTGGACGAGCTCTGCAAGAAAGAGGGCTTTAAGGGAGTGCATGTAATGGTGATATCGAAATTCCCCGACAAACTCCCCGGAGGACTTCCGAACGGAGAGCCCCAAAACGAAGCTTCCATTGCAAAGTATTTGGGCATAGACAGTTGGACAAACTACAACTGGACGCAGATACAAAAGCTTGATAAAAGGGATTACGATTATTCGGAATGGGCCGACATAGCTATAGGCAAGTTCGACTCTCAGGCAAAGCTTGCCGGCATACCGTATTTTGCGAACGCCTCCCTGGGCTGGGACAACAACGCCAGATACCCTATGGAAAAGTACACTTACATAACCACAAACGCCACTCCCGAAGCCTACAAAAATGCGTTGAAGAAAGTTCTCGACTGGGCGGATAAAAACAATCCCGGCCTGCCGAAGTTGATTCCCCTAAACGCCTGGAACGAATGGACCGAAGGCGCATACCTTATGCCCGACAAGCAGTACGGATACGGATACTTAAACGCAACGGCGCAGGCTCTTGCGGAACACAAAGCAGAAAAGAGCTCCGAGAATAAATGACGGGAAAGCTCGATAAAATCGCCGCGTTGCTTTTTCTTGCGATGTGTGTGGCGTTGCCGGAGATTCGGGCCTCCGACAATGCCCCGCGAAAAATCGGGCACCCGAAGGAATTTTCGGCAAATTGGATTACCGACAAGAACGCTCTATATGACCAAGTCGGAGTTTACGCCTTCGGAAGGAAATTCGATTTAAAAACGCTTCCCGAAAAGTTCGAAATTCTCGTCTCCGCCGATCCGAAGTGCAAGCTCTGGGTAAACGGAAAATGGGTTCTCAACTCCCCGGCTGCCGGAGAGCCGAGACGCTGGTATTACGATACAATCGACATAGCTCCGTTTTTGAAGGAGGGGGAAAATTGTATTGCCGCTGCCGTGTGGAACTTCGGGAGCTTGAGGCCGTTTTCGCAGATGTCCAACCAGACGGCGTTTTTTCTGCAATGCGAGAAAATCGAACCTGCCACGCCCGAACTTTTGAAGTTGAAGCGGGATTTTAAGAACAAATGGGTATCTAAAAAACTCAAGGGGTATCCGCGCCCGCCTCCTGCTGAATCCGGAGTGCAAGCCGGATCCAACGAAATTTTCGACGCGAAGGCCGAAACGCCCATATGGAAAGAGAAAGATTTTTCCAAAGGTTGGAGCGGGTGCGTCTCGCTGTCTAAAGCAAGCGAAAAATCCGACAACTACGGGATAACAAGCTGGCGGTTAACCCCCAGAGACATTCCTTTGCTGTGCCAAATCCCCATTCCCGCCCCTCTCATTGCCGGAAAAAACGAAGCCTTCTCCAAACCTATAAAAATCGGTCAAAACTCAAAAAAAATCCTTCTTCTCGACCAGACCGAGCTGGTCAACGCCCATCCGATTTTGCGTGTTTCGGGAGGGAAGGGGGCAAAAATTTCGATCAAGTACGCCGAAAATCTCTACCTTCCGCTCGAAAAGGCGAAGATTCTGAAAGCCCGGGGAGAAAAAATCGCCCTTACTGCCCACGGAGCAAAGGGAAATAGAAACGACTTAAAGGACAAAGTAATCGCACGCTGCCGGACAGACATCTATTTCCCCGACGGCGGGATTGGACAAGAATACTCTCCCCTCGATTTTAGAACTTTTAGATTCGTAGAATTGGAAGTCCAAACGGGAAGCGATCCCGTTGTTTTGGAAAGTTTCGAATCGGTATTTACGGGATACCCCTTCAAGAGGAGGGCGAGTTTCAGCTGCGGGGGAGGGGCTCTCTCCGAAAGCGACATAAATTCCATAAGGGAAATAGGCTGGAGGACGGCCCGGCTTTGCGCCGCGGACACTTATTACGATTGCCCATTTTACGAAAGGCTCCAATACGTAGGCGACACAAGGGTGCAGGCGTTCATTTCCCTATACGAGTGCGCAGATCCGAGTCTCATGAGGAAGGCTATTCTTCTTTTTGACATGTCGCGCGATTCGGAAGGCCTTACCATGTGCATGTATCCGGCCAGAATACGACAAGTCATTCCGCCGTTTTCTCTCGTTTGGATTTTCATGCTTCGAGACTATCTAATGTATGTGGGCGAACCAGATTTTATAGAAAACAGGCTCGGCGGAGTGGAGACGGTACTCGCGTGGTTCGACAGGCATTTCGACGAAGAAAGCGGAATGCTAAAAAAGAATATCCCCCATTGGAACTTTGTGGATTGGACGGATTCCTGGGTGAGGGGAGTCCCCCCGAGCGGCGAAAAATCGGGCTCGGCAGTGGAAACGATGCTGTATGCGATGGCTCTCGACGACTCCGCCTTTTTGTTCGAAAGGTTCGGCAGAAACGGAGAGAAGTTCCGTGCGCGCTCCGACAAGATAAGAAAATCCGTTTTCAAGAGATGCTGGAACAAAGATTTGAATATGCTCAGAGACGCCGAAGGGCTCGAACAATACTCCCAGCACGCACAAATATTGGGAGTTCTCTCCGGCACAATTCCCGAAAACCTTCGCAAAAAAGCCATGAAATCCGCCCTGGATAAAACAAGAAAATACTATCAGGGAAAAAAGCGCGGAGGAACCCCGGAAGAAAGTGCCGACAACGAGGGAAATTTCGTCGCCGACACCACGATGTATTTCAAGTTTTACCTCTCGAGGGCCCTAAAAAAGGCGGGAATGGGCGACGAATACGCAAAGATTCTTCCGATATGGAAGGAATTTCTTGCTCTCGGCCTGACTACATTTCCGGAAACTCCCGATCCGTCGAGATCGGAATGCCATGCGTGGAGTTCGTCGCCAAACTGCGACCTGTTTGCCATCGTCTGCGGAATAAGCTCCGAAGGGGAGGGGTTTCGAAGGGTAAGAGTCGAGCCCAGCCCGGGGGATTTCGATAAATTGGACGCGAAAATTCCCCACCCCTCGGGCGAAATATCGTTTTCGTACCGCGGGAACAAATTCGAAATTTCCCTACCCGAAAAAACCGAAGGAACCTTTGTTTTCAAGGGAAAGAACACTATGTTGAAGCCCGGAAAAAATGAAATTTTTGTCGAACGAGATAGAAACAGCGGCAGTTCCGAAAGATAAAAATTGGCAAAATTTCCGCTCTTGACAAAAAAAGTTTCCACTCCGATAAATCGGGTCAGTGTTCAGAAAAACAAAGTTTCTCGCAAGAGTAACGGTGGGTGCTTTTTTGTTTGCGTTCACCGCCCATATCTCCCGCGCCTCCGAGATAGCAGCGGGAAAACTTTCAGAAGTCGGAGGCCTTCCAATAACCAATTCCATGGTCACCACGTGGATCTTCACCCTGGTGATAATTGTATTTTTTAGGTTCTTCCTCCTAAGGGGTGGAGCCAAGCCCGTGCCAACCCGCGGGCAACTCGTGGTGGAATCCATGATAGATTCCCTCCGCGGAATATTCGAACCACTTATGGGAAAGCGGGCATTCTCCGGAGCTTTCCCTCTGCTGCTGGGATTTTTCGCCTACATTCTGATAATGAATTGGAGCGGGCTGCTGCCGGGAGTCGGTTCCATCGGCGAATACTCCTCCGAAAACGGCAAGGAAGTTTTCATTCCCTTCCTCCGACCAGCCAACACCGACTTAAACACCACACTGGCTCTCGCTATAATCTCTTTTACAGCATGGATATATTTCGTGCTCCGATACGCCGGACTGAAGGCGTTCCTGCACGAAACTTTCGGGAATAAGGCGGATAAAAAAGATATCGCCCTGCCTATCTGGCTATTTTTGTTCGTCATATTCTTCGCGGTCGGGTGCATTGACCTAATATCCATAGTAATGAGGCTCGTCTCCCTATCCTTCCGTCTCTACGGAAACAACTTCGGCGGCGAAGCTCTCCTCGAAAATATGCACGGAATGGCCATATCGCTTCCCAGATTCGCCTCCTGGATCATTCCTCTTCCTTTCTATTTGCTCGAAATCTTGATTGGTCTAATCCAAGCTTT
This sequence comes from uncultured Verrucomicrobiota bacterium, assembly GCA_949283955.1. GTDB lineage: Bacteria > Verrucomicrobiota > Verrucomicrobiia > Opitutales > Intestinicryptomonadaceae > Merdousia. The sequence goes on along the minus strand of CASDUP010000023.1, from coordinate 30,565 downwards.
CGTGTTCACCTTGCTTACGGCCGTTTACATAGGACTCATCACAAACTCCGAAGGCAAAGAAGAATAGAATTCTCAACTCAAACAAACAAGGATACAAAATGGTTGAAATAATCGCGGAAGCCGCAAATCAGGCGGCGCAAGTAATATCGTTGGGCAGCAGCATTCAGGGCGGCCTCGGCTGCCTGGGAGCGGCTCTGGGCGTTGGTTGGGTCGGCTCAAAGGCTGTCGACGCCGTAGGCCGCAATCCCGGAGGCTTCGGCAAAATAATGGTTCTTGGAATTCTCGGTATGGCCCTTGCGGAAGCGGTCGCCTTCTACGCCCTCTTCCTCGGAAAGTAATATTTAGCCATGGATTTGATTATCGCGACGGGAAATCCGTTGGAATTTCTCGACGGTTTCGGCATAGAATGGGAACTCCTGCTCAGCCAGGCGCTTTCGTTTGGCATTGTCGCCGTGGCTCTCTACTGGTTCGTCTTTAAGCCCGTCATAAAAGTTTCCGACTCCCGCCGCGAGGAAATCGCCCGCGGATTGGCGGACGCCGAAGAGGCGAAAAAGAGGCTCGTGGAAGCGGAAAATACCGCAAAAGAGGAAATATCTAGAGCCGCAAGAGAAGCTTCCGAAACCCTATCCAAAGCCAGGGAAGACGCGAAAAAAGCCATGGAGCAAGCCTCTAAAGAGGCCCGGGAAAAAGCCGAGGAAATTCGGGCAAAGAGCGAAGAGCAGGCCAGGCTCGACATAGAGCGGCTGCGCGGGGAACTCAGATCGGAGCTCTCCGAGCTTGTCAAAGAGGCCGCTATAGCCGTCGTGGGAGAGGTTCTCACGGAGGAACAAAAATCGAAGCTTTCAGAAATGGCCGCAAAGAAATTAAAATGAAACTGGAGACGGAAATCGAAGAGCTGTTTAGGCTGTCTCTCGGCGAAAACGGGGGACTCGACGAAAACCGCGCCCGCAAAGTTTGCGAGTTCATAGAAAAGTGCTCCGACAAGCCCGTAGAAGCATACAAGGCCTATCTGAAACTCGTAAAAGACAAGGCCGAAAAGGACAAAGCTTCCATAGAAAGCGCAGCACCGCTCCCTGAAGACTCCATGCAAGAACTAAAAAAAATAGTTCTTTCCATGAATCCGTCGGCTTCGATAAGCGTCAAAATAAATCCCGATTTGATAGCGGGAGTGAAGTTGTCAGTGGGCGACGAGATAGTGGAAAATTCGGCGCGGGCGGCGCTCGAAAAATTAAAATAGGCGTGTATTATGAACGACATAATTAAGGAAATCGAGTCGCGAATAGAGAGCTTGGAACTTGAAAGCAGGCGCAAGAACGTCGGCAGGATAGTCTCTCTTGCCGACGGAGTAGCTAAACTTTCGGGTCTTAGCCACGCGATGTACAATGAGATGATTCGGTTCAAAAACGGATCTACCGGATTGGCGCTGAATCTCGGCAAGGACGAGGTCGGCTGCGTGGTTCTCGGCGACTATACCGAGCTGCGCCAAGGCGACGAGGCGGAAACTACCGGAATGCTCTTGAGCGTTCCGGTGGGTAAGGGACTTCTCGGAAGGGTGGTCGACGTGCTCGGCAATCCGCTCGACGGAAAGGGCGACATTCCGTTTTCGGAAAAATATCCGGTCGAAAAAATCGCCCCCGGAATACTTCCCAGAAAGTCTGTAAACCAGCCCCTCCAAACCGGAATTTTGGAAATAGACTCCATGATTCCCATCGGAAGAGGGCAAAGAGAGCTCATAATCGGGGACAGAAGCACAGGCAAAACCACTCTAGCCCTCGACACCATAATAAACCAAGCTAGAATAAACAGGGAAGGGCTCGCTTCCAAGAATCCGAATTTCCGCCCGGTTTACTCCATATACGTCGCCATAGGGCAGAAGAACGCCAACGTCGCGCGCACCATACAGCTGCTCGAGGAAAACGGGGCCATGGATTTCACGATAATCGTTCTGGCATCCGCCTCCGACAACGCCGCCAATCTATATATCGCTCCCTATTCGGGTTGCGCAATGGGGGAGTGGTTCATGCAAAACGGAATGGACGCCCTCGTAATCTACGACGACCTTTCCAAGCATGCGGCCGCATACAGGCAAATATCGCTTCTTCTCAAGAGGCCGTCGGGCAGGGAAGCCTATCCGGGAGACGTGTTCTACCTGCACAGTCGCCTTTTGGAGCGCGCCGCGCGGCTCAACGAGGAAAACGGCGACGGCTCCCTAACAGCACTCCCCATAATAGAAACCCAGGCGGGCGACGTCTCCGCCTACATTCCCACAAATGTAATTTCAATAACCGACGGGCAAATATTCCTCGATACCGAACTCTTCAACCAGGGAGTCCGTCCGGCTATAAACGTCGGAATATCGGTTTCCCGAGTCGGAAGTTCTGCCCAGTTGAAAGCCTTTAAGCAGGTCGCGGGAAAGCTGAAGGGCGAGTATTCCCAGTACAAGGAGCTGGCCGCCTTCGCACAGTTCGGAAGCGACCTTGACGCAAGAACCAAGGCCATCATAGACAAAGGGGACAGGCTTGTCGAGGTGATGAAGCAAAAGAACAACAAACCCGAAGGCACGGGAATCGAAATTTTGCTGCTCTGGGCGCTCCAGAACGGAGTTTTCGACTCTATAGAGGTGAAAAAAACAGCGGACGCAAAAAACAGCCTTGCCGAATTTTTCTCCCTCAAAAAGGGCGATCTTGCCGCGAGAATATTGGGAGAAGGCAAGATTTCGGACGAGCTCGAATCGGAGATAAGGTCGGCATGCGGGGAGTGGAAAAAGTCCTTCGCATGAGTCTGGGGGGAGTTTGGGCATGAAGGGAATGCGCGAAATAAGAAACCGCATAAAGGCGGTGAAGAGCACGGGGCAAATAACCCACGCGATGGAGCTTGTGGCATCATCAAAGATGCGCAAAGCGCAAATGGCGGCTGAAAAGGGCAGGGCTTACGCCACGGCGCTTCTCGACATGGCCGAATCAGTCGGCGCGGAGCTTCGCAAAAAAAGCGGCGAGGGAATTTTCACTCCCGAAAAAAACTCCAAGCGACTCGTCATAACCATCTCCACCGACAGGGGACTTTGCGGATCTCTCAATTCTAACCTCTTCAAGGCCGTATTGGACATAAACGAAGACTGCGATTTCATTTCCGTAGGCCTTAAAGCCGAAAGGTTCCTCCTTAAATGCGGAAAAAATCTGATAGCCAAATTTAGGGTCTCCGACCGCCCCTCCTTCGCCGAGACCCGCGCCATAGCCCAGTGCGCCATCGAACAGCTTAAGGGGGGCAAAGCAAGAAGCGTGGAAGTTCTCTACCCACTCTTCATAAACACGCTAAAGCAGGAAACCTTCCTCGTAAAGCTCGCTCCGGTCGACAACCTCCACGAGATAGTCGAACACCTCAGGGAGGTTTACAAAATTTCGGAAGACGGCAGCTCGAAGGACGACCGCGAAATCACCTTTGAGCCGAGCGCCGAAAAAATATTGGAAATACTTCCGGATTATTATCTCAGACAGAGTTTGCACCACATAGTTCTCGACGTAAAAGCCTCGGAGCAGTCGGCTAGAATGGTCGCCATGAAGAGCGCCTCCGACAACGCCGACGAATTGGTCCGCAAACTCACCCTCGAATACAACAAGGCCCGCCAAGGCGCCATAACTACCGAAATAATAGAGCTTGCCGCGGGAGCCTCCGAATAAAAATTTAGGAATAAAAATGAGCGAAGAAAACAAGGGAATCGTAATTCAAGTGTTGGGAGCGGTGGTCGATGTGAAGTTCGGCGGAAAAATCCCCGACATCTACAGCGCACTCGAGGCGAAGATAGGAGAGAAGAAAGTCACGCTCGAAGTCCAACAGCAGCTCGAAGGCGGAATCGCGCGAACCGTCGCCATGACGGGAACCGAAGGGTTGAAGAGGGGAGACGAAGTTGTCGATACGGGAGCCCCCATAAGCGTTCCCGTGGGTTCCCCGACCCTCGGCAGAATATTCAATGTCACCGGAGATCCCGTCGACAATAAGGGCCCGATTTCCATGAGCGACAGAATGCCGATTCATCGCAAGCCGCCCTCCCTGGTCGACCAGAGCACGCGCGCGGAAATTTTGGAGACCGGAATAAAGCCCATAGACCTGATATGCCCCTTCCTGAAGGGTGGAAAAGTGGGAGCCTTCGGCGGGGCGGGAGTCGGCAAGACGGTAATAATAATGGAGCTAATCCACAACATCGCCAAGGCGCACGGCGGTTTTTCCGTGTTCGCGGGAGTCGGAGAGCGCTCGAGGGAAGGCAACGATTTGTACCGGGAAATGAGCGAGTCGGGAGTCATAGACGAGAAAAATCCCGAAAAATCAAAAGTCGCTCTGGTTTACGGACAGATGAACGAACCTCCGGGAGCAAGAATGCGCGTGGCACTAACGGCCCTTACAATGGCGGAGTATTTTAGAGATGTCGATAAGCAGGACGTGCTGTTGTTCATCGACAACATATTTAGATTTTCGCAAGCCGGAAGCGAAGTCAGCGCACTTCTGGGAAGATCTCCCTCGGCCGTCGGATACCAGCCGACTCTCGCTCAGGAAATGGGCGAATTGCAGGAGCGAATCACCTCCACCAAAAAGGGTTCCATCACCTCTTTTCAGGCGGTTTATGTCCCGGCAGACGACTTGACTGACCCCGCGCCGGCAAACACATTCGCCCACTTGGATTCAACTATCGTTCTGGACCGCTCCATCGCCAGCCTCGGAATATATCCCGCCAGAGATCCGCTCGCCTCCACCTCCAACGCACTCTCCCCAGAAATCGTCGGGCAGGAGCACTTCAGGGTTGCCCGCGGAGTACAGCAGGTCTTGCAGAGATATAAGGATTTGCAGGACATAATCGCAATTCTCGGAATAGACGAACTCAGCGACGAAGATAAAGTGTTGGTGTCGAGGGCGCGCAAAATCCAGAAATACCTATCTGCCCCGATGTTCGTCTCGGAAGTCTTCAACGGAATCCAGGGACAGTACGTTCCGGTGGCAGATACCGTGCGAGGATTCGGAATGATTCTCGACGGCAAGCTCGACCACGTGAACGAAAACGACTTCTACCTGAAGGGAAAAATCGAGGACGTGATAGAGGCCTACGAAAAGAACAAGAGTTAAAAAATGAGACTTGAAATCATAACTCCCGACGGAATCGCGTGGGAAAACGGCTCTGTCGATAGCGCGGTAATTCCAACCGAAAGCGGGGAAATAGAGATTCTGCCGGGACACATTCCGCTAATCTCCATCTTGAAGGCCGGAAGCGCCATAGCAAAATTCGACGGAAAAGAGGAGGTCTTGGCGGTCGACAGGGGATTCGTGAGATGTTCGGGAGATTCTGTGACTCTCTTGACGGAGGCAGCAATCAACATAAACGAAATTTCCGAAAACGAAGTGGAGAAGGCCCGCAAAGCCGCTGAGGAAGCCCTCGAAAAAGCAAAGAGAGGCAGAAACTCCGACCAGATGGAAATAGACAGGCTGGAGTCAATATCCCGATTCCTCATAGCCCAACAACTCACAAAGGAGCGCTTTAAAAACAAATAAAAAGGGCGGCCGCAAGGCCGCCTTTTTTTACGTTTACTCCGTTCCTCTCAAAAAACCCCGCCAATCACTCCGGCAAAGCCGGCGGAACTGGAGGCTCCGCCGGAGGAACGGGAGGTTCGGCGGGCGGAGGGGGAGGCCCTTGCAAACGGTCTCCCATCATTCGCTTCATCATAGCTTGAACTTCGGGATCCTTTATCAGCTCGCTGCGTTCGGCATCGTTGAGCTTCCCGTCTCCGTCCGCGTCGTATTTCTTCAAGAGAGCCTCGCGGCGGCTTCGCATGTCGTCGTGCATGCTCCGGCGCTCCTCGGGGCTTAACTTGCCGTCTCCGTCCTTGTCGTACTTGGCAAGCAAATCTTTCGGCATGGCAAAATTCCCGCGCCTATTCGCACGCTTCTTGCGGTTCATGTCCATCATCCTCCGCTGCTCGTCAAGAAACGCCATCACTTCCTTTTCGTCCAGCTTGCCGTCCCCGTCCGAGTCAAACTTCGCTATTATATTGCGGGCATGCTTCGCCTTCATTTCGTCCAAGTCCATGCGCTTCTCGCGAAGAACCCTCTCCGCAGCTTCGCGCTCCTCCTTGTTCAGCCTTCCGTCACCGTCGGCGTCAAACTGCTTTATTATCTGTATCCTAAGCGCCGGATCCATTCCGGGCTCCCTCTTTCCCCTCTCGAGAACTCCCGCCGCATTGTCGGGGGGAGGAGGAGGGGGTTCCTGCGCCCAAAGAGGCGTCAACGCCGTAAGCGCCGCTAGTGTTAATATTTTATTTTTCATCTTCTCTCCTATTTTGCTTTGCCCGATGTAAACGCATGAAAACCTCCAAAGTTTCATGAAGAAAAACTAACCGATTGAACGATCGATTTTGTTTGAAGATTGTTCAAAGCATCTCATCATAGTGGAGACTTAAGTAAAATACCATGTACCAAATCACCTTCAGCGACCAAAGCATGGGCGTTCTCAACCGTCTCGACAAGGCGTCGCAACTCGAAGTCATTGAGGCGTTCGGCTCCCTCACCCCCTCCGAACTGGAGGGCGGAAGTTCGGCAATAGGCAGAATTCATCGCGGGGGAAAAGTCTTCTACAGGCTTCGGCAGGGAGATTACAGAATTTATTTCGAAATCATGCCGGACGGCAAAACCCTGCATGCCCATTATCTGCTCCACCAACACACAATCGCGGATTTCGTGTTCCGACTTAAACTCCCCTTCACGGAAGAGACCGCCCTGGAGCAACAGGACAACTTTTGGAAGTATTTGGACTCGCTGAAAAAATAAACACTATGGGCGAAAAAAAAGAACTCTGGGAAAACGTACATCAGGCAAGCAAAATATTCATATTGCCGAATTTTTTCACGGCCGGAAATCTGTTTTTCGGATTTCTGTCGATAGTAATGTGCGTTCAAGCGCGCTTCAACGCCGCCGCCGGAGAAAGCGCCGCAATGAAAACCATCGCAAGCTTCCTTCTGCCCAACGCCAAAAACATAGACCAAAGTACGGCGTACTATCTTTTCGCCATGATTTGCATATTGATCGCCTTCTTCTGCGACGCCTTCGACGGAAGAGTGGCAAGGGCAAGCGGCAAGACGTCCCTGTTTGGAAAGGAGTTCGACTCGCTCGCGGACAGCGTTTCTTTCGGCCTGGCTCCGGCTCTTCTGATGTTCTTTCTAATTCTGCAACCGGCGGAAAACATGAGCGAATCGTGGCGCTCATTTCTAAAGAACACTGGCTGGCTGATAGGTTTTATTTTCCTGCTCTGCGCCGCGGTGAGGCTGGCAAGATTCAATGTTTTGACAAATCCCTATATAACCGGAAACGAAAAATATTCCTCGGGAGATTTTAGCGGACTTCCCGCGCCCGCCGCAGCAGGGGCCGTCACTTCGATAGCACTGACCATGCTCAGTTTCGACTTGAAAAACTACATGTACGCTCTCATTCCCCTCATGCTTTTGATTGCGTTTTTCATGGTCAGCAACATTCCGTATCCGTCGTTTAAGCACATAAACTGGACGACAAGCGCCAGATTTAGAACATTTGTTGCCCTGGTTCTTTGCGTTCTTTTGATAGTGTTAATGAGAGAATACAGTTTTGCGATAATGTTTTTAAGCTACGTCTTTTACTCTCCGCTAAAATATCTGCCACGCGGATTGAAGATACTGAAATACAAGGCAAAAAAAATCAGCAAGAAAAACTCCGCCCGGCAGGAAAACTCTTGAGCCCCCCGCGGCGGAAAGATCTTCGAATCGGCTATTTATTTAGATGCTCCGGAATCGCCGACGAAGAGAAATGGCTTTTGTCCTAAAAGAAAAAAATTCCCTTTTCCCTGTCGGGTCGGAAAACTCTCGAGCTACCCGCGGCGGAAAGATCTCCGAATCGGCTATGTATTTAGATGCTCCGGAATCGCCGACGAAGGGGAAAGGCTTTTGTCCAAAGAGGGAAAATCCTTTTCCTCCGACGGTTCGGAAAGCTTGGCCGGCTCGAGAACTATGTCCATCTCCGAAAGATTTTTCCTTTTCATGGCGTCGAACGGAGTCTTTATGGAACCGGCAAGCTTTACCACTTCCTTCGCATTTTTTCCGTCCAGCATCTTTAAAATCTCCCCCTTGCTATCCTCTCCGAGATCGTAGAGAATTTTAGCTATCGCCTCCGAAAAATCCGCCCGCTCCGAGGAGTCGAGCGAAACGAGTATGTCTCCTACGCTCTTCCCAAACGCCTTCGAGGAACTTCCGTCTATAATCAACTTTGCGTCCGAGGAAATCGGTATCAGCTTGCGGGAAATAGCTATGAGCTCGTCGGGACTTTTGCCGTGCATTACCTCCCTAAATAAAACAGAATTTCCCACGGTCGGATCGGACATCATGACGCTTATCGTAACCCACGCGTTGGAAAATTTTTCCTGCGCCTCGGCATCGAGCGACATTAGCGCATCGAAAAAAGACTGCTGCAAAGTGTTGTTGTCCGTAGCGTCTATTCTCGGAATCCCGTCCTTTGCCACGGGGGGCAGTTTGCCGTCCACCAGCTTCGCCCGAACTTGCTCCAAAACCTCCCGGTTTGCCACGGTTCTGCCTTTCCTCTCGTCCTTGGAGCCAATCTGCCCGATTTTCTCGAGCTCTTCGGGCGACATGGTGACCCTCGAGATCTCCATCTTGTTCTCGGAATCGTTCTGCTCCTTGTTTTCGGCGACGTCCTTCATCAAGTCCGCCGGCAAATAGGCCGCGCTTGCGGCACAGCAAAGAAACGGTAAGATGGCTAAAATCCTCATAGAGTTCATATCTCATTTTATAAAATCGGCGTCAAGCGTCTCCGAGCTAAGTGTTTTATAAAAGAATTTTGACGCGCACCACTCTATATTTTAGTACTTGACGCGCCCGCAGTTGAAGGATTCTATGTGGTGTTAAAGAAAATACTCTTAGGCAAGAGTGGGTCTAAAGCCCGCTCTTTTTTTTCCGACGCGTATATATTTAACACAATCGACTATGAGCAACAGCAGCGAAATTCTGGCCATTCTCGAATACATGGAGAAGGAAAAGCAAATCAGCCGGCTTGATATGATAGAATCCATATCTTCGGCAATCCGCAACGCCGCGGCCAAAAGCGGCCACGCCGGATACAACCTCAAGATAGAAATCAATCCCAAGACGGGGGCGATAAAATCGTGGGCGCAGCTGACTGTGACGGATAGCGTGGCGGATCCGTGCACGCAAATCCACATAGACAAGGCAAAGCTCTACAAGGCCGATCCGCAAATAGGCGACGTTGTCGAGCGCGAACTCGACTTGTCCGCACTCGGAAGAATAGCGGCAAAAAACGTGTACCAAAGCATAATCCAAAAGGTACGCCAGTTCGAAAAGGAACGCATATACGACGACTATAAAAATGTCGTCGGAGACATAGTGACCGGAACCGTAAGGCGCCGCGAAAAAGGGGCAATGATAGTCGACTTGGGAAAAGCCGAAGCTCTTTTGCCCAAGCGCGAATCCATAATAGGCGAAGATTACGCCCCCGGAGAGAGAATTCGCTGCCTTCTTCTCGAGATAGACAACACCACCCGCGGTCCCGAAATAATCCTAAGCAGAGCCAGCTACAAATTTGTCAAAAGGCTCTTCGAGCTGGAGGTCACGGAAATGTCCGACGGAACGGTCAAAATCGAATCCATGGCCCGCGAACCGGGCTACAGAACAAAAATAGCCGTGAGCAGTTCGGATCCGAGAATAGATCCGGTGGGAGCTTGCGTGGGCGCGGGAGGCTCGAGAGTAAAGAGCATAGTCCGCGAACTCGGCGGGGAAAAAATCGACGTCATCAAATACTCCCCAAATCCACGCGAACTTCTCGAGGAATGCATAAAGCCTGCGGTAGCCAAGAATGTCCGCATCGACGAACGGGAAAAGAAAATATATTTCGACGTGTCCGAAAACGATCTTTCTATTGTAATCGGCAAGAAGGGAACCAACGCCAAACTCACCTCCCGACTCTTGGGCTGGAGATTGGAGATAGGCAAGGAGACCTCCTCCGGAATGAGCATAAGGGAAAAGGTGCTCCAGTCGGCGGACTCGCTCTCCCAGATATTCTCCGGTCTTACCGCAGAACAAACGGCAATACTCGCCAACAACGGCCTCAACGGGGTCGACGCCTTCGAGGGGGTTGTCGTCGCCGACCTCGTGGATCTTGGCTTCACCGAAGAGGACGCCGTGAAAATTCTCGACCAGATAGCCGCCAAGCGCGCGGAAAAATAGTTGTTTTGCAAATAACCGGCGGAAAAAAGGGAACATGAGCATAAGAATTTACGCACTGGCAAAGGAGCTTGAAGTTCCGAACAAGGAGTTGATAGATTTCATCAACAGCCGCGAATACGGAGTCGAAATAAAGTCGCCCTCCAGCACGATTGCCAACCTCTATGCCGACGCCATAAAGGCGGATTTCATAAAGAGCAGGGAATCGGCCGAAGCTCCAAAAGAGGAGCCTGAAAAACCCCAGGAGGAGGCTCCCCGCGAGGAAAAGCCCGTAGGGGAAAAAGCTCCAGAAACGATAAAATCCGCTCCTAAAGTTTCTATTCCCCTCCCTCCGAAACGCCCGCCCCAAGCGGTAAAACCTGCCCCTCAAGCGGCAAAACCTGTACCCCAAGCGGCAAAACCCGAACCTCCTGCTGCTGAAGTTTCCATCAAAGCTCCCGAACCAAAGGCTCCCATCAAGCCTCCGGTCGTTTCCATGCCGAAGGCGCCCTCTGTCCCGCCCTCAATTCCCGGCTTTAGAAAACCCTCCGCTCCGCAACAGCGAAAAACTCCGCTTCCGGTTCCCAACATTTCCTTCAAAAGCGCTCCGAGCGTTCCTCCGCGGGACGTTTCCCCCGACGTTGTCGTCAAGGGAGACTTTTCCTCCGCTCCAAAGACGCCCTCCGTCCCGCCTCCGCTTCCGGAAAGGCAGGAAGTAAAATCGGAGGCAAGCCAAGGCGACACTGCAAAGCTAATTCAAATAAAACCCCCCATCATCGTACGCGATTTTGCCAAGGCCATCGGGCTCAAACCGTTTAGGCTCATATCCGAACTAATGGACATGGGGATTTTCGCCTCGATGAATCTGGCCATAGAAGAAAACGTGGCCGTCAGAATAGCAAAGAAGCACGGGTTCGAACTTGACATAAAACACAGAGGCGAGCAGCAGCGCGAATTCTTGAAAAAACAGGCCGAAAAGGCCGCCGCCGCAAAGAGCCTTCAGGAGGACATAAAGAACTACGTTCCCCGCCCTCCGATAGTGTGCATACTCGGACACGTCGACCACGGCAAGACGACGCTTCTCGACGCTATCCGCCATACGAACGTTGTCGCCGGAGAAGCCGGAGGAATAACGCAACATACGGCCGCCTACCAGGTGGAATGCAACGGAAAGAAGATTACCTTCCTCGACACCCCCGGACACGCCGCCTTCTCCAAGATGCGCGAAAGGGGAGCGAACGTGACGGACATAGCGATTTTGGTAGTAGCCGCCGACGACGGATTCATGCCGCAAACCGACGAGGCTTTGAATTTTGCGCAAAAGGCGGGAGTCCCCGTGGTTGTGGCGATAAACAAGATAGACGCCAAGGGAGCCAACGTCGACAAGGTCAAGCAGCAGATGCAAAAGCGCGGAATCACCTCCGAAGACTGGGGCGGAGAAACTTTGTGCTGCGGAATATCGGCGCTGAAAGGCCAAAATTTGGAAAAGCTGCTCGAGCTCGTTTTGCTCCAGGCTGAAATGATGGAATTAAAGGCCAATCCGAAGGCTATTCCGGAGGGAATTGTGATAGAGAGCCAAGTTGAGCCCGGAAGAGGCGCGACGGCCACAGTCATAGTAAGAGCCGGAACGCTCAAGCAGGGCGACGTTCTCATCTGCAACGGAAATTGGTGCAAAGTTAGGGCCCTCTTGGACGACAAAGGCAAAAAGATCCAGAGCGCTACTCCCTCCACCCCGGCGGTGGTAATGGGCTGGAGCGGAGCTCCAGTGGCGGGAGACACCTTCTCGAAAGTTGCCAATGACAGAGTCGCCCGAAAGGCCGCCGAGGAGTACGTTCTCGAGCAGAAGAAAAAAGCCGCCGAAGAATCCGCACCCAAACCAGCAAGCATAGAGGACCTTATGGCCGCAATAGAAAATAAGGACCACAAGGTATTCAAGTGCATAGTAAAAAGCGACGTCTCAGGAACAACCGAGGCTCTCGTGGCATGCTTGAAGGAAATTAAGAGCGACAAAGTCGGCATGGAGGTAATCGGAAGCTCCGTCGGGCAGATTACCAAAAACGACGTGGTTATGGCGGCCACCTCCCACGCTTCGATCGTAGCCTTCAACGTGAAGCAGGAAAACGGAGTCTCCGGAGAGGCAAAGCACTCGGGCGTGGAAATCATATCCCACGACATAATCTACGAGCTCATCAACCAGGTTCGCGACGCAATGAAAGACATGCTCGACCCCGAACTTCGCGAGAACAAGTTGGGAGCCGCGGAAGTAAGGCAGATTTTCAACATAAGCCACGGAGGAAAGATCGCGGGTTGCATGGTTACGGAAGGAACCGTCAAGAGGGAAAAATTCGCGCGCATTCTCAGAAAGGGAGAACAAATTCCGGCGGGAAAAATCAACGACCTCAAGAGGTTCAAAGAGGACGTCGCGGAGGTCCGCGCCGGATACGAATGCGGTATTTCTCTTTCCAAATTCGCGGAATTCGAGGCCGGAGACATAATAGAATGCTACGAAGTCCTCAAGGTTCGCCCGGATCTATAATCCACTAAACAAATAAAAATGAGCCAGCGCCAGATTAGGGTAGCGGAACTCGTCATGAGGGAGGTGAGCTCTCTCATGCATGCGCGCTGGCGTTCAGAAACCCAAGGAATTACTATCACAGGAGCCGACATATCGTCGGACTTGCAAAAGTGCAGGGTTTTTTACTCCGTCTTGGGCGACAGAGAAAGCTCGGCTGCCGCAGCTAAGTTTTTCGCAAAAAACTCCCGCGAAATACGAAGGATTGTAGGCTCTAAAATCGTACTAAAGTTTACTCCGGAACTGCGGTTTTGCCGCGACCATTCGGTGGAGCGCGGAATGCGCGTCCTCGAAATTCTGGACGAATTGGACGAGAGCGGAGAAGCTCCCATAGAGGGAAACGGCAAAAAAACGGAAGAGGAAAGATATCGGGAGAAAGAGGCCTGGAAGGCTAGAAAGGCGGAAAAACGCGCGGCGAAAAAATCCGAACCTAGAAGAAACGATTGGAAAAGCCTCGCCGAAGACGACGACTAAAAATTTTTCGGAACATGATGTATTTTCCAAATTCCGCAGAAAAATTCCGGAGGCTCCTCGAGTCGGTTCGGGGATTGAACGTAGCAGTTTTCGGGCACGTCCGACCGGACGGAGACTGCGTGTCGTCGATGTTCGCTACGGCAGACACTCTAAGAGAGGCGGGGGCAAAAAAGGTTGTGTGCGTCGACGCCCATCCCCTTCCGCGCCTTTATAAAAATTTCGCCTTCGGGGAGGAAATCGTTCCCGCAAAGAATTTTGATGGGAAAAATTTCCACACCGTTTGCGTTGACTGCTCGAGCTTTTCCAGAACCGGAGCGGAAAATTTCTCAAATCTGCCCTTCCTAGCAACTATAGACCACCACGTCTCGAGCGGTCCTTCCGGTGCTCTCATAGACATTTTGGAGCCCGATGCGGCCGCCGCCGCGGAATTGATTGCCGGAATGCATCTCGACTCAGGAATCTCTATTTCGCAAAAAAATGCGGAGAGGCTCTTCATGGGAATCATGATGGACACGCGGCAACTCACTACTCCCTCCGCAAAATACCGCACATGGGAAATCGCCTCCGAGCTGGTAAAACTCGGGGCCGACCCGGCAAAAGTCGCCAGAGAACTTTATCAGAGGGAAAGTTTTGCAAAAATAAAACTTCTCGCAAGCTATCTGAAAACCCTGACTATGCATTTCGACAACAGGGTTTGCATAGGGCTTTTGGAAAGCGGAGTTTACGAGCGCACGGGAGCCGAAAAAGCCGACAGCGACGGATTAGTCGACTACGCCCGCTCAATCGACGGGGTTGAAGTGGCGGCGCTTTTGGAGCATATCCCAGACGGGGTAAAGGGCAGCTTGAGAGCGAAAGATCCAAAGTTTCGCGTGGACGAGATAGCGGCCAAATTCGGCGGGGGAGGCCACATGGCCGCCGCGGGATTTACCGCGAAAGGAATGGATATAAACACCTTCTATCCGCAGCTTCTCTCCGCAATAGAGGAACATTTGCGCGAAATCGACTCTGCCAAGAAAAAGTAATTTCATGGAAAAAACAAACGCCTTTGACGGAATTCTTCTTATCGACAAACACTCGGGTTGCACTTCGCACGACGTGGTAAACGACGTGCGCCGAATTTTAAAAATGCGCTCCGTAGGCCACGCAGGAACTTTGGACCCGCTCGCCACGGGGCTTCTTGTCATACTGGTTGGCAAGGCGACCAAAGTTTCACAATATCTGATGAGCCTCGACAAAGTCTATCAGGGCGAATTTGAACTCGGAGCCGAAACGGATACCCACGACGCGGAAGGGGAGCGCGTGGCATCTTTCCCCGTTCCAGATTTCTCCGCAGAGGAGCTGGAAAAGGCCATGAAAGGGTTTGTGGGAGACCAATATCAAACCCCTCCCATGTTTTCCGCAAAAAAAATAAACGGAGTTCCCCTCTACAAACTCGCAAGAAAAGGTCAGGAAGTCGCCCGCCAGCCGCGATTCATCAACGTTTCCTCCTTTAACCTTCTCGAATGGAAGCCTCCCCGCGCGAAATTCCGCCTCGCGTGCAGCAAGGGAACCTACGTCAGAACCATCTGCCACGACCTCGGCAAAAAGCTCGGATGCGGAGCGTACATGACGGAGCTTCGGAGAATTTCCAGCGACAAACTGAACGTTTCGGACGCCGTCACAATAGAAGCTCTGCGGCACATGGGCGCTTCAGAAATACGCCGCCACATAATTCCCGCCCGCGAAGCTGTGCCCAGTTTCGCGTTTTGATTTCTGACCGCCCGCAATGAGAAAACTTCTGACAGACATCGACAAAATTTCCTCCTACAAAAAACCGTGCGTTCTTGCCATCGGAATGTTCGACGGAGCCCACGTGGGCCATAGAAAAGTCATGTCTAGAGCAAAATCCATCGCGAAAAAATTCGGGGCGGAAGCCTGCGTCTTCACGTTTTCTCCACATCCATCGAGCGTAATAAACATGGGCCGACCTCCCGCCTCCCTACTCTTCGACGGAGAATCCCGAGCCGAAAAATTTATCAGGGAAGGAATAGATAGAGTATTTGTCAAAAAATTTACAAAAAAATTCGCCTCCCTTTCCCCAGAGGAATTTTCGGGTTTTTTAATGAAAAAATTTCCCTCCCTTAAAGGAGTGGTCACGGGAAGCAATTTTGTCTTCGGACGCGGCGCGGAGGGAAATCCGAAAGTTCTCAGATCGCTATCCAAGAAGGAAGGATGGAAATATTCGGAGGTTCAAGGAGTGGAAAAACTCGGCTCGAGAGTGAGTTCCTCGAGGCTCCGCGAGGCGCTCCGAAACGGTGAGTTGGAAAAATTCGAGATATTGTCGGGCTTGCCGTACTCCGCCTCGGGAAAAACCTCCGCGGGAAAGCGGCTCGGAAGAAAAATCGGATTCCCGACAGTAAACCTTCCTTGGAACCCGCATTGCAAACCTCCTTTCGGGGCGTACGCCGCCGTACTTGAAACGCTCAAAGGCAAAATGAACGGCGTGGCAAACTACGGACTTTCCCCTACTACCGACAAGAAAAAACATTCCCCTCTTCTCGAGATAAATTTGTTTGAGCCCGCCTCTATAAGGGCAGGAACGAAAGTTTCCATTTCTCTTAAAAAATTTTTGAGGCCCGAGAGAAAATTCTCCTCTCTGGACGAGCTGAAAAAGCAGATTTCCCTGGATAAGGAATCGGCGGCGGAATTTTTCTCAAAGAGAGCCAAAAGGAAAAAAAAGAGCTCTTAGAAAAAATATTTTTTCGGATTTTTTCGCGTATTCGGATTGGCTGAAGATTCGCCGCAAAAGCGAAGGGAATTAGAGCGGCAAGCCCGAAGCAGATCTTTTTCTAAGCCGGGCAGAAGAGAATCCGCTTTAAAAAAAGATTCGCAAAATACAACAAAGGAATTGAAACCTTAGATGGGCAAAAAACATTTTAACTAAATAACAAAAAAGGCCGCCTTGTTTGGCGGCCTTTTTTCTATTTCACCAAGTCCACGTATCTTTGGATTTTTGTAATTTCCCAAGTCTCGGGCTTCCCTCCGATTGAGGCGACAAGCTTCTCCCCGACCTTGTGCGACATGAGCCCCATCGAAAGAGGAGCTTGATACGAATATATGTTTCTGTCCGTATCGCCGTCCCACGCTCCGAGAATCGTGCAAGTGAAGGTCTTTCCCCCTTCCGAACGCATGGTCACCACGCTTCCGATTCCTACAACGTCGTTCGTGGCCTCCGTAAAGTCCGTGACGTCCGCGCTCTTGATCTCCTCCTGAAGTTTTCCGAGACGTGCCGTAAGTATGGCGTTGTGCTCGCGGGCCATTTTGTATTCGGAATTCTCCGAGAGGTCCCCGAGTTCCTTGGCGGCTTCGATAGCCCTTGTGTTCTCGGGCAACTGGCGGCTGAGTATGTCTTCGAGCTCGTCCCTGTGCGCCTGCATGCTCCATTCAGAAACTATCAGGCGGCTGCTCTTGGAAACCGTCTTCGACGCCACAAGCGACGTGATATTCGGAAATTTAGCTATGAATCTAGCAAGTATGGACTTTTTCGTCAGATCTTCAAACCCCTGGTTCAACAACAGGCTTTGCGCCAAATCCCTTGCATTTTCAGGTGTGGAATTCTTGAGCATGTCCGATATGAGAGACTTGTCGTCGCTCAACGCGTCCGCAAGCGGAATGCGCGCAGTGGAAACAACCGTCTCGCGCTGCAGCGATTCGTCATCGACCGCCGACAACAACGCGCTCAACAAATCCTGCCCTATTATGTCCTCCAGAATATCCTTGTATCTGGAAGCGTTGCGATTCTTCACTATCCAAAGAATCACTGGCCCGTGCAAAGTCTGTTCGTCGAGCCAACGCTTGAAACTTATCTTTATCAATTCGCGGGAAGTGAGCGGCTCCCCCTTCGCGTTTTTCTTGCCGTCGTCGGGAATTTGCTCCCCCTTTACGTTGCGCGACTCCTTGTTTACGTCCCAATCCAACAGAAAGTCTATGCACTCGTTCGTGAAGCGACCCTCGCTGTTTTGAAGCAGCTTCATTATCACGTCGCGCCAATGCTCCTTGTAAATTCGAGTGAGAAGATCGAGGAACCTCTCCAAATAAGCCGACGGCAGATTTTTCGCAAGATTGGTAAGCCCCTCTTTCGGATCGCGCTCGTCGGTTGCCTTTATGATGTCTTTGCTTCGCGGAGCTATTTCCTCTACCTTGGATTCGTCGCCCTCGTAAAGATAGCGAATCAAGTCGTTCCTAACCCAAATTCCATGCAACTTGTCCGCGTCGTTTAGGGAACGGGCGTTCTTTATTGCCTCGGTAAGCTCCTCCTTTATCTGGGGCAGCTTGTCCATTATCTTTCCAACGTCGCCCCCGTTCTTTACTGTCTTGAACAGACGCTCCGCCAAAAGTATCTTCTTCTTGGGCTCGCGGTTTATGAAGTACTCCTCTATTACCTCTTGTTCGGGGTTTTTCTCCTCCCCTTCCTGGCGAAGAACATACGCTCCCGTCTTCGTCTTCGGACAGGCAACGCGCGGATCGCGGAACAAAGCCTCTTTCGCTTTGCTCCACCACGCCCTGTAAGCCTTCTCCGCTGCCTTGTTCTTCTTTTCAAACTCTTTCTCGGGAAGCTCCAACGCGTTCACAAACATGTATCCAAACAACTGCTTCAGCAGATTTTCCAACTCCACCGAACTCACGCTTCTGTCTTCCCTGCCCGCTAAAATTCTCTCCACGAAATCGGCGGGATTTTTCATCTCCTTTTCGACATTCTCCCTGTCGTTGCGAAACCGAACTATGAGGTTGTCGTCGCTCAAAATGTCGAGCTTGTCCACGCAAAAAACCGGATCCATCATGTGCCCGGGTTTCCCCTCGAAATCTATCACCAACTTCCCCTTCGAGGAATCGTAGCTCTTAATCCGTCCGAAGCCCCAGCTTCCGTGCCAGCAATAGGCGCCGTCTTTCATCGCCTCAAGTTTCGCTCTTTTTCCGGCAAGTTTGCGATTTTTCCTTAAAATTGTGTCAATCTCTTCGGAGGTCATAATTTATTTTTCTTGTATTTTCATGCGCAAGAGTCTTTACAAGCGAGCGGAAAATATGAGCTGTAGGGACGAAAATCCGAACGCCGACTTGTCCGACATCGTAAAGATATTGGAATCTCGCGAAGAAGCGTTTCCGGAAAACGGAGACGTCCGTTGCGAGTATCCCATATTGACTTTTAAGAACAGACATTTTCATGGTATTTGTCAATTTCTCTTTTTGGGGGTTCTTCGTAGAAAGCTGCTGTTTGAGAAAGCCCTCGAGAATTTTTCGAGAAGCGGTAAGCCAAAGAGAAAACTAATGGCTTGCTCCCTTTTGGCATGCGCAGAAATATTTGAAGCTCAAGATGAAAACAAACGGGCAAAGTCCGCGCACTCGTGGGTAGAATACTCAAAAAAACACTGTTCAAAAAGCGAGTCGGGATTCCTAAATGCTTTCCTCAGAAAATTTCCTGAAATCTGCGAGTCCATTAGAAAAGACTTGAAATCGGCTTTTTTTGCGGCTTTGGAAGAAAAGAAGGGAGCTTCAGAAAAATTCGCGGAACTTTCCTCAATCTATTACAGCCATCCAAAATTTTTGGTCGAAAAGTGGATAAAAAATTTCGGAGCGGAAAAAACTTTAGAAATTCTAAGAGCCAACTCCGTTCCGAGCGGAGTATATTTCAGATATTCTCCAACCAAAGAAGCCCTGAAAATTTTGAAGGAAAATTCCGACCTTTTCAGCTCTACGGAATTTGAAGATTTTTGGCTTTTGAAATCAGGAAATTGGAAAAAGGCGGAAAAAATTCTTACTTCAAAGCTAGCCTATATCCAAGATCCCTCCACTTCCTTCGCTCCAAAACTCTTAAGTCCGAAATCCGGAGAATCGGTTTTGGATTTATGTTCGGCTCCGGGCGGAAAATCCAGAATGATAGCAGATCTGATTTTGAAGGATTCGCATCTTAAAAAACCGGAGGGAACTTTGGTGGCGTGCGATTTCGGAGAGGGCAGGATAAGGATTTTAAATGAAAATTTGAGCGGAATAGATTTTTTGAACGTGTCGGTTTTGAATTTCGACCTGAGACTTGGAGCCAAAAAATTTTTAGAGTTTCTGAAAGAAAAAAAATTGCCCGAACAGTTCGATAAAGTTCTTTTAGATGCTCCATGCTCAAACAGTGGAGTTTTGGGAAGAAGACCCGATGCCAGATATAGACTTTCGCATCTTGATTTTTTAAATAGGTCTGAACTTCAAGGAAAACTTTTAGACACAGCTGCGGAATTTGTCAAAATTGGAGGAACTCTCGTGTATTCGACTTGTTCCATCGAGCCTGAGGAAAACGAGATTGTGGCAAGAAAGTTTTTGGAAAAAAATAAATGCTTTGAACTGGTTGAAGAAAAAAAGATATTTCCGTCCGAAAATTCCGACGGCGCCGGAATGGCTGCCTTTCTAAGAAAAAGATAAATTATTTATTTCTTAAATTATCACTATTATGTTTTGCGAAAAACTACAACAAGTTTTCTACTTGTTGAAAACTAAGTAAGTTGGCAAAAATTGTTTCGCGCGGCTTCGGAGAATTAGCCTAGTCCAAAAGTGGGAATATTCCCATATTCCCATTTGGTTCGGAAAATTTTTACGGTTTTTTATGGAAACAATTCACAGGTTTTTCACAAAGAAAAAATCACACTTTGTCGCCTCAATTTTTGAGGAGAAATTTTAGATGTAAAAAAGAAGAAAAAATCGCCGAAAAATGTTGCAAAAGGAAAATTAAAAATTTCAAATTCTGGGAATTACATTTTAAGTACGTACATACATTTCGAAGCTTTTCTCGCGGACAAAACACGGTTGGTCAGAAATGGGTGGTAGTTTAACTTTAGAGCATATGGAAAACGAAAAATTCCTTGCGCTCCTGAGAACTTACGAGCCCATGCGGGAAAATCTCGTAAGCGCGCTTCAGGACATACAAACAGAATCGGGATACATTTCTCCGGAGGCGATATCCGAAGCTTCGTCTTACTTCGGAATATCTAAGGCTGAAATTTATTCGATAGCCAGTTTTTACGCGCAGTTTAAATTTAAGCCTGCGGGACGGCATGTAATAAAGGTTTGCAAAGGAACCGCATGCCATGTCAAAGGATCTGCGAATTTGGCGGCGGCTCTCGAAGAGAGGCTCGGCATAAAGGAGGGTCAAACTACTCCGGACGGAAAAATAAGCCTTGAGAGAGTGGCATGTTTGGGAGCCTGCGCGCTAGCTCCGGCGGTAGTTATAGACGACAAGGTGCATGCTCGCATGACCATAGCTTCCCTCGATAAAATTTTGAAGAGTTTGGATTAGCCATGAAGATTTTGGAGAAGGAAAGGGCGGCCGCGAAAGAGGCGTGGAAAAAATTCGCCGACGGCGACAAGATAAGAATACTTGTCGGAGCGGCAACATGCGGAAGGGCGGCGGGAGCGCTCGGAGTGATGGAGGAGTTCAAAAAGGAACTCTCTAAAAAAGGTCTGTCGGACAGCGCCGAAGTGGTGGAGACGGGATGTCTTGGACTTTGCTACGCGGAGCCTCTGGTAGAAGTAAAAAGACCAGGAGAACCATCTGTTCTCTATTCGAAGGTTTCCGCAAAAGACGTAGCAGACATAGTTGAATCGCATATCGAATCCGGAAAGGTTCTCTCGCGCAAGGCGGAGGCTGTAATGTCTCCCGAGCCCTATCAGGGAGTGGCACCCATATCGCAGCATCCCATGATGGCCCTTCAACACAGGGTCGTTTTGCGCAACTGCGGAATTATAGATCCGTCGAATTTCGAACATTGCTTGGCGCGCGGGGGGTACGAGGGACTCGAGCGCGCTTTTGATTTGGGACCGGACGAAACCATAGAGGAAATGAAAAGAAGCGGGCTTCGCGGAAGGGGCGGAGCGGGATTTCCAACAGGTGTAAAATGGGGTTTTGCCCGCGCTTCCAAGACTTCCGAGAAAAAATACATAGTCTGCAACGCCGACGAAGGGGATCCGGGAGCCTTCATGGACAGGTCGGTTCTCGAAGGAGATCCCCATAGCGTTCTCGAAGGACTCATGATAGCGGGTTTTGCAATAGGCGCCCAAGTTGCCTACATATACGTGAGATCTGAATATCCCCTTGCTATCGAGAGATTGAAGCTTGCCATATCCCAAGCCGAAAAAGCGGGACTATTGAAAAAAAAGTTTCCCAACGGTTTCGAATTTGAAATAAGAATAAAGAGGGGTTCGGGAGCCTTCGTTTGCGGAGAGGAAACTTCGCTGATGGCAAGCATAGAAGGGGTAAGAGCTATGCCGCGCCCCAAGCCTCCGTTCCCGGCCAACAGGGGCCTATTCGGAAAGCCAACTAACATAAACAACGTGGAAACTCTCGCGGCTACCGGCACGATAATGCGCGAAGGAGCGGAGGAGTACGCTAAATTGGGCTCCGAAAAAAGCAAGGGAACCAAGACGTTTTCCCTCGCTGGAAAGGTGGAGCGAACTGGACTCATAGAAGTCGAGCTTGGCTTAAAGCTTGGAGACATAATAAACAAGATCGGGGGAGGATGCTCCGAAGGGAAAAAATTCAAGGCGGTTCAAACGGGAGGACCTTCGGGAGGCTGCCTGACAGCCGACCACATGGATCTTCCCGTCGACTACGAAAATCTCGCGAGAGTAGGTTCGATAATCGGCTCGGGAGGAATGGTGGTAATGAACGAAGATTCGTGCATGGTGGAAGTAGCCAAGTTCTTCATATCCTTTACCGAGAGCGAATCTTGCGGAAAGTGTGTGCCGTGCAGAATAGGAACCCGCCATTGCAGGGAAATATTGGAGAAGATTTGCGCAGGAAAAGGAGAGCCTCGAGACATCGAAAGGCTCGAGAAAATCTGCTCCACGATGAAAACTTCTGCTCTATGCGGGCTCGGGCAGACCGCTCCGAATCCGATTTTAACCACGCTAAAGTACTTTAGAGACGAGTACGACAAGCACATAAACGAGAAAAAATGTCCGGCGTCGGTATGTCCTAAACTGGTTAAATTCACGGTTGTGGCAGAAAAATGCAAAGGTTGCACGGCCTGCGAAAGAGCCTGCCCGACAGGGGCTATTTCGGGAGGGGTCAAGAAAGTGCACAGCATCGATTATACCAAGTGCATATCGTGCGGGGCGTGCTATCAAACGTGTAAATTTGGGGCTATTGCCCGCGCATGACGGAGGATTTTATGGAAAAATTTGAGTTGACTATAGACGGAAAGAAAGTGGAGGCGGTTGCCGGAGACACCGTTTTAGAGGCTGCCCGCAGAGCGGGAATATTCATACCGTCCCTCTGCGCTCTCGAGGGGCTTTCGCCGTATGGGGCTTGCAGGCTTTGCGTGGTGGAGATAGACGGAGTTCGCGGGACTCCCACTTCGTGCACCACTCCGGCGACTCCCGGAATGGTGGTCAGAACCACCTCGGAACTTTTGGAAACAAACAGAAGGCGAACTTTGGAGCTTATGATGAGCACCCATCCTTCGCCGTGTTTTAGTTGCGATTCGCGCGCGGATTGCGAATCCGTGAAAAAAGAGCCGACCCGCTCCGGAGCGGCCACCCGCTGCGGAACCTGTTCTAACAGGCCCGTTTGCGAAGTCAGGTCCGTCGCATCATTTACGAAAGACATCGACCTTCCCATCTTTTACGATCCCGAAAAAATAGAGAAAAACGATCCGTTCATAGACCGCGACCACAACGTTTGCGTTTTGTGCGGCAGGTGTTTTAGGGTTTGCGAAAAAGTCCACGGGAAGCCCGCCATAGGAATAATAAACAGGGGAAAGTTCGCGAAAATTTCGGCGGAGTTCGACAATCCGTGGAGCGGTGAGGAATGCCTGTTTTGCGGCGATTGCGTCGATGTGTGCCCAACGGGAAGCCTGACGGATCGCTGGAGCAAGTGGTTCGGAAAAGAGGATTTCTCCAAAAAGAGCGTCTGCCTTTTGTGCGGCAAGCATTGCGAAATTTCCCTGAAAATAAAAGGAGGAAGAATAATTTCAGCATCCTCTCCGGCAAAGGAGAGGGGAAAGTCCCTTTGCGCTTTGGGAAGGTTCGCCTATTCCCAGATCGTAAATTCCCCGCACCGGCTCAGAAAGGCGTTTGTGAGGCGCTCCGGAGAACAGATTCCGGTTTCCTTTTCGGAGGCGGCCGAAGCGGCAGCAAAGGCGATTTCAGAAAGCGAAAAAATTTTGATTGTTTCCAACAATGCTTGCGATCTCAATTCCCGGGCTTGCCTCGAGGAGCTTGCAAACAAGTTCGGGGCGGATTTTGTCGAGCTGCACCGCAACGCGGATTCCCTCGGCAAACTGCCGCAAAAAAATCTCGATTCGTACGATTGCGTTCTGGAGATTGGAAACTTCGTTTCGCCCGAAGACGCCTCAAAAATTAAGCGTTTGATAGCAATAGACTACTTGGCAGCTCCCGCCCAAAAATACGCGGAAGTGGTGGTTCCCATGGCTTTCATGGGGGAATTTGCGGGGGATTACTATTCGTCCGAAGGCGAAAAAATTTCAGTTGAGGCGGCGGTCAAGCCGGTTAAGGCGGCAGTTCCTCTCGGAGAATTTCTCGGGGAGCTTTGCCGGAAGCTGGAGGTGTCGGCATCAACACTTCCCAAGCCCGAAAAATTTGAGGGAGTTTCCCCGGCGGAAGACAAGTCCAAACTCTGGAACTTCGATTTCGGCCACAACCTCGCCGATATGGTTCCGGATCTTGCCCTGCTCGGATTAAAGCACTCCGAGTCTTACGAAAGCTCCAAGAAAGCGGGAGAGGGATTCGAGATTCTGGACAGCAAAATGGTAGCCCCGAATTTCCACGAAATCACTATAAAAGCTCCCGATGCTGCCAAATACGCAAAGCCGGGACAGTTCGCCGTTTTGATGGCCAATCCCGAAAGCGAAAGATCTCCCTTTACTATCTCCGATTGGAATAGGGAAGAAGGCTGGGTGAAGTTTATAGTGGAGGAAGTGGGCAGGTCGAGCGCGGAGCTGGGCTCGCTTGAAAAGGGCGATTTTGTTTCGGTTATGAGCGGACCCTTGGGTACTCCCTTTGAAGCGGACGAATACGGAAAAGACAGCAAGGTATTGCTCTTGGGCGGTTGCTACGGAATAGCCGCGATTTATCCGATTGCCCGAGCCCTAAAAAATAGGGGGGCGAATGTCGTCTGCGCGATAGAGGCGTCAAGCTCTTACATGCTTTACTACAAGGAAAAGCTCGCCGGAGTTTGCGACAGGCTTGTCGTTCGAACAAGGGACGGCACCGAAGGCAAAAAGGGAGGCTGCTTCGACGTGCTCAAGGAAATCGGAAAAGATTTCGATACGGTAATAGCGATAGGCTGCGTCTTCATGATGAAGCAGTGCTCCTCGGCTATGCCCGAAGAGGTAAAAAAAGCCCTTTGCTCGCTCAATCCCATAATGGTTGACGGAACGGGAATGTGCGGAGCTTGCAGAGTAAGCGTCGGGGGAAAGACGAAGTTCGCCTGCGTCGACGGGCCTATGTTCCCTCTGTTGGAGGTCGACTTCAACGAGCTCATAAGCAGGAGAAACGCATATAAACTCATAGAAATAGACGCAATGCCCAGGCATGCGGATTCCAAGTGCTATAAAAATTCCGCAAGGGAATAAGGAGACTTTCAAAATGTCTGAAGAAAAAGTCAGAAAAACGAGGGCGTCGGGTTTGCCCAGAATAAAAATGCCCGCTCAGGATCCCGTAAGGCGCGCTACGAATTTCGAGGAGGTACCGTACGGAATTTCCCTCGAAATGGCTATGGACGAGGCGAGTAGATGTCTCCACTGCCCAAAACCAAGATGTATGGCTGCGTGCCCGGTTAACATCAATATTCCGTCTTTCATAGAGGAAATTGCCAAGGGCGATCCCAAAGCCGCCGCAGACAAATTGAAAAAACAAACGGCGCTTCCGGCAGTTTGCGGAAGAGTTTGCCCGCAGGAAATACAGTGCGAGGGATCTTGCATTCTGGGAATCAAAAAGGAGCCAGTGGCAATAGGAATGCTCGAGAGATTTGCGGCGGACTACGTTCGTTTGAACAACCTCGAGGACGCTCCGGAGTGCGCTCCGAAAAATGGAAAGAAAGTGGCTATAATTGGTTGCGGTCCGGCCGGAATAACCGCAGCTAGCGACCTGGCTCTCGCCGGCTGCGATGTCGAAATTTTCGAGGCTTTGCACTTGGCGGGGGGCGTGCTAATGTACGGAATTCCCCAGTTTAGGCTTCCCAAGGAAATCGTATCGCACGAGATAGAAGGACTAAAAAAACTCGGAGTCAAAATTCACTTGAATTACACGGTCGGCAAGCTCGCGGGAATTCAAGAGTTCATAAACGACGGCTTCGACGCGATTTTTATCGGAACCGGAGCAGGCTTGCCGATGTTCCAAGGAATTCCCGGAGAGAACAGCGTAGGAGTATTTTCGGCGAACGAATTCTTGACGCGTTTCAACCTAATGAAGGCTTACAGATTTCCCGAATTTGGAACCACTCCCGTCAAGGCTAAGCATATCGTCACCATAGGCGGAGGAAACGTGGCTATGGATTCGTCGCGGACGGCTTTGAGAATAGGAGCCAAATCGACGCTCGTTTACAGGCGCGCCATTGAACAGATGCCCGCCCGAAAAGAAGAAATACACCACGCCCAAGAAGAGGGAGTCGTTTTCCAAGTCCTCTCTGGAGCCAAGAGAATTTTGGCCGACGAAAAAGGTCGCGTGAGGGGCTTGGAATGCGTAAAAATGGAGCTTGGAGAACCCGATTCTTCCGGAAGAAAAAGCGTGAAAGAGCTTCCCGGAACGGAGTTTGTCATAGAGTGCGACGCGATAGTTGAAGCCATCGGAAACCGTCCGAACCCCCTAATTCCTCTTACTACGCCCACCTTGAAACTTACAGAGAAGGGAACAATCGCCTGCGATCCTGATACTCTTCAGACGTCGATTCCACAGGTGTTTGCCGGAGGAGACGCCGTGAGCGGAGCGGCAACGGTAATAAGCGCCATGGGTCAGGGCAAAAAAGCGGCGGCGAGCATATTAAAGTTCGTGAATGGACAACTTTAAAATGCCGACTCCAATCGCGCAAAAAGATATGGTAGCAAGCGTGGCGGGAAATTGACGCGCGCCTAGCTTTTCGCATTAGTGCGTGTTTGATGGGAATGGTAAAAGTTCTATGTTGCTTGTGAACGCTCAAGCATTGCCTGTCCCGGGTGCGAATGCGCAGAAGCAACCGTAGGCTGCTTTCAAATAGATGAATATAAATTTTAAAAATAGGGAGCGCGCGGGCTGAACACTCACCCGCGCGCTCTTGCACACATACGATTACCACATATCGATACACCCATTTTGTCTGTTCGCACACACGAACTATTTCGAACCAAATTTTTCCACAGCGGCTATCAATTCCTCCGGCGTTGAAAATTTCAAACCCTCAAAACGGACATTTTCTCCACTTTTCGGATCTATTAGAATTAAAGTTGGAAATCCGGTAATTTTGAACTGTTGAGCAAGCTCAATATGTCTGTTCCCAAATTTCTTGCTTACTGGACCGTCGTCATAACTAAAATCCGCAACCACAACTTTTAATTTGTCTTTCGCGTATTCGGCGAATTTCTCTGTCTTTAACACAAGAGAATCCATCATCTTGCACGGGGGACACCATTTGGATCCCGTAAAATCGAGCAAAAGTTTCTTACCTTCGGCCTTTGCCTCCTTCAAGGCTGCGTCGAAATCTTCGAAGGTTTTCAGCTCAAAGCGCTTCGCTTCTTGAACGACCTTCTCCCCCTCGCCGGAGTTCGACGCCGCAGCAAGTTCGGCGAATACAAACGCCGAAGCGCAAAGCGCAACCAGTGTCTTTTTCATGTTCCTTTTCACAATTTTTATCGCTCCGTTTATTCAGACTCATTTTTTTTAAAAACGTTCCAATTTTCTGCAAAAATTATTTTTTGCAGGATAACCAAAAAAAAGATATTGACAAAACGCTTATTATGCGTTTTACGTAAATCGTTTAATAAGCGCGGCGCTAAGATTTCTTATTAACCTCAACCATATTAACACGATGAAAGCAAAAAACAAAAGTATCTCCTTTGCAGGCTTGGTCCCAAAGGCGGTTTTGTTCTTCGCGGAAGTTGCGACTTCCGTTGCGGCGTTTGCCGGGGCAGCAAACGTCAATGTTTATTGGACGCGCGGGTTCGACGGGACGGGAACGTTTGGTGAAACCACGACCAATAAAGTTTTTATCGAAGATGGCGGAAGCGTTTTTACCGATAGGCTCATAAGCGGAGCAAATCAGATATCGGACGTCGACGCCATGGGCGTGATGAATACCGTAAGCGGAGCGAGGTTAGACGAAAGTGTTACTGCCGATTACGCGAACGACGGTTCGGCGTATCTCCACTTAGGGTATATAAATTCCGGCTTCACAGGCAGCGGAAGCGAGATTCAAAGTATAAATCTCAACGGAGATTTGGTTGTCGGAAGGCTGGCAATAGAGAATACTTACAATCGCAACGGAGAAACAATAAAGAACGCAAATTTCGCGACAGTAATGAGCGCCGGAGACAGCGACTACACCATAACATTTGACTATAGCGGGACAGCAAATGAATTGTTTTTCTTCAGGGGAAACGGCGGGACCACTTCCGCTGCCTATTCCACAACATTCACTTTGGATTCGAATGTAGATATAGTAAGTGGGCTTATCGGGACGGACGATCCTTCAAAATCCTATTATCTTTTCAATGTTTCCGCGAATAATCACTTGGTGTTGGGCTCCGAAGATCATCAAAGAACGTTTACCGCTAGGGATACGGGGAATTGGGAAGACGGCATTTTTACGGTTTACGGATGTGGTAGCCTGACTTCCTATAGCGACATGGTCATCAACGGAGCGGGGAGATATGTTTTCTGCGGACAGGGTTCGTTTTATCTATATGGGGATATAACGTGGGAGGTAAAAGACGCCCCCGATTACGTTTCGTTTATGACGATGTGGGGTGATGATTCGACTGCTTATCCCGCAGGGGAAGCGATCATTGACGGGAACATAACGATGGACGTCACCACAACGAAGAGTGCGCTAGATGGTTTCTATGTAAATAGGGCGGGGAACGTTCTTACCATGAATGGAGATGTAACCATAAAGAACGCCAATCCGTATAGCGGTTTTTCCTTGTTTTTAACAAAGGCGGCGGATCAGACTATAAATTTGAATGGTAAATTGACCGTCGACAAAGTGGGCATGCTAAACGGAACCTCGCGTCTTTTCCACTTGAACGGAGAGAAAGGCAATGTTTCTGTTTCTAACACCATAACCATAAATGACACCGGAACGAGGCCGTTTTTCATATACGACGACTCTCCCGCTAGTGGTTTGTCAGGAAACAACAAGATAGTTTCCACAGGAGACATTATAATAAATAGCATAACGTCGAGCGATTTCGAGATCATCAGAATGAACGGCGAGAACGGGACTGCCGTTTTCGATGGAGATTTATACATCAACAACAAGACCGAAAATACCTCTACGGCTTACGGATACAGAATTTACAATAAATCCGGGCTTAATTTGACAGTCAACGGGGACATAAATTTGAACGGCAAGTACAAGGGATATCTTTTTTCAGTGGGAAGCGGAGTAGTCGATTCTGAGGTGAATATGTACGGCGACATATCCATCATGGACGGCACCAGTACAACCTCGCTTTTTTACAATAACTCTACATCAACACTAATCAATTTTTACGGGGATATTACAGTCACGAATAATGTTTCGTGCACAAATTTACTTGGCGGAAATCGGGCCGTGGGAAGTGTGACGAATTTTTACGGTAGGTTGGATACGACTGGAAGAACAGTTGAGACGTCTTTTGCTTCCACGAACCAAGGTTCGATAATAAACCTTAGGGGGTCGGTCGACAACACTTTCAACAACATAGGATTGAGAACAAGCATATTCAATCTTTTGAATGCGAACGATTCGGCAGCATTGAACGTTCAGACCTACATGGGGTTTGGGGCTAATGCGAAGGTGAATGTGTTTGGACAGAACCAGATAAAGCTCACCTCCCAAACGGAAATTTACCTTTGGACAGCTACCGATGGAATTGCGGGTACGATAAATCTGAACGGAAGCAATCTGGATGTTGGAGGACTTTATTTTGTAGGATCCAGTAGAAGTCTTGTGATAGATTTCGGAATGTCCGACCACGGAATGTCGAATGAACAACTTGAAGCGTTTGGCATAACGACGGAGATGATAAACGCCACGGGGGCGGGTGTTTCACAGGTGTTTTCGATAGGAGGGGTTAGGTTCAGAGACGACACGTCTTTGGAGGATTGCTATATTCTCTTTGAAAATTATGCGGTTGGAGAGGATAAGATATTGTCGTACGTGAAACTTTCGGAAGTCACTATAAACGGCAGGGACGCGTATAGCGAAAGCGTGTTGGAGGACAATCTGTTTAGAATAGCAGGCTACATGGACTCTGAGAAGTATGGAGTCGATTACTATCTTGCAGAGCTTGAGACTACGGATTCGTATGGAGCACAATGCTGGGAATATTACATAATACCCGAGCCGTCGGAAGTTGCCGCTCTAATAGGCGCGCTTGCTCTCGGGTTTGCGCTCTTGCATCGCCGGAGAGTATAGCAAAAAAGTAAAGCTCCGTCCTTTCGAGCGGAGCTTTTTTTATAATCGGAATGGATATGGAGGCGCACAGTGTTGCATGCATATCCGAAGGTCAGAGCTTTTTTGTGGTCGGAATCGTTTTGCTACGCGGGACGACATGCCGACCTTGTTAGACATAATATAATTTGTTTGCAAAATGGTATTTTTGCTCCTGAAAGATAGGTCGAGGGTGTTAAATTGTAATATACTGATAATAATTTAGTAATAAATTTAAATATTGGAAATCCGCTTAGTTTATATAGATTTAGAATGGGCTGCAAAAATAAATTTAACAAAAAACTTGACGGTAAATGAAAGGGGGATTAATTAGTGTTTCATTGGTTTTTACGCACACCGTATCATATAAATTACAAAAATCTAAAAATGAACACTACACCAGTACACCCAAAAAGTTTAAAAATATTTCTATCTATCGCGGGTATGTCCGCATTTAGTGCGCTCTGTTTTGCTTCGGCCGAAAAGAACGTTTACTGGACGAGAGGTTTTGACGGGACGGGGGTTTCCGCAGAGACCAAAACCAACGGCGTTTTTTTCGAAGATGGCGGAACGAGTTTTTCGGACCGGCTCATAGAAGGCGCGAACACCATTGCTGATCTTGGTGCGATGGGGGTT
>CASDUP010000022.1 GCA_949283955.1 uncultured Verrucomicrobiota bacterium | reverse complement strand
ATAAAAACCAAAAGAAAGAACGCTATCCAGTGGTCGTATTTTTCAAATCCGATTTTTCCTTTTGCGTAAAAGCTCAGAAAGTATCCAAGAATTGGCATCAGCATTTGAAAAATTCCGAACATCAAAGGAGGAAGAACCGCGCGGGAGAACTTCAGCTTGGGATTGGACAGACCTATCCCTACGGACACTGCAAGGGCGTCCATTGCAAGGGCAAGCGAGAGGGATATTATAAACAGCATTGTTTGGGTTTTTGTATCCGCCCGCTTCGGGCGGCTTTTGAAATTCGTGTTTTTGTGCGATACATTATTAGAGGCAAGAAAAATTTTGTCGAATCGGCGGAAACTTGGGATAGGCAGTTTTTTGTTGCATTTTTTAGGCACCTAAAGATATATATTTGCGGATAGGAATGAACGACGTATTTGATTGGAACTCTATTGTGCTGGGCTTGCTCGCGACATGCCTGTTCGCGGAGTGCGTCATTTTATACGTTCGCGCCCATTCGATGAAAAACAAAATGGAAGCGGACGCGGAGAACATCCGCAAGGAGGAGTTCGTCAAGTACGAGAAGATGCGCAATGAGTTGGAGTTTGCCACGCGGGAGAGGGAACTCGAATTAAAATCGGAATACGAGGATTTGCTGTCGTCGGTAAAATCGGCCAAACGCGAGACCGAAGACAAGCTAGCCGAAGCAAAGGAGGCTGTGAGGCTGGCGGAAAATATGGAAAGGCGGGCAAGGGAGGAGTTTGCGCGTTTCTCCAAAATGAAAGAGGAGGCCTCCGCCGCTTCCGACGAATACGTGAAGAAATTGGCGGATCTTGCCAGGTTGAATATCGCGGATATTCGGAAAATTGCCCGGGTGGAGATAGAGCGCAAGTGCGAGGAGGATTTGTCCGCTTATAGGGCGGAGATAATCGCGAGGGAAAAACGCGGATTGGACGCGCAGGCAAGGCGCATGGTCTTGGACGCCATGCAGAGAATATCGCCCGAAATTTCGAGGGAGGCGTCTTCATGCGTGGTAAAAATCCCGAACGACGCCATAAAGGGCAGGCTTATCGGAAGGGAAGGACGGAATATCCGCTCATTCGAAAATGAGACAGCTACAACTTTGGTGATAGACGAATCTCCGGATTCGGTGATGATATCCTCTTTTAATCCCTACAGGCGCCAAATAGCGAAGCTCGCTCTGGAATTCTTGATAAAGGACGGAAGAATAAATCCCGCGACCATAGAAGAAGCCGTAGCCAGAGCAAAGGAGGATGTAAAGAAAAACTCCTACGAAAACGGGGCTGTAGTGGCCGAAAGGCTGGGATTAGCGAGGGTTCATCCGGATTTATTGTCCGCGCTTGGGGAACTGTCTTTACATCTTTCGATGAACCAAAATACCCTGGTGCATTCCGAGGAGACGGCGGTTCTTTGCGGTTTGATAGCTTCGGAGTTGGATTGCGATCCGTCCATAGCAAAGAGAGTGGGTCTTTTCCACGATATAGGAAAAGCTCTCCCGCAAAGCGACATGTCTCATGCCAAGGCGGGGGCGGCTTTTTGCGAAAGGCTCGGAGAATCGGAAATCGTGTGCAACGCGGTGGCCGCGCATCACGGAGAGGTTCCAGATCGCAGCGTTTACGCGTCCATTCTCCAGATAGCGGATTCGCTTTCGGCGGGAAGGCCCGGCGCGCGCATGGAGGCGGCGGAGGGATACATCCAGAGAATAAAAACTCTCGAGGAGATAGCGCTTTCTTTCGGCGGAGTGGCAGGAGCGTATGTCATTCAGGCAGGAAGGGAACTGAGGGCGGTTGTATCGCCGCAAAACGTCTCCGATGTCGAGGCCGCGGAAATAGCCAGAGGAATAAGAAAAAAAATAGAGGAAATGACAAACTCGGCCATTCCAGTAAAAGTCACTATAATAAGGGAGAGCCGGTTTACCGAAACTACGAAACCTCGTTCGGAAGATCCCGGGGACGCGGAGCTGGAAAAGAGTTCCGCCAACGGGTTTCCTGCCGAGCACAGATAAAATTTTTCTACAAAACTAACCCATCATTATTCGCATATGAAACAAAGAAAAGCATTAGTTCTCGCGGCTATAGCGACTTTAACGGTGGCGGGAAACGCCTGGGCCCTAGATTATTTTGCGGGCATGTACAAGGCCCCAATGGACCAGAGAAAGTTAAAGTTTTCTACCTGCGTTTGGACCCGCTCAAACGACTACGACATGAAGCCCGTGAAGGGCAAACCGGGCCCAAACGACCATATGGGCGTTCGGTACAGCAAGTATTTTTTTGAAATCGACAAGGATATAAGCGTTGGTTCTATGTATTTGGGAGGGGATTCCACCATGTTCATAAAGAACCATAAGGTGAAGATCAAGCGCGGCATAGAGCTTAGGATAGCGACTTGGAAAGGTCAAGAGACCCGCTTTATGCTCGAAAATGCGAATGTGGAATTTGGCGGAACTTTCCGGTACGGGCTTTTCGACAGATCGCGGATGGCAGGAAACGCGACTATTTATCTCGACGATTCCACTCTCACTATAAAGGGAGCATTGAACTGCATGATAGAGGCCGGCCATACCAAGAATCCGAATGTGGCGGTCATAGGAGTTAACCTCAAGGGGAAGAGCCTTCTGACGGTAAATACGGTTTTAATAGATTCCATATTTAGGGATCTTCCTTCCGAATGGCTCTTTAAATGGACTTTCTCCGACAAGGGGGGAAATCTTCCGAAGGTGGTAGTAAAGAGGGATTCCCTGGGACCGGATGGAGAGTCTGTTATGAAAAGCTGCGCCGTGGAGATAAACTTGGATTCTCCGAAAGCCGGCAAATATGTCCTGATGGATTTTGCAAAGAAAAAGGGCGGATTTGTAAAAGGACCCTGGATTTCGATAAACGGAAAGCGTTGTGATATCGGAGAGGCGGTGCCCTTCGGAGAAGGAGGGAAGCGCTCCGCAACCCTTAGCGTAAGCGAGGATACAAACAATTTGATCTTAGAGGTGAAATAAGGGAACGCGCTTCCGCACTTGCGGGAGCGCGTTTTTAACATTCGGAAAATAAACTAGGGGGAATCATGGACATATCGTTAATAGTTCCCGTTTACAACGAGGCGGAGGTTTTGTACGCTTTCTTTGAGCGTCTAAACGGAGTGTTTTCCTCTTCGGAGGAGCTGAAGGACCTCGAGTACGAAGTTATTTGCGTGGACGACGGCAGCACGGATTCAACCCCGTCGATATTGGAGGACTTGCTTTCAAGAGACAGCAGAATAAAGCTGATTTCATTTTCGAGAAATTTCGGCAAAGAAGCCGCTATGTTTGCGGGATTAAAATTTGCCTCCGGCAAGTGCGCTGTTCCCATAGATGCCGATCTCCAGGATCCTCCGGAATTGATAGCGGAGTTCGTGAAAAAATGGAGGGAAGGATTCGACATGGTTTACGGGGTTCGGGTGGAAAGGAGCGGAGATTCCCCAGCCAAACGCAAAACGGCGGAACTGTTTTACAAGATTTACAATTCGCTTTCGGAAAGACCCATTCCGAGAAATACGGGGGATTTTAGGTTGATCGACAGGCGGGTGATAGACGCCATACTTAAACTCCACGAGCGTTCGATTTTCATGAAGGGGATATTTAACTGGGTTGGCTTCAAATCTGTCGGAGTTCCATACGACAGACCCGAGCGGGTTTCAGGAGGTTCCAAATGGAACTATTGGAAACTTTGGAATTTCGCACTGGACGGAATTACGGCTTCAAGCACCATTCCCCTCAGAATATGGACATATATAGGGGGTGCCATAGCCTCTATAACCGGAATTTACGCCCTCTACATAGCTCTTAGAACCATCGTTTGCGGAGTCGACGTCCCGGGATATGCCTCGCTCTTCGTTTCCATACTATTTTTCGGTTCTGTTCAACTTATCGCGCTTGGAATTTTCGGAGAATACCTCGGCAGAATAGTGGCGGAAGTGAAGGGAAGGCCGCTTTACGTTATAGAAAAAATCTCGTCGAATTTGGCGGAACCAAAAGAATGACCTTTTGGAGGAAGCTCAAGAGGGCTTTTAGTATTTTAGAGGCGGCATATAATTGCTGAGACTTCTGGGAGTATTCTTTATGTCGGCTTT
>CASDUP010000021.1 GCA_949283955.1 uncultured Verrucomicrobiota bacterium | reverse complement strand
GCCGTCTCTAAGAATCCGAAGGCCGTATCCGAGTACAAATCCGGAAACGTCAAGGCCGTGAACGCCCTCGTCGGGCCGGTCATGAAGGCGTCCAAGGGCAAGGCGAACCCGGCCATAGTACTTCAAACCATAAAATCCATTATCGAAAAAATGTAATCCGGACTGCGCTCGCTGCGCGGCCCAGCTAAAGATGTTTTCGGCACTGATAATTTTCTTGCTCGTTCTAATAGCGCTGAAGTTCGCGTTTTCTACGTGGCTTGAGGCGCTCAACATGGGGTGCGTCAAAGAGCACTCCTCCGAGGTTCCGGAGGCGTTTCGGGCGTTCATGGACGCGGGAACCTACAAAAAGGGAGTGGCGTACACTCTTGAGAAAACCAAGTTCGGAGTGGTGGAGGATGCTTGGAGTTCTTTGGTTCTTGCGGCTGTTCTCGTTTCGGGGCTCCTGCCGGGAATGTTCGACTTGGGTATTAAAATTTTCGGAAATTCTGTGTGGGCACAGGCTCTGACAATGCTCCTCATGGGAGTTGTCTTTTCGATTTTCTCCCTTCCTTTCGAGTTGTGGTCGCAGTTTGTGATAGAGGAGAAATTCGGATTTAACAAGGGGTCGTTCGGGCTTTGGGTGGCGGACAAGCTCAAGGAATTGGCGGTGTCCTTCGTTTTGGGAATTCCGATACTGGCTCTTCTGATTTGGCTATTCGAGACAATAGGGGACGGCTGGTGGATATGGGGATTTGCGGCTTTTGCGGCATTTCAAATACTGATGATAATAATTTATCCCAGGTTCATAATGCCTCTTTTCAACAAGCTCGAGCCGCTCCCCGAAGGGGAATTGAAAACCTCCCTGTTCAACTTGGCAGACAGGGGGGGATTTGCCGCCAGAACCATTCTCGTAATGGACGGGAGCAAGAGGAGTTCCCATTCGAACGCATTTTTCACGGGATTTGGGAAATTTAGAAAGATAGTTTTGTTCGACACGCTTTTGCAACAGCTCAACCCGAACGAGCTCGAGGCGGTTTTGGCGCACGAGATAGGCCACTACAAAAAGGGCCACATTGTCAAAATGATACTGTTTTCCCTCTTTGAGATGTTTGCGATATTTGCCGTTATGGGACTCTTGTCGAAAAGCGCGTGGTTTTACGAGAGTTTCGGTTTCAGGGCGGATTCTGGCTTTGTTCCGATTCTATTCATGGTGTCGATATGCGCAGGGCTTTTCGGATTTTGGCTGACTCCGTTATCAAACGCCCTATCGAGAAGATACGAATATCAGGCGGACGCGTTTGCCGCCAAGTTGTGTTCCGCAAAATCACTCTCGGAGGCGCTCCGCAAACTTCACAAAAAGAATCTTGGAAATCTGACCCCCCATAAACTTTACAGCGCTTTCCACTATTCGCATCCAACCCTTCTGGAGCGCGAGGAAGCGATGTTCGAATCGGAGAAGCAGAAATGAAGATAGCGCTAACACAGTTTGCAGCCTCCAAGAATCCCTCGGAGAATCTAGAAAAACAGCTCGGCATGATATCTCGAGCCGCCGATGGGGGAGCCAAGATAGTTTGCACTCAGGAGCTTTTCATGAGCGAGTACTTTTGCATTTCGCTCGACGAGCGCAAGTTCGACTTGGCGGAAAAAATTCCCTCTCCCACGACCGACGCGCTTTGCGATATTGCACGTAGCAAGGGGATTGTGGTTGTGGCGTCCCTATTTGAGAATAGGGGCAATGGGGTTTACCACAATACTGCGGTTGTGGTTGATTCGGACGGAACTCTTCTCGGAAAGTACAGGAAAAACCACATACCGCACGATCCGTGTTTTGAGGAGAAGTATTATTTTGCCGAGGGAGACTTGGGCTATCCCGTCTGGAAGACGAAATACGGCAAGATAGGGGTTCTTGTTTGTTGGGACCAATGGTATCCCGAATGCGCCCGCTTGGAAGCTCTCGGCGGGGCGGAACTGATTTTTTATCCGACGGCGATAGGGGTTCTTCCGGGCGAGACGGAGGAGGACAAGCGCAAATTTTACGGGGCGTGGCAGACGGTTCAGAGGGGGCATGCCGTGGCCAACGGGGTATATGTGGCGGCGGCCAACAGAGTCGGAGTTGAAAGGGACGGAGACAGGGAGCTGAAATTTTTTGGGGGAAGTTTTGTGGCTAATCCTTACGGGGAAGTTTTGTCCTGCGGTTCGGAGCATGTGGACGAGATAGTGTATGCCGACGTGGATTTTTCCGAGACGGAAAAATTCCGCAAGATGTGGCCGTTTTTCCGAGACAGGAGGATAGACACCTACGGGGACATTTTGAAGCGTTTCCGATAAGTAATAGAGGCTCGTTTTATTTTGTTGATATGGTCGTTTTGTGCGTGTAGGGTGAAGTCTCGGTGAAAAAACGGAGAAGCCATGAAAACCAATTCAAAGACGAAAAAGACGATTCGGGTAAAAAAGGAGCAGGCTGTAGCTCTCTGCGAGGTGGTGGATTTTCTCGATACCATTACGGGCTCCAAGGATTTTCCCGATTTTCCCGCGGCCCGAAACGGGTTGCAGTTTGAAAATTCCGGCGGAGTGGCGAGGATTGCCTGCGCCGTGGACGCCGGGTTGGCTGAGATAAAGGCTGCCGAAAATATCGGGGCGGATCTCTTGATAGTCCACCACGGAATGTTTTGGAGCGACATCGTTCCGTTTGTGGGGGCAAATTACGAGAAGGTAAGGGCCCTTGTGGACGGGGGAATTGCTGTCTATTCGTGCCATCTTCCGCTCGACGCGCATCCCCAGTTTGGAAACAACGTTTTGATAGCAAAGGCGCTGAATTTAAAGGTGTCTGGTTCTTGTTTTCCGTATGAGGAAAACGATTTGGGCGTGCTTGCGGAGGTTCCGAAAGAAGGAAGGAGAGAGTTGTCGGGCAGGCTTGCAAAGCTTTTCCCGGATACATTTAAGGCGATAGAATTCGGGTCGGATTTTCCGTCGAAGGTGGCGATATGTTCGGGGAGCTGCGGAGATGTCGTTCCGGAGCTTGCTAAGGCGGGTACGGACACTCTCGTTTGCGGCGAGCTTAGGCAGAGGCATTTTTCCATGGCCCAGGAGCTCGGCCTCAATCTATATCCATGCGGGCATTACGCCACGGAGACTTTCGGAGTTATGGCTTTGGCGGAGCTTGCCGCGAACAGGTTCGGCTTGAAGTGCGACTTTATAGAGATGCGGAATCCCCTTTGAGTTGAAAAAATCAAAAATTTTTGTTTCAAGGTAGGGGAAAAATATCAATATTTTTAATCTATGGAAAAGGTGGCTTTTATAAACGGCGCTAACATGAACAGGCTCGGAGTCCGCGAACCCGATATATACGGCAGCGACACTTTGGCGGATGTGGTGGAGCGCGCGAAAGCTCGAGGGGGGGAGCTCGGGCTTGAAGTGTTGGATTTTCAGTCGAACCACGAGGGGGAAATAATAGACGCAATAGAGAAGTTTGCGGATTTTGGGGTGAAATTCGGAGTGATAAATCCCGGGGCATTTACCCATACGAGCGTTGCGATAAGGGATTGTATAGCAGGAAGCGGAATAAAATTCGTTGAGGTTCATATCTCGAATGTGGCAAAGAGGGAGGACTTTAGGAAATCGTCTTACATGACTCCCG
This sequence comes from uncultured Verrucomicrobiota bacterium, assembly GCA_949283955.1. Classification (GTDB taxonomy): domain Bacteria; phylum Verrucomicrobiota; class Verrucomicrobiia; order Opitutales; family Intestinicryptomonadaceae; genus Merdousia. The sequence continues at coordinate 18,797 of CASDUP010000021.1, read as the reverse complement.
TTTGCGAAGCCGTGGTGGCTGGAATGGGAGTGTTCGGATACGAGGCGGCTCTCGAATTTATATCGAAAATTTCGAAGTAGGGAGTGGTGAGAGAGCTTCCTCAAATAAATTTTGAAAAGGAGTTGAACTCCGAACAGCTTGCCGCGGTTTCTTCGCCTCCGGACAGGGCGGCTCTCGTTTTGGCCGGTGCCGGGAGCGGAAAGACCAGAACTTTGACGTACAGGGTTGCGTGGCTTATTTCGGAATGCGGCTTGTCTCCGCGCGAAATTCTCCTTTTGACTTTCACGAACAAAGCCGCAAGGCAAATGCTCGATAGAATTTCCGAGCTTACGGGAATCGCTCCGTACGAATTTTGGGGCGGTACGTTTCATTCCGTTGGGAGTCGATTTTTGAGGATAGAAGGCGAGGCGGTCGGAATAGACAGGAACTTTACTATTTTGGATGCCGACGATTCCGAAAAACTCTTGAAGAGGGCTGTAGAATCGGCTTTCCCGAAATTTTTTGCGAACAAGTCGAACCCGAGGGCCTCTCTTATCGGGGATATAATAAGCTACAGGAGAAACACGTGTTCTTCGATGTCCGATGCTATGGCGGAGAGATTCGACTGGGTGGAGACCCCGAGTTCACAGTTGGAGGAGATAGAGAGGGCGTACGAGAGGGAGAGGCGCGCGGGCGGGTGCGTCGATTTCGACGACATACTCGAATTGTGGAAGCGTTTGCTCGAAGAAAATCAGGAGATAAGGAAGAAGTATTCGGGCAAATTTAAGAATATCCTGGTGGACGAGTACCAGGATACGAACACTCTCCAGGGCGACATACTCTCTCTTCTTGCCGACAGGGGCCAGATAAGCGCCGTGGGAGACGACGCCCAGTGCATATATTCGTGGCGCGGTGCGAACATAGAAAACATATTGAACTTCAGGTCCAAATACCCGTCGGCTACGATATACAAGATAGAGAGGAATTATCGCAGCACTCCGCAGATACTGGATTTTGCAAACGGAATTCTTTCCGATATGCCCATTCGAAGCGACGAGTACAGAAAGAGGCTCGTCGGAGTTAGGGAGGGCAAAGGCAAGCCTCTTTTGATAAAGGCCTTCGACGGAAATTCGCAGGGCAGGCAGGTTGCGGACTGCATAAGGGAAATCGCGTCGGGTTCGAGATATTCGTATTCGGACATAGCCGTTCTTTACAGGTCGCACTATCAGGCGATGGATTTGCAGCTGAGGTTGCAGTATCTGAATATACCGTTTACGATAACAAGCGGTCTGAAGTTTTTCGAGCAATCCCATGTAAAAGATATAGTTTCGCAGATAAAGTTTGCGGCAAATCCGCGCGATCTTGCGGCGTTCCTGCGCTTTGTGGGGTTTATTCCGAAAGTCGGAGGAAAAACGGCCGATAAAATCTATTCCGAATTTATTTCGAAGGCGGGAAAATTCGGAGACGATTTGGAGGCGGCGGCGGATTGCTTGTCTTCCAAGGAGGTATTGGCAAAAGTTCCCAAAGCGGGAAAAGAGCGGTTTTTGGAAATGGCCGAATGCGTAGCGGGACTTGCGAAAATGATGTCGCTTGCCCGGAAAAAGGCTTTGGAGAAAATGGAGGGAAGCGGGCTTGCTCGGGATAAAAATGCGTGGCTTAGGCAATCCGACCTGTTCGTATCCCCAAAGGGAGATCTCGAGGGCAAGTGGCTTCCTAAAGACATGGTGAAGTTTGCGTGCGAAGGCTGGTACAGGGAAGTCATGAAAACCTTGTACGAGAACTGGGAGGAGAGGTGTTCAGATTTCGACGCTTTGTACGAATACGCCTCAAGATATTCGGACGTGGAGGATTTTTTGGCGAACATAACGTTGGAAGTTTCGGAAAATGCCGTATTGCCTTCTGGGGGGGAAGCCAGGGCGGACAGGGTTAGGCTGATGACTGTCCACCAGGCGAAAGGCTTGGAATTTCCGGTCGTTTTCATAATAGGGGCTGCCGACGGACTGTTTCCGATAAAGCGCAGCATAGAAGAGGGGGGACTCGACGAGGAGAGAAGGCTTTTCTACGTGGCTGCAACAAGAGCCAAAGACCACCTTATAATAGTCTATCCGTCGGCGGGAATGATGAATGGAAATTTTGAAACGTGCTCTCCGAGCCGTTTTCTAGAAGCGGTGGATCCGTCTCTTTACGTCACAAATCTTTGACAATAGTTGCTTGCAAAAGGTTGGAAATACCGCAATCGTGGAAGCATGAAGGATTTGTTTAAGGCTTTGTTTTTGGCGGTTTTGTTTTCGTGCGGAGTATTCGCCGCCGAAAGAAAGGTGGTATCTTTGGATTCCGACGACGCCTCTATTGTGTTTACGATAGAGAAGGATTCCACTTTGGGGTTTGTCCACGTAGGGAAAAAAATAACCGATGTGTCATCTTTCGAAATGAGAAAGACGAACGTCAGGTCGGACTATCCCATAAGGGAGGCGTATCCCTCGCGGGGAACGAAGGCCACTTGCGAGCCGGCCATATCCGCCGTGCACGACGACGGCGACATAAACTTGAGATTAAAGGTGGAAAAAGTTGTCCGCCCGAATTTTTCCGACAAAAACCTCGACGGAGTTAGTTTTGTTCTTCGCGACGAGAAAAAGAACCTCAAGGTGTACCTGGACTACACCGCATACAAGAGGGAGAATGTTTTTAAAACATCAATGAGGGTTGAAAACGGCGAAGGGGGAGAGGTCGACATACAGAACAGGTATTCGCTGTATTTGCCTTTGAAGGCAGGGAGGTATTTTTTGACGGAACTTTGCGGGCATTGGGCTACAGAGGCAATTCCGTCGGAGTCGGAGCTTACTCGCGGAATAAAGACCATACAGTCGAGAAAATTGGTGAGGGCTACACAGGCGGAAAATCCGTCGTTTGTGGTCTCTTTGGACGCTCCCAAGCGCGAGGAATCTGGAGAGGTGGTTGCCGGTGCTCTAGCTTGGAGCGGAAATTTCAAATTGAATTTCGAATTGGACGAATACGGAATACTCGGAGTTTCCGCGGGGGTCGATCCGGAATTTCCCGCGAAATTGAAACCGGGAGGGGTTTACTCCGCTCCAGAAGCGGTATTTACATATAGCGCGGAGGGGGTAGGCAAGGCCTCGAGGAACCTTCACGATTGGGCGAGGAACTACGGGGGAATCCATGGAGCCGACAAGGTCAGGCCGACTCTCTTGAACAACTGGGAGGGCACCTACTTCGACTTTAATGAATCGAAGATTTTTTCCATGATTGATTCTGCTGCCCGCCTGGGGGTGGAGATGTTTGTTTTGGACGACGGCTGGTTCGGGGAGCGTTATCCTAGAAACAATTCCAAGGCGGGACTCGGAGATTGGACGGTCAACAGGAAAAAGCTCCCCCGCGGACTGGGTGCGCTTGCCGATTACGCTGCATCGAAGGGACTGAAATTCGGGGTGTGGATTGAGCCGGAAATGGTAAATCCGAATAGCGAGCTAGCCAAGTCCCATCCGGAGTGGATAGTCTCGACAAAAGGCAGGGAGGCGACTTTGTTTCGCGGGCAGCTGATTTTGGATCTTTCAAATCCGGAGGTGCAGGATTTTGTGTTCGGAGTTTTTGACTCCGTGATGAAGTCATCCGACAAAATTTCCTACATAAAGTGGGACGCAAACAGGAATTTGGAGGGGCTTGGATCGTCGTACCTAGGCAGGAACCAGGGGGATTTTTACGAGGGCTACGTAAGGGGACTTTACTCCGTTTACGAGAGAATTCGCCAAAAATATCCGAATGTGATGATACAGGCGTGCGCTTCCGGAGGAGGAAGGGTGGAATACGGCGCAATGAAATACCACGACGAATTTTGGACCAGCGACAACACCGATCCTCGGGTTCGTCTTCTCGTGCAGTACGGCACAAGCCTGATTTATCCACCCTTTGCGATGGGTTCGCATGTTTCCGCCAGCCCGAACCACCAGTCGGGGAACATGAGTTCGCTGAAGTTCAGATTCGATGTGGCAATGGCGGGACGTCTTGGAATGGAACTTCAGCCCGAAAATATGAGCGATGAGGAGCTCGCGTTTGCAAGAAACGCGATAAAATTGTACAAGGATAAGATTCGCCCCCTCGTTTTAAAAGGTGATCTTTATAGGATTATGCCTCCGTCGAAGGATATAGGAGTGTCGGCCCTTTCGTTTGTTTCCAAGGACAAGTCGAAGGCGGTGGCGTTCTTTTACAGGCTCGAGTTTGAGGGGAGGATTTCGGACCGCGACTTTAAATTGGCGGGTCTCGATCCCCAAAAGCATTATGTGGTTCGGGAGGTAAACTCCGCAAAAAAGTCCTCCGCTTGGTTTGACGGAAAGATATTCAGCGGGGAATTTTTAATGAATTGCGGCCTAAATCCCGATATAATGAAAACCCAGTCCAGCCTCGTGATAACCGTCGACGAGATTCCCCAAAAAATTTCCGAAAAGCGCTCTTCCCGAAAAACCGAAAAGACGTCTATGTCCTCCGGCAAGAAAGTTGGAGACGGTTTCAGGTACATGGGTGTTCCGAGAGTTTACGAGATAAAGTCGAATTCATCGGGCGGACTGACGATAGTTCCCAAGGGCACGAGAAGCCTTCCTCCGGTCAAGGTAAAATAGGTTTGCCTTTTTCGGGAAAATAAAAACTATCCGTGGTCGATGGGCTCCGATGGGGAGAAATCTTTTTTCAGAATTACACAACAAAATAGGAAACAGACACAATGCCCCTAATAAAAAAACTATCCGCAAGACTTCAAAACCATCCCAAGCGGGTCGCGTTCACCGCCGGAGAAGATCCCCGAGTGCTGTCGGCTGCCCGCCAGTTCGCGACAAAAAAACTCGGAGCGCCCATATTGATCGGAAACAAAGCCGAAATAGAGGCCAACGCGAAGCAGTGCGACATAAGGCTCGACGGAATGAAAATAGTCAGTCCCGTAATTTCGGACGATTTCGAGTCGCTGAAAAAAATTTTGGCGGCCATTCCCAAATTTAAAGCGTACGATTCCGTACAGATTGCGGAACTTGCGTCGTCGCCGATTTATTTCGCATGTCTCATGCTTTTGACCGGAAGGGTCGACGCTATCGTGGTGGGGGCGAAGACTTCCGCAAGCGGAGCGCTTCGTCCAATTCTTCAGACTATCCCGCTTCAGAAGGGATTTACGGCAGCCAGTTCGATGATGGTTCTTTCCACCGGAAATCCCGATATAGGCCTGGAGGGGGACATATTTATGGCAGACTGCGAAGTTATCGCCGAGCCCACCGCCCAGCAACTTTGCGACATAGCTATAACTACGGCATCCCTTGTGGGGCATCTGACGCTCAAGACTCCAAAAGTGGCTATGTTGGGCTTTACTTCGAAAATTCCGAACGCGAAGCTTGAGAGCATAATGAAGATGAAATCTGCCACGGCGCTGGCCCATGCTAAGGCTATCCAGAGCGGCCTCGACATGGAAATAGACGGAGAGCTCCAGGTGGACGCGGCTCTGCGCCCCGAAGTCGCGGAGGCGAAGGGAATTTCAAGCTCCGTGGCGGGCAAGGCGAACGTGTTGATTTTCCCTGATTTGGACGCCGGCAATATAGCTTCGAAAATGTTGCAGTCCGTCTCCTCCACGAAAATTTACGGGCAGATACTCACGGGGCTTTCCAAGCCTGTGGCTGAAGTTTCCCGAGGCGCTTCGGCCGACGACATATTCGGAGCGGCTGTCATAGTGGGGGCGCAGGCGGTTGACAGGCGCTTCATATCTCCGCTCGAAGGGTAGGAGCATATAGTGGAAAGCCGAAATTTTTGAAACTTGCGGAGCTGGAAGTGTTAACTTTGGGAAGTTTAATCCGATACCGGTATGTGAAAGTTTAAAAAATTTTGAACATAACGGAGTTTAGATGCTCTAAACCGAACAAGGGAACATTGTTATAAGAAGATAAAGCAAGATGGAATTGGCTAAAACTCGTACTGTGGAAGAAATAAAGGTGGTTGACGCGGGGAGACCCGACGCCGACGCCGTCCTCGTGGAACGAGTCCAAGCGGGGGATATGGCGGCTTTCGACGCTTTGACGCGTAAGTACAGGGACAGGCTGTTTGGGGTTGTGTACAACATGCTCTCAAACAGGGAGGACGCCATGGACATAGTGCAGGATTCCTTTATAAAGGCGTTTAAGTCTATAAAATCTTTCAGGGGAAAGAGCGCGTTTTACACGTGGTTGTACAGGATAGCCGTAAACAAGGCTATAACTTTCATGAAGCGCTCTCGCATGAGGAGGTTCTTCAGTTTTGAGAACGCCGACGAGGAGATGGTATCCTCGGAGATATTGGACAAGTTGGTCGAAAAATGCGGCGGGGCGCGCGAAACTTTATTGAAGGAGCTTCGGGAAAAATTGAACGAAGCGCTGCAAAGTTTGTCAGTAAAACATAGGACGGTTGTGGTTTTGTACGAGATAGAGGGAATGAGCCACGCGGAGATAGCCAAGATAACCGGAACATCGGAGGCTACCGTGCGCACTAGGCTCCATTATGCAAAACTTCAGCTGCAATCCATGTTGAAAGACTACACTTCGTAGATTTTACTCGGCGGTATGAAAGAGCAAGATGAGGACATTTTTGACGGGGACGTTTCTCGGGCCGGCGGAAATTCGGCTGGAAGCGGGGTTAGCCTGGAGGATTTGTTGTCGCTAAAGCGCTGCGAGAAGCCTTCCGAGTCGGATTGGGAGCGCTTTGACGCGGAGTTGAAATCCCGCATGATGGCCTCCCTTGTGGAAAAGGAGCCCGTGTGGATTAGGGCGGGGCATTTTCTTTTGGAGAAAAAGGTCGTTTCGTCGGGCGCTGCGCTGGCTTTTGTTTTTTCGGCGGTGGTGGCTGTGGCGTTCGTTTTCTCGGCGGACTCGTCGCCCGTTTCGGGGGACTTTTCCGAGGAGACCTTTGCGAGTTCCACACCTTTGCCGAAGGTAAAAGAGTCGTTTGCGGAGGCGAAAATTTCTTCGAAAGAGCGGGACGAGTCTCTCGTTTCCGCGTCCATGGGCGCCGGAACTTCGGGAGTTCAGTATGTTTCGAACGGAGTTTTCGGAACGGGATTGTCGGCTTTCTGATTCTTTCCTAGCGCCGCAGGAGGCGCTTTTTTTTTGCCCGGCTTGCTCTCTTTGGTTTGCGGGAGAAATTGGGATAATAGGTCTTGTTTCGATTGCATTTTTTTTCGAATCGTTCATTGTTTTGTCCCGTTATGAGTTTGCTGGATAGGTATGTCTTCGTGGAATGGCTGAAAATTTTTGTCATAGCCATAACGGTGACATTGGGAATCCTCGTTTTGCACGACATGTACAGCTCGCTTGGCGACCTCATAAACTGGGGGGCGGACGCGGGGGAGATTGTAAAATATTACTCCCTCTTTCTTCCCACTTTAGTTCCGGTGGTGCTTCCCATAAGTTTGCTGATGTCCGTCATATTTGTTTTGGGGTCCTTCCACAAGAACAACGAGATTACTGCTATGAAAGCGGCGGGACTGAACGTGTTTAGAATAACTCGTGCTCTCTGGCTGGCGGGTGCGGTTCTTGCGGTTGTTTTGCTTGTTCTAAACGCCTATGTGGTCCCGGATTCTACGGTGAAATCGAGGGAGCTGAAAAACAACATTAAGTTTAGGCAGGAATTGAAAGTTGTAGAAGACGCCTCGAAGGTGGGAGCCATTCCGCAACTATGCTTCAACAACAGGAAAGACGGAAGGCTTTGGTTCATGAATTCGTATTCCTTGGCTTCGGGGATAGGCAGGGGTGTACGGGTATCCTCGAACGATTCCCGTGGAGGGGAAACCATGCGAATAACGGCTCGCGAGTGCCGAATAAAAGGCGGGGTATGGGTGTTTTTCGACGGCAGAATAACCGAGTTCGATTCCGATGGCCAGAGGGCTAAGAAGTCGACTGTCTTCGACGAGAGGGCTTTTCCAAGCTTTTCGGAAGATCCCGATATAATGGCTCTTTCCATGAGCAGGCCGAAAGATTTGTCTTTGGGGGAGGCGCGCAAACTCGTATCGGCAATGGGAGAGGAGGAAGCGGAGGAGGCTCTTCCTTATTTGGTGAGGATATACTCCATACTCGGAAGTTCTTTTGCATGTGTGATAGTTGTCGCAATAGCGATTCCGTTTTCGGTGGCGGGCGTACGCACGAATCCTATGGTAGGGGTTTCAAAAACGGTGGGATTGTTTTTTGCATACTACATTTTGGACAACATAATGACAGCTCTCGGAGGGAGGGGGTATCTTTCTCCGGGATTGGCAATGGCGATTCCGAACATAGCGATGTTTTTGTTTGCTATTTCCCTTTTTAGAAAGGCGCAGTAGTTTTTTTGCAAGATGGAAAAGTTGGACGTTTTAGTTGTGGGAAGCGGGGGCAGGGAACACGCCCTCGTGAAGGCTATAAAAAAATCTCCCTTGTGCGGGAATTTGGTTTGCGCTCCCGGAAACGGGGGAATAGCGCTGGATTGCAAGACTTGCCCGGTTTCGGCGGAGGACATACCGGGTCTAGTCGGGCTTGCCGAGAGCGGGAACGGGGGAGGGAGATTTTCTCTCGTGGTGTGCGGACCCGAGGTTCCGCTTTCTCTCGGTCTTGCAGACGAGTTGAGGTCGAGGGGGATACCGGTTTACGGTCCCTCCAAGAACGGGGCCGTTTTGGAGGCTAGCAAAGCGTTTTCAAAAAATTTCCTAAAAAAGTACGGAATTCCGACTGCCGTCGGGGAGAACTTTACCGATTCGTCTTTGGCGGAGGAATACATAAGGAAAGCTCCCTTCGACGTGGTGATAAAGGCGAGCGGACTTGCGGCGGGTAAGGGAGTGGTCATTCCCGAAAACAAAGACGAGGCGGTAGAGGCTGCTTGCGACATGCTCGAAAACGGAATGTTCGGGGACAGCGGCAGGGAGATTGTAGTCGAGGAAAAGATGGAAGGTGAAGAGGCGAGCATAATGCTCGTCGTTTGCGGAAGGAACTACGTGATGCTTCCCCCGAGCCAGGACCACAAGAGGGTAGGCGACGGCGATATGGGTCCGAACACCGGCGGAATGGGGGCTTACGCTCCGGCGGCGGTGGCTACGGAGGAGGTATTAAAGCTCGTTAGGGAGCGGATAGTGGAGCCCACTTTGGAAGGTTTGGAAAAAGAGGGAATAGATTACAGGGGCACTCTTTATGTAGGGATAATGATAACGAAGGACGGCCCGAAGGTGGTGGAGTTCAACGTTAGGTTTGGAGATCCGGAATGCCAGGTCTTGATGCCTCTAATCAAGTCGGACGTTCTCGAACTTTTGTACGGTGTTGCAAATGGAGGTTTTAATCCGGACGAAGTTCGGATATCGGAAGGGTATGCGGCGATAGTAGTCGTTTGCGCCGAAGGGTATCCGGGCAAATACCGAAAGGGCGACGAGATATTTCTTCCGAAGGGCGACTACTCCGAAAAATGGGTTGTACACGCCGGAACGAAATCCTCTCCGGACGGAAAAATTTTGACGAATGGAGGAAGAGTTTTAGGCATGGTGGGATTGGGAGGCCGTTTGGAAGAGGCGCTGGAAAACGCATATTCTCTTGCAGGGGAAGTTAAGTTTGATGGAGCTTTTTTTAGGAAGGACATAGGATATAGGGAATTGAGGCGCGAGAGTTTGCGTAAGTGAGAGTTTTAACAAAGAGGAAGGGCTTACAGCATGCTTATTTTTCTTTCGGAGTTGATAGGAACATTTCTTCTTATTTTGTTGGGAGACGGATCCGTGGCCAACGCGAATCTCAACAAGTCTGGAATGAAGGGAGGCGGGCCTGTTCTCATAACCATAGCGTGGGGACTTGCGGTGTTGTTGCCGTGTTTTATATTTGGATCCTCGTCGGGGGCCCACTTAAACCCGGCTCTTACGATAGCCTTCGCGATAAACGGAACGACGGAATGGTCGGACGTTCCGCTGTATATTTCGGGACAAATGCTCGGAGGTTTTGCGGGAGGGGTGCTAGTCTACCTGCTTTTTAAAAACCATTTCGACGCCACGAGCGATCCGAACATAAAGCTTGCGGTTTTCGCAACTCGGCCGGGGATTCCCGACAAGCCGTTTAACTTTTTGAGCGAGCTTGTTGGAACCTTTGTGCTGGTTTTTGCGATATTGGGCATAGGAAACGTTGGAGGAATAGCGGGAGGTCTGGATAAGATATTCGTGTTTGCGATAATCATGTCCATAGGAATGTCGCTTGGGGGGCTTACCGGATATGCCATAAATCCGGCTAGGGATTTTGGTCCCCGAGTTGCCCACGCCCTTCTTCCGATAAAGGGAAAGCGCGATTCGGACTGGGGATACTCTTGGATACCTATTGTTGCTCCCATACTCGGAGGGATTCTTGCGGTGGCGTTGTTTAATGCTATTCCGTGGGCGGTTCAATAGCCGTAATCCGCGTTTTTTTGCGAGAGGATGAGATAATTTATGTAGTCAGATCGGCGGTTTTGAACCGGACGATTTTTGAGAGGTTGTGTGGGGAGGTTTCTATCTGGACCCCTATTTTTCCCGCGCTGAAAATTATAGATGGAAGGGCGAGAGCGGATTTGTCGAGGGTTGTTTGAAAGTTTTTTTTCATGCCCACTGGAGAGCATCCTCCGTGGACGTATCCAGTAAGTGGCAGAAGATCCCGTTGCCTAAGCATTTCTATTGATTTTTCTCCGACGGCTGCGGCAGCTTTTTTCAAGTCCAACTCTTTGTCTGATGGAATCACGAAAACGTAGTTTTTCTTCGACTTTCCCACCGTAACGAGAGTCTTGAATACTTCTCTTCTTCCCAAGAATTTCGCAACCTCTGTTCCGCTCATGGGAGAGCCGTTCGGGTAGGTGTGGATCTGATAATCGATTCCCATGGAATCGAAGATTCTTGCGACGTTCGTTTTTCTTTCCATAGGGCTTTTCGATTGAAATACGAGCCGGCCCCCGGGAGGGGGCGGCTACTCCTTCTTTTGCGGGCGGAACCAGGCGGAGCTTTCGTCCGTGGGCCGGTAGGCATACCGTCGGATATTTGCGGGAATTAGTTTTTGAATTTCGGCCTGAGCGAGCTTAGAGCCTGGAAATGTATCTGGCATATTCTCGCCTCGGTAAGTCCGAATTCCTTCGCTATTTCCCCGAGCTTTTTCTCGTCGAAATAGTATCTTTCGATGACGCGCCTTTGTTTTTCTGGAAGCTTCGATATCGAATCCTTAAGCTCCCCGACAAGCTCGCGCGACTCTATTTGTTCGACGGCCGTGGGAGAGTTTTCGTCGGGAATGGATTCCGAAAAATTTGCCGAATCCGAGGAGCCGACGGGCGATTCGTTTAGAGACAGGAAGCTGTATTTTTGAGTCCTTCTCATAATTTTGTCGAATTGCTTTTGCGATATTCCCATTCTGTCGCGAACTTCTTCGTCGAGGGGTTGCCTTCCCAGGGATTGCTCCATCTCCGAGCGTATCTTTTCTACATTTTTTGCGTCGTTTCTGGCAGAGCGCGACATGTAGTCCAAATTGCGGAGTTCGTCTATCATGGCTCCTCTTATGCGGGTAGAAACATATCCCCCGAATTTGCTCTCCCTCGAGGGATCCAATTTTAAAATCGCGTCCGCAAGCCCTTGCACTCCCGCGGAATGGAGTTCGTCTATGTCGGCATAAGCGGGAAGCTTAGTTTTCATCGTATTCGCGATTTTTCCCACGAGCGGGTAATATTTCACAAAAAGCGCTCTCTGTTTGCGATTCAGTACTTTGTTCTCGGTCATGCTTTATCCTCCCTTCCTCTTTGCTTTTTATTTCTTACTGTTTTTTTTTCCGTTCGTGCATTTAGACAAACAGATTTCATTCCCGTTTACCGATTTTTTTCAATATTTATATAACTATTTAACTATAAATACGATATATTTTAACCTTTCCCGGTCCTGTTTCGCCATATTCGTTTTGTGCCGACAGCAAACGCGACATTTTGGCGCAACGGATATTTTGCGCGAGCACAATGCGCCCCTTGAAGAGAGTTTTTAGCGCTTCAAAAAATTCGTATTATTTTTAGGATATTGTTGATTATATCGAAAAGCGGGCTTTAATCGTCCGAAAGCTTTGAATACGGGGGAATTCCCCTTTTGAGGAATTTGAAAATGGGAAAAGTTTTAAAAATCGCCGAAAGCGCGGAAAATAATGCAGCCGAATCTCATTCGGGAAGTGCGGATATTTCGAGAAGAAAGTTTTTAAAGGGTGCCGTTTCGCTGTTGGGTGTTTCGTCGTTTGGGGCCTTAAAGGCGGGAGAGGCGTTTGCGGGCGAATCTTCGAGGGAGCCGAGGGTTATGCTCGGTGTGGACGTGTTGTCGGGAATGTTGTTTTCGCCGCTTGCGGGGAAGAGGGTAGGTTTGTTGACGAATCCGGCGGGGGTGAACAGATACGGAGTAAGCACTATAAACGTGCTCAGATCTTCGAGAAAATTTAGATTGGTTTCCCTTTTCGGACCTGAGCACGGCATTTACGGAAACGAAAGGGCGGAAGTTCCCGTCGAGGGCGGGGTGGACAGGCGCACAGGCCTGCCGGTCTATTCGCTCTACGGCAAATATAGAAAACCGACTCCGAAAATGTTGTCGGGATTGGACGCTTTGGTGGTCGACTTGCAGGACGTGGGCTCGCGCTCCTACACCTACGTCAGCTGCATGATCCGCGCGATGGAGGCGTGTTTTGAATGCGGCAAGGAAATAATAGTGCTCGACAGGCCCAATCCCATGGGCGGGCTCAAGGTCGACGGTCCCCCGCTCGACATAAGGTTGAAGAGCTACGTAGGAATGTTGAGAGTTCCCTACGTTCACGCCATGACGATAGGGGAGCTTGCTAGGTTTGCAAAAGGAACGAGGGATTCCTTGGAGATAACGTCGGGACAGAGGAGAAATGGCAAGCTTACTGTAATTCCGATGAGGGGTTGGAGGCGTTCGATGATGTGGAACGACACGGGACTCAGATGGGTTCCGACAAGCCCCGCCATTCCTACTCCGTCGGCCGCGATGGGATACGCAATGACGGGTCTCGGTTGCCAAATAGGAGGATTTAAACACGGATACGGGACGAAATATCCGTTTAGAATGCTCTCGTATCCGGGAGTCTCGAATGCGTCTCTTGCGAGGATTCTTCGAAGGTGCGACGTGGCGGGATTGCGCTACACTCCAGTTTCGGCTAAGGCTTCGGGTTCGAAGTCGGGAGGGGTATACGTCGGGATAACGGATTGGCGCTCGCTGTCCCCTACGGCTATAAGCTTTCACATGATGAGGATTGCCTGCGTGATTTCGAAGGGAAATCCGTTTGCAGCGGCCACAAAATCGCAGGCGTCGCTCTTTAACAAACATACGGGGACGGAATCTTGGTGGAGGGAAATATCCTCGAAAGGTGCCAAGGCGGACGTGGAAAAGTTTTTGTCGATATGGAAAATTTACTGCAGAAACTTTCAGTCGGTTGCCAAGCAGTTCTACCTCTACTCATAGCCGGAGAACACGAAGCCCGGTCTCGGAGGGGCTGTTTTGAGCGGGAAATGTTTTAGCGCGCGAATCTCCGTTTCTAGCGGAAAAAAAGCTTTAAACCCGCGCGGAAAAATTTAAAGATTTCCGGCTTAAAAAATGAATTCGCCTTTTGGCGGATAATCAGAATGAGAATTCAAAAATACATATCGACGTGCGGAGTCTGTTCCCGGAGGGAGGCGGAGAGGAAAATTGAGGAGGGCTCCGTGCTTGTGAACGGAAAGCCGGCCAGGATTGGAATGGACGTAGATCCGGAGTCTGACAAGGTGTCGGTAGACGGAGTGGAAGTTAGGGATACCGGATTCGAAAAGGTTGCGCTTGCCATGAACAAGCCAGTGGGGGTTCTGTGCACAAACTCCGACCCATTCGGGGGAAAGACTGTTTTCGACTTGCTTCCTCCTCCCTACGACAAAATGAAAATGTTTTGTTGCGGGAGGCTGGATAAAAATTCGCGGGGTCTTGTAATTTTGACCAACGACGGAGACTTGGCTAACAAGATTACCCATCCGTCGGGTGGAATAGTGAAGAGGTATTCGGTGGTTTTGAACCGTCCCGCCGACGACGAAGTTATAGAGACTCTCTTGAGGGGAGTCGTTTGCGACGGCGAAAAACTCAGGGCATTGAAAATTTTGCGTCCCCAAAACGCGGAGGCGTTTCCTAAGAAGCTCGAAGTGTGGCTTTCTCAGGGAAGGAAGAGGGAGATACGCAGAATGTTCGAGGCGATGGGGCACTTTGTGAAGGACTTGAAGCGCTTTAGGATAGGCGGGTACGAGCTTCGCAAGATACCGGAGGGGGATTTTAAAAAGCTCAGCAAGGCAGACATTTTAAAACTTACAAACGCAGTATAGGCGGAGGGTAGATATGAAGATGGACGACAATAATGTTTTTGATTCAGTCGAGGATTGCATAGCTGATTGCGCGGCTGGAAAGTTCGTTATCGTGTGCGACGACGAGAACCGCGAAAACGAGGGCGATTTGATAATTGCGGCAGAGAAGATGACGCCGGCAGCCATGAACGTGATGGTTACCCACGCGAGGGGTTTGGTGTGCGTTCCCACCACTAGCGAGCGCCTTGTGGAGCTAGGCATAGACGACATGGTACGTTTGAACCGCGACAAAAAGGGGACGGCTTTCACTGTGACGGTCGATGCGGCTACTGGGGTATCCACCGGAATAAGCGCGGCAGACAGGGCCCGCACTGTTCGTTTGCTAGGGGATCCGAGCGCCTGCGCGGACGCGTTCGTAAGTCCCGGACATGTAAATCCGCTGAGGGCCCGTCCCGGTGGCGTTCTCGAAAGGGCCGGGCATACGGAGGCTGCGGTCGACCTGACTCGTTTGGCTGGAATGTATCCGTGCGCGGCCATTTGCGAAATAATGAACGACGACGGCTCCATGGCGCGCCTTCCCGACCTGATAGAATTTAAGAGGAAGCACGGATACAGGCTGATGACGGTTGCCTCCCTCATAAATTACAGGCTAAAATTCGACAGCATAGTAAGGAGAATTTTCTCGCGCAAGATAGACACCGAATTTGGCGAGTTCGATCTTATCGGGTATCGCGCGGCCGACAAGGAGACCCATTTTGCGCTTGTGAAAGGTCAGATAACGCAGGAACCCACCTACGCTCGGGTGCACTCAGAAAACATTTTCGCCGATTTGTTTTGCGCGAAGAATTTTCCGAGGGCATCGAATTCCTTTGCGGCGGCAATGAAGACGATAGCCGAGGAGGGTCGCGGAGCCTTGGTGTACGTCTCGAGGGAGAACTCCGGAGTGTTGTGCGGGGACGGATCGCCGTCGCTTCCCTCGTTTAGGGAGTACGGAACAGGCTCGCAGATTCTCCGCGATTTGGGATTTAAAAAGATAAAGCTTTTGACGGGCAATCCGGGCAAGCACATGTTGTCGGAAGGGTTCGGCCTTGAGATAGTTTCCGAGACAAAATTGGAAGATTAAAAATTAAAAAGAACGAAAATCATGAGTTTGGACAAGGGAAATATTCCTGAAATAGAGGCGGGAGGTTATCGTTTCGCGATAGTGGCTTCGCGATACAACAAGGCGTTGGTCGACGCCCTCGTCAGGGACGCCATAAGCACTTTTTCGGCTGCCGGAGTCGACGCCGAAAACATAAGGCTAGTCCGTGTGCCCGGCTCCTCCGAGATTCCGCACGTTTGCAACATGCTCGCCCAGACGAACGAGTACGACGCCGTCGTGGCTCTCGGTGTTGTTGTGGCAGGGGAGACTCCGCACCATGAAATCATAGCGCACAGCACGGCCCATGCCTTGCAGAGTGTCGCGTTGGATACGACGGTTCCCGTAATAAACGGAATAGTGGTTGCCAACAACCGCCAGCAGGCGGAGGCTCGCACGATTGGCAAAATAAGGAGGGGAGTGGAGTTTGCGGAGGCAGCCATAGAAATGGCATGGCAAGCTTCGATACTTTTGGACGAGCTCATCGAATCCGAAGAGAAGGAGGATTTTTTCGACGAGGGCGACGAGATAGATTGCCCGTGCGGTGAGGGAATCGTTTGCGGAGGCTCCTGCGGGGATCTCGAGGCTTCGGAAAACGACGGATTTCTCGACGAGTCCCCGAAGGATGTATCGCCTTCGGCAAAGGTCGGTTCTGGAGCGAAGAAGAAGCCGGGGGCGAAAAAAATCTCCAAGAAGTCCCCGGCGAAAAAATCGAAAAAACGCGGAGGCAAATAATGGAGGGCGATTCGACTAAGAAAAGCGAGGGAAAGCTTGCCGGCAGAAGGGAAAATCGCGCTGCGGCCATGCAGTTTTTGTACATGTGGGAGGCAAATGGCAGGCCGGATCTAGAGGAGGAGTTGCCGCTGTTTTTCGAGCAGAAGGAAAATCCGAGGGATTATTATTCGTTTGCCGAAGAGCTGATAGCGGGCGTGGCGAAAAATCTCGGCAAGATAGACGGAGAGATTTCCGCAAGGGCTTCGAATTGGTCTATGGACAGAATAGCAAAGGTCGATTTGGCTATATTGAGGCTGGCGGTGTTCGAACTTTTATTCAGAGACGACATACCTCCGGTTGTGTCCATAAACGAAGCGATAGATCTCTCCAAAAGTTTTTCCGGAGCGGACAGCAGGAGGTTTATAAACGGAGTGTTGGACAATTTAAAGGGATCGCTCAAGCGCCCTTTAAGGAGCGCCAAGCGCTGATGTGTTTTCGCCAAAAAGGAGGACGCTTTGTTTTCGGTGTTTGAAAAGTTCAAAAACGGGCTGAAGAGAACCGCGGAATCGGCTCTCGGGGGAATGGTGGGCCTGTTCTCAAGAAAGCTTTCAGAGGAGGACGTAAATTTTATGGAAGATTCGCTCCTCTCGTCGGATTTCGGTGTTGAAACGACAGAGGAGATAATGGCGGAAGTTCGTCGCGAATACCGCAGAAATTCCGACATGAAAGGTTTGGACGCGGCTAAAATAGGGGCTTCCGTTCTGTCTAAAATTTTGTCGGGGGCGGAGGGTTCGCTCAGGGAGAGTCCCGACGGCAATCCTTCGGTGATTTGTCTTGTGGGGGTGAATGGATCAGGTAAAACAACCACCGCCGCAAAGCTGGCTGAAATTCTAAAGGACGACGGAGGAGTGGTTCTCGGAGCTTGCGATACATTTAGAGCCGCGGCAAACGAACAAATTCGGGAGTGGGCGGAGAGGATAGGAGTTCGCCTTGTGGGAAGCCTGCACGGGGGCGACGCTTCGGCGGTGGCATGGGACGCGTGGCAGGCAGCCAAGTCTTCCGGTTCGAAGTGGCTCATTTTGGATACGGCAGGCAGGCTCCACACAAAGGAAAACTTGATGGCAGAACTTTCAAAACTGAGAAGAGTGGTTTCTAAAAACGATCCGAACGCCCCACACAATTCGATAATTGTGATAGACGGAAGCCTCGGATTGAACAGCGTGGAGCAGGCGAGGGCGTTCGACAAGGTGTTCCCGATTTCGGGAGCGATTGTCACAAAGCTCGACGGAACCTCCCGGGGCGGCGCTCTTGCGGGAATATATAAGGCGTTGAAAGTTCCGGTTCTATATGTGGGATTCGGTGAGAAGGCGGAGGATTTGAGGCCCTTCGACAGCAGGGCTTACGCGGATTCCGTGTTCGGGACGAGATGAAGTTTTCCGCAAACAAACGTTAAAAGAAGGAGATAATATCGATGGAAAAGGGCAGCGTTAGTCTTGGAAAGAGAACGTACGATATTTTTGTGGGAAGGGGAGCTTTCAATTTGGCTTTGGAGAAACTATCGGAATTGTGCTCCGAGGGAAGGTGCTCTGTATGTGTGGCGGATTCGGAGGTCTTGAGAGCCCATAGTAAAAAACTTTCGGAATCCTTTGGCAAATTGCCCCGCGAAAAGTTTTTCGTGGTGGAGGAGTCGGGAGGGGAGTCGGCCAAGAGTTTTTCCCGCTTGGAGGAATTATGCGACGAATTCGCTTCGGCCAAGCTCGACAGGAGCGGATCTGTCTTTGCTCTGGGAGGGGGAGTAGTGGGCGATCTGGCTGGGTTTGCAGCATCCTCCTATATGAGGGGAGTCGATTTTTACCAGGTTCCCACTACTTTGCTTGCAATGGTGGATTCGTCCGTGGGGGGGAAAACGGGAATTAACATATCGGCTGGGAAAAATCTGGTGGGAGCTTTCAAGCAGCCCAAAGGAGTGTATGCGGACACGGATTTTTTAAAGACTCTGCCTCCGAGGGAATTTTCCGCGGGAATGGCGGAGGTGGTAAAATACGCCCTAATTTCAGACGCGGATTTCTTCGAAGAGCTGGGCGCTGAGCGGATTGATCCGGAAAGCGAATCGCTTTCCAAAATCATAGCCAAGTGCTGCGAAATGAAGGCGGCGGTGGTTGCTTCGGACGAAATGGAAACTTCTCCCGTAAACGGCAGGGCCCTTTTGAATTTGGGCCACACCTTCGGCCACGCCATAGAAAAGTGCGCTGGATACGGAGAATATCTCCACGGAGAGGCGGTTTCCATAGGCCTTGTCCTGACGGCTCTACTCTCTAGAAATCTAGGATTTTTGACGGATTCAGACGTTGAGAGGATAAAACGCGTTCTCACTCTCAACGATCTTCCCGTGAAATTGCGCTCCCCGCTGTCGGCGGAGGAAATTTTAAAGGCTATGTCGCTTGATAAAAAGAGTTCCAGGGGAAGAAAAAAATTCGTGGTAATGAAATCAATCGGGAAGTCGGAGACGAGTTCCGAGGTTTCCGACGAGGAAGTCGTTTCAGTTTTGAGGGAATTTTTATAAAGGGGGCAAAAATAGCTTTTTGGAATGGGCGATTTCAAAAATACATCGTTAAATTTTAGCGACGCCCATTGC
>CASDUP010000020.1 GCA_949283955.1 uncultured Verrucomicrobiota bacterium | reverse complement strand
GGTGTAGAAGTGGCGTGGGCGTTTACGTAGTCTATATCTTCCGCGGAAACTCCGGACGAAGATAAAGCCCTGTGGGCGGCATTCACAACTCCGTCGCCTCCAGGGTGGGGTATTGCAACATTATATCCGTCGCTTGCCTGTCCCCAACCGAGTATCCTCCCATAGATTTTGGCTCCTCTCGATTTTGCGACCTCTTCGTTCTCCAAAACCATCACCGTGGCTCCTCCGGTTCCCACAAATCCGTCCCTTTTTTTGTCGAAAGGCCTTGAGGCGTTTTTGGGATCGGCGCACGAGCTAAGCGCCCTCATTCCGGCGAAGGGAAGCAGTGTCCTTAAGTCTCCGTCCTCTCCGCCAACTACGAACATTCTCTTCTGCCTGCCGTTTGAAATCTCGTCAAAGGCGAATCCAAGGGCGTGCGAGCTGCTGGCGCAAGCGCTTGCGAATCCGCAACTGGCGCCCTTTATTTTAAATGCCGATACCAGATTAAACGACAGCGTTCCGACTATAGAGCAAATTATGGCAAACGGAAAGCAGCGCGATACTCCCACTTCGTCGAGCCTTTTCATGTGGTGGTAGAGCATTCCGGTGGAACCGGCCGAGGCGGTATATATTCCGGTATCGACGTTGGATATGTCTTCTTCTGACAGTTTCGCGTCTTCGATTGCTTGCTTCATCGCGCAGTACGCGTAGAGCCCATGGGGAGCAAGTCCCCTTAATATGTCGCGCCTTACGGAGTAGTTGCTGGGGTAGGTCCAGTCTTCGGGATCGTGGCTGCTAGTATCGAAATTTTTTATCGTGCCGACGCATTTGACGGGGATTTTTGCGTCGTCGAAGGGGGGATAAAGCTCTATGCCTCCCTTGAGGTTTTTTAGGCTATCGGCCACGCTGTCGTAGTCGTTTCCTATGCTCGTTATAAATCCCAAACCGGTTATGGCGACTCTGTTGCTCATCTTCTTTCTATTTTACCAAATCAAAAGTAAGCGAAATTTTCTCCGCGTACACCGCTCTCTGTCCACCCACAGAAACTTTTCCTTCGAAAACCGCTATCGGATATCTGATTGTCACGGGTACCACGCGCATTTCTAAAACTTCTCCAGGCTTGCAAATTCTGGAGCATCTTATCCCGTCGGCGGAAGTGAAGAATATTAGATTTTTGTCCGGAGAACCCTCTTCGGTCTTGGGGGTTGTTTCGAGAAACATCAAAACTGCCAACTGGCCGAGAGCTTCCAGCATTATCGAGCCGGGCATTACGGGATTGTCCTTGAAGTGTCCCTTCAGGAAAAATTCGTCGCCCTTTATCTCGTATTTTCCGAGAGCCTCGCTTTTGGATATGTCTGCCTCGTCGATAAACATAAAGGGAGGCTGCTGGGGCAGTATGGATATTATTTCGTTCCTGCCGTAGTGTTTCTTTTCTTCCGCCATTTTTTTAGAAAATTTAGCGGAGATTGTAATTCGCGCCGCATGTTTTTCTCAACACTTTTTTGCCGCGGACTATCAAATGAGCCCTTTGCGTTTGGCGGCGAATATCACTTGTTGGGCGTATCCGGAGTATTCGCCGAATTTTTCCCTGGCAAATTCCCGTATTTTTGACGGGTTTTCGCCAGTGCCGTACAGTTCGGACATTGCCTTTTTTATCCACGTGTCGACGGGAAACGCCTCGAAGCGGGACGCCCCGAACAGCAATATGCAATCCGCAACTTTTTCTCCGATACCTGATAGGGAAGTGAGGTATTTTTTAGCCTCTTCGTAGGGAATTTCTCTGAGGGAGTCCGGTTCGAATTTATCCTCGACGATTTTTTTGGCGGTCTTTTTAAGGTAGTCCGCCCTGAATCCGAGTTTGCACGATCTTAGAATTTTCGGATCGGCGTCGGCTATTCTTTCAAATGTAGGAAGGGAAAACTTGCCGTTTTCTATTTCGTCTCCGAGATTTTTTGCGATCAACTCCACGCACTGCTTTATTTGGACTATTCGCTTGCTCGAGCTGCAAATGAAACATTCTATTGCTTCCGCTGGGGATTGGCGCAATATTCTCAAATTGGGATGCTCCCTGAAGGCCGAAAGAAGTATTCTGTCACCTTTCGATTTCTTCGACAAAAACTCCTTCAGCTTGGAATAGTCTCTATCCAAATCCAAATATTTTCGGGTTTCTTCCGCTATTTTTCTAAATGAGTTCGAATCTTCGGCGTTTGCCGAAAGCCTCACTGAGCCGTCTTTCAGAAGTTCGAGCCTTGCAAAATTTCTTCCGAATATTCCCTCGTAGGCTGGAGAGGGCGATTTTACCTCCATCCATCTAAACGATTGTCCCCCGTCCAGAGTTTCCCGAAAATCGCGTTCCGAGAATATCGCGCCTTCAAAATTCTTCTCAAAAAACTTCATGGTTTTTGGTTTCGTTTTTGCGTCAAAATCCTTTGGCCGTTTTCGGTTCGATATGGAAAGTTCGAATCGGAGCCTTTATAGAAAAGCTTCCTTTGCGCGGCAGCGCCTATAGGAGCTTGGCTCTTTTTGCCTCGCCTCTAGGTAAACAACCAGCGCGGATTTTCCCGCTTTCCTCCACATTCGGATTTTTTCCTTTTTGCCGGATTTTTTCCCGAGGGCGGATTTCCCGACGTTTTCGTGCGCCCTATTGTTCCGCGTCCGCTTTTTACTCGGAACTTGCCGCAAAACGGGGGTTATTTTTTAGCGTTTTTCATAGACCAGAGCCAGGACTCTTTGCGGGCGATTTCCCTGCCTTGAGGATCGCGTATTACAACCCTCCAGGCGTTTACCCTGCCTTTGGAGCTTACCCAGTCGTCGCCGGTCACTCCGAAGCGCATTTCGCGGAAGGTCGAGTGTGGTTCGGCGATGGTGAAGGTATGGGTTCTCGGGTGGGGATAATCGGAGGCGTCAAAACTGATTTCCACAGTGGTTCCGGGAATCAGGTCTTCAAAGTAGGAATCCAACATCACAAAAAAATACATTCCGGAGCGGCTTTTGGGATCCGTTCTTAAGGTGAGCTGGCCGTGCGTCATTTCCTCTCCGGAAAATATTTCTCCCGTGGTTCTCGTCTCGGCGGCGGAAAGATGGCGGGCTCTGACATAGGATATGTCGAAGGGTTTGGCGGAGGAATATTTGTCTTTTTGCGAAGTTTCGGAAGGCTTTTTGGGAGGTTTTTTCTCAGAAGGGGCGGGCTTGTCGAGCGAAAGCTTGTTTAGTCCGCGTTCATTTGCCGCGTTCACGACCTCTTGAACTTTGGAATACTGGGTGTTGGGATTCGCGTTTATCCTTATTTCGGGGGGATTGTCAGAAAGTTCTTCAAAGCGCAGCTTCATCTCCTTTATGTCGATTTTTTCACCGTTCCAGAAAATTTCGCCGTCTTTGTTCAGATATATCGAGACAGATCCGGCTTTTACTGAAGCGGGTTTGGAGGAGCCGATTTTTGAGGCGGAGGGTTTTGAGGTCGGGGGCGTTGTGGGAGAGGCCTTGGGTTCGGACTTTTCTTTTGCCCTCGTAGCAATAGCCAAATTGTCGGCCGTAGCGCGCGTGGCTCCCCCGTATTTCGGAGAGACAGCAAACGCCGAGGCGCATGCGAAACTGCAGAGAAGGTATATGTAAAATTTTTTCATCTTTCTGCCCAGTATTTTTCTATTTGCGGTATTCGGCAATCGAATTTTTCACCATAATCAATATGGTTATCGCGCAGGCTCCCAGTATGAAGACGAAACTCCAGTTCCAGCCCAAGCGCTCCGTTATCTGTCCCATTCCGAGATTTCCAAGCGTTGCCGTTCCGAGAAAATATCCGAAGAATCCCGTAAATCCGGCGGCAGTTCCGGCGGCCTTTTTTGCCACCATGTCGAGCGCCTGGAGCCCTATAAGCATCACGGGCCCGTATATCAGGAATCCTATCGCAAACAGCGAAGCTATGTCGATGGTAGGATTGCCCGACGGGTTGAGCCAATAGACGGTTATGGCTATCGCCGTAAGAAGCATAAATATCGCATTTACGGGGGCGCGCTTTCCAGAGAAAAACTTGTCCGATATCCAGCCGCAAAGTATCGTGCCTGCTATTCCGGCGGCTTCGTATCCGAAGTACGCCCACCCGCTTAGGGAGAAATTAAATCCCTTTTCGTTTTGGAGGTAGATGGGAGCCCAGTCCAGAATTCCGTATCTGACAAAATAGACGAAGGCGTTTGCCACGGCTATACTCCAAAGTGCCCCGTTGTTTAGAACGTGCTCGAAAAATATTTGCTTTGTGGAAAATTCCTTTTCGTCGGCGGCGGAGTACGATGAGGAGGCGTCGTGCCTGTATATCTCTATGGGAGGCAGCCCGCACGATTGCGGGGTGTCGCGTATTAAAGACCATGCAGTAAGCGCTATGGCAAGGGTTATTAGGGCGGGAAACAGAAATATTCCCGTCTTCCAGTCGTTTCCGAACAAGAACATTCCCAATATCGCAAGCTGCGGCATCAGCAAGCCTCCTACGTTGTGAGCCACGTTCCATATCGACATTTTCATTCCCCTCTCGTTTGGCGAAAACCAGTGCACCATCACTCGCCCGCAGGGCGGCCAGCCCATGCCTTGAAACCAGCCGTTGGCAAATAGGACGCACGACATGGCTATTATCGAGCCTGTCATCCAGTCGAAAATTCCGAAACCGGCTGTTATGAGTGCAGATGCAGCCAAGCCGAAGGGAAGGAAAACTCTCGCATTGCTTCTGTCCGAAACGCTTCCCATCAAGAATTTGCTTATTCCGTAGGCGTAGGCAATCATGGACAGAGCAAAGCCGAGTTCACTCTTGTCGAACCCCGCGTTTTCCAGATACGGCATGGCAAGGGAAAAATTTTTCCTTATCAGGTAGAATCCGGCGTATCCCACAAATATTCCCAAAAACACCTGCCTGCGCAGGCGGGCGTATTCCGTATCTATCTTTTCTTTTGGGAGGGGAGCGGCTGGAGGCGGAGGAGTAAAGGGATTTTTCATCGATTTTTAAATTGAACTTATTCTTTGGCCAAGGCGAAAAAAAATTGGCTCTTTCGGCGCTACGCCAAAAGAGCCAACCGGCTATTTCAAAATGTATCCGTTGGCAAGCTCGGTGAATTCCTTCACTTCGCTCGCCTGCCAATTTTCGTCTTTGCCGAGCTCCTTTGCCATTATCTCCGCGACTTTTGGAGCTATCTCGATCGCCTTGCGCGCGTCGAGGAAGAGAGCCCTCATTCTGCGTGCCAGAACGTCCTCAAGCTTTTGCGCGAATTCGCTTCTGACCGCAAATATCACATGGGCAGGAGTGAAGGTAAAGCCCTCCAGCAAAAATTCTCCATTCTTGGGGTCTTCGTCTATTATTTTTTTCAGTTCGACGTCGTCGGAGCCATAGACGTAGTCCCACTTAGAGCGGTCTACGTTTTCCTTCCAGCCGTGGAGCCTCATGTTTTGAGTGGTGCAGGACCTCTTGTCCAGCCCCGCAGTCTTTATTGCCCTATCGACTATCTCCTCCGCCATCACGCGATACGTCGTCCACTTTCCTCCGGTTATGGTCAGCAATCCGGATTCCGACTCGTATATCTTGTGCGAGCGCGATATTTCCTTCGTCTTCTTCTTGTCGGATTCTTTCTGCGGAGCCGCGAGGGGTCTAAGTCCGGCATACACCGCCAAAACGTCCTTGCGCTCCGGCTTGCGGGTAAGATATTGCCCCGCCTGGTCCAAAATAAAGTTCACTTCCTCCTCGAGGGCTCTCGGTTCGAGGGATGACTCGTCGAGCGGGGTGTCGGTAGTTCCAAGAACCGCCTTGCCGTGCCACGGAACCCCGAAAAGAACTCTTCCGTCCTTTGTCTTGGGAATCATCAGAGCCGAGTCGCCTCCGAGAAAATCCAAATCCACCACGAGGTGTACTCCCTGCGAGGGGCGAACCTTCTTGCGGGTTTCGGGAGCGTCCATCTTCATTATATCGTCGACGAATACTCCGGTGGCGTTTATCACGACTTTTCCCTTTATTTCAAATTCGCCGTCTCCAAGGGAGTCTTTTGCCTTCACTCCGCATATTTTTCCGCCGGAGTCTTTAATCAAGCTTTTTACCTCGATGTAATTGGCCACCGTCGCGCCTTTGTCCTGGGCGGTCAGCGCGAGAGTTATAGCCATGCGGGAATCGTCGAACTGTCCGTCGTGGTAAACCACTCCGCCTTTGAGGCCTTCTTTCACCATTCCCGGAATTTCCTTCAAAACCTTCGACTTCGACATAGGAAGCGATCTGCCGTAGCTCAAACCCCACGCCAACATGTCGTAGCAAGTAAGTCCTATCGTGTAGTAGGGCTGTTCCCACCAGCGGTAGTTGCCTATTATGAATCTCATATCCCTCACAAGATGAGGGCAGTTTCTCTTCATTCTTCCGCGCTCTCTGAGGGCTTCTCTGACCATGGCAACGTCTCCCTGAGCCAAATATCTAACCCCGCCGTGCACGAGCTTGGTGCTTCTGCTTGAAGTCGACTTCGAGAAATCCGACTGTTCCAAAAGAAGGGTTTTAAATCCTCTAGTGGCTGCGTCCACGGCGCTTCCCAGTCCCGTCGCTCCGCCTCCTATTATTATTATATCCCATTCGGGCGTTTCCTCTATCTTTTGAATTATGCTTTTCCTGTCCATAATGTGCAAACCTATATGTGTTACGCTCTCAAATTCTCCCTCTTCTGTCAACCAAAGAAATTTCGGCAATTCCTTTCTGCTGCTATTTTTCGGAGGCGGAATTTTATTCCGAACGGGAAAAAAGAAACGCGCGGAAAATATGAAATTTTCCGCGCGCGTGCGAAACAATCTATCGCAAACTACACACTATATAATCAGAAGCGCAACTTTTCCTTCAGAACCTCCTTCGATGCGGGGCCGGAAGCTCCGACTCTTTGCGACTTTCTGAAAAATAATATCGTGGGAATCTGGTTTATTCCAAACTTTGAAGCTAATTCGGGGGATTCGTCCACGTTCACTTTGCAAATAACCGCCTTGTCGCCCATTTCTTCGGCAAGGGCGTCTATCGTGGGGCCGAGCATTCTGCACGGTCCGCACCACGGGGCCCAGAAATCTACCAGAACCGGTTTGTCTTCGGCTATGGTCGAATCGAAATTGGAAGAGTTTAAATGCTTTACTGGCATATTGTCGGTATCCTTTTCCGCTATTGGAAAGTCGCTTTGCGGTTTCGTTATTTTTACCTGTGAAGGAAAAAGAGAACAGTGAAGGCTATCGCGCAGACAGCCGCGCAGAAATCTATCGCGAGCATCAACGGACTGGTCTTTTCGGCATTGTCTTTTTTAAGGCTTATCGTTTTGAAAGACGCGGGGCGGGCCGACGGCGATGCCGACCCAAATGACGATCCTGCAACCGACGCTTTGGGAAGCGAAAACGACGGGGCGGGGCGGTTAGCCGCGTTTCCAGCCTGGGACGATGGGATATTGTTTTCTTCCATAATTTTTTTCTCGTTTTAAAAATTCAATCTTTGGCGCCGGATAATTATTTCTGACCGACGCACCTACCGAGGGGTCAGTATCGCAAAAAATTTTTTCCATTCAAGATTTTTTTGTTGATAATATTTTTTTCCGGAAAAATTATGTCGGCGGATTGGGGGAGTCGGATTTATTTCGCCGTTGGCGGTTGGATTTTACAAGCGAGGACCAGATGATTATAGATTCCGAAACAAAAGAGCTTTGCGAAAACATCTCCAAGAGGGCCGGATACTTATGGAGGTTTCTTTGACGTTCCGGGACGCCAAAAACGCATAGAGGAACTCGACAAAAAAATGTCGGCCCCCGACTTTTGGGACGATCAGCCCGCGGCTAAAAAGGTTGTTTCCGAGGTGTCGAGGCTGAAAAATTCTGTGAATCCCCAGCTGGAGTTGCGCAAGAAAGTGGAGGATCTTCGCGCGATGTTGGAGTTGGCGCAGGAGTCGGAAGAGGATGAGGCGCTTGCGTCGGAATTGTCGGCAGAGGCGAAGGGCTTGTCGGAATATTTGGACAAGGTTGAGATAGAGTCGTTTCTGAACGGCCCGAGGGATATGAACAACGCAATCGTCACCATACACGCGGGAGCGGGGGGGACTGAGAGTTGCGATTGGGCGGAGATGCTTCTTAGAATGTATTTAAGGTGGGCGGAGCGCCGTGGTTTCAACGCCCAGATAGACGACATTCAGCAGGGCGACGAGGCGGGAATTACGCGGGTGACATTCAGGGTGGAGGCTCCTAACGCCTACGGTTATTGCAAGGCGGAGAGGGGAGTCCACAGGCTTGTGAGGATAAGCCCGTTTGATGCGAACAAGCGGAGGCACACTTCGTTTGCGTCGGTCGATGTGATAGCGGAGGTGGAGGACGACATATACTTGGACGTCAAGGAGGAGGACTTGAAAATCGACACGTACCGCTCGAGCGGTAAGGGTGGCCAAAAGGTCAACAAGACCGACAGTGCCGTAAGGATAACCCACATTCCGACCGGAATAGTGGTGGCATGCCAAAACGAGA
>CASDUP010000019.1 GCA_949283955.1 uncultured Verrucomicrobiota bacterium | reverse complement strand
AACCATAAGCGCCTCCGAGCTGTTCTCTAAAAGCGACCCCAAAGTGGCTGAACTTCTCGCGAAACGTTCGGCAGCTATGATGCTTAAAAAAACCGACTCCATCGGAAAACCAGATTTGACAAACTACGCTATGAGAATTTCCGACGTGTTTTTGCTCCTCAACTTGAACTCCGACGCGCTGTCCTTTGCGAGCGCCATAGCGCCAAAATGCGACCACAAAACGTTTTGCGACTACTTCTGCAAATTGGGCCTTGAGTTTAAAAAACGAGGAGAAAAAGACTTGTCCGTTTCCGCTTTCTCAAATTCGGTCAACGAATCGGACGCCGTTTCGCTGGCTGTTGCCGTGTACGCGTCAGGACTGGATAAAAAATCGGCTTTTGAAATATTGAAGGACATTCTGCCAAAGTTCGGCAATTTCTCAAAGTAGGGTAAAATGTCTTGACACGAAGGAATCATTCGGGGATTATGGGCGCTTCGTTTTTTAAGGCGCCATGCGCTTTTTAGACGAAAGTTTTCATGAAAGGAGGTGAACCGAAATGTCAGTTGAAGTAAAACTCCGCAAAGGAGAAGCGATGGAAAAAGCTCTGCGCCGGCTCAAAAAGAAGTTGGACAGAGAGGGTGTCATTCGCGACGTCCGCCAGAAACGCTACTTCGAAAAGCCGAGCGAGATCAAACGTAGAAAGAACAAGGTCGCCGCTTTCAATAATATGCTTCGCCAGCGCTACGAAAACCGCTGATCAATCGCCCGCCTCCGGCGGGCTTTTTTATTGGTTTTTTTCCGCCGCACACGGACAATAAAAATTGGCGATGAGAATCGAAAGCTCTATGCAAACATCGATTGGGACTACTTTTATCTTTTTTTGTCGCGCCAGACTAAAAGCTCCTACGCCAATAAAAAACTCTAAGACAATTCGACAAAAATTCTTTTGCGCCTTCCCCTATTCGGAAAAGTCGATTACTCTTACAAGCAAAGCGAACAAACACAAAAATCTAAATATTTTTTCGAAAAAACTACTCTAACTAAACCCATTCTTTGTCGCGCCAAGCCAAAGCCCTAGACACAGCCCTCGCAAAGAACGGCCCCCTATAAATCATTCCTGTATAAATTTGAATAAGGCTTGCCCCGGCGTTCATCATTTCTCCAGCCCTCTCCAAATCGGTGATTCCCCCAACTCCTATTATCGGAAGTTTGCCCCCCGTCGCCTTTGAAATATACTTCACCATCTCGAGGGATTTTTCAAATAGGGGACGACCGCTCATGCCACCGCTCTTTTCCATATTCGGACATTCGGAGGGGCGGGAAACAGTGGTGTTTGTTGCCGCCACTCCGTCCAATCCAAGTTCCAACACTGTGGAAATTATCGAGTCGACCTCTCCAAACGAAAGATCGGGTGCTATCTTTAGTATTATCGGAACCGGTTTTACCGACAATTTTCTGGCTCTGTCGGCATTCGCCTCCGCTATGGCACCGAGAAGGCCTGGCAAAAAATCCCTTCCCTGCAATTTGCGAAGCTCCGGCGTGTTCGGACTGCTCACGTTTATTACAAAAAAGTCCGCAAACTCCACAAGCTCCCCAAAACTCTTTAGGTAGTCGCCGGCTGCCTCGTCCAGAGGGGTGATTTTGCTCTTCCCTATGTTTATTCCCACAGGAAATTTCTTGCGTTTGCCCCCGGATCCCATCGAAGCCCTAAGCCTGGCCCCTATCGCCTCGGCCCCGTCGTTCGGAAATCCGCAGGAATTTACCACAGCCTCCGACTTGGGATAGCGAAACATTCTCGGCTTGGCATTCCCAGACTGCTTGTGCCATGTGACGGTCCCCAACTCCAAATGCCCAAATCCGAACGCCGCAGCGGATTTCCATATATGGGCGTCCTTGTCGAACCCCGCCGCAAGACCAACCCTGTTCGGAAACTTCACCCCGAACACTTTCACGGGCTTTTGAGTCCTGACCAAGTTTAACCACTCCATTACCGCCCTGACAGGGGGAATCGCCCCTACCGTTTTCATCGCGGCAAGAGCGAGATCGTGGTCGGCTTCGCAGTCGTTTAAAAAAAGAAGCGGTCTTATTATTTTCTCGTATAAGGCGTCCATTTGAGGCGAGTATGCTAACCCCTCGAATGATCCCTTCAAGCCTTTTAATTAAAACTCTTTTTGTTCCAAAACTTTTTCCGACTTTTCCCACGAGGATTTTGGATTGACGAAAAGAACCTGCTGAACATTAATCGCTAGCGCGGATTATCGCATGAATATCGGCTCACACAACGACAGCTGGCGCCCCATCAACCCGTTTATCCTCAGGGAAACTGTCAAGGGATACGACTTTTCGTCCCTCTCGAGGGACGCCAAAGCCGGCTTTAACGTCGCAATGCTGTCATTTCCGGTAAACATGGCATACGCCATGGTGGCGGGGCTTCCGATTTCCTTCGGAATATTTTCCGGAATCGTATCCTCCCTGATTGCACTTTTCTTCTCCCGCGGAATATACGTCACTCTGGGCCCGAGCAACGCCACGGCAATCGTCCTATTTAGCTCTTTCGCCTCCTTGGGAATCGCCACTGAAGCCGGAAGAATCGCCGCCGTGCCCGTAATATTGGCCCTGGCAGGACTATTCCTTATCGCTTCAAGCCTGTTCAAGCTGACATTTTTGGTGTCGTACATTTCGAGAACGGTCATTGTAGCCTACATAACGGTAGGAGCGCTGCTCATAGCGGCAAACCAAATGAAAAATATGCTCGGATTCTCCTACCCGGCGGGAGAACATGCTCTTTCACTCGTCGACATGGCAGTACTTGCCTTTAAATACGGAGGCGATGCCAAAGCAGGTTCGGTTTGCGCGGCCCTCATTACCCTAGCAATTTTCCTACCCCTCAAAAAATTTTCAAAGAAACTCCCCGCCGAAGGCCTTACTCTCATTGCAATGGCAGGCGTCTGTTGGCTCTTGAAGAACCAATTTGAAATGGAGATAGAAACTCTGGATTCGATAGGAATTTCGTCGTGGTCCTCGTCGCTTCCCGACTTTTCCGGAATCGACTTTAGGGCCGCTTCGCTCGCGGCGATAGCAATATCTATGCTCTGCGCCATGGAAGCCGTCTCTATAGGGAAAAGCCTCGCCTCCACAAAGGCCGACAGATTCGACACCAACCAAGAGGTGTTCACCATGGGCCTGTCCAACCTCGCCTGCTCACTATCCTCCGGAACTCTCGTTTCAGGATCGCTCACCCGCTCCACCCTTACCGTGACAAGCGGGGCAAAAACCCCCGTGTACAACCTCTTTACGGCCATATTCACCTTGGCCGCACTTTTGGCGTTCGGCTGGGCGGTAGAGTTTGTGCCAAAAGCTTCCCTTGCCATGATTATAGTCTTCACAAGCCTGAAGCTAATACAGCCAAGCATAATAAAAATAGCCCTCAAAAGCACCTTCTCGGACGCCGCAGTGTTCTTCGCGACTTTCACAATCGGGGTCGTCAGCTCCCTCGACGACGCTATATACGCAGGTATAGGATTGTCGGTTCTTCTGTTCTTGAAAAAGGCAAGCCAACCCGAAATGGTCGAATATTCGGTGGGAGACGACGGAGAGCTCGAGGTAATAAAATCAAACGACGAACCGAATTCTGAAATTTCCATAGTCCACGTGGAGGGAAACATGTTTTTCGGTGCCAGCGACGCGATTCAGAACCAGTTGAGAAGAATATCCGCCGAACCGCATTTGAAGATTCTTATTTTGAAGTTGGGAAACGCCATAAATCCGGACGCCACAAGCGTGATGGACTTGCTTGAGCTTTCGAGAAGAATGCGCGAAACGGGAAGGCTCCTCTTTATATGCGAAGTTCGCCCGGAGATAATGAGAATGCTGAAAAATTCCGGGGCGTATTCTAAGATGGGAGGAAGAGATTTCGTATTTGAAAACGACGAATCCAACCCCACACTGTCGGCGGCAAGGGCCGTCAAAGCGGCGAGAAAATTCGCGGGATCGGAAACGGCGAATGTGACTGTATACTCCAGAAAAAAAGGCATGTAGATGATAAAAATAGCGGTTGTGGGAAAAATGAAAAACGGGGCTTTGTCGGAGCTGTGCTCGGACTACTCGGAAAGGCTGTCCCACTTCGACAAGATCCAAATTCTAGAGATAAAGGACTCCGATACAGAAAGGGAGGGAGAAAAAATATTGGGGGCTTTATCGGGATTTCGCGGAAGAATATACGCAATGGGCGAAGAGGGATTCGAAACGGATTCCGAGGGGTTTTCGAAAATTTTGGAACGAGATCTTCTGCTGGGCGGAAGCGCCTTCATAATAGGAGGGCCATACGGACTTTCCGACAAAGTGAAAAAGTCCGCCCACTCTGTTCTATCGCTCTCAAAAATGACCTTCACGCATGAGTTTGCAAGAGTCTTATTGTTGGAGCAGCTCTACAGGGCAAAGAGCATTTCGGCCGGCTCGAAATACCACCACTGAAAAGAGCCCATACTCCCGAAAAAATGAACGTTTTGGAGCCTTTTCAATCTAAATAGGCGAATATGCCAAGCGCTTTCTGCAAAATGGAAAACCATATCCGGACAACTCTTCCAAAAAGCAGGAAAAATCTTGATAAGAAGCGGCTTTAAGGCATTATAGAGCATGTTATTTATGACGTTTCACGGACATATCGCGCACGCTGTCGCGTTCTCTTTAGCCGCCTGCTTCGCGCAAGTTTGCCCGGCCCAGACGGCCAAGCTTTCCGCGCGACCGGACAACGCAGAACTTTCCCTCCAGGAAAAACTTTACTCGGTGTTCGACAACAACAAGAACTCCGTTGTCAAAGTGTACGCCCAAAAAAAATTCGTCGTAAGGGGAAAGGACGGGAAAACCGTCGAAAAAACCACCCTCGACGCGGGAAGCGGATTTTTTATCGGAAAAGACGGCGTGGTGATGACGAGCGCCTTTATCACGATGTGCTCGGAAAAACTGTGGATAGAATGGCACGGACTTCTAATGGACGCACGAATAGTGGGCTTCGATCCCCTCACCACAGTCGCGATAATAAGGTCGGAAAAGGGAATAAGAAGCAAGAATCCGCCGATAGTTATGATGGACTCGAGCGGAGAACTGGCGCGACCGGCCACGATTCTCGTGTCAATCTCGCATGAAATGGGACTTCCTGCGGCTCCGAGAATGGGGCTCCTTTCGGGTTGGAACATAGAATTCGGCGGCGCGTTTTTGCCCACGGTATACCTTAGAACGGACATAATGTCGGTCAGGGGAAGCACGGGGGGGCCGGTTTTCGACATGAACGGAAAGTTCGTAGGCATGACTATCGCCTCCATTCCGGAAACGGCTGGAAGTTTCGTTCTCCCGGCAAATGTAGCCGCGAGAATAAGAGACGACATTCTCCTCAGCGGGGAACCAGTTTACAGCTGGTTCGGGCTGCAGGCCCAAGACGTTCCGGACCCGAAATTCGGAACGAGAATTTCGGTCACTCTCGTGGCGGAAAACGGACCCGCCAAAATTGCGGGATTTAAAACTGGAGACATAATAGAGTCCATAGACGGCACTCCGGTTAAAAACAACATGCAGCTTAGGGCAAAAACTTTCTTTGTCCGACCGGGACAGTCTTCGAAGATAGTGGTCAACCGAAACGGGGAATCCCTCTCACTTGAAATTACGGCCCAGAAAATGTCTGGGGACGTCGTGAAGGCCCGCATAGAATCCATGCAAAAAGAGGCCCGCCAAGCGAGGGAAGCAACTCCTGATGCAGAGCCAAAGGAGGATTCGCATGAATGATTTCGACTACTTCGACGAGCCGGGCGAAGTCGGCCT
>CASDUP010000018.1 GCA_949283955.1 uncultured Verrucomicrobiota bacterium | reverse complement strand
CGCAAGGTCCAGATGCAGATCGTCGCCGCGTACGACCTCATAGACGAGGCCTACGACGCCATGGACGAGGCTCGCTGGAACGACGCGAATGCGTCGCTCGACCAAGCCACCTCGAAGTTGCCCGCCAACGAGTACGCTCCGATGGCAGACGACGCTCGCGCCGAGATAAAGCGCGCTCGTGCGACGATGGCCAAAGAGAGGGCTAAGATAGCCATGAGCGAGCGCAATGTTGCCGATGCCAAGGCTTTCGCGAAGGACTACGCGGATAACGAGGCCGATCTAGAAAAAGGCAAAGCTTTCGTTGAGAAGGCCGACAAATTTGACGACAATCCCTACAATCATACTTTGGCGGACACATCACCGGAGTATGCCGCTCGCAAGAACAAGGTTGATGTTCTGATACAGAAGGGAACTAGGCAGTATCTCTATGGAGATTACCAGGGAGCTCGTTCTTCGTTCAGGCAGGTTGAGGCTCTCGACGCTGACAACATAGAGGCGAAGGCTTATCAGAAGTTGATTTCCGAAAAGCTTGAGACGAATGCTAAGCTGACCTACCAGGCCACCCGCGCGGGATTGCTCGACCAAGTCGGCAGGTCTTGGCAGCTTCCCCAGGTTTACACCGGTCAGACGGTGGCCCAGGCCGGAGAAGGAAGGGCAAGCCCGGTTGAGGCGAAACTCAATTCCATTATAATTCCCGAAGTGAATTACCCGAACGCTAAGTTCTCCGAAGTCATAAAGACTTTGGGCGACGTCTCGGTGTTCTACGACAAGGCCGAGGGCAAGAAAGGCGTGAACATAGTTCTCTTTGCCGACGAGGCCGACGCTCAAAAGCCGATCAATATAAACCTCCGCGAAGTTTCGCTCGGAAAAGTTCTCTCCTGGGTGACGAGGCAGGCCGGCTACAACTATGATATAGAGGACGAGACGATCGTTGTTCGCAAGGCCCAGAACGATCCGGGAGCGTCTTTTGAAACACAGGACTTCCCGATTCCGGATACAGCCGTCACAAAGATGGTTGGCATGAAGGCGGCTTCCGCGAGTTCCGACAGTTCCGATCCCTTCGGAGGCGGCGGCGGAACGGCGAGCGGAGTTGCTCCCGAAAACAAAGAGGAGCTCATAAAGAACTTCTTTATCAAGTTGGGAGTTGAATTTGCTCCCGGAGCCAACATCGCCTACGACGGAACGAAATTGTGGGTCACGAATACCACTCGCAATCTTGAAAAGGTTCGCCGCATTCTCCTTCGCTACAACGAAGTAAAGCAGGTTGAGATTGAGGCGAAGTTCATGGAGGTCAACCAAGGCGATCTGAAAGAGTTGAACTTCAACTGGAAAGTCAGCAAGGGCGAACAGACCCTCTTCTCCTCTGCGAACCGCAATCTCGTGACCTCTGTTTCCACGAGCGGAACCGGCAAGGATACCATGATCTACAATGCTGATCCTCAGGCTGGCCAGACAAGCACCACTCCTGTTGAGAATTTGTGGCCCGTGGTTCCCTCCACTATGAATCTTGGAGAGACCAATCTCGGAATGGTTAGCGCTATAATCGGAACGATGAGCGGATACGACGTCAATTTGATGGTCGATGCTCTCGAACAGAAACAAGGCAGCGACCTTCTCTGCTCGCCGAAGGTTACGGTGACTTCCGGAAATACGGCTGCGATAACCGTTTCGCAACAGATCAGATATCCTGAAAACTGGGGCGATATGCAGTCCAACGTCGGTACTTCCAGCGGTGACAACACCGGTTCGGCTGGTGTCACGGTCACTCCCGGTACCCCGCAGGACTTCGTGAGCAAAGATATCGGTGTTGTAATGGAGGTCACTCCGAATGTCCAGGAGGACGGCTCCACCATTGATATGGCGCTCAATCCCTGCGTGACGGAATTTGAAGGTTGGATGGAATACGGCGGCACCGCCGTCGCGATTCAGGGCTACACGACTGTGACGATTCCTTCCGGATTCATACAGCCCGTGTTCTCGGTTCGTGAAATTCGCACCAATGTCACTGTGTTCGACGGAGCGACGGTTGTCATGGGTGGTCTTACTCGTGAAGACATCAGGAGCCTCGACGACCAAGTTCCGATATTGGGAGACATTCCGTTCATCGGAAGGCTCTTCCAGGCTAAGGGCGAATCCCGCCAGAAAAAGAACCTTCTCATCTTCATCACGGCTAACAGGATATCCCCCGGAGGCAGTGTGGTTCGCGAACAGTTCCAGGAAATGCGTCCCGGAAGCGTGTTCCAGAATCCCATCATCGTTTCCCCGGGAGGCGCTGTGCAGCGTGTTCTTGAGGACGAGACCACAAGCGAATAGGTATTTGTGATTGTTTCAAAAGAGTCTCTTTTCAAAAGAGACTCTTTTTTTTGTCCCGAAGGCTTGCCGCATTGAATTTCATCTATCAGTTCTTTTCAAAAAAGACTCTTTTTTTTTGCCTTGCGCGCTTTACTAGGGGGGGTAAATTTGCCTTGCGCGCTTTGCCGATGGGTAAATTAGCTTTCGTTTTGTGTTGATTAAAAATGTAAAAACGGCAAACTTGTTAACAATAATTACTTCATATATGGACATTACGCAGGAAAAGATAAACGACATCGCGGTGGTAATGCTCAAAGGCCGTTTGAACGTCACAACGACCGCGGAATTGGAAAAAGTTTTTAATAGCCTTTTTTCGGAAAATTCGTCCAAAGTGTTGGTGGATTGTCGGGAACTGGAATATATAAGTAGCGCGGGATTGAGGGTGCTTCTTGCGGCGGCCAAGCAGTTCAAGAAAATTTCCGGCGAGATAGCTCTTTCCGGATTGTGCCAAAGCGTGAAGCAAGTTTTCGAAATATCCGGCTTTACGAGCATATTTCCGATTTACGCCACAAAAGATGAGGCGCTAAAGAGCTTCTAACTGGTCTTTAAAACGCTGCTTGTAGCGGCGTTTTTTTTTGCGTTCGCAAAAATCCTTTTGCCGTTCTTTTGAAAGCAAACTTTTGTATAATTCCCCAGGAGAGCTATGGTGGGCCTCGAATGCGGGGTGAAAATTTAATCCTTATCCGCAGGCCGGGACTTTGGTGTCGATATTTAAGGTTAACAGCGCAGCGGCAAACAAATGCAGCGCTCTATATGGCTGCAAAATTCTCCTTCTAAAATTTTTGCTCTGCTTTGGAATAAACATTTATTCCTGAGGAGGGGGTATTTTTTAGCGCCTTTAAATAGGTTTCGGAAGTTTTTCCGGCGGGTTTTGTGGTGTGATTTGGAGGAAACTAGTTTCGAATGTTTGAAGAGATTTTTTTAGGTATAAACTTCTTAGGGGAGATTCACGGCTTGCGGAGGGTAATCTATTAAAATTGGATTTGTTTGCCTGGTCTTTTTTTGAATAAGGATATTTTGAGAGTTTGCAAAAACGGATTCCGGGAGCGTTTTGAGGGCTTGAAAAATACCTGCGAAAAATAAAAAGCGGCGAGCCTGAAACTCGCCGCTTTTCTTAAAAACATTTCGAATTAGTTTCCGAAAACTTCGACTTCGATATAGTGGTTCGCCTCTCTCTCGTTGCTTCCGTTTGAATAGAACCTCACATAGCGGGCTTTAATCGGATCTTTAAGAGCAATCAACTTGCCGGCATTCGTCTCTATCCAGCCTTTGTCGGATCCTTTGCCAAGCTTAGAAGAGTTGTCTATATCGTTGTTGAATATGGTCTTTACTCCGTCGACAAACTTCGGATCGTTTGAGAGCTGCACAACGACGTCGTTGTAAACAATTTCCCTTTGATGGAAGTGCCACACGGCGACGGCGTATATATTGTACTCCTTGTCCAAATCTATTTGAACCCACTGTTTGCCGTCTGCAAGCTCG
Organism: uncultured Verrucomicrobiota bacterium; assembly: GCA_949283955.1. Taxonomy (GTDB): domain Bacteria; phylum Verrucomicrobiota; class Verrucomicrobiia; order Opitutales; family Intestinicryptomonadaceae; genus Merdousia. The sequence goes on along the minus strand of CASDUP010000018.1, from coordinate 14,748 downwards.
ACATAGCTTCCATCTCCGGCCTCTTTATCGCCGTCGGTTATCATTTCGAGTTCTCCCAAGAGAGGCATGTCGTCGGAACTCGACACGCTCTTGCCTTTGGCGACATTCACCACGTTGTCGGGAACCTCGGGCGATGGATTCGTTCCCTTTGGTTCGAGATTTCCAACCCTTATCGGAACGGGAGTTCCCTGCAAATTAACTGCGGGAATTTCCAGCTTAAGAATTTTTCCATAGAGAGCTGCCGCCGAAAGAATCGCCGCGGCAATCAATACTGTCTTTTTCATTTTTACCCTTTCTTTGTAATTGAACATTGGAGATTCCCGCTTACGCGACAAAATCTTCCTCCGTGAATTCGAGTTGTTTTTTCGCCTCAATCGCTTCGTTCACCTTGTAAACTGCCGCTTCCGCCTCGAACGCGTGTTCTCCGTCGCAGTTTAGCTTCTCTTTTCCGCGAACCGCGTTAAAGAAATTCTCAAGGTGGTGCATGTGAATCGGCTTTGTCGATTCTTCAAATGGGAATCCGTATGTTTTGAGGGGCTTGGACTCGCGGACGTCCGCCTGCTTGACGGTGACTACCTCCTTTACCTCCTTAAGAATTCCGTCCCTAACGTACTGGTCCCAGTTTATGTTTTCGTCGTTTTCTTTGAAGATCTTGGTTATGCTGGCGTTTTCGGACATCTTTATGGTGCCGCGGTCTCCCATGAATTGTTCGAAGTATCCGCCGCCGGCTCCGGTTGTAGTCAAAACTTGGTAGAACGCCTGCGCTTTTACGTTTTGGTTCGTCTGGTACTCGTAAATGCACATTACGTTGTCGTACCAATCCTTCTTGTAATAGTCGCTATTTCCGGAAGCCATGATCGTTTTTGGCCTGCCTCCGAAAAACCACGCGAATATGTCTATCTGGTGCGCTCCGAGATCGGAGATGGGTCCTCCTCCGAGCCCCTTGTACCAACGCCAGTTGCGGAATTGGTGCATGTCCTTATATCCGTACTTCTTAAGCGTTTCTTCCGGAATCGTGTATTTCTTCGGCCACGTGATGTCCTTTGTTACAGACCTGTTCCACTGCCCATTAGCGGCAAGCAGAGTTCCGCAAAGCTTTACCTCGTCTATTAACTTTTCCTTCGCGTATATGTAACGAGGATTGCTCTTGCGCTGGTGACCGATCTGGAGGAGCTTTTTCGACTCCCTCGCAGCCCTTACCATCTGGCGGGCGCCTTCAACAGTGTTCGACATCATCTTCTCGCAATATACATTGATCCCAGCCTTCAGGAAATCTACCGTTTGCGGAGCGTGCCAAAAATCGGGAGTGGCGATTATCGCGCAATCCAATTTGTTCGGACTTCCGGCCGGCAACTTGGCGTCGTCGGCTATGATATCTTTGTAGTCTTCATACATCTTGGGGCGCTGTTTTATCGCTCTGCATCTTGCAGCCCCGTATCGTACGCGGTACTTCCAGATATCGCATACTGCAACAAAATTCAGTCCGGGTATCTTTAGCAAGCTGTTGAGAAGAATTTCTCCTTCGGCTCCAACGCCAACTAGGGCTATATTCAACTTTTTAATGCCCGATGCGCTTTCAGCCGCTCGAGATATGCTTCCCAACGACGAAAGTGCGAGACCTCCGCCTACCACTGCGCTTTTAGCTATGAACTCTCTTCTTTCCATAATTTTTATTCCTCCTCCAATCCCTGTCCTGTGATACTTTTTATCGGTAAACACAAGCCTTTATTTTTTGTCGCAGCACTTGCAGAAGGGCAACTTCCCGCAGGGGAGCAGCTCGAACTTGTTGTACTTGGCAAGTATCAATGCCGCGACTATTAGCAAAATGTGAACCCCGAGATAGGCGGCTCCAGCCGCGCTGGCCTCTCCGATGCTTTTCTCCAGTATTATGAATCCAAAAGTCAAAGAAATGTACAGAAGTCCCTGCAAAAATAGCGAGATCCTCGTGCAAATTCCCAAAAGAAGCATGACTCCCAGTATGATGAGCGCGTATCCCAGGCATGCCGCGTATGGTTCGACCGCAAAATTGGGCATTAGAGGGCTGGATTTAAATCCTTCTATGCTCATAGGCCCTCCTTTTGGAAGCGCCTGGTATAGGTCTAATCCTATTCCGGGAACTTTGTCGTAGGCCTCGGCCCCGAGCGCCTCGAGGGAATCCGCGTCCAAATCCGCGTATTCCGGTTTCAATACGGGTTTCATGCCCGTAAATTTCACCAATCCGGTGACGATAGCCCTCGTTGCCAGCCACAGGCGCAACAACCAGAATGCCATAGTATATGTGAAGTCTGTTTTCATCATACTTTATCTACCCCCTAATGTAAGCAAAAAACGTATATGTTTTCTATGCATAGGATCTCACTAAGTTGGCAATCTGTCAAGATAAGTTTAGTTTTTTTTGATTTAGTTTTATTTAAAAATCGTCAATAATTCGGTTTCGTATTTGCATTTTATTTGCTTTTTTCTGCCCGAATAATGGGCATATATTTGGACTACTAGCCCGCGTTTCAATTCGCTTTAATTATTATTCGGATAATTTTTCAAACTCTTCATAAACAAAATAGGTGGAATTTGACTCGTTTGCGAAATTTTAGAAAACTCGTTGTCGGGTTGGATAAAAAGGCACATTAAAATTATCGATTTTTTGTAGCATCGTGCCTACGGTTCCATTTTAGCGCGCCAAAATATTTTGCCCAAATCCGAAAAAACTTGAACGGGAAAGCAAAAGGAGCGAATATCCGCCGATTTAAAAACGGAATTTAAGAGGGCGTGAAATGGCGAACGAAAAGGCTAAAAGAACGGCGATAACTCCCACCAGAGAGCAGGATTATCCCGAGTGGTACCAGCAGGTTGTCAAGGCGGCGGATTTGGCAGAGACCAGTCCGGTGCGCGGCTGCATGGTGATAAAGCCGTGGGGATATTCTCTTTGGGAGAACATGCAGAAGGTTTTGGACGGAAAATTTAAGGAAACTGGTCATGTAAACGCCTATTTCCCTCTTTTTATTCCGGTGAGTTATTTGGAGAAAGAGGCGGAGCATGTGGAGGGATTTGCCAAGGAGTGCGCAGTGGTGACCCATTCGAGGCTAGAGGTTGGCCCGGACGGAAAACTTTTGCCTGCATCTCCCTTGGAGGAGCCGCTTATAGTTCGCCCGACTTCCGAAACGATAATAGGCGAGATGTACTCCCGCTGGGTTCAGTCCTATCGCGACTTGCCCATACTGGTGAACCAGTGGGCGAACGTGGTTCGTTGGGAGATGAGGACGAGATTGTTTCTTCGCACGGCGGAATTCTTGTGGCAGGAGGGCCATACGGCCCATGCGACGGAAAATGAGGCTCGCGAGGAGACCATAAGAATGTTGAAGGTTTACGAGGATTTTGCGAGGGACTACATGGCAATGCCCGTCATATCGGGGAAAAAGACGGAGGGGGAGAAGTTTCCGGGAGCGGTCGACACCTACTGCATAGAGGCGATGATGCAAGACAGGAAGGCTCTTCAGGCGGGAACTTCGCATTTTTTGGGCCAAAATTTTTCGAAGGCAAGCAACATAAAGTTTTTGTCGGAAAGCGGCGTTCAGGAGTATGCGTGGACTACTAGTTGGGGAGTTTCGACCAGGCTTGTGGGTGGATTGATAATGACACATTCGGACGACGACGGTCTTGTTCTTCCTCCAAAACTTGCCCCTCTTCACGTCGTGATACTTCCGATAATTCATTCCGACTCCGACAGAGGGAAAGTTCTCGAATACTGTTCCGCTTTGGAAAAAGAGATTTCGTCAGGGGGTTCCGTACGGGTTCAAGTGGATTCTCGAGACATTCGCGGCGGAGAGAAGGCGTGGGGTTGGATAAAAAAAGGAGTTCCCATAAGAGTGGAGGTGGGCATGAGGGACATTTCCTCGGACAGCCTGTTTGTATGCCGCCGGGATACGGGGGAGAAGAAGTCGGTTTCCCGGGCGGAGTTTGTGTCAGGATTGTCCGATTTGCTTGGCGACATTCAGGGAAATTTGTTGAAGAGAGCCGAGAAGTACAGAAACGACAACACCGTCGAAATAGACACTAAAGAGGATTTCTATTCTTTCTTTACTCCCAAAAACTCCAAGAAGCCGGAAATTCACGGGGGATTCGCCCTAACGCATTTCAGCGGGGATCCCGAAGTGGAGGATACTCTTCGTAAGGACCTGAAGGTCACCGTGCGATGCATTCCCCTCGAAGGAGACGACTCTCCGGGAGTTTGCCCGTTTACAGGCAAGCCGAGTAGGAGGCGGGTGATATTCGGCAAGTCCTACTGAACTGCTCGTTAGAAGCTTCGATTCCTCCAGCAGGTGGAAAATATTCGAGAATCCGTTTTGCGGCGGAGGTTTTGTTTGTGCGCGGGCGGGGGGCTAAAACGGTTATTTGCTTGGGATTAGCCAATGGAAGATTTTTCCGAATTATGGCTTGTTCGAGATAGATTCCCTTGGAGAGGAATGTCCGTTCTTTTGCGGGCAAGCATGGGTTAATTGTTTCTGGGTTCATTGTGCGGGCGCGCAAGCTTTTGCTAGGCAGAAAATTTTTCTTACTTAAAATTTTCTCCAAAATAGAAAGGGCGCGTCTTAGTTGATGGTTTCTTGTCGACCGGAAAAGATTATCCGATGCGGAGGACGGTATTTTTTTGGCGCAATCTTGCAAAAAAATTGTCGGAGAAGCGAAGTGCGGAAGCTTTTTTGCATAAAATTTTTTTCAAGCGTACTTGAAGTTCTCGAAGCTATTATAACATAAGCAGCTTTTAAGCAGGGTATTTTTGAGCGACTTCGGAAGGTTCAATCGCTTAGTTGCGTTTTATAGAACGTTGGAATTTTCGGAACGGTTATTTATTTGCATTTTCCAATCTTTAGAATAGAAGAATTGCCGCCGCGAAAAAAATGAAATAATGCGTGGAATTTTTATTAGCGCCTCCGATTGGCGCGCTGTGAAAAATGGCTGAGAAACTAAAAAAGAGCGAAAAATTGGGAGAAGTGGTTGGCAAACGCAGAATTGTTGCGGGGTGCCTGCTCGCTTTTTTCGGCGTGTTTTTTTTGACGAGCCTTGCGAGTTATTCGCCGGGACAGGAAATATACTTTTCGGATTTTTTTAGCCAATATCTCCAGTCCACTGTGCTTTTGGAGCCGAATTATTGCGGAAAAATAGGCGCAACATTGTGCGTTTCTCTCATAATTCCGTTCGGGGTGGCGATATGGATGTTTCCCACCTACTTGATATGGCTTTCGATAATGGCATTTTCAAGAAGGGCTAAGCTCCTTACGAAAACTGTTTTGGTTTCCATGGCTGCGAGCGTGTTTTTGCTCCCGATTCTGGCGGCTACTTTGCAGTTTAAAACTACAGGGGGAATTATCGCTTCGGGATATTTTCCGTGCGGCTGGGGAGGAGGCATAGGTTCTTCGATATTCGAGTCGATATTGTTGGAGTCGGTCGACGTGTTCGGATCCATGCTTATAGCGGGCGTGTTCTACATGATATGCCTCATAATAATATTTGTTGACAGCCCGGCGGAGGCGGCAAAAGAGCTGTCGGGAGTGGTGAAAAAATCTCCGCCTTTGATTGTCAGGGTTTCCAAGATTATACTTCTTGCGTTTTGGATACCATTGAAATTCGCCTTCGGATTTTTATTTCGATCCGGCAAATCGGACGAAAAGGAAGTCGACAGTATTTTGGACAAGCCTTCGCCCGTTCAGGAAGAGGATTCTGAGCCGGTTCCGGAGGAAAAGCCGCTCAAAAAAAAGAGCAGGGCAGCTCCCCCCGAGGACATTTCCGAAATACGATACTCTCCGGAAGTGGAGTTTTCAGACGGCGTACGCTTCGGCATCTTGAGAAGCGACGACGACGATTCCCCCGCAGCGGAGCCGAAAAAAGTTCGCCGAGGATTGCTTGGGGATTCCTCCGAAGATTCGAAGGGCTCGTTCCAAGTGGTGAAGCCGGAGGACACTCGAGTTTCCGCTCCGGCGATCGAAAAAAAGCGCGGAGACTACGTGTTCCCGAGTGTCGAGTTGCTTTCTCCTCCAGATAAGTCCGACGGGGACGATTTCGAAAATTACGAGGAGCGCATGACCGAAATAGTCGAGACGATAGGTCATTTTGGAATAAAGGTATTTCCGGCTTTGGCGGAGTCTGGTCCTGTGATAACTCGCTACGAGCTCACTCTTGCTCCCGGCATCAGGATAAACAAGGTCTCTGCCCTTGACGACGAAATAGCCATGAAGCTGAAGGCGCAAAGCGTCAGGATCATAGCTCCCATACCCGGGAAGGGAACCATAGGTGTGGAGATTCCTAACATTCGCAGGAAGACCGTTGTCATGCGCGACATAATAGAATCGCAGGCGTGGCTCGAAAAGAAGGCTGCAATTCCGATAGTTCTCGGAGAGGACGTCACAGGGAAGCCCGTAGTTCTCGATTTGGCAAAAATGCCCCACGCTCTCATAGCGGGATCGACAGGAAGCGGGAAGAGCGTCTGCATAAATGCGATACTGACTTCGCTGCTTTACTGTTCTACCCCGGAGGATTTGCGCTTTATACTCGTCGATCCGAAACAAGTGGAGCTTCAGGTATATAATTCTCTTCCGCACATGTTGATTCCCGTAGTAAGCGACGCCAAAAAAGTTCCCGCCGCACTAAATTGGCTGTGCACGGAAATGGAGCGCAGATACGCGATATTCAGCTATGCCAAAGTTCGAAACATATCGGGTTTTAACGCGAAGATACTAAAAGACAAGGAGGCGGCGGCCGCCGCGGCGGAGATGGACGAAGCCATGACGCCCGAGGAGAGAGTGGCATCAATGGAAGCTCTCGAGGAGGGAAGTTCGCTTGCCGACGGGAAACCAGAAGACTTCGAAATGCCCACGGAGAAGCTTCCGTATATTGTCTGCATAGTGGACGAGTTGGCGGACATAATGATAATGGCGGGAAAGGACGTGGAGGCTCTGATATCGCGATTGACAGCAAAGGCGAGGGCGGCGGGAATACATCTTATACTTGCCACGCAGAGGCCGTCGGTCGATGTCATTACGGGGGTTATAAAGGCCAATCTGCCGTTTAGAATAGCATTTAAAACTGTTTCCGCCACCGACAGCAGGACAATACTCGACGGCAAAGGAGCGGAAATGCTAATAGGGAACGGAGACTTGCTTTACGGAGTTGCCGGGGCGTCTCCCGTTAGGGCGCAGGGAGCCTACATATCGGACGACGAGATAAACGGCATAGTGGAGGCCTTAAAGGTCAATGGGGAGCCGGAGTATGTCGAGGAGGTGGAGCGCCACATAGAGAACTACGGCAAGGAGGATTCGGACGAAGAGGGCGAAGGGGACTACGAGGATCCCATGGTGGCCAGGGCCATAGAGGTCATAAGGGCGAACAAAAAGGTGAGCATATCGTTTTTGCAGCGCAAGCTAAGCATAGGCTACGGTCGGGCAGCAAAGATTGTCGACATACTCGAGGAGGAGGGTATTGTTGGGCCGGAAAAAGGTCCGAATTGCCCGAGGGACATCTATCTTTGAGTGCGGTTTGTTTTTTATGGAGAATTCCGGAAAAATCGAGAGGCAAAAAAAGCTTTACCTTTCGGGTAAGCGGTGTTTTATCTAACCGTTTGATTTTAAGGATATGAAGCAGAGGACCGTCAGAAGGGAAGAAAGCTTGAGCGGAACAGCCTTGCATTCGGGCGAGAAGGTGACGCTCACTCTAAAACCCGCGGATGAAAATACGGGAATTATTTTCAAGCGCAAAGACATATTCGGTGCGCCGGAAGTAAAGCCCATAATAACGGAAGTGGGAGATTTGGTTCGCTGCACGGGTATAACTTCGGGCCACGTAAAGCTGCACACTATAGAGCACGTGATGGCCGCGCTCAACGGAATGGGAATAGACAACTGCGTGGTTGAATTGGACGCCTCAGAACCTCCCATTTTGGACGGTTCGGCTAAATTTTTCGTCAATTTGATTCAGCAGGCGGAACCTGTCGAGCAGTCGGCCGACAGAAAAATATTCGAGCTTAAGGAGTCCGTTTCCGTCACTGACGGAAACAGGTCGATAATAGCCCTTCCGTACGACGGATTCAAAATCACATGCACTTCCGCCGACGACAGGGGAATCCACACCCAGCATCTTTCCACAGAGATTGATCCGGAAATATTTCAGCTAGGAATTGCTCCCGCCCGAACCTTTACCATCTATGAGGACATAGAGGAGCTGCTCAAAATGGGAAAGATCCAAGGCGGAAGCCTTGATTCTGCGATCGTCATAAAGGGGGATAAAATTTTGTCGAAGGAGCCTCTCCGCTACCAGGACGAATTCGTAAGGCACAAGATTCTTGATATGATAGGCGATCTTGCTCTTCTCGGTGTGGGGCTTAAGGCGCACATAGTGGCAGTTCGCCCGGGGCATGCCCTCAACGCGAAGCTTACCGCAAAAATCTACGAGCAGATGCGGGACTATGCCGAAGGCAGAAAATTAGAAAAGAAGAAAACAGACTCCAAGAAGCACAAAATTTTTACAGAGGCAACCCTCGACACGAGGAGGATACTCGAACTTCTTCCGCACAGGTATCCGTTTGTTTTAGTAGATAGAATAACGGAGGTTAGGGGCAAGGACGAGCTGACGGCTATAAAGAATGTGACCATAAACGAGGCGTTTTTTCAGGGTCACTTTCCGGGCAATCCCGTAATGCCGGGAGTCCTTCAGCTTGAGGCGATGGCCCAGGCGGCGGGAATTTTGATGCTCAGAAGGGTCGACGGGGAGGGCAAGCTCGCGTTTTTCATGAGCGCGGACAAAGTGAAATTCCGCAGGGCGGTGAAGCCCGGCGACCAGCTTCAGATAGACGTGGCTATAACGAAGTCGCGCGGAGACAAAGTTGCGTGCGCCACCGCCTCGTGCAAGGTTGACGGAGTGGTCGTTTCAAGCGCGGACTTGATGTTTACCGTGGTTCCGGCGAACGAGGCGCCGTAATTTTTTCGCATGACAAAAATACACAAAACAGCAATCGTGGAGGACGGAGCGCAATTGGGCGAGAACGTCGAGGTTGGAGCCTACGCCTACATAGGGTCGCGCGCGGTGCTCGGAGACGGTTGCGTAGTGCAGCACCATGCCACTGTCGACGGAAACACCACAATGGGATCAAACAACTGCGTGTTTCCATACGCGTTTATAGGTGGAAAGACCCACGACTTAAAATTTAAGGGCGGCGAGCCAGGGCTGAAAATAGGCAACGACAACGTGTTTCGCGAATACACTACTGCCCATATGGCCACATCCGACGGAGGCTATACCCGCATCGGAAACGGGAATAATATTCTCGCGTACAGCCACATTGCCCACGATTGCGTCGTCGGAGATAAAATCGTGATGAGCTCGCATGCGGCGCTCGGAGGGCACGTAGTGGTGGAGGATTGCGCGGTGATAGGCTGGGGCAGCGGTGTTCATCAATTTTGCAGGGTTGGAGCCTATGCCATGCTGAGCGGATCGTCCAAGCTCGTGAAGGATCTACCTCCGTTTTTCATGGCGGACGGATCTCCGGCGCAGGTGTGTTCGATAAACAAGATAAACATGCAGCGCAACGGGTTTACCCTGGAGGAAATAGACTCGGCTTTTAGCGCGTTTAAGCTCATATACAAGCACAGGTTGTCGCGCACGCATGCAATAGAGGAGTTGGAGAAGCGCGCGGATTTGGAAAGCTCGAGGGTTTTGAAGGCTATCTTGTCCTTTGCAAGGGGAAGAAGCGAGAGGGGATTGGCATAGCCGCGTTCAAAAATTTTCTCGCGGGGAAAAAAATACTTTAAAACGGACGGAGGTTCGACAATATAAAATCCGATATGGACGGAGTATTAAAACTTTTGCTCGAGGGAGAACCCCTCAGCACCGAGCAGATGGGAAAGATTTTGGGCCTTACCTCGGAGCAGGTGGACGATGCCCTAAAATCCCTTTCCGATAAGGGAGTCATATTGGGCTGGAGGCCGGTTATAAATCCGAATCTCGACGAGACGACCGTTCATGCGGCAATAGAGCTTAGAATAAGCCCCGAGCGTGACGGAGGGTTCGACAGACTTGCCAAGAGAGTCAGCAAGTTCGACCAGGTCGACTCGTGCTATCTCATGAGCGGGGCGTACGATCTTTTAATATTTGTTAGGGCCAAATCGCTGAAGGACGTTGCGAGTTTTGTTTACGAGAAGCTTGCCACCATAGAAGGGGTGAGCTCCACGGCCACGCATTTCTTTCTCAAGACGTACAAGCAGCAGGGCTTTTTGATAGATCCCGAGGCGGCGGCGGGCGACCGCTTGCTTTATTCTCCATAGAAAATAGCTGGGATTTACCGCATAGATTCGCTTTAAAAAAATTGCGCGCAAAAAAACGGTGGTCCCTCCACGGATTTTTTTGCGCGCAAAAAATTTTAGAACAGGGAAGAAAAAATGGATAGCAAACAAGAGCCTATATCGGCTTCGTTCATAGCCGACCACGTGCGCGACATACCGCGCTCGGGAATTCGCGCGTTTTTTGCGATAGCTGCCACAATGGAGGACGCAATATCTCTCGGGATCGGAGAGCCGGATTTTGTGACTCCGTGGCACATACGCGAATCGGCGATATTCGCGCTGGAGAAGGGCAAGACTTCCTACACCGACAATCTAGGCACGCGCAGGCTTAGGGTGGAGATTTCGAAATATGTGGCCAAGAATTACGGTCCGGAGTACGATCCGGACGGGGAAATCATAGTGGGAGTGGGAGTGTCGGAGATTTTGGATTGCGCTTTGAGGGCGATAATAAATCCCGGAGACAAGGTGATGTACCACGAGCCATGTTTTGTGTCGTATTCGCCGAGCGTGAGGCTGTGCCACGGCGAGCCTATTCCGGTGAGAACGAAGGCGGAAAACGGTTTTGCGCTGACGGCGGACGATGTCAGGGCGGCGTGGAGCGAGGGTTGCAAGGCAATAATATTGAACTTTCCCACAAATCCGACGGGAGGTGTGATGCCGCGCTCCGAACTTGAAAAGCTTGCGAAATTTGCGCAGGAGAAAAACATGCTCGTAATAAGCGACGAAATCTATTCCGAGCTGACATACGAGGGCGAGCACGTGTCGATTGCCGCCATAGACGGAATGCGCGAGAGAACCGTGTTTCTCCACGGATTTTCAAAGGCGTTTGCGATGACCGGTTTTAGGATAGGGTACGCATGCGCTCCGCGCCCGATAATAGAGGGAATGATGAAGACGCATCAATACGCCGTTATGTGCGCCCCGATAATATCGCAGATAGCCGGAATAGAAGCCTTGGTGAACGGAACTCCAGACATGGAGAGAATGCGCGACCAGTATCGCAGGAGGAGGGATTTTATAGTTAAGCGCTTCAATGCTATGGGAATGCCCTGCCTCATGCCGAAGGGAACATTCTACGCTTTTCCGAATATATCCGGATTTGGGCTTTCATCTATGGATTTTGCGAAGAAGATTCTTAGCGAGGCGAAAGTGGCTCTTGTTCCAGGCTCGGCGTTTGGCGAGTCTGGGGAGGGTTTTGTCAGGGCGGCGTTTTCGACAAGCTACGACAACCTGATAGAGGCTGCCGACAGAATGGAGAGAGTTTTGAAAAAAATGTGACGGCTTTTTCATGGAAGACAAAAGCATAGCGCTGGTCGGAAGGCCGAACGTGGGCAAGAGCAGGTTGTTCAACAGGCTGCTCGGGAGGCGCTCGTCCATAGTGCACGACAAACCGGGAGTCACTCGCGACGTGGTTGTGGAAAGGCTGGGGGAAAATCTTTCGCTTATGGACACGGGAGGTATAGGGGCTTCTTCAGATGTCGCCGAGAAAGCCATAGCGGAGGCAACAACTAGACAGGCAGAGTTCGCGATGTTCGCTTCCGACGGAATAATTTTTGTGGTGGATTCCAAGGAAGGACTAACCCCGTTGGACGAAGAGATAGCAAGCAAGCTAAGAAAATCCGGAAAAAAAATAGCTCTGGCCGTGAACAAAATAGACGTTCCCGAACATTCCCGCAGGGCGTCGGATTTCTACTCGTTGGGATTTAAGGACGTCTTCGAAGTATCCGCCGAGCACGGGAGGGGAATCGGGAACTTGGAGTCGTATATAGAGCGCGAGTTCGGAAAAATAGACCCTTCGGCGGAAGATGATTCGGAGGGAAGAATCAAGGTTTGCGTTGCGGGAAGGCCGAACGTGGGCAAGAGCTCGGTGTGCAACAGGCTCATAGGCCAGGATAGGCTGATAGTAAGCGATATTGCTGGAACAACAAGGGACAGCGTGGCAGTCGATATAGACGCGGAAATGCAGGAGCCTTTCGGGGGGCTTTCGTCGAAATTCAGATTGTTCGATACGGCGGGACTAAGGGTGAAAAGAAAAATTAACACCTCCCTCGATTTCTTTTCGAGCGAGCGCACTAGGGGCGCGATAAAAAACAGCGACATAGTTTTTCTTGTGATAGACGCCATGGAGGGCGTTTCGGAATTGGATAAAAAACTGGCGGGTGAAATATTGGAGGAGGGAGCTTCGATAATACTTGTAGTCAACAAGTGGGATTACGCGGTTGAAACATTTAGGGAATCCCCCCTGTCCGGATACAAGAACATTTCCGAATTTAAAAAGAGCTTCGAAAGCGCAGTCAGGGATTCCCTGCGCTTTTTGGGCGACTCGAGAATTCTTTTCGTTTCAGCCAAGGAAAACACCGGAATATCCGGATTGCTCAAAGCCGCCTCCGTTCTTTATAAAAAGATGAATGAAAACGTCGGCACGGCGAAGCTGAATGCCTGCGTTTCGAAATTGATACGCCAAAGCCCACCTCCGGCTGTCATGGGCAAGCGCTTCAAGGTTTATTACGCGGTGAAGACCTCGTCCAGGCCTTACTCCATAAGGCTTTATTGCAATACCGAAGGAGCCCTTGCGGAGTCGTATAGAAAATATTTGGAAAATGGAATAAGAAGGGAGTTCGGGCTTGGAGGAATCGCGCTTAAAATAGACGCGTTTGGAAAGCCGAAATTAAATGCGGAGAACAGGGCAGCCCCGAAGTCGAATGCAAAAAAGAGCCCTTTGAAATTCTCCAAGGGAAGAGAAAAAAAGCCCGCTAGAAAAAGAGTATCGTTCGGAGGAAGAAGAAAATGAAAGCGGCGTTTTTTGCTTCGGATTATATAGCGGTAGGCGCGATGGATTTTCTTCTAAAAAAATCGTCGCTTGCCTGCGTGGTCAGCAATCCCGACAGGCCAAAAGGAAGGGGTAAGAAACTCAGCCCCAATGCTGCCGCCGAGTGGGCTCTGTCCAACGGAGTTGAACTGATGCGGCCGGAAAAGTCTCCTGGTTCCGACGTGTTAAAAAGATTTTCTGAGCTCGGAGTGGATTGCGTGGTGGTGATGGCGTACGGAAAATTTTTAAAGGACGAAATTTTAAATTTTCCGAAATTGGGGTGCCTTAATTTGCACGCGTCTTTGCTTCCGCACTTGCGGGGCGCATCTCCCGTTGAAACCGCGATAGCAATAGGCGACAACGAAACCGGAGTCAGCTTGATGCGGATTACCTCAGAAATGGACGCAGGCCCGGTGGCCGATTCCCTCTCGGAAAAAATTTTCCCCGACGACACGTCGAAAACTCTCAGGGAGAAATTGCGTCTGCTTTCGGCTAAACTTTTGGAAAAAAATTTCGCAGCGATACAAAATAAAACCCTGCATTTTACGGAGCAGGATTCGTCGAAGGCGGACTATTGCAGAAAGCTTTCGAAGGAGGACATGGCGATAGATTTTCGACTGCCGGCAAAGGAGATTGCAGATTGCGTCAGGGCGTTTGGAGGGGGCATTTTCAAGGTGGGCGAGGCTACGCTGAAAGCGGGAGAAGTCGCGGCGGAGAAGTCGACGGATTTCGGGGAGCCGGGAATGGTCGCGGAGGCGGATCCGAAGAGAGGCCTAAAAATTTTATGCGGAGGCGGATCGGCGTTGGAAATAAAAACGCTGCAGAGGCCTTGCATGAAAATGATGCCGGCAAGAGAAGTCTTGAAAAGTTTTTCGATAGCCGAGGGTTCGATTATAAAAAGTTTCGAAAGAATCCGACCTCTAATAAAAAAATAATTTCTCTTCGAAAAATTTTTCGAAATTTGCACTATACCTATTCAATCCCCGCAAAGCCGCTTTGGAAAAGGGTTTCAGAGGCGATAGATTTTTTTTGGCCGAAAAAAATTTTTTCGGAAGAGAAAAAATTTTTCGGAAGAAAAAATATTTGATAAAAAATTGTTGCAACCTGCAAAATTTTCATCAAGAAATTAGTCAGCTTAAAGGTTGGGTCGTCTTGCGACTTTCGAAGCTTTTTTAGCCGCAACAAAAAAAGGAAATGATATTTAAATTGGATTCTTTGGACGAGAGAGTATTTGGAAAAATTACTCGCGGCGGTTCTGACTCTCTCCAAATTTTATCGCATTCGGCTTTTGTCCTTCGGAGATTTTTACCGCTCTTAAAGGCTTTTGATTTTTTTCTCTCGCCGGGTTCGTCGGCGGAGTTGGGGATTTTATTGCATCGATCCGTTCGGGTAGGGCGGAATACGGAGGAAACTCCTGTTTACGGGCAGTAATAGACAAACACAAATACTGAAAAATCATGGCAAACAAAGTAGCTAAAAAGGTAGCAAAAAAAGCTCCGGCAAAAAAAGTAGTCGCGAAGGCGGCGGTTAAAAAGGCTCCCGCGAAGAAGGCGGTGGCCAAAAAAGCCCCCGCTAAAAAAGCGGTAGCTAAAAAAGCTCCCGCCAAAAAGGCAG
>CASDUP010000017.1 GCA_949283955.1 uncultured Verrucomicrobiota bacterium | reverse complement strand
TTTTTTGGAGAAAATATTGGTTTTTTGTTTGTTTTATTAAAAATTTCTGCGAAAAAACTTGAAGTTTGTGCGGGAATACCCAAACTCCGCCGCATGGCAAAGACGAATAACTGTTATGAAAGTGCTTGCGCAAGATATGCGGAAGTGGGAGTTGACACCGAAAAAGCCCTGAAATCGATGGAGAAAATACCTCTTTCGATGCACTGTTGGCAGGGCGACGACGTGTGCGGATTTGAGAATCCCGACGGAGGTCTTTCGGGAGACGGAATTCAAGCGACAGGGAATTTTCCTGGGAAGGCCCGCACGGTGGACGAGCTCAGATCGGACATGGAGGAGGCTTTAAAATATATACCCGGAAAGACGCGGATAAATTTGCATGCGATATATGGTGAGTTTGGAGGCAAGAAAGTCGAGAGGGACGAGATAGAGTACAAGCATTTTAAAGGGTGGGTAGAGTGGTGCAAATCCCACAAGCTTGGAATGGATTTTAATCCGACGTTTTTCTCGCATCCGCGCTCTTCGGACGGTTTTTCTTTGGCCAGTCCCGACAAGTCCGTTAGGGATTTTTGGATAGGGCACGGCGTGGCATGCAGGAAGATAGCGGAGAGGGCTGGGAAGGAGCTAAAGGATACCGTTATAACGAATTTTTGGATGCACGATGGAATGAAGGATTATCCTGCGGACAGATATTCTCCCCGCGAGCGCATGGCTGATTCACTCGACAAGATATTCAAGGTGAAGATAGACAAAAAATACAATCGTGACTCCGTCGAGGCGAAGCTTTTTGGAATAGGGAGCGAAGCGTACGTTGTGGGATCCCACGAGTTCTTCATGGGATACGCCGTTTCCCGTGGGATACTTCTTACTCTCGATTCCGGGCACTTCCACCCGACAGAGGGAATAGCCGATAAAATCTCTTCCGCTCTTCTTTACATACCGGAGCTTCTTTTGCATGTCTCTCGTCCGATGCGTTGGGACAGCGACCACGTGGTTCTTACGGACGATTCCACAAAAGATATAATGCGCGAGGTTGTCCGTTGCGGAGTGAACAAGGTTCACATAGGAATGGACTTTTTCGACGCCAGCATAAACCGCATATTCGCGTGGGCCATAGGGATGAGGGCGGCGCGCAAGTGTTTGTTGGGAGCTCTGCTTGAGCCTATTTCGGAGATGAAAAAGTCAGAAAATTCCGGAGATTACGGAAAGAGGCTGGCTCTTTTGGAGGAGGAAACTTCGCTGCCGTTTTCTGCGGTTTGGGACGAGTACTGTCTGAGATCCGGTGTTCCGAATGGGGAACGCATGATAAAGGGCATCAAGGAATACGAATCCAAAGTGTTGTCCAAGCGCTAATTTGAAATAGAAAGGGGGACGGCGTATGCCGTTCCCTTTTTTGTATTTTGAAAACGGCTTTGTTTGCGCAGAGAAAAATTTTTCTCCGCGCGAATGTTTTTCTGTGGGGAGTCAGGTTTTGGCAAATCGCAAAAATTTTGCGTGTAGAGAATGTGAATGGTAAATTTGTTTTTTCCCATGAATTTTACATTATTCTCTTCCTATAAAGAAAACACTCTGTACGCAGGAAAACATTTCTTTTTTTTGGGTTTCCCATTTTACAAATTTTTTGAGGACTTTGGTGTTTTTAATCTAAGAGGGGAAGAGTCTGTTGTCTTGAGGAAGGAGGCTTCAATTTATTGGCGCACATGGATTCGGTTTTAGTAGTTAAAAAAAGTTTGGGAAAAAGGGATAACCTTATCTCGAAAGTCAGGGGAATAACGGATATAAGTTTGCGCTCTTGCGCCGCTTATGCCAAGAGTGAACCTATCGGCTTTGCACAACTCTCCATGATGCAAAAATTGAACAGTTTTGGGATTTCTACACGCATGTTTTCCCGCGCCATCGGGAAATTTTTTTATTTCCACTTCAAACATAAGGCGGAAATATCCTACGGTTTATAGTAGTTTTTTGTTTTCTAAAAATCCGTTTTGGCGTCTGCTTTTTTAAGTTTTCTGGTGGGGTTATCTTTCGGTTCGAAGTTTTGTCGCTTTTCAGATAAATCATACCCTGAAAGTCCGCCTTACTTTAATTTTTCCATTTCAACTCTCAAATATTCCCTCGCCCTGGAAAGTCTGCTTTTGACGGTTCCAACGCTTATTCCCATGCGTTTCGATATCTCTTCGTAGCTCAGATCCTCCTCGTTGCGAAGCCTGAGCGCTTCGCTGTATTTTTCGGGGAGGGAATCTATGGCTTTGGGTAGAATTTTCATGAATTCCAAGGAGGCATTTTCCTCCGCCGGATCCACCGCATCCGAAGCCAAAACGTCGGCGATTGTGAGGCTTTCGTCCTCTCCAATGGGGGTGTCAAGGGAGATGGAGGCGAAGCGCTTCCTTCTCCACCAATACCAGTGCTTGTTTCGGGCGAGGTTTGTGGCGATGTGGTATAGCCACGTGGAAATGGAACACTCCCCGCGAAAATTTACGAGGCTTCTGCCCGCCCTGACAAATGTGTCTTGGGCGACTTCTTCGGCGTCCTCCCTGTTGGAAAGCAGATTGTTCGCCCGGTTGAATATCTTGTCCCAATTCGATTCAACCAATTCTCCGAAAGCGCATTGGTCTCCGCTTTTCAGTTTTGCTATCAAAATTTTCTCTCTTTCCATATAAATAGTATCTGTTTTGTGCATTAAAATGGGGGTATGCCTAGAGTATGTCGTTTGCCACACAGTTTTAAGTTAAAATAAAATTATAAAAAAAGTAAACTAAGAAATTAAAATTTTATTAAAATTTTATTAAAAAATAAAAATTATAAAAAATATTTTATGATTTTTGAGGGGGTATGTTTTGAGCCTATTTAGGAGTTGCGAAAATGTTTGCAAAACTGTGCGGGCTTTGTAGGCTTCCCGAAAAAAGGCTGGCATATATGTTCGGATTTGAGAAAAGCGGCGTTGGATTTGTTGCGCTTGTTTCGTGCGCTGACGGCAAAATTTCAAAGACCTCGAATTTTCCCGTCTCTGTGGGAGGCGATGGAGAACTTGGAATGCCCGGGATTCCGGAAATTTTTTCCGTGGGATTTTCCGGAGGGAAATATCGGTTGGATTTTTTTGATTCTGGGGAATCCGTGTTTTTCAACGGAGTCAGGCTCTCCGGGAATTTGGATTCTATTCCTCCAGTTTCGACGCTTCAGGCGGGGGAATCTCTGTTCTATCTTGTTGTCGGTGATTCCAAGTCTCTCGAGAGGCTTTCAAAGATAGACGTGTCGAAGTGGCTCGTATTTTTTTCGGATTCTGGCAGGGTGGAAGACGAGGTTCCGTTTTCGAGGATACGTCCCTCGGTGGAATACAGGGGATTAGATGGTTCCGGAATAGCTTTTTGCCCCAAAGGTTTCGAATTGGGATTTATGTACAGCCAAGTTTTCGGAGACTCTTCGGGAGCGGCCGAATCGGCGAATTTCATTCCGTCCATATCCGATTCCGACGCGACCATTACTTGCCCGATGTGTTGGTTGAAATTCGACGTTGGGGACGCCTTTAGCATAGCTTCCCATGAATCTCTTAGGGGGGATCCGGTTCTTGGTCCTGAGGAGATGCTTAGATTTCTTCCCGTTTCGTTTAACTCCGACGGGATACCTTTGGATCCGGCTGGAATGCCTGCTCCGGACGTGGCGTGTCCGCATTGCAGGAAGAAGCTTCCGTTAAACTACATCGAGCTGGACAGGAGGATATTTTCGATAGTGGGTGCTCCGAGCGCGGGCAAGACCTATTATTTGAGTGTTCTCATAAAGGAGCTTCAAGATTCTCTCTATAAGAATTTCGGCATAGCGTTCAAAGACATGGATCCGACCGGCAACATGCTTTTGACGCAGATGAAGAACAAACTTTTTTCGGCTCGCCGTCCGGAGGAGGCGATTCTTGCCAAGACGGTTTTGGAGGGTGTCATGTACGAGAGATACCCTCGTTTTGGCAAGATGGTGGCGCTTCCCAAGCCGCTTTCGTATTCTTTGTCAAACGGGGAGGGGGAGGCGGCGTCCGTGATATTTTACGACAACGCGGGGGAGCATTTTGAGCCGGGTTTAGACATAGAGGAATCTCCGGGGGCTTTGCACGTGGCTTCCAGCGACGCGATTTTCTTTCTGTTTGATCCGGCAGCCAACCGCGAATTCAAGGGCAGACTGGGAGATTATCCCGATCCGCAGCTGACGATAGGGGGCCGTTTCGACCAGCAGGACACGATTCTTTCGGAGATGGAGGTCAGAATAAAGAGAATTTTGTCCCTCGAGCCGACCGACAGGATAAAAGTTCCTTTGGCGGTTCTCATAGGGAAGTGCGACATGTGGCTTCATCTGCTTGGGGAGAAGTTGTCGAATCCCCTCTCGAAGGAAGGTTTGGATATGGGGATAATAGATTCCAACAGCGACATCATAAGGAATTTTATGACGGATATAGCGCCCTCCATTGTGGCTGGGGCCTTGTCGATATCCGACGACGTAAGATTTTTCGCAGTTAGCGCGCTTGGGCATTCCCCCGTTCTTCTTACGGAAGGGGAATGTGCGGGCAAGATAGCTCCGGTTCCCGAAAAGCTGTCTCCTATGAACGTTGAAATACCGGCGCTTTGGGCGTTGTCGCGCGTTACTAAACTGATTCCCGTAAAGTAGCTCTATGGCGCATCAACTCATATACACGAGTTCTCCCACGTCGCTTGTAGTAGGAAGGAGCGGTTTTTCGACGGTCGCGAGAAATTCCGAGATGTCGGAGAAGCTTGCGGCTCTTGTGGAGAGATGCGGAGTTTACAATCCCGGAGTGTTCAAGGGTGTAGTGTATTCGCACAGGAAGATTTCATTCGGGGGAAAGATATGGCATATTCTTACGAGGATATGCCCAACGGGTTCGGACTATACCGGAAGGGAAAATTATTTGGCTCACCACTTGGTGTTGGATTCGTCGGAGGCGGGCGGGCTAAGCTTGAATTCGGCTGAAATTCTGCTCGGGTGGAAAGGCTGGGTGTCCTCGTGGGGCGATGGTCCCAAGTGGCTTGAGGGGAGCGTTTATCTCGGAGACGCGGAACCGGCGGCTGTTCTTCCCGCGCGCTGCTGGAAAGAGGAGACTGGAGACTCGGGATCGGCCGCTCTCTTCGGATCGGCTCCGGTTTCGGCGGTGTCGGATTCGCTTCCCCCCGAAAAGATACTCGGGCTGTTCGCGGAAAGTTTGAAGCTGTTTATAAACACTCCAGATTCTTGGGACGTCACATTCACGACGCATTTTTTTGAGGGCGATTCGTCTTCGGATTTCACGTGGAAAATTTTGTCATCGGGAAGGGCAGAATCGCTCCAAACGGCGATAAATTTCGACGAAAAGAAATTTCCGCCTCCGCCTTCAAACCGCTCCGCAACCTACGCCAGAACGGGAGTTATGAACAACCGGGAGATGTACAATTTGAAAGTAGGAGCCCCGCGCCCGTCTTCCGAAATAAGGTTTAAAGTGCAGAGGGAGGAGCCCGAGAAAAAGTTTTTCGCATGGTATATAGCTCTTGGAGCGCTGATAGTGGTTTCGATGCTTGCAGCGTATCTGGTCGTTGCCTCGGGAAGCGGCGGCATTTCCGTGGAGGACGATTTTCGCGCGGTTCCGGAGAAAAGGGTGCCTTCGGTTTCGCTTCTTCCGCTCGAATCCATGGACGTGGTGAGAGCCAAGATAGACGAGGCTTTGGCGGGGCAAAAATTCGAAAAGGCCGTCTCGATATGGAGGGAATCCGGTTTTTCCGAAAACGATCCCGGATACGAAAAGAGGCTGCTTAGCAGGATAGGGGTGAAAATTGACGATATGCTGGACGATGCCTCGGAGCTTTCGGACGGAAAAGAGGCGGAGGTTCTTGTGGAGAAGGCGGTGTCGGCGATTAAAAATTTGGGCATTCCCAGGGGGGAGAGCAGGATAGACAGGGCGAAATCCATAATGGAAAAATTTAAAAAATGATATGAATTCTCAATTTTTAGTAGTAAAGATACAGTCTATTCTTTCCGGATCTGGCGGAGATTCGGACGAAAGGTCGATAGCGCTGGAATACAGGAAGCGCTGCGCGGACACCTTGTCCCGCTTGGAACACTGTGTTTCGCTAATAAGGGCCGGGAGGGACTATGCGGCTCTCCAGGTGGCGGAGACGGAACCCAAGCTGCTGGAGTCCATAAACGAGTTGTCTTTTAAAAACAAGGGGCAGTGGAGGGAGTATTGCGAATCGAAGTCGCTGCCGGTAGCTCCCGACTTCGACGACGAGCAGGTATCCATAGTTCACTCCTTGTATTCGCGAGGCATAACGCAGGCACACCCGCTGTATCGTGATTACCGCAGGGCGATGCGGCTCAGGGATCTGGACAAGGCCCTTTCGGTTATAAACTCGATAAAGCGGGTAAATTCCTTCGATGCCGAAGTAAAGAGAGAATATACCCGGTTGTTGGACAGGGCGATAAAAATATGGCTTGCCGACGCAATAAAGGCGCTCGGTGAAAACGACGAAAGCGGTGTGATTCGAAACTGCTCCAGGCTGGAGCCGTACTCCGAAGAACTCTCCGGAAACGAGGAATGGAAAAAAATTTCGGAGGAATATTTAAAAATCCGCAGAAAATCTGCGCTTAAGAGGTGCGGTGAGATTTTGGAGAAGCTCAGGGAGTCGGATTCTCCTGAATTGCTCTCGGAGGAGATCTTGGAGTTCGGAGTGCTGAGGGACTCGGAGAATTTGGAGTTTTCCGAGGAGGATTCCGATTTTTATTCGAAGTGTGCGAAGGCGCTGGAGGGCTTGGAGCTTGAGGAGGCCAGAAGGGAGTCGGCCATGGAGGCGAAAAACGACTTCGCTGTTCTTGCGGCGGACG